>QHSL01000069.1 GCA_003220435.1 Candidatus Rokuibacteriota bacterium | reverse complement strand
TCCTTGAGCGCGGCCTCGAGCGTCAGCTCGCCCGCGGTGAGCTTGCCGGCGGTGACCCGGAGGTTCTCCTGGATGTCCGCGTACTCGCGCAGCCGCGGCCGCTCCTTGGTGATCTGCAAGCTCGCCAGCAGCGTGTCGGCGTACGGCAGCGCGGCCTTCGTGCCGGCGTCCTTCAGCACGGAGAACCGCGGGCTGTGGATGGCCGAGGTCGCGCTCGGGAACTTCACCGCGGCCTGTCCGAACTCCTTGCCGGAGAGCCAGGTGGCGAATCGCCAGGCCGCGTCCTGATTGGCGCTGTTCTTCGCGATGGCGATCGTCCACACCCCGCGCATCGGCGTCTGGCGCACGGCCTTCGGGACCAGCGCGTAGCCGAGCTTGCCGGCCACCGACGAGCGCGTCTTGTCCTCCATGGGCCGGGCGCCCGACGCCCACTGGATGGCCATCGCCGCCTGCCCGAGCTGGATCGCCTTGTTCACGTCGGCGAAGTTGTAGCTCTTGACGTTGGGCGGCGTGAACTTCAGGAGCTCCAGGAAGACCTCGCCGCCCTTCTTGCCGGCGGCGCTGTTCAGGCTGCCGCGCCCGCCGTCGACGAGCTCGCCGCCGTACGACCAGATCGCCAGCAGCATGTAGAGTGCGGTCTGGATGTCGCTGCTCGCGGTGATCGCGATCCCGTACTGCTGCTTCGACGGATCGTGGAACGCTTTCGCCGCCGCCAGCAGCTCGTCCCACGTCGCCGGCGGCTTCAAGCCTTTCTGCTCGAAGAGATCCTTGCGGTACACGAGGAGCTGGACGTTGGGATCGACCGGTACCGCGTACTGCGTGCCCTGGAACGCTCCGGAGGCGACGGCGGTGGGGACGAAGTCGGCCAGGTCGAGGCTCTTCATCCGCTCGTTGAGCGGCAAGAGGAATTCCGAGAGCGGGGCGATCCAAGGCTCGTCCATGAACAGGACGTCGTAGCGGCCGCCGGTGCTCAGCGACAGGAGCTGTTTCTTGTACAGGTCGCCGAAGGGCGAGGCGTCGACCACGACCTTGATGCCGGTCTTCTTCTCGAACTCCGGGAGGCTCGCGCGGAGGACGTCTTCCTTGTAGCCGGCGAGCATGGAGAGCGTGATGCTCTTGCCCTGCGCCCATGCCGACGCGGCGGACGACAGCACGAGGGCCAGCACGAGAAAGAACATCCTTGTCCGCATGATCGAATCCTCCACGGCGTCGTGAATGCCGCCACGCTAGGCCAGGGCGCCGGGGCTGTCAAGCGGTGTAAGATTGCTTGCACACGACAAGGAGCGGGCCATGCGATTCGGGATCTTCGACCACATCGAGCCGGTGCCGGGCCAGCGCCTGGATCAGATCTATCGCGAGCGCCTGGTGCAGATCGAGCGCCTCGACAAGGCCGGGTTCTACGCCTATCACCTGGCCGAGCACCACACGCCGGCGATCCACAGCCTGGCGCCCTCGCAGAACGTGTTCCTCGGCAGCGTGGCGCAGCGCACGCGGCGACTGCGCTTTGGCCCGTGCGTATACGTGCTGCCGCTGCACCATCCGCTCCGCCTGATCGAAGAGATCAGCATGCTCGACAACCTGAGCGACGGGCGCCTCGAGATCGGCGTGGGCCGCGGCGGCGTGATGGAGGCGTACTTCTGGGGCCAGGAGGCCGACTCCGAGACGAACTACGAGCGCTATCTCGAGACGCTCGCGATCATCCGCGAGGGGTTGAGCCACGACCAGCTCACGTACGCGGGCCGCTTCCATAGCTTCGAGAACCTGCCGATGTACCTGCGGCCGCTCCAGAAGCCGTATCCGCCGCTCTGGTACATGCGTAATCCCGTGACGGCGGCGATGGAAGGCATGCACACGATCATCGTCGGCTCCCTCGACGGCCTCGGGGTGGCGGTGCCGCGCTACCGGGCGGCGTGGGAAGAGCACCAGGGCACGGGCACGAAGACGGTGCAGGGCGAAGATCCGATGATCGGGCTCGTCGTGCACCTGGTCGTGGCGGAGACGGACGAAGAAGCGTTGGAGGCCGCGAAGCCGGCCTGGGAGAAGTACCGCTGGAACCTCGCGGCCCCGCGCCGACTCGAGGCGGAGAAGCGCAACCTCACGCAGTTCATGAAGACCAAGGACGGCTCGTTCGGCTTCGTCGGCGAGCGCCCGGCCGGCCTGCCGGCGCGCGAGACGCGACGGGACATCGACGCCGAGCTCGAGCGCTTCGATCAGCAGAAGTCGCGGCCGCACCCCAACCGCATCGGCGGCGTCGCGCTCGCCGGCTCACCGCGCGCGGTGTGCGAGTACCTGGACGAGTACCTGACGACCGGCGCCAACTACTTCGTCTGCTCGTTCCAGTGGGGCGACTTGAGCCACGAGCAGGCGATGCGCTCGGTCGAGCTCTTCGCGACCGAAGTGATGCCGCGCTACGTCACCGCCTCGCCGGCCGCGCGCGCGTAGCCGCGATCGAGCGGGTGCGGTGGACGACGCCGGCCCGCGCGCGGCAGGGTCGGTCTCATGGATCCTCTTGTGCCGCTCATACCCAGCCGGCGTCGACGACGTAGCTCTGGTTGGTGCAGGCCGAGCTGTCGTCAGCGGCGAAGAAGAGAATCACGCGTGCGATATCCTCCGGCACCAGCTTGCGCTTCAGGCACTGGCGCCGGAGCAGCTCGCGCTCGCCTTCGGGGGTGAGCCACAGCTGGATCTGCCGCTCGGTCAGGATCCAGCCGGGCACGATGCAGTTGACGCGGATGTTCATGGGCCCGAGGTCGCGCGCGAGCGCCCGCGTGAGCCCGGCGACGGCGGCCTTGGCGCTGAGGTAGGCCGGCATCCCGCCCTGGCCCACGAGCCACGAGGTCGAGCCCAGATTGATGATCGAGCCGCCGCCGGCCGCCGCCATGTCGGGGGACACCGCCTGGGACGCGAAGAACTGGTGGCGCAGGTTCACGGCGAAGCGGTCGTCCCAGTACTCGGGCGTCACACGCTCGATCGTGTGGCGCTCGTCGTGGGCCGCGTTGTTCACGAGAACGCGAATCGGCCCGAGCCGGGCCCGCGCCTCGGCGACCGCCGACTGCAGCGCCCGAATATCCCGCAGGTCGCACGGGATGAAGAGAGGCGCCGGGTCCCCACGGGCGATGATGTTCTGGACGAGCGCCTGCGAGGGCTCCAGCGCGATGTCGACGAACGCGACTCGCGCCCGCTGGGCGCAGAAGTGCTCGACGATCGAGGCGCCGATCCCGCTGCCGCCACCGGTTATCAGAACTACGCGCGCCTCGAGACTCGGGTACTGCGCGCTCCCGTTCATGCGTGCTCCTTCCGCTCGCTCGGCGAGCGCTGTCACGCTAGCACAGGTTGGCGCGCGCGCTACGCTCCGGGCGCCCGAGAAGACCCGCGAACGGGCGCGAGGCGATATGGACGTCGTCGATCTGAGGACGCATGGGTCGGCCCTTCGTGGACGCGCCAGAGAACCGCCATCACGCTGACTCCGGAAGGTTGACGGCGGCCCGGGCTAGTGTCCTGGGGCGACCACCCGCGACTGCGCGAGCGCTTCGGCGGCGGCCTTCTCGACTACCGTGCCGCGGAAGAACTCCGGGTTCACCTCGCCCCAGAAGCGCACGGCGTTGGCAAACATGAAGTCGCGGAAGTCGTTGTCATCGATCAGGCCGTGCTCGACCAGCTCGTACGCCTCGGGGACGACGTCGGACATGTCCGGAACGTCGAAGTGGCCGATGTCCGAGCTGAACAGCGCGTTGAGCCGCGCGCCCATCGGGTTCGCCTTCTTGTTGAAGGCCCAGGCGTTGACCGGATCGTCGGCCTCGCAGCCGAAGTAGAAGCGCGGGACGAACAGATCGCGGATGTCCTGCTTGCGCTCGATCTTGCACCGGAAGTAGTCGTCGAGGTCCTCGATGCCGCCGGTCAGCTTCGAGTTCGAGTCGCCCTCGAGCCCCTCGCCGCGGCGGACCGCGTCGACCACCGCGTCGCTCCCGTACTGCTGCGCGTACTCGAGCAGCTTGGCCACGTCGAGCTTGGCGGGGTTCGTCGATTCGATCGCCGCGCGGTTGCGCTTTTCCCAGTGGCCGATGAGGTCGGCGTAGAGCATGCAGGCCCAGCCCACGCCGCCCTCGAGGAACGCGAAGTTCAGGTCGGGGAAGCGTCGCGTCACGCCGCCGAAGAAGATCGCCTTGGCGATCGCGTGGCCGGCCGAGGCGAAGTGGCCGATGTGGTTGTAGCAGAAGTTCGACGGCGAGTTGCGGAGCAGGATCGAGCGCGCGCCGTTGTGGAAGCTCGGCGCGATGCGAAGCTCGCGGCACCTGGTCCACACCGGGTCGTAGTCGTGCGGGCTGTCGATGCCGATCACGTCGAGCCACTCGGCGAACTTGGCCGCGTCCGGTTGCTCCTCGGCGACCACGGGCACCGGCCGGCGCATGAGGCCGCCGACCATCATCACCTTGTAGCCGAGCTCGCGCGAGGCGAACTCGAGCTCCTCGATCGCCTCGTCCGGCGTGTACATCGGGATGATCGCGGCCGGCATGATCCGGTCCGAGTACTTGCGGAACTGGTCGGCCGTGAACACGTTGTAGGCGCGGCAGATCGCGCGACGGAGCCGTGTGTCCTGCATGCGGTGGAACGAGAGCCCGGCGGTCGGATACACGACGCAGAGGTCGATGCCGAGATCGTCCAGCCGCTCGTACATGAGGCGCGGCATCATCGCGGTCGCGCGGTCGAGCACGTTCTCGCTCGGCGAGGACCAGAACGCTTCCTGGCCGACGCGGCGCCGGCGGCGCTCGGCGAGCGTCATCTTGAGCGAATTGGGGACGCGCTGGGTGGCGGTGTCGAGGGCCTCGACGGCCGCGGCCCCGGCGATGCGCCGGAACTCCTCCTTCATCACGGGCAGGTATTCGATCCAGTGGCCGTCGGCGTCGATGACGGGATGGTTGAGGCGAGCGCGAAGCTTTCGGGCCTCGGTCGTACCGTTGGTGAGCATGGCCGCCTCCCCAGGCGAGATCGATTTGGCGTGCTCGATGTGGTCGAATGATACACAATCCCCGGCCGGAAGCGATGGACAGGATTCAGGTCGCTACAGCACGGAGCGCACGAGACCGCCGTCCACCAGCATCGTGGTGCCGGTGATGTAGCTCGATTTCTCCGACGCCAGGAACGCGACCAGCGACGAGAATTCCTTGGGATCGCCGATGCGGCCCACCGCGGTTTCGGCCGCGCGTTGGGCGAGCGCTTCGTCCACCGAAATGTTCAGCTCCTTGGCACGGGACGTGACGTTGGAGAGCATGCGCTCGGTCAGGATCGAGCCCGGGCACACGTTGTTGATGAGAATCCCGTCCCGGCCCACCTCGTCGGCCAGGCTCTTGGCCCACGCCACCACGCCCATGCGCGTGGCCCCCGAGAGCGCCAGGTTCGGGATGGGCTGGTACACCGTGCTGGCGAGGATGTTGATGATGCGGCCACCGCCTTGCCGCTTCATGTGCGGTAGTGCTTCGCGCGCCATCCGCGCGAAGAACAGCAGCGAGCGCTGGACGGCCGTCGCCCACTGCTCCTCGGTGGCGGTCGCGGCCCGCGCCAGCGGCGGGCCGCCGGAGTTGTTGACGAGGACGTCGAGCCGCCCGAACCGCTCGACCGTCGCGGCGATGAGCCGGCGAATCGTGTCGTGCTGATCGAGGTCGCCGGCCAGCGCCATGACGTCGGCGCCGGTCGCGTCGCGAATCTCCTTCGCCGCGCGCTCGAGGTCGGGCTGCGAGCGGCTGCACAACGCCACCTTGGCCCCTTCTTCCGCGAGCGTCTGCGCGCAGGCGCGCCCCAACCCCTTGCTGGCTCCGCCGACAACCGCGACCTTGGTCTTCAGTCCGAGATCCATGGCGATCGCTCCGTGTTCGCTGTGAGGGTCGTGTAGCGCCGATACTCGTCCGCGGCTGCCGCGTCTGTCAAGACGCGCGAGCGCCTGCATTGCCCGGAGTTTCCGGCGCCGCGCTCATGGCGGGATTCTATGTCGGTGGTCAACCCGGGTAGCCATCCTGTCGACACCCGGCCACACGCCCGGGCACCAGTCGCTGCTGGTGCAGCTGCCCAAGACCGGGTTCATCGTGCTGTCGGGCGACGCCGTGCACTTCCAGGACAACTGGACGCAGCGGCGCTACGACTAGGTCGACTTCCCCTTCGGCACCTGCACGGCGGCCAGCCGCTCGATGACGGTCATGACCACGCTGGTGTCCTGCTCGCCGAGCCCGGCCGCCAGCGCCGCCTGCTGGTAGCGCTGAGCCACGTTCGAGAAGCTGACGGGGACGTGGAGCTCCTTGGCGATGCTGTTGAACGTGTCGAGGTCCTTGTTCATCAGCGCGACCTTGAAGCCCGGCTCGAAGTCGCGCGGGATCAGCGCCTTCGGGATCCGCTCGAGCGCCTTGCTGCCGCCGCTGCTGGCCTTCACGACTTCGTAGACCGTCATCGGATCGAGCCCGGCCTTCACTCCGACGGCGAGGCCCTCCATCATCGCGCACGAGTTCACCGACGCCATCATGTTGTTGATCGCCTTCACGGTGTTGCCGGCGCCCACCGGCCCGACGTGGAAGATGTTCGGGCCGATCGCGCGGAGCACCGGGCGCGCGCGGTCCAGGGCCGCGGCGTCGCCGCCGACCATGATCGCCAGCGTCGCGGCGCGGGCGCCGCTCACGCCGCCGCTCACCGGCGCTTCGAGGAAGTGCACGCCCCGCGCCTTGGCGCGCGGCTCGATCTTGCGCGGCGTGGACGGGAGCACGCTGCTCAGGTCGATGAGGATCGTCCCGGGCTTGGCGCGCTCCACCAGGCCACCGGGCTCGAGGTAGACCGCCTCGACGTCGGGTGACGCCGGCAGCGAGGTCAGGACGATCTCCGAGTTGTCGACGACCTCGCGCGCCGAGCCGGCGCGCCGGGCGCCGGCCTGCACGAGGTTCTCGGTCGCCTTAGGATTCACGTCGAAGACGGTCATCGCGAACGGCGCCTTCAGCACGTTGTACGCCATCGGGTTGCCCATGTTGCCGACGCCGATGAAGCCGACCGATACGGCCATGGCCATCCTCCCTGGAAGTTGGTGTGCCAGTTATAGCACCAAAGACATTGGCTCACGGACCCGGCCACGCGTCGAGCACGCCGCGCTTGGCCTTGCGCCGATCGGCCTCCGACTGCTTGAAGTCGTGGTTGAACGGCGCCGACTCGAACGAGCCGTAGCTCGGGTTCGAGAGCATGATCCACTCGCGCCCCCAGCGGTCCTTGTGCTGCTCCATCACCTTCAAGCGCTCGGCTTCGTTGCCGCGGTACTCGTCGACGAAGTCGCCGAAGTTGTCGCCGAGGTTCAGCAGGACCCGGTAGCTCTTCGTCACGTAGGCGCGGCGCGTGCCCTTGGCCGATCCCCAGTCCGGCTGCTTGCGCGTCATCAGCATCGTGTCGACGCTGCCGCCCATCGGGAAGCCGAACTTCTCGAGGTTCTTCTTCGTCGGCGCCTCTTCCTCGGCGATGCGGTTCGAGAGGTAGAACACCTTGACGCCCTTCGAGTCGGCGTACTTGGCGAACTCGACCGCGCCGGGGATCGGGAGCGACGACACGGTGTTGACGTAGGCGTTCCAGGTCTTGGGATCGAAGGACGTGCCCTTGAGAACCATCCACGCCTGATAGCCCGAGTTGTCGAGGATCGTCTCGTCGACGTCGAGGATCACGGCCGGCGGCAGCGATTGATAGGCGCCGGTCTGCTCCTTCGGGGCGCCGGTCCAGTTGGGGTCGGCGAGCGCCTGGTCGAGCCGGATCCTGGCCAGCGCGAACGCGCCGATGGCCGCGGCCTTGTACTCGACCGATCGCTGCATCCAGAGGACCGCGTTGAGGAGGTCGCTGGACGGCGGATCCTGCGCCAGGGCCGGCGCCGCCACTGTCAGCGCGACGATCAGTGCCAGCGGCGCCAGCCACCGGCGGGGCGTGTGGGTGCGGATCGCGGCGATCATGCGGCTCCTCCTCTGCGGTGGGAATGCTTGGGCTCGGGCGGCCACCGTTCCACCGATCGGCCGGCCACGCGACGGGGTCCGCCGGGCGGGCCCCCGTAGATTCTGATCGAACCCATCGGAGTCGACAATCCCCCGCCGTTGCCCGCGATCTGCGCAGAAGCGCCTGGCGTGTGCGAGCATGTGTCCTCCATGGCCTCAACCAGCGCCAAGAAGTTGCGAGGCGACTTCTCCCGTCCCTGGGGCCTTGCCCGACGCCGGACGCCGCGCTAAGTTCCTGAAGCCGAACGTTTGGCGCCCCCGGGCGGCAGTGGCCTCCGGACGGGTGCGGAAGGAACCGACATGCCCGACAGAAGCGGCAGCATCTTCCAGACCGGCCTGGGCCGGAGCCCGGCGAACTTCGCGCCGCTGACGCCGCTCGGGTTCCTGCCGCGCACCGCGGCCATCCACCCCGACCGGGTGGCGATGATCCACGGTGCCCGGCGCATCACCTATCGCGACTTCGACGCGCGGGCGCACCGCCTGGCGTCGGCGCTGATCCGCCACGGCGTGGGACCGGACGACACCGTCGCCGCCGTGCTACCCAACGTGCCGGCGATGCTCGACGCGCATTTCGGTATCGCGATGGCCGGCGCCGTGCTCAACACCATCAACACGCGCCTCGACGCGCGCACGATCGCCTACATCCTGGAGCACGGTGAGGCGAAGGTGCTCCTGACCGACCGCGAGTACGCCGGGACGGTCGGGCCCGCGCTCGAGCGGCTCGGCAAGAAGCCGCTGGTCATCGACGTGGACGACGCGCTCTACGACGGCCCCGGCGACCGCCTCGGTGAGATCGAGTACGAGGCGTTCCTCCAGACCGGGTCGCCGGACTTCGAGTGGGCGCCCCCGACCGACGAGAGCGCGCCGCTCGCGCTCAACTACACGTCCGGGACCACCGGCAATCCCAAGGGTGTCGTCTACCACCATCGCGGCGCGTTCCTGGAGTCGGTCGGCAACATCATGATGTGGCCGCTGCCGCCGCGCGCGGTGTACCTGTGGACGCTGCCGATGTTCCACTGCAACGGCTGGTGCTACACGTGGGCGGTGACGGCGATGGGCGGCACGCACGTGTGCCTGCGGCGCGTCGACCCGCCGCTGGTGTTCGAGCTGATCAAGCGTCATCACGTCAGCCACATGTGCGGCGCGCCGACCGTGCTGACGATGCTGATCCAGACGCTGCCCGAGCAGCGGACGGTCTTCGATCGCGTGGTCGAGATCCAGACCGGCGGATCGTCGCCGCCCGCCAAGGTCATCCGCGCCATGAACGAGATGGGGTTCAACGTCACGCACCTCTACGGCCTCACCGAGGTGCACGGCCCGTCGACGCTCTGCGCGTGGCAGGAGGCGTGGGACTCGCTCGGCGTCGTCGAGCAGGCCGAGAAGATGGCGCGCCAGGGCGTTCGCTATCCCACGCTCGACGGTCAGATGGTGGCCGACCCCAAGACGCTCCGGCCGGTGCCGGCGGACGGGCGCACGATCGGCGAGGTCATGCTCCGGGGCAACACCGTGATGCTCGGGTATTTGAAGGATATCGGGGCGACGGATGCCGCGTTCCACGGCGGCTGGTTCCACACCGGCGACCTCGCCGTCCAGCACCCCGACGGCTACATCGAGATCAAGGACCGCGCGAAGGACATCATCATCTCCGGGGGTGAGAACATCTCGTCGATCGAGGTGGAGATCGCGCTGAACCGCCACCCGGCGGTGCTGATGTCGGCGGTGGTCGCGCGGCCCGACGAGAAATGGGGCGAGACGCCGTGCGCGTTCGTCCAGCTCCGTCCGGACGCCGCCGCCACGGCCGCCGAGCTGATCGCGTTCTGCCGGGACAACCTGCCGCACTTCGCGGTGCCCCGCACGATCCAGTTCGGGCCGCTGCCAACCACGTCGACCGGCAAGGTGCAGAAGTACACGCTGCGCGAGCGCGCGAAGACCCTCTGACCATGACCTTCTTCCGCCCGCCCCTCGACTATCCGCGGATGCCGTACGACCGGGTCCTGACGCACGGGGCCGAGCGCCATCCGGAGAACGTCGCGGTCGTCTTCCGCGACGTGAGTCTCACCTATCGCGAGCTGGAGGCACTGACCAATCGATTCACCCGGGCGCTCTCGCGGCTCGGCGTCCGCAGGGGCGATCGCGTGTGTCTGCTGACGACCAACTGCCCTGAATACGTCATCGCGTTCTACGCGATCGCCCGCATCGGCGCCGTCGCGAGCCCCATGAACCCGTCGTACCGCGAGCGCGAGATCGAATACCAGCTCGAGGACACCGGAGCGGTGGCCATCGTCGTCCACTCGGATCTGGTCGGGCTGGTGGCCACCGTGCGCGGCCGCACGCCGAGTGTGAAGCACGTCATCGCGATCGGTCCCGGCGCGGCGGCGCCGAACGTGCTGGGATTCTCGGATCTGATCGCCGGGGAGTCGGCGGAGGCGCCGCCGCGCGTGGAGATCCACGAGGACGACCTGGTGGCGCTGCCCTACTCGAGCGGGACGACCGGGCTCCCCAAGGGCGTGATGCTGAGCCACAAAAATCTGGTGATCAACAACATCCAGTTCGTGGCGTGCATCCGGATGCAGCCGAGCGACCGCTTGATGATCTTCCTGCCCTTCTATCACATCTACGGCACGATGCTGATGGGCTCGGCGGTCTACACCGGCGCCACCAGCGTGTTGATGGAGCGCTTCGAGCCGGTCGAGTGCCTGCAGCTGGTGGAGCGCCACGGCGTCACGCTCTTCTTCGTGGTGCCGCCGGTGCTCCTCATGCTGTCGAACTGGCCGGAGCTCGGGAAGTACAACCTCTCGAGCCTGCGCGTGACGATGGTGGGCGCCGCGCCGGTGGCGCCCGAGCTGGCGCGGCGCTTCAAGCAGCTGACCGGCGTGCCCGTGCTGCAGGGCTACGGGATGACCGAAGCCTCACCGCTCACCCACGTGAATCCCGTCCACGACGAGCGGATCAACGTCGTCGAGTCGGCCGGCCTCCTGGCCCACGACACCGAGCACCGTGTCGTGGACATCGAGACCGGCGAGCACACGCTGGCGCCGGGCGAGGTGGGCGAGATCTGCATCCGCGGTCCCCAGGTGATGCAGGGCTACTGGAAGGCGCCGGAGGCGACGGCGGCGGCGATCCGCGGAGGCTGGTACTACAGCGGCGACATCGGCTGCGTCGACGAGCGCGGCTATCTCTACATTCGCGACCGCAAGAAAGAGATGATCAAGTTCAAAGGATTCGGCATTGCGCCGGCCGAGATCGAGGCGCTGCTGGTCGAGCACCCGGCGATCGCGGACGCGGCGGTCATCGGCAAGCCGGACCCCGAGGCGGGCGAGATTCCCAAGGCCTTCGTGGTCAAGAAGCCGGGCCACGACCTCGCGGCCGGCGACGTCGTCGCCTTCGTCAAGGGCCGGCTCGCCAACTACAAGGTGCCGGGCGAGGTCGAGTTCGTCACCGCGATCCCGAAGACGCCGTCGGGCAAGATCCTGCGCCGCGTGCTGAAGGAGCAGGAGCTCGGCAAACGCTGACGTGAGGGATCGCACGCGGCTGACATCGCTCGTCCTGCTCCTGGTGGCTCTCGCCGGCCCCGGCATGGCGGCAGAACCCTGCCGGGAGCACGAGATCCGGATCGACGGCAAGGCGCCGTCGGCGCTGAACCCGGACGCGAGCGTGTTCGATATCGTCGATGCCGTCGCTGCGGTGGTGCGCGACAAGCTCGATCTCAAGCTTCCGGCGTGGCGCAAGGCGTACGTGTGCCGTGACGAGGATGCGTTCTCCGAAGGCGTCCTTCGCAATTTCGGCGCGCGAGCCTGGGATGGCAGCGTGACCCTGGCGGCGGGCATGGCGACGCCGGTCGGCGTCTTTCTTCGAGGGGACTATCTCGCGCGCCGGCCCCTCGCTGGTCGCGTGGAGGTCATCGCCCACGAGCTGACACATTTGAGCCAGCAGGAGCTGGCCGGCCCTCGCGTGCACGAAGTCCCGCGGTGGATCGTGGAGGGCCACGCCGAATGGGTGGCCCTCAACGTGGTCGACCGGCTCGGATACGGGGCCTACAGTGTGCGGCGGGCCCAGGTCGCGCGCTCCGTCGTCGACGGGGCGATCCCGCCCACCCTGCTTCCTGGTCTCGTTGCGCTCGACGGCCGCAACGAATGGTCGCGGTGGACCCGGAGCCTCAACCATTCCGCGACGTACGGTCAGGCGTTCCTGGCGGTGGACCGCCTCGCCGAGCGTTACGGCAGCGCGAAGCTGGTCGAATTCTTCAGTGCTTTCTCGCGCGCGCCCGGCACCCGCGAGTGCTGGGACAGCGTCTTCCCCATCTCGTATCCGCAATTCGTCGACGACTTCCGCTCGCACTTGCGGAGCGGGGCGCCGGGCGACCAGGGCCATCCCCCAAACCAGGAATGAGGCATCGTCGGCACATCCGCATCGCGCCACTCCTGCTGGTGCTGGCGCTTGCGTTCGCGGTGGCCACCCCGACCGCCGCCGGCCCCTATCGGGAGTACGACATCAAGTTCACCGGCGAGGCGCCGCCGCCGCTGGGCGCGAGCCCGGGCGATCCCGAGCTGATCAACTCCATCGCCTGGCTGATGAACAACAAGCTCGATCTTCCGTTTCCCGCGGTGACCAAAGCGTACGTCTACGTGAACGAGGCGACGCTGGTCGATGGGCTCGTCACGCTCGGCGGCGAGAAGAGCAACGAGGCGTGGGACCGGTGGCGCAACGCCTCCGGGGTGGCGACGCGCAACGGCGTTTTCCTGCGCGGCGACCACATGGCGTGGATGCATTTACAAGGGAGGGCCGGGCTCCTCGCGCACGAGCTGGCGCACGTGAGCCAGCGCAAGCTGGGCGAGGGAGGCAAGCTCCGACCCGCCGTCTGGATCCTCGAGGGTCACGCCGACTGGGTGAAGTTCCAGGTGCGCGACATGCTCGGCTATCGGCCCTACGCGGAGTCGCGACAGAACGTCGTCCGCGCCGTCGTGGGCGCGGCGACGCCGATCAAGCTCTTCCCCGATCTCCAGACGCTCTCGGGCACCGCCGGCTGGACGGACTGGACGCGGAAGCTCGGCGCGATCACGACGTACTGCCAGGCCTTCCTGGCGGTGGACTGGCTCATCGAGCGCTACGGCAGCGCGAAGCTTGCCGAGTTCATGGGGCGGTTCGCGCTCGAGTCCGCCCCCGGGGAGAACTGGACGACGGCCTATCCGATTCCGTACCGCCAGTTCACCGACGAGTTCCGGGCGCGGCTGGAGGACCTGAGCCGGGCTATGCCGCCGGCAGCAGGGGGCAGCCTGGCGGCATCGCGGCCTTCTTGCGATTGATGATGTCCGCCGCGTACTTCTCGAGATAGTGCGTGATGGTCTCGACGCGGATCTTCACCGAGCCCGCCGGCTTGGTGGAGTCGAGGTCCTGGAACGAGAAGAAGAGCGTGCCCGAGCGCTCGACGATCTGCTGCACCGGCGAGTAGGTCGGCTGGTCCATCCCGCACTCGTAGCTCGACATCCGCAGCACGCAGGCGATCCATGGAATCCGCGCGGCCACCTTGGCGCCCCACAGGATCTCGTTGGTGTTGGACGAGTACGACGACTGCCACACGTCGTGGATGTCGAACGCGCTCTTGACGTGGCCGGCCCGGACGTCGTCGCCGAACGCCCAGTCCATCAGGTCGGCGTCGATCGGGAAGTACTGCATCCAGAGGATCGGATAGCCGTAGGCCTGCAGGTCGACCTCGATCTCGTGGCCGATGCCCGGGTCCATGTGGTAGGGGCGCGCGACCACCATCAGGCACGGCTTGTCCTCCCGCGCGCACCACTCCAGGACCTCGCGTGACTTCTTGCGCAGCTTGTCGTTGAAGGCGTGCAGCGCCTTGTAGCCGGCGTCGACCGCGCGCGCCATCTCCTCGCGCGTGAGGTCGGGCAGCGCGTCCTTCATGCCTTCGAAGAGCTGCTTGGGGACGATCAGTGGCTCGTCCAGCGAGACGAACGGGCTGCAGTACCGGATGCCGTTCTCGGCGAACGCATCGCCCTCTTTGAGGAATCCCGCCTTGATGTTCTCAGGGGCGGCCATGACCCGTGGGCAGGTGAGGGTCTTGGCGACGTGGCCGCTGAGGAAAGAAGGCAACGTATAAATCATGGGCGAGAGGAGAATGTCGAGCTTCTGCTTCTGGCCGAACACGAGCTCGCCATAGTGCCCGGACATGCACTTCACCGGGTAGCAGCAGTCGACGGTGCCGCGGCCCTTGCCGAACTGGCGGCCCTGCTCCTCGGAGGTGTCCGACGAGAAGACGATGTTGCGCGGGTCGAAGCCGAGCGCACCCAGGAGCCCCATCCAGAACTGATGGGTGTTCCAGAGGTTGAGGACGCGCGGGATGCCGAGCCGCAGCTTACTGCGCGACGGCGGCGGCGCTGACCCGGCGGAACGCGTCCTTCCGAACCATCTCGGCAACGTTAGGGTAGTCACGCTTGACCTCCTCGAGCTTCGCCTTCACGACCCGCATCTCGTTGACGTCCTCGACGAGGCCCTTCGGGCACGAGTTGCCGCTGATCACGCGCTCCCAGCCCTCGGCCAGCGGCACCTTGCTCCACGGCCGGCCCTTGGCGCCGGGCAGGTGCACGTCGATGAACGTGCGCGTGCAGTTGATCGGGCACCACTTGCAGACCGTCTCGGCGGCGGTCGTGCTCTGGTAGGTCAGCGCCGCGATCGTCTCGAAGCCGCGGAAGCGCGTGGCGCCGCCGTTCTTCTTCCAGTCGGCGGCGCAGAGCGCGGCGCCGATCGCGCCGGCCTCGCCCGAATAGGGGTGCAGCACCACCTCGGCGTCCGGCACCTTGCTGCGGATGAAGTCGACCTGCGCCTTGACCACCGCCATGTTGCGATGGGTGCCGCCCTGGAGCACGAACTTGCGGCCGACCGCGCGGAGGTTCTGGAGCTGGCCGGCGTAGATCCACACGTTGACCGGCAGCACCGCTGCCAGCGCGGCCATGATCTCCTCGGCCGACCAGCCCTTGCGCTGCTGGTTGACGATGTCGGACTGCAAGAACACGCCGCAGCCCATCGTGAGGCTCGGCATCGCCTTGGCCTCGAATGCCCGGTCGGCGTACTGCTCGAGCGGGATGTTGTAGCGCTCGGCGACCCCCTGCAAGAAGGAGCCGTTGCCGGACGAGCACTGGCTGTTGAGCCGGAAGTCGGCGACGGTGCCCTGGCGGAGGATCATGATCTTGACGTCGGTGCCGCCCACGTCGCAGATCACGTCGGCGTCCGAGTAGTAATGGAGCGCCGCGGTGGCGTGGGCCACCGTCTCCACCACGCCGACATCGGCGCCCAGGACGTCCACCAATAGATCTTTGCCGTAGCCGGTCAGCGCGAGGCCCGCCATGTTGGTGAACCCGGCCTCGCCGACCTGGCGGAACAGCGACTGGGCGTCCTCGATCGGGTTGCCCTTGGACAGCGCGTAGCACGAGAACAGCAGCTCACGCTCTTCGGACATCACCACCGCTTTGGCGGTCGTGCTGCCGAAGTCGCACCCGATCAGCACCGGGTCCGCGTACGGCTCGCGCTGCGCGGCGCAGGCGCTGGCCGGGCGCACGTACTCGCTGACGAACGTCGCCAGATCGTCCTGGCCGGTGATCAGGCCCCGGGCGCCGTCCTTGGCCTTCTGCTCGTGCTGGCCTTCCTTCACCCACCAGAGAATCTTGTCGCGCCCCTGGTAGACGCCGACCTCGGGCTTCTCGCCGCGGCCGATCTCGACGCAGCCGAAACACGCGTAGTAGAGCGCTTCGGTGGGGACGAGGATGAGGTCGGCGGCCGTCTGACCCGCCGGCAACTCGATCTTGCGCTGCGTCCACAGCTTGGCGAGGTGGTGGCGCCACGCCTCCTGCAACCCTTTGAAGAACAGGTTGGGGCCGCCGAGCAGTAGCACCTCCGGCATCGGCGTGTTGCCCTTGGTCAGCGTGGCCAGGTTCTGGTAGACGACCGCCTCGAAGAGGCTGGCGATGATTTCCTCGACCGGCACGCCGGTCTTCACCAGCGTGTTGGCGTCGGTCTCGGCGAAGATCCCGCACTTGCTCGACACCTTGTGCAGGCTCATGCCCTCATACGGCATCTCGGCGAGCCGCTCGCTCGCCACCTGGAGCTTGCGCGCCGTCTTCTCGATGAAGGTGCCGGTGCCGCCGCTGCAGGCCGACTGCATGTACACCTGCTTGGATTTTCCGGTCCCGGTCTCGGTGAAGAAGATCGTCTTCATGTCCTCGCCGCCGATCTCGGACACGAAGCGCACGTTCGGATGCTGCTTCTCGACGCAGGCGGCGACGGCCACGACCTCCTGGATCAGCTTGGCGCCGACCAGCGGCGCCAGGAAGCCGGCCCCGGAGCCGGTGAAGAAGATGCGGTCCTGGCCGGGTGTCAGCCCGGCTTCGGTCTCCATGCGCTCGAGGAACTCGGCGACCTTCTCGGCCTGGCGCGTGTTGTGGCGCTGATAGTCCTGCCAGCTGACCTTGCCGTCCTCCTCGACCACCGCCGCCTTGACGGTGGTCGAGCCGACGTCGACCCCGACCATTCTGCTGGGGGGGAGCGAGCGCCGCTCCTCCCCCAGACCCCCCCACCGGGTCGCCGGTCCGTCTACCCCGACAGATCCAGGATTGGGATCGCGCGGGCGAAGTCCGCGCTCGGAGCGTTCCGTCATCCGCTCAGTGTTCTGACTCACCGGCGGCCCATCCTGGAGGCGACGTGGAGGACGAGCTTGGCGGCGGTGCCGGCGGCGGCGCCGTCGTGCGGGATCCGGTAGGTGGCCTTGCGCATCTCGGGGTGCGCGTGCAGGTAGGCGCGCACCTCGTCCACGGTGAGGCCGGTGCGGGCCAGGACGTCGTCGAACTCACGCTGGGCACGCTTCTTGGCCTCGGTCAGGATCATCTGGCAGCGCGACAGCGCGTGGACCTCGGCGTCGCCCTTGATCTCGAGCGGCGCGTAGAGGATCTCGGGGAATTTCCCGAGCACGCCGGCCATCGCGCCGATCGACATCGTGTTCGGCATGCAGGAGTACGGCGACAGCTCGCAGATCATGTGGGCCTTCTTCTTCTGGAAGGCCCAGATCGACTTGCCGACCAGCATGTCGCCCTCGCCGCCGTCGAGGTTCCGGTGGAAGTACGGCGCCGCCAGCCGACGCAGCTCGAACTGGCTGGGGATCTCGTGCGGCAGGTTGCCCATCGCGCGCCGGAGGCGGTTGACGGTGAGGCGATAGATGCCCTGGGCCAGCCGGCCGAGGCCGAGCTTCAACCGCGCGCCCTTCTCGACGCCACTGTAGTCCTCGAACCGCTGCAGGCCGAGCCGCAGCAGGTAGTCCATCCAGATCGTGATCGCCGCGGGATAGACCTCCGCGCCCTCGGCCTCGAGCCAGCGGTGGATGTTGTAGTTGGGGTCGCCTTCGACGGTCTGGAGATAGAACTCGCCGGTGATCTTCACCTTCGGCTTCACACGCAGGCGGTCGACCTCGATCTCGGAGAACTTCCGGCGCACCTCGCGCATCGCACGGGCGAAGTACGGCGTGGCGAGGTGCCACAGAACCGACTTCTTCGGCGTCATCGCCGGCCGGTGGCGGAAGACCTCGTAGAGGTACTCGACACTCTCCTTGACGACCGCCTCGGTCTGGCCCGGCAGCACCTCGTACGGCCGCACCTGGTACTCGAGGTCCTGGATGAGGTCCGTGCAGAAAATACCCCACAGGCACCCCAGGGTCATTCCGAGGTTCAGGTCGAGGCCGTCGCCCATGTTCTGGTCGAGGTTGTCCTGCGCCATCAGGAACATGCGGAACGCGCCGAGACCGCTGTTGCGGAGCGCGAGTTCGTAGCTCTGGTGGTACTGCCCGAAGCGGCAGGCGCCGCAGGAGCCCGCCGTCAGGTAGATGAACTTCTTGCTCACGTCCTCGGCGCTCGTCTGCCTCGCTTCCTTCTTGAGGAAGTTGACGAGATTGCCGGTGGTGAAGCTGGTCGGGCAGCACTGCCCGATGTCGGCGACCTCGCGGCCGGTGAGCAGATCGTCCTTTGTGGCCACCGGCAGGATCTGCGCCTTGTACCCGCTGCTCTCCAGGACGGCCTGCAGAATGCGCTCGATGCGCCAGTGCAGCCCGCCGAACAGGATCGTCACCGAATCGCGCTCGGCGCGGGTGAAGGGCTGGGGAGTGTAGGCGCGGTAGTGGTCAGGCGCGACTGTGGCCATTGCGTCCTCCCTTGACGTACCGATCCAGCCAAGCCTCAAGGAGCTGCACAGTGGCGAACCCCGGCAGACGCCGAATAGTCTCGTCCACCTTTCGGGCGGCGGCAAGGCCTTCCTCATCGGAAAACAGGTAGCCGGCCATGAAGCGCAGCTCGCGCGGAGGCTGGACGCCACTGCCCACCGGTCCCCAGAAACGATCCACGAGCCAGCGGGAGACCCGGGCAACGAGCGGACGCTGCAGCCGGATCTCCGCCTGGCGGTAGTAGAAGAAGAAGTGACGCGACTCGTCGCTCTGGATGCGCTCGAGCATCTCCGCCAGCACCGGATGCGACGTGAGCGCCGCCAGGCGGCGATAGCCCATGAGCGTGGTCAGCTCGTTGATCGCGCCCCAGGTCATGTGCACGGCGCAGAAGTCCCCCCACAGGCGGGACAGCAGCGCGATGCCCCGCGCCTCCAGCCACTGGGCGGGGTTCTCGTGGCCGTGAGGCGTCGGGCGCGGCCCGATCGGATGGCCGGCGGCGGCCAGGAAGCGCTCGAGGGCGATGCCGTGAAAGGTCTCTTCGTTGACCCAGCACGCCAGGAACGTGGCCACGTCGGGCTCGTCGATCGCGCGGGTCGCCAGCAGCGACCGGAGATAGACGATCGTGTGGCTTTCGATGTCCTGCATGTAGCGCATCGTCCGGATGGCTTCCGGCGGCAGGGGATGCCGCGGGATCGCCGCCCAATCGATCGCCGACAGATCCAGCGCGCCGGCGCGCCGCAGGTACGTATCCAGCTTGAAATCGTCCATCGTCCGCGACGCCATCACCAGTCCCTACGTCCGGTCATGGTTCTCCGGATCGGCGGTGCGGCTCAGCCGGCCTTGGTGAGCCTCGTTCTAAGATTGTCGACCTGCTGATTGAACGGTACGCCCGAACGATCGGTCATGGGCGTCTTGTCGGCTAGCCCGGTGTGGAGCTCGACGAGGAGCGGCCCCTCGTCGGTCAGCATCGATGGCAGACGCCGCTTGAAGTCGTCGAGCTCGGTGACCGCGTACGCCTTGCGATAACCCGCGCCCTTGGCCATCGTCACGAAGTCTACCGTGAGACCTCCCGGGATCTCCTGCGCCCCCGAGGTATGGTAGACGCCGTTTTTGAACAGAAGGTGCGTCAGGTTGCGGGGCGCGGCGCCGGCGATTGTCGCGAGCGAGCCGAGCTGCATCAAGAGCGAGCCGTCGCCGTCGAAGACGATCACCCGTCGCGTCGGCGTCGCCAGGGCCAGGCCGAGCCCGAGCGACGAGGCGCCGCCCATGAAGCCCACGCATCCGATCGAGAGATCGTCCGGGGCGAGCGTGCGCCAGGCCGGCGAGGTGGTCATGGTCGGCACACAGATGGCATCGCCGCGGGCGGCGGCGATCGCGCGCAGCACGTCCTCGGGCTTCATGGCCATCAGCTCGTCTCCAGGCCGACCAGCACCGCCGCCGGGCCGCGACGCTCGCGGCTCAGCCGGAAGTACTCGGGGATGAAGTGGACGTCGTCCGGCCCCTCCATGATCGCGTGGGGGACGCCGAAGGTGTTGAGCAGGGGCGAGCAGAAGCGCACCATCGAGTGGCGCGACTCGCGCGGCTCGCGGTCCCGCTCGCGCGAGAGGAGCCCGATCAGGTAAAACATCGGCACGCGCCCGTCCATGGAGACGCCGCGCAGCGTGTTCACCGAGGCGTAGAGCCCGGCGTGCTGGATCATGAGCACGCACGGCTCGCCGCCGATCCAGAGCCCGGCACCAATCGCGTTGGCCTCGTCTTCGGTCGCGCACGTGACGACGCGGAGCGCGCGCTCTTTGTCGAGAGCGGCGAGCACCGTCTTCTGATGCGTGTCGGGGACGGACAGGATCCAGCCGAGCGGCTCGCGCGCGCTGGCCCCACGGGCCTCGCGGAACGTGTCCTTGAGCGTGTCGATGATCAACGGCGCAGGAATCGATTCCGGCATCCCGGCCTCCCGTGAGAAGATCGACCTATCCTACGTCAATCGGCGCGAAGAAAGGACTCCTATGCTCAAGGCTCTCCACGTCGCCGCCGCCCTCGTCCTGGCCGCCGTCACCGTCGCCAGCGCCGCCGGTCCCGATCTCAAAAGCGAGGACCAGAAGACGCTCTACGCTCTGGGGCTCGTGATCAGCCAGAACCTGGCTGCGTTCGCCTTGAGCCCCGCCGACCTGGAGGCGGTCCTGGCCGGCGTCAGCGACGGCGTCCTCAAGAAAGAGTTTAGGGTCGACGTCCAGACGTACGGCCCGAAGATCCCGGCGCTCCAGACCGCGCGGGCCAGCGTGGCGGCCTCGATCGAGAAGAAGGCCGGCCAGACCTTCCTCGACAAGGCGGCGGTCGAGAAGGGAGCGACGCGGACCGCCTCGGGCATGGTCATCACGACGCTCAAGCCCGGCACCGGCGCCTCTCCCAAGGCCACGGACAAGGTAAAAGTGCACTACCAGGGCACGCTCGCCGACGGCACGGTCTTCGACAGCTCCATGCAGCGCAACGAGCCCCTCACCCTCTCACTCACCGGCGTCATCAAGTGCTGGACCGAGGGCGTCCCGATGATGAAGGTGGGCGGCAAGAGCAAGCTCGTGTGCCCGTCGGACATCGCCTACGGCGATCAGGGCCGGCCGCCCGTCATCAAGCCCGGCGCCACACTGGTCTTCGAGATCGAGCTGCTCGAGATCGTCAAGTAGGGACTCGCTCCCGAGCCGGGCCGCGGGTCCCGAGAGCCGTCGCGCAGGGACGGTGGCCATGGGGCTCCCTCTTTATAAACGGCGAGGGACGCGTCCCGCAACCGCCCGCACCTTTCGGGGCGCCGCGAGCCATATCGCGACGGACGAGACGACACAGGCGCCCACCGCCAGCCAGAACGCGAGCACGTAGCTGCCCGTGCGGTCGTGCAAGGCGCCGGCGACCCACGGACCGATCGCGCCGCCAACGATCGCCGCCAGGCTGAGCGTGCCGAAGATCGTTCCGTACTGCTTGCCGTGGAAGAGCTCGGCCGGGATCGCGCCGAAGACCGAGGCGAGACCGTAGCCGAACACGCCCTGCGCGACCACCATCGAGTACAGCAGGACCGGCGTCGGTTGTTGCCGCATGGCGAGGAGCAGCAGGTAGCTCGCGGCGAACCCGACGCAGGAGAGCGTCCACACCCACTCGCGGCCGATCCGATCGGAGAGGTGTCCGAGACCGATCTGGCCGGCGATGCCGGTGAAGCCGACGAGGCCGAGCGCCCCGGCGGCCACCGCGGGCGCGAAACCGATCTCCACCAGGTACTTCGTCTGGTGCACCTGGACCGCGTACCACGCGAAGAGGCCACCGGCGAATCCGACGGCGACCCACCAGAACCGTCCGGTGCGCATCGCGAGCGCCAGCGTCCAGTCGGTGGACGCCCAGGCGTGGTCGACGACGTTCGCTCCGTGTGAGCCGCCCCGTGTCGTGGCCGCGGAAGCGGGATCGCCGTCGGGCAGGAGCCCCATGTCCTCCGGGCGCCGGCAGGTGAGCAAGTTCAACGGCGCCAGCGTCACGACGACGAGGCCGGCCATCGCCAGACACGCCGCGCGCCACCCGGCGCCGGCGATCAGTCGCTGGAGCCACGGCAGGATGACGACCGCGCCGATGCCCACGCCAGAGAATGCGACGCCGATCGCGAGCCCGCGGCGCCGCACGAACCAGTTTGGCAGGAAGAGCGCGTGGCCCGTGTAGCCGAGGCATACGGTGCCGCCGCCGACGAGCACGCCGAGTGTCAGATAGAGATTCCAGGGCGCCGTGATCAGCGGCGCCAGGCCGAGGCCGGCGCCCGCGAGCGCCACGCCGAGGAGCATCACCACGCGCGGGCCGCGCCGATCCATCACCCGGCCGAGGATCGGGCCGAGGACCCCCGAGACCAGAAAGCCGAACGAGAACGCGCCGGCGGTGACCCCGCGCGGCCAGCCGAACTCGTCGAGGATCGGCGGGAAGAGGAGTGAGAACGCGGTGCGCGCGTTGACGCCGACGCCCATCGTGACGAAGGCGATGGCAACGACGGACCAACCGTAGAAGAACCGAGGCGAGTCTGGAAATGATCGGGCCATGAGGTGTCGAGCGAGGTGATTCTACTGTATGATCGCGCTCTACCGTCCCAAGGAGGCGTGCCATGCTAGGCGACGTCGTGGAGCTGACCGTCGTCGTGCGGGATCTGGACGCGGCGATCGAGCGGTTCACGGGCCTCTTCGGCCTCAAGGTCCACCACCGGGCGGAGTCCAAGGAGTTCGGGTTCAAGAACGCGATCCTGCCGACCGGGATCGGCCACATCGAGCTGCTGCAGCCAACCGATCCCGACAAGGCGGTCGGTCGCTTCCTGGCCAAGCACGGCGAGGGCGTCTACCTCGTGGGCTTCGAGTGCCAGGACATTCCGGGCAGCGTCGAGCGGCTGAAAAAGTCCGGCGTCCGCGTCGACGGGCGTCGCGCCGACGTCGCCTGGATCCATCCTCAGGAGACGCACGGCCTCTTCGTCGAGCTGCGCAAGCGCGAGAAATACGCCTAGACATGCCGACCTTCCACTTCGAGCTGGGCGAGCTTCCACCGGAAGCGGAGACCCTGCGCGGGGAGGTGCGCGAGTTCCTGCGCCGTGAGCTCGGCGACACGCCGCCCGTGCAGCGCGCGCACTCGTGGGGCGGTTTCGATCGGGAGTTCAGCCGCAAGATGGGCGCGCGCGGCTGGATCGCGATGACGTGGCCCAAGCGCTACGGCGGCCACGAGAAGAGCGCGCTCGAGCGCTACGTCGTGCTCGAGGAAATGCTGGCCGCCGGCGCCCCGGTGTCCGCCCACTGGATCGCCGACCGTCAGTCCGGCCCCTTGCTCCTGCGCTTCGGCACCGAGGCCCAGCGCCAGAAGTTCCTGCCGGCCATCGCGCGCGGCGAGCTCTCGTTCGCGATCGGGATGAGCGAGCCCGACTCGGGCTCGGACCTCGCCTCGCTCCGCACGCGCGCCGAGCGGGTCGAGGGCGGCTATCGGGTCAACGGCACGAAGGTGTGGACGAGCAACGCGCACCTGGCCGACTACATGATCGCGACCTTCCGGACGCACCACGACCCGGCGAAGAAGCACGAGGGACTCACGCAGTTCCTGGTGGACACGAAGCTCGACGGCATCACGATGAGCCCGATCATCGATCTGGCGGGCTCGCACCACTTCAACATGGTCGTCTTCGAGGACGTCTTCGTGCCCGAAGACAGGCGGGTGGGCGAGGAGGGCGCGGGCTGGAAGCAGGTGACCACCGAGCTCGCGTTCGAGCGCAGTGGGCCCGAGCGATACCTGTCGAGCCTCGCGCTGGTGCTCGAGCTGATCCGTCACGTCGCCAAGGATCCGGGTGACCACGCCGCCGCGGTCGTCGGCCGGCTCGTCGCGCATCTGGCCACGCTGCGCCAGATGTCGCTGTCGGTCGCCGTCATGCTCCAGGCCGGCGAGAACCCGAACCTCGAGGCGGCGGTGGTCAAGGACGTGGGCACGACTTTCGAGCAGGAGATTCCCGAGATCGTCCACGCCCTGCTCGGCGTGGAGCCCACGATCGACTCCGGGAGCGACCTCCAGCAAGTGCTCGGCTTTCTCATGCAGCGGGCGCCGTCGTTCTCGCTCCGCGGCGGCACGCGCGAGATCCTGCGCGGCATCATCGCGCGCGGGCTGGGGCTGCGATGAACGAGCTGCGGTCGATCCTGGGCGACGTCGTCACGCGACTGTTCACCGACCTCGTGACCAAGGACGTCGTCGAGGACGCGGAGAAGGGACAGTGGCCGGAGGCGCTGTGGCAGGCGGTCGAGGAAAACGGCCTGACCCTGCCGGTCGTCCCCGAATCGAAGGGCGGCGCCGGGGGGACGTGGGGCGGCGCCTATATAGTGATGCGCGCCGCCGGACGCCACGCCGTTCCCCTTCCGCTGGTCGAGACGATCGTGGGGGCGTGGCTCCTGTCCGAGTCCGGGCTGGACGTGCCCACCGGTCCGCTGACAGTGGCGCCGGTCCATCGCGACGAGGCGCTTCGGCTCGGGCGCGCCGGCGGTGGCTGGCGGCTCAGCGGCACCGCCGCGCGTGTGCCGTGGGGCGGCACGGCAGGCCACGTCGTGGTCCTGACCGAGGGCGAGGGGCGGGCGATGATCGCGCTGGCGGCGCGGGGCGCCGGAGCGGTCACGCGCGACCAGAACCTCGCGCGCGAGCCGCGCGACACGCTGACGTTCGACGGCGCGCCGGTCGTGGCCGCCGCGCCGGCGGGCCGCCGCGTGCCCGCGAACGCGATCTGGCTCTACGGCGCGCTGGCGCGCTCGGCTCAGATGGCGGGCGGGCTCGACTATCTCCTGCGCCAGGCCTCGCAGTACGCGACCGAGCGGCGCCAGTTCGGCAAGCCGATCGGGTCGTTCCAGGCGATCCAGCAGAACCTGGCCGTCCTCGCCGGGCACACGGCGGCCGCGGGCACGGCCGCGGCGAACGCGTGCCGCGCCGCCGATCGCGGCGACGCCGCGTTCGAGATTGCCGTCGCCAAGGTCCGCGTGGGCGAGGCGGTGGGGATCGGCGCGTCGATCGCGCACCAGACGCACGGCGCGATCGGCTTCACGTACGAGCACGCGCTGCAGTTCACGACACGGCGGCTCTGGTCGTGGCGCGCCGAGTTCGGGGGCGAGGGGGAGTGGGCCGTCGAGCTGGGGCGCTCCGTCTGCGAGCGCGGCGCCGACGCGCTCTGGCCGCAGCTGACGGCACGATGACACAGCCGCGAAGCAACGCGATGATTCAGAACGGAGGTATCGCCGCGTGAAGATCACGGACGTCACGCTCACGCTGTTCGCCTGGTCCGATATTCCGGCGACGACCTACGGCCGGCACACCGGCCGGTTCAGCGGCCAGAGCCAGCTCGGCCTGCTCACCGTCAAGACCGATGACGGCGTCGAGGGCCACGCGTTCCTCGGCTCGGCGCAGCGCGGCGCGCACATGGACGGCGCGTCGCTGATCCAGTTCCTGAAGCCTGTCGTGATGGGCCAGGACCCGCTCGACCGCGAGCGGCTCTACCAGGGGCTCTGGTCGCGTAACCGCGCGACGACCTATCGGGCGATCGGCGCCGTGGACGTGGCGTTGTGGGACATCGCCGGTAAAACCGCGAAGATGCCGATCCACCGGCTGCTCGGGTCGTATCGCGATAGCGTGCCCGCGTACGCGAGCTCGGCCGTGCTCGCTTCGAAAGAGGCCTACGCGGAAGAGGCGGCGAAGTTCAAGGCCGAAGGCTGGACGGCCTACAAGATCCATCCGCCGACGGACCCGAAGGTGGACATCGAGGTCTGCGAGGCGGTGCGTCGCTCGGTAGGCGATCGCTTCACGGTCATGCTCGACTCGACCTGGGCGTACGTCTATCCCGATGCGCTGCGCGTGGGGCAGGCGGCCGAGCGGCTCGGCTTCCACTGGTACGAGGATCCGCTGGCCGACGACGACATCTACAACTACGTCAAGCTCAAGCAGAAGCTCTCGATCCCGATCCTCGCCACCGAGTACGCGCCCGGGGGCTTCACCGCCTTCGCGCCCTGGCTCACCGCGCAGGCGACGGACTACCTGCGCGGCGACGTGGCGGTGAAGGGCGGGATCACGTCGCTCGTGAAGACGGCGCACCTCGCCGAGGCGTTCCACATGAATTTCGAGGTGCACCACGGCGGCAACTCGCTGAACAACGTCGCGAACCTCCACGTGATCATGGCGATCCGGAACTGCGAGTTCTTCGAGGTGCTGCTGCCGGCGGCGGCGCAGAAGTACGGCCTGGTGGAGGACATCGAGGTCGACCGCAGCGGGCTCGTGCACGCGATGAACCGCCCCGGTCTGGGCGCCGCGATCGACTTCGAGCTGGTCGAACGCAAGAAGACGGCGGTTCTCGCGTAGCCTCATTGCGCTCGATCCGCTTCGACCACATCGCCCTCGCGGTGCCGCGTCTGGTCGACGCCCAGGCGGTCCTTGAGGGCGAGCTCGGCGGCGCATCTACGTTCGGCGCGGTGCATCGATTCCTCGCCCAGCGCGGGCCGGGGATCCATCACGTGACGTTCACGGTGCCCGATCTCGGCGAGGTGTGCGACCGGGCGCGGGCGCACGGCTATTCGATCGTCGGCTACGACGACTCCGACCCGGAATGGAAAGAAGCGTTCCTGCGCCCGCGCGAGGCGCTCGGCATCGTCGTGCAGCTCGCCGAGCCACACCCCAAAGCGTCGAGCGGGTCGAGTCTCCGGCGCTGGCAGCCTCCGCCAGGCCCCGCGAATCCCCCGCCGCCCGTCACGATGCTGGGCCTGCGCTTGCGCGCGCGGTCCGCGAAGCGTGCGCAGACGCAGTGGGGCGCGATCGTCCACGGCGAGCGTGACACCCCGGGCGACGGCACGCTCGTGTACCGCTGGCCGGGCTCGTTCATGCGCATCACCGTCGAGATCGACCCCGAGGGCGAGGAAGGGCCGCTCTGCATCGAGTACGCGACCCCCCGCCCGGTGGCGCTGCCCGAGGGGCCGCACCCGGTGCTGGGCGCCGTGTTTCGTCGTCGCTGAGGGGTCGTGTTTTACGGAGCTATGGGACTCGGTGCCGCCGCCTGGCGTCGCGTCCGGGGGCTGAAAAGGGCGCCCATGAAGCGCCCGGCCGGCGCGCTCCGATCCGCCTGCGTGCTGATGCTCGCGCTCGCGAGTGTCTGCGCCTTCGTATCGGTGTTTGTCGCAGATGCGCAGGACACGCCGCCGAGCGGTCCGGTCGTGATCATCGACACCCACGCCCACTTGATCCGCAATCGACGAGGCAACGCGTCGGCGACGGCCGCCCAGGCGCTTCCCCTCATGGAGGCGTACAAGGTCGAGAGGATGATCGTGCTGCCGCCGCCGTTCCCGCCGGGTCACCGGGGCGCCTATGGACGCGAGGAGCTCGCGCCGGTGGCGCGCGACAACCCGAACCGGCTCGCGTTCGTCGCGGGCGGCGAGTCGCTGAACCCGATGATCCACGCGGTGGCGCCTGAAAACGTCACCCCGAAGCACGTTCAGCGGTTGCAGCAGGAGGCGGCGAGCATCGTCGCGGCCGGCGCCGTCGGATTCGGAGAGCTCACGGCCGAGCATTTCTCCTCCGGGCGCGGTGGGCACCCTTACGAATCCACGCGGCCCGATCATCCGATGCTCCTGGCTCTGGTCGACGTCGCCGCGAAGAGCTCGATGCCGGTCGACCTGCACATGGAGGCGGTACCGCGGGACATGGACATGCCCGAACGGATGAGGGGACGGGGGGAGAATCCGGAGCGGCTCAAGGAAAACATCTCCGGGTTCGAGCGGCTCCTGGCGCACAACCGCGGCGCGCGTATCGTCTGGGCGCACGCCGGCTGGGATCTCACGGGCGAGCGCACCGTGGCGCTGATGCGCTCCCTTCTCGAGAAGCACCCGAATCTCTTCATGAGCATCAAGCTCGACCCGCGTGGGCCGTACGCCACGGCGCCGCTCGCCCCCGACGGCACGCTGCGCCCTGATTGGGCGGCCTTGCTGAGCGCATTCCCGGATCGCTTCGTGATCGGCAGCGACCAGTTCCTGGACGAGGGCGCCGAGCGCCTCGCGCTGGCCCGCAAGCTGGTCGATGCGCTGCCGCCGAGCGTCGCGCGCCTCGTCGCGAGCGAGAATGCCCGGCGGATCTATCGACTGGACGTCAAGCCACGGTGACGCCAGAGACCTTCTTCACGCTCTTGTCCCGCCACGGTCCCTGGACTGCAGGAGCGGCTGAAGACATGATCCTTCGAAATGTCCGGAGGCGATGAGGGTGCCGGGGGAGCCCGGGTCCATCCAGTCCGTGAACGTCGATGACCTGGTCTGGCGTCCTTCGAAGGTCGCGGCCGGGGTCTTCGTGAAGGACCTCGCCGTCACCGACGGCTGGGAAATGCAGATCGTGCGGTTCGAGCCGGGGACGCGGTTTCCCGTTCACACCCACGAGGCCCCCGAGTTCGTGTTCATTCTCGAGGGGGAGCTCGTGCAGGGCGGGCGTCGCATGGGCCCGGGCTGGGCGAGCGTCGCCAGTGCCGGCTCGATCCACGAGGACGTGTACTCGGAGACCGGCTGCGTGTTCGTCCTCGTCGATCGAGCCTGAGACGGCGACGTGATCTACGCGAGCGAATTCCTCGACCTCCAGCTCCAGTTCGCGCACGCGGTCTCGGTCTTGTCCGGGCTCCCCATGGCGCGCGCCCTGCTCGAGTACACCAACTTCTACATTCGGTTCGGCCTGGGGCGCGATTTCGATCCCACGCATCCGGTCTGGCGGGAGTATCTCGCGGGCCTCGGCAGCGCGAGCGACAGTCACGAATGGACGTATCGCTTCTATCGGGCGCGGCCCGCGGCTGGAGATCCGCCGGGCGTCGTGGCGACGTTCGGCTGTTTCTCCTACGGGCGGCTGAGCGAGGGCCGCATTCGCCTCCACTTCCGGAACGCCGAGACGGACGGGCACGCGCCGCTGGGAATCGATCGGCGCGAGCAGCGCCTGGCGGACCTGGCGGCGCTCTTCGAGCACGTGAAGCGAACGACGCGACCGCCGCCGCGGGTGATCGGAGCGTCGTGGCTGTACAACCTCGAGGCCTATCGCCGGCTGTTTCCGAAGTCCTACGTGGCGACGGCTCGCGTGGTCCATCAGCGATTTCAGCACATGCCGCTGTGGGGGCAGTTCGTGGACCGCGACGGGAAGGTGAAGGAGAGCATCGCGCAAGAGCTCCTGCAGCGTCTGAGGCGGCAGACGAGCCTCGACGGGTTGGACCAGTGCTTTCCGCTGCAGGTGCTCGCAGTCGAGAGCGGCGCGCGGGAGTTCTATGATTTCTACGGCATCTGACCTCGGCCGGTGTGGGATCGTCCTCTACGAGTGGCGCCCCCCACGATGACGTCGCGAACGGTCGTGCTCGTCGGTCTCGGGTGGCTGATCGTCGCGATGGCCATCGGCGCGGCCGGGATCGTCCCGTCCCTGCCGGCGCCACCGCTGGTCCTGTTCACCCTCACGCTGGCCGTGCTGGTCGCCGGGTGGCTCCTCGCCGGGTTCCGGACATGGCTGGCAACGATCGACGTGCGATGGCTGGTCGGGCTGCACCTGACGCGCTTCGTCGGCTTCTACTTTCTGTATCTCTATCGACGCGGTGAGCTGCCGTACGCGTTCGCGGTGCCGGGTGGGTGGGGCGACATCGCGGTCGCCACCCTCGCGGCGGCGTTGCTGGTGTGGGGCCCACCGCGAGACAGGCGCCGACGCACGGCCTACATCGCGTGGAACGTTCTCGGGCTCGCGGATATCCTCCTCGTCGTGGTGACGGCGGCGCGGCTGGCGACGACGGACCCAGCATCGATGGTGGCACTCCTGCGGCTGCCGTTGAGCCTGCTGCCGACCTTCCTGGTGCCGCTGATCATCGCGTGCCACGGCGTCCTGGGCCTGCGCCTGGCCCGGCGCGACCCCGCGACCAGGTGAGATGGACATGACGCTGGTCGCGATCCTGACGGCGCGAAAGTCGGCGGTCGTCACGTTCCCGTCCCAGGCGGCCTTCGCGGCCTATCGGGGCGATCAGCGGCTTCGCGCGCTGGCACGGCTCCGCGCCGAGGCGGTTGTGCACACCGAGCTGCTGGTCGGCGAGGACGGACCGCGCTATAACGCCGACTGAAAGGCGATGACGTGGCCGTGGTGATCGAGCGGCTCGACGAGCTGCCGCCCGAGGGCGTCGGCCCTCTGGTCAGCGAAAGCGAGCAGGCCGGCCTCGGCTTCGTGCGCCGGCTCGCTGAGGAATGGGCGAGCGGGCGCAACCGATTCGACCGGCCGGGCGAGGCGCTCTTCGCGGCCACGCTGGACGGGCGCATGATCGGCGTGTGCGGCCTGAACATCGATCCCTATGCGCCCGGGCCGAAGGTCGGTCGAGTGCGTCATCTCTACGTCCTGGTGCGGCATCGCCACCTCGGGGTGGGCCGCCAGCTGGTCGGCGAGGTCATCCGCGTCGCGCGCGACTCATTCGAGAAGCTCCGGCTGCGCACCAACAATCCAGCCGCGGCCCGGCTCTACGAGCGGATGGGGTTCCGTCGGAGCGATGGGGCGGCCGATTGCACGCACCTGATGGACTTCTCGTGATGGCTCGCGACACCTGATGGCCCGCAACATCGAGATCAAGGCGCGCATCGAGAGCGTCGAGGCGGTCGAGCCGAAGGCCGCCGCGCTGGCCGATCAGGGGCCGATCGAGATCCAGCAGGACGACACGTTCTTCGCCTGTCCGCGCGGGCGGCTGAAGCTGCGCGCGTTCTCGGCGACCGAGGGCCAGCTCATCTTCTATCGGCGCACCGACCAGGCGGGCCCTAAAGAGTCGTTCTACGTCATCGCGCCGACCGCGTCGCCCGACACGTTACGGGAGGCGCTCTCGCTCGCCTACGGCCAGGCCGGGCGGGTGCGCAAGCACCGGACGCTCTACATCGTAGGCCGGACGCGCGTCCACCTCGACCGGGTGGAGGAGCTGGGGCACTTTCTCGAGCTGGAAGTCGTCCTGGCCGACGGCGAGCCTCACGAGGCAGGAGTCGCGGAAGCTCACGACCTCATGGCCGCGCTCGGCATCTCGCCCGGGCAGCTCATCGAGGGAGCGTACGTCGACCTCAGAGGAGAGAAATGATTCTCGACGAAGCCGCGGTTCACGCCTTGCTGCGCATGGAAGACCTGATTCCCGCCATGGCCGGCGCGCTGGCCGATCTGTCGGCCGGGAAGGTCGTCCAGCCGATGCGTGTGATGCTCCCGGTGTCGGAGCACCAGGGCTTTCTCGGCATCATGCCCGCGTACGCGGGGGCGCTCGGGGCCAAGCTGGTCACCTTCTATCCGAACAATCAGGGCGTGCCGAGCCACCACGCCACGATCTTGTTGTTCCGCCCCGAGACCGGCGAGCCGCTTGTCTCCATGGACGGCCGGCTCATCACCGAGATGCGCACGGGGGCGGTCTCGGCGGTCGCCACGCAGCACCTGGCGCGCGCGGACGCGTCGGTGCTGGGAATCCTGGGTGCCGGCGTGCAGGCGCGCAGCCACCTCGAGGCGATGCGCCTCGTGCGGAAGTTTCGCGAGGTCCGCGTGTGGAGCCCGCGCAACGCCGGTGCATTCGCCGCGCAGTTCGGCGTCCGCGCTGCGGCGTCGGCGGAAGAAGCCGTCCGCGGCGCCGACGTGGTCGTGGTGGCGACGACGTCCCAGACGCCGGTGCTGCGCGGGGCGTGGCTGGGGCCGGGCGCGCACGTCAACGCGGTCGGCGCGCCCCGGCCGACCTGGCGCGAGCTGGACGACGAGGTGCTTCGCAAGAGCCGGCTCTACGTGGAGTCGCGCGAGGCGGCGACGAGCGAGTCCGGCGACGTCATCGCGGCCGGTCAGGTGTTCGCGGAGATCGGCGAGGTGGTGCGAGGCCTCAAGCCGGGCCGTCAGTCCGCGAGCGAGATCACGCTGTTCAAGTCGGTCGGCGTCGCGGTCGAGGACGTGGTGACCGCCGGCCTCGTCTACCGCAAGGCGTTGGATCGTTGACGAGCCAGGCGCAGCCCGATCGCCTCGTCCGCGAGCGTCAGCCGATCGCCGGGCGGCGCTGCGCCCACGGGCGCGCCGCCTCGAACGCCGCCGAAGCGCGTAGCACGGTGACGTCGTCGAACCGGCGGCCGATGATCTGAAGCCCGATCGGCAGCCCGGCCTTCGTGAACCCGCACGGCACCGTGGCCGCCGGCTGGCCCGTCATGTTGAAGATGAACGTGAAGACGCTCGCGGCCTCGCGCCCGACGGGCATGCCGCCGATCTCCGTCGTGTAGAACTCGCCGATGGGGAGCGGCGAGCAGGCGACGGTCGGCGTGAGCAGCAGATCGTAGCGCTCGAAGAATTCGCGCGCGTGCTGCCACCAGGCGAGCCGCTCGAACCAGGCCTCGACGTACTTCGTCGGCGGATACTTCGTCGCCTCCTCGACGATCGGCAACAGGCCGGGGTCGATCTGGTCGCGCCGATCGAGATAGGACGCCAGCCGCGCCGCGATCCCGCCCAGGAAGATCGTTCGCCAGCAGTCGTACGGCGACGGCCATTTCGGCTCGACGCTCTCGACGCGGCAGCCGAGCTCGCCGAACGCGCGCGCGGCCTTCGCGGTCGCGTCGCGCACCTCGGGATCGACAGCGGGCGCGATCCCGAGCGTCTCGCTCCATGCGACCCGCAGACCCTTGAGGCTGCCCTTGAGCGCCTTCACGTAGTCGACGTCGGTCGCCGGCAGCGAGTACTGGTCGCGCTCGTCGGGCCCGGCGCACGCGTTCATCATGAGCGCGGCGTCCTTCACGGTGCGCGTCATGGGACCGGCGTGCGAGAGACTCCACGCGGCGCCGTGCGGGTAGACGGGAATCCGTCCCCACGAGGCCTTGAGGCCGAAGATGCCGCACCAAGCGGCGGGCTTACGAATCGAGCCGCCGCCGTCGGTGCCGATGGCGAGCGGCGCCAGGCCCGCGGCGACCGCAGCGCCCGCGCCGCCGGAGGAGCCGCCGGGGGTGTGGCCGAGGCTCCACGGATTCCGCGTGACGCCGAAGAGTAAATTGTCGGTGACGCCGACCCAGCCGAGCGTCGGCGTGTTGGTCTTGCCCAGCATGATGGCGCCCGCCGCCCTCATGCGCGCCACCGAGGGCGCGTTCTCGGCCGGCACGTTGTCGCGATAGAGGGGCGTACCGAACGTCGTGCGGATGCCCTTCGTGATGATCAGGTCCTTCACCGAGAACGGCACGCCGTGGAGTGGACCGAGCCGGGCGCCGCGACGCCCCACGGCGCGCTCTGCCGCCTTCGCGGCCGTCCGCGCGCCGTCGGCGTCGAGCGTCACGTAGGCGTTCAGTTCCTTCAGCTTGTCGATGCGCGCCAGCGTCGCGTCGACCACTTCGACGGGCGACACCTTCTTCTTGGCGATGGCGACGGCGAGATCGGCGGCGGACATCCAGCAGAGGTCGGTGTCATTCATGGCGGCCGTTATTGTATGCTGCCTCGTTGCTTTCTGCTGAGGGAGGCTCGTGATCGACGCTCCGCTCGACCGCTATCGCGACGTGGTGCGACCCGAATGGATCGACCACAACCGACACATGAACGTGGGCTACTATCTCGTGGTGTTCGACTTCGCGACCGACGAGTTCTTCCGCTGGATCGGGCTCGACGAGACCCACCGCCGGGAGCGGGCGGTGACGACGTTCTGTCTCGAGGCGCATGTCACGTACCATCGAGAGGTCCGAGCGGGCGACCCGCTGCGCTTCACCACGCTTCTGCTGGGCCACGACGCCAAGCGCATCCATTACATCCACGCGATGTATCATGCTCAAGACGGATATCTCGCGGCGACGAACGAGCTGATGTCGCTGCACGTCAGTGAGGCCACGCGCCGAGGCGCGCCGATGGCCGAGGAGATTCTCGAGCGGCTCGCACGCATTCAGTCGGTACACGATGCGCTACCGCGACCGCCGCAGGTGGGTCGCGCGATCGGCCTGGAGCGACGGGCCGCCAAGGGGGTTCGGACATGACCACGATCGGGCTTCTGCATCCAGGTGAGATGGGCAGCATGGTCGGCGCCGCCGTGCGTTCGGGCGGCTCCCGCGTGCTCTGGGCCGGCGAGGGACGGAGCGCGGCCACGCGCAAGCGCGCGACCGATGCCAGGCTGGAAGACGCCGGCTCGCTGGCCGCGCTCGTGCGCGCGAGCGAGGTGATCGTCTCGGTGTGCCCGCCGGCCGCGGCGGCCGAGCAGGCCGAGCGAGTCGCAAAGCTGCGCTTCGCCGGAACCTACGTGGACTGCAACGCGGTGTCGCCGGCGACGGCGCGCGAGGTCGGCGGAATCGTCGAGAAGGGCGGCGCCACCTTCGTGGACGGCGGCATCATCGGCTCGCCGCCGGTGAAGCCCGGCACCACGCGTCTGTATCTCTCGGGCCGCGGCGCCGAGAAAATGGCCGTGCTGCTCAACGCCGGACCGCTCGCGGCGATCGTGGTGCCGGGCGGGCCCGGTGCCGCCTCGACGGTGAAGATGGCATACGCGTCCTGGACCAAGGGGAGCGCCGCGCTCCTGCTGGCGTCGTGTGCGCTGGCCGCCGCCGAGGGCGTCGAGGAGTCGCTGGTGCGCGAGTGGAAGATCTCGCAGCCCGAGCTGTCGGCCCGGGCCGAGTCGGCCGCGAAGGGCAATTCCCGCAAGGCGTGGCGCTTCGTCGGCGAGATGGAAGAGATCGCCGCCACGTTCGCGGCAGCGGGGCTGCCCGACGACTTCCACAAGGGCGCCGCCGAGATCTATCAGCGGATGTCGATCTACAAGGAGGGCCCGGCCCCCTCGTTCGCCGACGTGCTGCGCGCGCTCACGCCGCGGCGCCCGGCCTGAACGCGCTCTTCCATCTCCTCGAGCGTGCGCGGCCAGTCCTGCTTGAGGAGGCGTGACAGCGCGCGGTCGGCGAGGAGCCGGCCGCCGGTCTGGCAGCTCGCGCAGTAGTTGGTCTCGTTGTCGGCGAAGACGATCCGCTGCACGGGCGCGCGGCACGTCGGGCAGGGCTTGCCGTAGCGTCCGTGCACCGCCATGCCTTCGCGGAAGGCGGTCACCCCCTCCGGGAACTCGCCGCCCGCCTCCTGCCGGAGGCGCTCGCACCAATCGAGCAGCGTCGCCCGCGTGGCCTCGAAGAGCCGCTCGACCTCCTCGGCGGAGAGCTGGCGCGTCTGCTTCACCGGCGAGAGCCGCGCCCGATGCAGGATCTCGTCGGAGTACGCGTTGCCGACGCCGCTGAAGATCCCCGGGTCGGTCAACGCGCGCTTGAGCGTGTGGTTCTCGGCGGCGAGCGCCGCGCGGAACGATTCCAGATCTGCGTCGAGGACCTCCAGGCCCCCGGGGTCGTGCTCGCCTAGCCCCGCCTCGCCGCCGACGAGATAGAGCGCGGCCCGCCGCTTCGTCCCCGCCTCGGTCAGGGTGAGAGAGCCCGTTGAAAAATCGAACGCGGCGAGGCCGATCTTGGCCGGTACCTTCGCGCCCGCGGCCTTCCAGTGCAGCCGCCCGGCGATCATCAGGTGCAGGACGAGAAAGACGTCGCCCTCCAGGCCGATGACGATGCGCTTGCCGAGCCGGCGGAGGGTGGTGACGCGCCGGCCGGCGGCCGCCGAGAGCGGTGGATTGACGGACCGGAGCAGGAAGGGGCTCGCGAGGCGCACACGATCCAGCCGCGCCCCGGCGATGCGCGCCTCGAGGGCCTCGATGTAGACCGTGACATCGGGCAGCTCAGGCATCTCGTTATACTCGGGCGACCAGCGCAGCGTACTGCGCTAGACCAAGGAGGCGCCCATGGCCGTGAAAGACATCGTCCTCGACCTCGCGATCCGTTATGGGTTTCAGGTGATCGGAGCCCTGGTCATCCTGGCCGCCGGCGCGATCGTGGCCCGATGGGTCGGTCAGCTCGTGGATCGGCGGCTCCAGAAGCAGATGGAGCCGCCGATGCGGCTTCTGATCGTCCGTGTCCTCAAGATCGTCGTCATGCTCTTTGCTTTCGTGGTGGCGCTCGACAAGTTCGGTTTCCAGATCGCGCCGCTGGTCGCCGGCATCGGCGTGGCCGGCCTCGGGGTCGGCTTCGCGCTGCAGGGAGTACTCAGTAACCTCGTGGCCGGCCTCACGATCATCTTCACCAAGCCCTTCCGCGTCGGCGAATACGTCGAGCTCCTGACCGTACGCGGCGACGTTTCGAGGATCGAGCTCTTCGCGACCACGCTCCTGCATCCCGACCGGTCGCGCGTCGTCATTCCGAATCGGAGGATCGTCGGCGAGATCCTCCACAACTATGGCTCCATGCGGCAGCGCGATCTGGCCGTCTCGGTTCCTCACGACGCGGACCTGGCGAAGGTGTTGGCGGCGGCCGGCGACGTCGTGAGTCGCAACGCACGCGTGTTGAAGGACCCTGCGCCCGTCATCGGGATCGCCCAGGTCACGGAGTCGAGCATCAAGATCGGCATCCAGCCCTGGGTCCGCGTCGTCGACGTCGGCGCGGCGGAGGCTGAGATCTATGGAGCCCTCCTCCAGGAATTCAGGGCTCGCCAGATCGAGCTTGGGCTCGCGCGCCAAGAGGTCCGACTCATCAACGCGTGAGAGGACGATGACGGGGCTACACGAGCGGCCAGGGATAGCGATGGCCGCCCCGATCGACGGGGAAGCAGGCGGAGGCCGCCACCTCTCCCGCGCGCGCCCGCAGCGCCTTCTGCTCGGGCCCGTCCAGCAGCGCGGCGAGCGGCTTGGGCAGCTTCGCGCGGGCGAAGCGGCGGATGTCGTCGAGCATCTGGTCGGGAATCGGCCCGCCGCCGAATTCCCAGATGACCGTGCGTAGCTTCGGCTCCTCGTGGAAGCAGAGCCCGTTGTCGACCGCGTAGATGTCGCCGTCGGGGCCGAGCAGGCAGTGGCCACTCTTGCGGTCGGCGTTGTTGGCGAGGAGGTCGAAGAGGCAGATGCGCTTGAGACGGCTGTGATGCGCGGCGTTCTCGTGCAGCGTGAAGTAGTGCTGCTCGAAGTCGGCCTGGATGAAGAGCTGGAACGACCCCTCACCGTACGGCCCGGCGCGCTGGATCGTGAGCGGGACGAGCCCCCAGCCGAGCGCCTCGGAGAGGTGCCAGGCGGCCAGCTCGCGCTTGAACAGGCCGCGCGGGAAATCCCACAGCGGCCGCTCGCCGCGCTCGGGCTTGTACACGGCCAGCGCCGTGGCGCCATCGAGCGCTACCTCCACGAGGAACGTCGCGTTCGAGCTCCAAGGCATCCGCCCCTTCAACGTCACCTCCCCGCGGGTCAGGAGGTCGGCGGTCTCAATGGTGGACGTGACCGTTGCTCCGCGGGCAGGCGTGGCCGCTCGGATCCTTGGGCTGGTTGCACCACGGGCAAATTGGCCGGCTGGCCTTCATGAGCGCGTCCGCCTGCTTGACGAACGCCGCCGCCTGCGCGCGGCTGATCAAGAAGCGCGCTGAGGCCGGCTCGCCCTCGGCGTCCTCCTCCAGCGCCTCGTTGGCGACGACCAGGATGCGGTCGCGGGCCTCGTCGTAGCCCACCGCGATCGACGCGACGGCCCAGGGGGCGTCGATCGGCTCGAGCAGCGCGAGGTTCGCGGGCGGCGCCGCGCTACCCGCGGGCAGCCGGTTCAGGAGCGAGCCGAGATACTCGGCGAGCGCACGGACCTGCTCCTTCTCGCTCTTGAGGGAGACGACCTTGCCGCGCTCGCGGGACTGGAGGTAGAAGACCCGCTGGCCCGGCTGCCCGACGGCGCCGGCGGTGAAGTGATCGGGGCCCAAGAACTCGAATGACGCGCTCATGCTCTGGCGAGCCAGCCGAGGTCACCGTCGACCGAGTTCACGGTGAGCACGACCGGCCCCTGGCGATGGTACCCGATCACGGTGATGGAGCACGGAGCGATCATCACGCGCTGGAAGAGGTCGAGGTGGATGCCGAGCGCGTGCGCGACCGCCGCCTTGATCGGATCGGCGTGGGAGACCACGACCACCGCCGCGCCCGGATGGCGCGTGACGATCCGGGCGAGGGCCGAGGTCATACGCGTCTGCATCTCGGTGAACGACTCGCCGCCGGGGAAGCGGAACCCGCTCGGGTGGCGCTGCACGATCTGCCACTCGGCCTTGCGGGCGAGCCGCCTGAGCTTCTGGCCGGTCCACTCGCCGACGTCACAGTCGGCCAGGTCGCGGTCGACGCGCACCGCCAGGTGGCGCGCGCGGGCGATCGGCATCGCCGTCTCGCGCGCGCGCTCGAGGTTCGACGCGTAGACGGCCGCGACTTTGGGCAGGCGGCCGATGCGCGCGGCCGCCGCGTCCGCCTGCTGCCGGCCCTTGTCGGCCAGGTGGAGGCCGGGCGCCTGCCCCGGGAGAATCATGCCGGTCGTCGGAGTCTGGCCGTGACGCACGAGCAGGGCGATGGTGGGGCGCATCCGCAGATTATAGCCGCGCCTCGGCTGGCGGGGCCCCAGCCCCGCGACAGCCTGCGGCGCGGACTTCAATAGTCTCGGGGATCGAGTAGGTCGCGCAAGCCGTCTCCGGCGAGATTGAACGAGAGCGTGAGCGAGAAGATCGCGAGTCCCGGCCACCACGCCATCCACGGCGCGGTCTCGAGGAACTGCTGCGCGGTGTTGAGCATGGTGCCCCAACTCGGGGCCGGCGGCTGCACGCCGAGCCCGAGGAACGACAGGATCGCCTCGGCGATGATCGCGACGGGGATCGAGATCGTCGCCTGGACGAGGAGCGAGCTCACGATGTTGGGCAGGACGTGCCGGGTCATGAGGCGCACATCGCCGGCGCCCAGCGCCCGCGCGCCGTGGACGTAGTCCTCGGCGGAGATCGAGAGCACGAGGCCGCGGGTGAGCCGGATGTAGGTGGGCATCGCGCCGAGGCCGATCGCGACCGTCGCGTTCGTGAGCGACGGGCCCATGATCGTCACGAGCCCGATGGCCAGGATCAGGAACGGGAACGCGAGCCACGCGTCGGTCAGGCGCATGATCACCTGGTCGAGGGCGCCGCGGTAGAAGCCCGCGACGAGGCCGACCGGCACGCCCACCGCGATCGCCAGCAGGATCGAGAAGACGCCCGCCTGCATGGAGATGCGAGCGCCCCAGATCACACGGGAGAAGGTGTCCCGGCCGAGGTCGTCGGTCCCGAAGGGATGCGTCCACGTGGGCGCCTTGCGGATCTGCTTCCAGTCGCCCTGGCTCGGATCGACGGTCGCGATCCACGGCGCGCCGACCGCCGTGGCGACGAACAGCAGCACGATCACCGCGCCGGCCGCCGACGCCGGGCGCCGGCGGGCGCGGAGGAACGCGCGCCGCCAGGGTCCGGCCGGCGCGTCCGCGCCCGCCGGCGCCGGCAGGGCGGTCGTCGTGGAGGGGCTAGGCGTCACCGGCCGAGCTCCGGATGCGAATGCGCGGATTGAGCAGGGAGTACGAGACGTCGACGAGGAGATTGATCAGCACGTAGGAGCTGGCCGTGATCAACACGACCCCCTGCACCAGGGGATAGTCCCGCGTGAACACCGCCTCGACGATGAGCCGGCCGAAGCCCGGGACGACGAAGATCTGCTCGGTGACGACGGCGCCGCTGATGAGGGCGCCCATCTGCAGCCCGAGGATCGTGACCACCGGGATGAGGCCGTTGCGGATCGCGTGGCGGAACACCACGACGCGGCCGGCGAGGCCCTTGCTGTACGCAGTGCGGATGTAGTCCGCGCTCATGACCTCGATCATGCTGTTGCGGGTCTGGCGCATCAGCACCGCGGCCAGCGCCGTGCCGAGCACGAACGCGGGCATCAGCATGCGCTGGAGGTTCGCGAGCGGGCTCTCCCAGATCGGCACGAACCCGGAGGCGGGCAGCCAGCCGAGCCGCACCGAGAAGAACAGGATCAGCATGATCCCGAGCCAGAAGTTCGGGATGGAGACGCCGCACAGCGACGCGCCGCTGGTCAGGACGTCCCAGATCGTGTTGCGGCGCACCGCCGCCAGGACCCCGGCGGGGATGGCGATGCCGACGGCGACGACGAGCGACAGGAACGCGAGCTCGATCGTGATCGGCAGCTTGGTCACCACGGTCTGGACGACCGCCTCGCGCGTGCGGATCGACTCGCCGAGATCGCCGCGCAGGGCGAGCCCCGCCCAGCGCAGGTACTGGAGGGGAATCGGGTCCTTGAGCCCGTACTTCTCGCGGACCGCCTCGAGGCCGGCGGCATCCGCGTCGGTCCCGGCCATGACGCGCGCCGGATCGCCGGGAATCATGCGGACTCCCGTGAAGACGATCATGCTGATCACGCAGAGGGTCACGACCGAGATCGCCGCCCTCTGGACCAGGAACTCGAACACGGGGTCGTCGAGACCGACTAGCCGATCAGTTCCAGGACGTGCCCTTGATTCGGATCAAGCCGTCGGGGACGGCCTGGTAGCCTTTGAGGCTCTTGGGAAAGGCCACGATGTAGTTCTGATGGTAGATGTAGATGTTGTTGCGTCGGGCCGTGAACAGATCGATGGCCTCGCGGTAAAGCCCGCGCCGCTGGTTGACGTCGCTCACCTCGCGGGCCTTGTTCAGGAGCGCGTCGACGCGCTCGTCGCAGGCCAGGGTGGCGTTGAGGCTGCCCTTGCACGTCTGGTTCTGGTGGATGTTGCCGTCGGGATCGACGCGCCCGCTCCAGCCGATCAGGAACGCCTGCAGCTTGCCGTCGTCGTCGTCCTTCAGGGCCGAGGCGAACTCCTGCGGCCGCAGCGTGACGTTCAAGCCGGCCTCGCGCGCCATCTGCTGGATGACCTCGCCGACACGCCGCTGGCGCGGATTGTTGACGATCGTCAGCTCGAAGCTGTAGCCGCCGGCCAGGCCCGCGTCGGCCAGGAGCTTCTTGGCGCGGGCCACGTCGCGGGTCGGGCACTTGCGGCTCTTGTCGAAGAAGATGCTGATCGGCGGGATCGGCGTGCACCCCGGCGTGAAGAGGCCGTCCCAGGCGACCTGGTTCAGCGCTTCTCGATCGATGCTGAGCTCGAACGCCTCGCGAACGCGCGGGTCGTTGGCGAGCGGCGTGCCGAGATCGCCAGGCGGGTTGAGCTTGCCGATCTTGTTTCTTAAATTGATCGTGATGCCGTCGTAGCCGAGTCCGGTCACGCTCGACAGCTCGAACTTGCCCTCTTTCTTGATCGCGGTGGCGTCGGTGGGCGAGACCATGTGCATGACGTCGATGTCGCCGGAACGCAGATTCGCCAGCCGCACGTTGTCGTCCACGATGATCCGGAAGACGACCTTGTCGAACTTGGCCTGCGCTGGCGCGAAATAGTGCGGCGACCTCTCGACGACGATCCGGTCCTGGGCCACGCGCTCGGCGAACTGCCACGGGCCGACGCATACCGGCGCGGTGCCGAACTTGTCGCCGAGCTTCTTGAGGGCGGCCGGCGAGAGCGGCATGCCGGCGCGATCGGTCAGCTGGGCGAGCAGCGGCGAGAACGGCGCCTTCAGGCGCAGGCGCACCGTGAGCGGGTCGACCACCTCGACGGCCTCGACCGGCGCCAGCTCGCTCGCGCGGTTCGACCCGGCCAGCGTGCGGTGGCGATCCAGCGACAGCTTCACCGACTCGGCGTCCATCGGCGTGCCGTCGTTGAACTTCACGCCGGCGCGCAGCTTGATGGTGACGGTACGGCCGCCGTCGGTGATCGCGGGCAGGTCGGCGGCGAGCTGCGGGTGGATCTTGAGGGTCTCGTCGATCTCGTAGAGCTTCTCGCAGATCTGGGAGAAGACGATCCGCCCGACGTAGGTCCGGGCCAGCGTGGGATCGAGGATGTCGGGATCCTGGTTGAGGGCGACCACGAGCGTCTTCTTCTGGGCGTGGGCCGTGTCCGCGAGCAGCAGCGCGGCGAGCGCGCCGACGACGGGCCACAGGCGCCACAGGATCTTGCGCATGGGGATGTCCTCCAGTCGGTGCGGATCATATCCTAGGGCGCCGGAATGCGCCTGAGCGCCTCCTCGCGAAGCTTCACCTTCTGGATCTTGCCCGAGCTGGTCATCGGGAAGTCGTCCACGAAGATGACGTGGCGCGGGATCTTGAAGCTGGCGATCCGGCCCTGGCAGTGGTCGAGCACCTCGGCGGCGGTCAGCGCGCGGCCGGCCTCGCGCTTCACGAAGGCGACGCCGACCTCGGCGAGCCGTGGGTCGGGAAAGCTCACTACCGCGGCGAGATTGATCGCCGGGTGGCTCATCAGGAACGCTTCGACCTCCATCGGGTCGACGTTTTCGCCGCCGATCTTGAGCATGTCCTTGTAGCGCCCCATGAAGCGCAGATGGCCGTCGGCGCGGATCACGCCCATGTCGCCGGTGTGCAGCCAGCCCTCGCCGTCGAGGGCGCGCGCCGTCTCGGCGAGCTTGTTGTAGTAGGCCTGCATCATCATGTAGCTCCGCACAAGGATCTCGCCGGGCGCGCCGGCCGGCTGCTCGCGGCCGGTCGCGGGATCGACGATGCGCACCTCGTAGCCCGGCGCCGGATAGCCCGAGGCCTCCGTGCACTGCTCCTCGGTGGAGTCGAGCGCGCTGAGCGCGGCGCCGACGCCGAACTCGCTCATGCCGTACCCGGACAGGAGGGGACCGAACACCTTGCGAGCCTTCCGGGCGATGGGCACGGAGCTCGACATCCCGGTCGCGAGAATCCCGGTGCGGACGCTCGACACGTCGCGGAGAGAGCGCTCCTGCGCCTCCATCAGCTCCTTGAAGTGGGTGTCGAAGCCGTGGAGGATCGTGGCGCGCTCCTGCTCCACGAGGGCCAGGCTCTCCGCGGGATCGAAGGTCTCGGTGAGCACCTGGCGGGCGCCGCTCACCATCGACATCAGCGCGCCTTCCGAGAAGCCGAAGAGATGGAAGAGCGGCAGGTACATCATGATCGTGTCGGCCGGCGTGATCGACATGCGGAAGGCGCGATCGGTCACGTTCCGGACGATCGCGTGGTCGTGCATCGCGCCCTTTGGAAAGCCCGTCGTCCCCGAGGTGTACATGAAGAACGCGGTGGCGTCGGGGCTCACGGCCTCGGCCCGCGCGCTCAGCGCCGTCTGGTCGACCTCGTCCGCCGCCGCCAGCACGGCGTCCCAGTGCAGCGTCCCCGGCCGCGGCGCCTCGCCGACCGCGATGACCCGGCGGAGCCGAGGCGAGCGCGACGGCGGGATCTCGCGCAGCATGCCCAGATAGTCGACGGGGCCCGAGCGCTCGGCGATGACGAGCGTCGTGGAGTCGGACTGGCCGAGGATGTACGCGACGTCGTCGGTGCGGAGCCGTGTGTTGATCGGCACCAGCACCGCGCCGATCTTGACCACCGCGAACGTCGTCTCGAGGAACTCGGGACGGTTGACCATCCAGAGCGCGACCTTCTCACCGGGTCCGATCCCGAGGTGTAGGAGCCCGCGGGCCAGCCGATCGACGGCCGCCGACAGCTCGCTGAAGCTCCGGCGCTGGCCCTTGAAGTACACGGCCTCGCGCGCTCCCCAGCGCCGGGCCGCGCGCTCCGGCAGGGACCCGAGGGTGTGCTTGGGAAACCAGTCGCCCATGGCTCGCCGAGGGAGAGAGTACCCGATCCGGCGCCTCCGGCGCTTGACGCGCCCCCGTCGCCCGTCTAAGGTCCCCAACCGAGGAGGGAGAGAGACCATGATGACCGCCGTCGAATTCATCGGGAGCGACCTGAAGCGCATGCACGCGATGCTCGACGCGATGATCGCCGACCTCACGCCGGAGCAGCTCCACACGGTGCCGGCCGGCCACCCGAAGACGAACACGATCGCGTGGGGCTTCTGGCACTACGTGCGGACGGAGGACAACGTCGTGCGCTTCGTGCTCCAGAATCGCCGGCCGACGGTGTGGGCCGAGGGCGGCTACGCAGCGCGGCTCGGGCTGCCGCCGGTGGCCCAGGGCACCGGCATGTCGACGGCGGAGGCGCAGGCGCTGCGGCTCAAGGACATTGCGCTGTTCAAGGACTACATGCGGAAGGTCTGGGCCAGCACCGAGGACTTTCTCGCCAAGGTCGACCCGGCGGACCTGGACACGATCATCACCGTGAGGCCGCTCGGCGACATGCCGAAGATCCGCGCGATGGGCCAGGCCTGCCTCAGCCACGGCATGACCCACGTCGGCGAGATCGAGCTGGCGCGAACGCTCGTCGGCGCCGCCGCCCAGGGCGTGTGATGCACGTCAGGGGCGTGTGATTGACAAGCGACTTCGGCACGCGACATAGTGCCTCCATGAACAAAGCGCGTACCGTCGGTGAGCTGCGATCGAGCGGATATCAGCCGAAATCGGTGAAGCAAGAGCTGCGGGACAACCTGATCGCGCGACTCCGGAAGGGCGAGCCGCTCTTTCCCGGGATCGTCGGCTTCGAGGAGAGCGTCCAGCCGCAGGTCGAGAACGCGATCCTCTCGGGCCAGGACATCGTGTTCCTCGGCGAGCGCGGCCAGGCCAAGACGCGCATGGCGCGCCTGCTGATCGGCCTGCTCGACCCCGAGCTGCCGGCGCTGGCCGGCTGCGAGATCAACGACAGCCCGTTCGCGCCGATCTGTCAGGCGTGCCGGCAGCGCGTGGCCGAGGTGGGCGACAAGGCGGAGATCGCCTGGATCCCGAACGATCGCCGCTACGGCGAGAAGCTCGCCACGCCCGACATCACGATCGCCGACCTCATCGGCGAGGTGGACCCGATCAGGGTCGCGGAGGGCCGGTATCTCGGCGACGAGCTGACCATCCACTACGGGCTCGTGCCCCGGACCAATCGCGGAATCTTCGCGATCAACGAGCTGCCGGACCTTGCCGAGCGCATCCAGGTGGGGCTGCTCAACATCATGGAAGAGCGCGACGTCCAGATCCGCGGCTACAAGGTGCGCCTGCCGATCGACGTGTACGTCGTCGCGAGCGCCAACCCCGAGGATTACACCAACCGCGGCCGGATCATCACGCCCCTCAAGGACCGCTTCGGCTCCCAGATCCGCACGCACTATCCGCGCCGGCTCCAGGACGAGATCGCGATCATGGAGGCCGAGCTCACGGAGTTCCCGGCCACCGGCTTCCAGTACGCGCCGGCGGAGTACATGAAGCAGGTTGTCGCCGAGGTGACCCAGCTGGCGCGCAAGGCGCCGGAGATCAGCCAGCGCTCGGGCGTGTCGGTGCGCGTCAGCATCTGCAACTGGGAAAATCTGTTGTCGAACGCGCTCAAGCGCGCGATCCGGCTCGACGAGCGCGAGGTCGCCCCCCGGGTGAGCGATCTCAGCGCCATCGTGGCCTCGACCAGCGGCAAGATCGAGATGGAAACCCTCGGCGACGGCGGCGAGGACAAGGTCCTCACCAAGCTCATGCAGCGCGCCGTCCTGAACGTCTTCAACCGGACCTTCACCGGGGGCGAGCTCGATCCAGTGGTGGCCGCGTTCCAGGGCGGCTTCGGCATCGAAGTCTCGGACACGATGCCGTCGAAGGAGTACGTCCGTCAGAGCTCGGAGGTGCGGGCGCTGCACGCGGCCACCGACAAGCTCGGCGCCAAGGACGCCGCCAGCATCGCGGCGGCGCTCGAGTTCGTGCTCGAGGGTCTGCACCTGAGCCGCAAGCTCAACAAGGACGCCAAGGCCGGCCGCTACCGCTACCGCAGCTAGGGCCCGTCAGCGCGCTACATCTTCCAGTCCTGGTACCACGTCGAGTCGGCGCCGATGCCTTCGCGCTGCACCTTCACGTCGATCACGTACGGCTTGTTCTCGCGCGTCGTCTTGTCCACGCCGCGACGGAGCGCACCCTCGAGGTCTTTCAAGGTCTTGACGGTCTCGCCGTCCACGCCCTGGGAGCGGGCCAGCGCCGCGTAGTCGGTGGCCGGCGCGTCGAGGTAGAGCCCGGGGTACTTTCCGGTGTGCACCATCTTGCTGTCGGGGACCTCACGCGCCCAGTTCGTACGGACGACCTGGTAGGTCTCGTTGTTCGAGATCACCGTCAGGATCGCGGTGTTGTAGCGGGCCATCGTCCAGAAGCCCGCCGCGCTGTACGTCAGGGCGCCATCGCCGAGGTGGAGCACGACGGGCCGCTCACGGCCGACGGCGATCTTGGCGCCGATCGCGGCGCCGACGCCGAATCCGAGCGAGCCGCCACCGCTGCGGGTCCAGCCCATCGCGTCGTGGCCGAACGGCAGGAGCGTGGTCCGGGCCGTCGAGCTCTCCTGGACCATGACGGTTTTGCGCGGCAGCAGCTGCGCCAGGTGCGCTTCGAGCACGCTCGGATGCACGATCGCGTCGTGCTCGTGTTCGCGAACCAGATCCTCCTCACGCGAGATCAGGAGCTTCGCGTACTCGCGGACCTTCGCGCGCTGCCCCTTCCAGCCCGCGACCTTGTCGGCCGCGTGCACGCGCGTGAGCGCCGCGGTGATGCCGCGCAACGTCTCGGGAAGCTCGCACTGCGCGGCCACGTCGAGCGGATAGTGGCGGCCCATGAGCAGCGGGTTCGGGCCGATCTGGATCACGAACGGTTCGGCGACGCTCCCGTGCACACCCTGGACGCCAACGAGGAAGACCAGATCGGACTTCAGGCCGCTGATCCGCTCGAAGTCCCTGGAGACCGGATACATGCCGCAGTAGAGGGGATGGCGCGTGGGGAAGTTCGCGAAGATCTGCCGGGTGCTGAATGCCGGCGCCTCGAGAGCCTCGGCCAGACGCACCGCTTCGGCTGAGGCACCTTCGCGCCAGACGTCGTCACCGAAGATCAGCACGGGGCACTTCGCCTCGCCCAGCCGCCGCGCGATCGCCTCGATCGTCTGTGCGCGGGCCGGCCCCGGGCGCTCGATCTGATAGTGCGCGGCTTCGCCGATCTGCGCTTCCAGTCCCTCCCGGAGGAGCAGCTCGGCGCTGATCGAGAGATAGACGGGCCCGGTAGGAGGCGTCGTGGCTTCGCGGAGCGCGCGCGTCGTCGCGATCGTGATCGCGGCCGGGTTCGCCGTCACCTGGTAGGCGGCGCGCGCGTCCTTGGTGATCGGGCGCATCGATTCGGCCTGAGTCAGACCCGGGAACGGCGCGAGACCGCGAAAGTCCTGGATCTCCGAGGCCCAGTCGCCGGCGATGACCAGGAGCGACGAGCCGGCGATCTGGGCGTTGAAGAGCTGTCCGGCCAGCTGGTACGAGCCGCCCATCACGTGGGCGATGACGACGCCCACCTTGCCGCTGATCCGGTGATAGCCGTCGGCCATCGCCGCCACGAGCCCCTCGTGCTTGCCGACGATCAGCTTCTGATCCTGGTCCTCGGAGAGGGCCGCGAAGATCCCGGTCTCTGCCGAGCCGGGATTCGAAAAGAGGTATTCCACGCCCGCGTCCTTCAGGGTCTGGATCAGCAACATTCCGCCGGTGCCGGTGATCGTCTTGCGCATGGTCTGCCTCCGTTCCGTTTTGCTCTCGCGTCAGCCGATGCACTATACCAGGACGCGACCGGCCACTCGCTTCTCCCGTCGCGGGCCAGCGCGTGGTTCGGCCACACCTTCGAGCGGCGAGTGCCGAGTGGATGAACCCCGGCCAGCCCTGGTCCGGAATTTGACGCTCCGGCACTCCGGCACCGACAGGATCCAGGAATAACAACGACTTAGGGATCCAGGCGCGTGGTGCCTGATTTGCACCTTTCGAGGGCAGATCATGCCCAACGATCCGCAGACGGCCCGGCTTCGATACGAGGGTGCGCTCACGTGCGCCACCGCTCCGGGCTTCTGTCGAGCGATCCAGGCGGCGCTCCGCGACAACCCCAAGTGCCTGCTCCTGAACCTCGAGGAGGTCAAGCACGTTGACGCCATCGGGCTCGCGGCGCTCTGGCAAGCCGTCCGCCACGCCCGCGGCCGCGAAGTCGAGTGCCGGATCTTGCCGAGCGCCGTCGTGTATCGCGCGCTCCTCCGCGCCGAGCTCCTCGACGAGCTTCCGCTCGAGGGCCCGGGCCGCGGCTCGCACATGCTCGAGGTGCCCGACACGCTTCTCGACGATTCCGCCGCCGCCCCCGTCGCGACGAGTCGCCGGCTGATCCTGCGCCCGCCCTCGTGGGACGAGCTGCGGCTCTTCGCGCAGTGGGCGACCGAGCCCCTGCTCGATCAGATGGTCGGCAGCCCTCTCCTCTACCACTGCCGGCACACCGATCCCTATCATCCGGAGTTCGTCAGCCGCGTTCTCTACGACCCGACGGCCGTCACGCTGCTCATCCAGGCGGCGGATGACGGGTCCGCGCCGATCGGCTTCGTGCGGATCCACGGCATCCACCTGGTCGAGCGCTTTGCCTTCATCGAGACCGCGCTCGGCGAAACGACCTCGCTCCGGCGGGGCTGGGGAGTCGAGGCGTCGCGGTTGGCGCTCGCCTACGCGCTGGACACACTGGAGCTGCACCGGGTGGAAGCCAAGGTCTACGCCTACAACATCCTCAGCATCAACGCGCTCCGCCGCAACGGCTTCCACCTGGAAGGCGCGCTGCGCGAGGCGCGGAGCTACGACGGCCGGCGCTGGGACGTCCTCGTGTACGCGATCCTCGAATCGGAGATGCGCGCGCAGCGGACGCGCGAGAACTTTCCCCCGATGGGCTTGTGGCCCCACGCTGATGCCGGCGCGTGAGCTTCTCGCGCTGATCGCGATCGCGTTGAGCCCGGTGGAGCGCCCTACCCGGGCTCGCGGAGCAGCCGGCCGAACCCCGGCACGGCATCGGCGACGCGCGCCAGCCGAAGCGCTCGCCACAGCGAAGCCTGCTGACTGGTCACGACCGGCTTCGCCAGCTCCTGCTCGAGCCCCTCGATAATCCCCGCCGTCGGTAAACCCGTGCCGCTGACGAGCACGGCATCGGCCGTGGGAACGTCGGCCGCGCGGGCGAGCGTGCGCGCGCGGTCTTCCGTCTCGTCGTAGATGTTCGCCACGCCCTCGAGTCGTCGATACCCGACGATCTCGAACCCCGACGCCTCCCAGAACGCGCGGCCGGCTTCGCTGATCGACGGCGGATACGGAGTCGCCAGCGCCAGGCGCTTGACGCCGAGGCGCCGGAGACCCGCGGCGATCGCGCCGGCCGCGGTGGTGGCGTGCGTGCCGGCGAGGTTGGCGAGCTGCGTCGCCAGCGCCGGCTCGCCGGCCACGCCGTTGACGTAGCTCACCCCGGTGTGCGCGAGCACGACGGCGTCGAGCTTGAGGTCGGTCAGCGTGCGGACGGCCCCGGGCAGCGCGTGGAGGTAGCCGAGCGTCCGCTGCTCGATCGCCTCGGGGGTGCCGGGCGCGCCGGCGCCGGAATCGAGTCGGGCGAAGTGGATCGTGACGCCACTCGGCGCCATCCGGTAGAGCTCGGGCTCCACGGTGGGATTGCCCGAGGGCACGAGCACGCCGATCCGGGCGCGGATCGTCACCGGTCGGATTCAGCGCCGCGCGTCGAGGATCGCCTTCGCGAGGAGGCGGCAACCCTCGTAGCACGTGTCGGGCTGCTCGTAGCTGAACGCCAGCCGGATGTGGCGCTCGCCGCCGCCGTTCGGGAAGAACGCGCGCCCGGGCGTGTACTGGACGCGGGCCGCGTGCGCCAGCTGCTCGAGCCGCGCCGGGTCGGTGCCGGACGGAAGCGTAATCCAGATGAAGAACCCGCCGGCCGGACGGCTGATCTCGACGTCGGTGCCCCTGAGCACGTCCCAGAGGCCGCGCAGCATCGCGTCGCGCTTGGCGCGATAGACGCCGACCAGCAGCTTGACGTGCGTCTCCATGTGCTCGCGCAGGAAATAGGTCGCCACCCGCGACATGAACGGGTTCACGCCGCCGCCGAAGTTGAATCCCTGGAACGCGGGGAGCATCGCCGGCGGCGCGCAGAGCCAGCCGAGGCGGACGCCGGCGCCGAGGATCTTCGAGAAGGTTCCGGCGCGGATCGTGCGGCCGTTGCGGTCGAGCGCATAGACCGGCGGCTTGGTGTCACCCTCGAACCGGAGCTCGCCGTAGGCGTCGTCTTCGAGGATGAACGTGTCGTACTCCTCGGCGAGCGAGACCAGCTCGTGGCGGCGGTGGATCGACAGGTCGGGCCCCGCCGGGTTCTGGAAATTCACGATCGTGTAGATGAGCTTGCAGCGGCGGCCCTGCCGACGGAGCCGCTCGAGACCCTCGCGGGCCGCGTCGATGTTCATGCCGTCGGCGTCCACCGGCACGTCGATGATCTCGGGGCCGTGGCGCCGGATGTTGTTGAGCGAGCCCGAGAACGTGGGCGCCTCGCAGATGATCGGATCGCCCGGATCCACGAAGGCGCTGAACGCGAGGGCGAGCGCGGCGCCGGAGCCGTTGGCGACGAAGATGTTCTCGGGCGTCACGTGGAGGTTCTCGAACAGCTGGTATTTGTGGCAGACCAGCTCGCGCATGCCGCGATAGCCCTGGGGATCGCCGTAGGTGAGGGCCTCGGCGCCCTCGGCCTTCATCATGCGCGCGGTGGCTTCGACCATCCCGTCGTACGGGAACGAGGCCGGATCGGGGTAGCCGCCGCCGAACTCGTAGAGCGGGCTGGCGCCGGGTCGAGAGGTCGTGGCGGTGCCGCCCCATCCGATGCGGGCGCGGCTCGACAGCAGGTGATCGAAGCGGGCGGTCGAGGGGGTCGTCATGACCGATAGAATACGACAACCATCGGCCCTATAATCTCCCCACGATGCTTTTCCGGTACTCGCGCTGGGACGGCACGCAAAACCTCTCCGACCTCGACGCCGACGATCTCCTGGCCGCGATGTCCGACGACCTCATGTCGGACGGCGATCTGTGGAGCGCGCTGCGCCGGATGTTCCAGCGGGGGACCCAGGACCCGCAGGGCCAGCGGATGCCCGGTCTTCAGGATCTGCTCGACCGGCTCCGGAAACGGCGCCAGGAGCAGCTCAATCGTTACGATCTCGGCTCGGCGCTGGAGGACATCAAGAAGAAGCTGGAGGAGATCCTCAAGACCGAACGCGCCGGGATCGAGCGCCAGGTCCGCGAGCCGGGCGAGCGCGCCAAGAAGCTCGACACCCTCGACCGGCTCCCGCCGGAGCCCGCCGGCCGGATCAAGGAGCTCCAGGACTACGACTTCACCGACAAGGACGCCGAGCGGCAGTTCCAGGAGCTGATGAAGTCGCTGCAGCAGCAGATGATGCAGCCGTTCATGCAGGGGATGAGGCAGGCGCTCGACGGGATGAGCGCCGACGACATGAAGCGGATGCGCGAGATGCTGCGCGACCTCAACCGCATGCTCCGCCAGCGCGCGGAGGGCGACGAGCCGGATTTCGACGCGTTCAAGGCGAAGTGGGGCCAGAACTTCCCGGGCGTCGAGAGCCTCGACGAGCTGCTCGACCAGATCGCGCGGCAGACGGCGCGCATGCAGTCGCTCATGGAGAGCATGTCGCCCGACCAGCGCCGCCAGCTCCAGGAGATGATGTCGAGTCTGTTCATGAAGGACGAGCGGCTCGAGGCCGAGATGGCCCAGTTCGCGATGCACCTCGACCAGCTCGGCCTCACCGAGGAGCTGCGCCGGCGCTACGACTTCCGCGGCGACGACGAGCTGACGATGCGCGAGGCCATGAGGCTGATGGACGAGCTGCAGGAGATGGAGCAGCTCGAGAGCCAGCTCCGACGCGTGCAGACGCCCGCCGACCTCGACAAGCTCGACCCGGCCGAGGTCGAGCGGCTGCTCGGCGAGGAATCGGCCCGCGACCTCGAGCGGCTGCGGGAGATCGCCAAGAAGCTGGAGGAGGCGGGATACCTCGAGCGCAAGGGCGACCGGCTCGAGCTGACCGCGCGCGCGATCCGCAAGCTCGGCGACAAGGCGCTCCGCGACATCTTCGCCCACCTCAAGCGCGACCGCTTCGGCCGCCACGCGGTCGAGCGCCGCGGCGCCGGCGGCGACCCCACCGACGAGGCGAAGCGCTACGAGTTCGGCGACCCGTTCCTGCTCGACCTCAAGGAAACGCTGATGAACGCCGTCGAGCGCAACGGCGCCGGCATCCCGGTGCGCCTGTCACCGGACGACTTCGAGGTGTTCCGCACCGAGCTCTCGACGCAGGCCTCGACGGTGGTCATGCTCGACATGAGCCGGTCGATGATCAACAACGGCTACTTCCTGCCGGCCAAGAAGGTGGCGCTGGCCCTCACCGCGCTCATCCGCGGCCAGTTCCCGCGCGACAGCCTGTGGATCCTGGGGTTCTCCCTCTACGCTCGCGAGTTCAAGGCCGAGGACCTGCCGCGCCTGGCGTGGACCGAGTGGAACATCGGCACCAACATGCACCACGGGTTCCAGCTCTCGCGCCAGCTGCTGGGCCGGCAGAAGGGCGGGAACAAGCAGATCATCATGATCACCGACGGCGAGCCGACCGCCCACATGGAAGGGCTCGAGGCGGCCTTCTCGTACCCCCCGACCAAGCAGACCTTCGACGAGACGCTGAAGGAAGTGCAGCGCTGCACGCGCGAGGGGATCACCATCAACACCTTCATGCTCGAGCAGAGCCGGATGCTGACGGCCTTCGTCGAGCAGCTCACCCGCATCAACCGCGGGCGCGCCTTCTTCTCCCGCCCCGAGCGCCTCGGCGAGTACATCCTCGTCGACTACGTCAACAACAAGCGCCGGTCGATCGCGTAGCCGACCTGGTCGATCGGGGCCGGGATCACCGCAGGCGCGGACCTTCCCGTGGAACAACGGCATCTTGCACTGGTCACCGGCGCGAGCCGGCGGCAGGGCATCGGCGCGGCCATTGCGATGCACCTTGCCCGCGACGGCTGGGATGTCGCGACAACCTTCTGGCGCGCCTACGACGGGACCATGCCGTGGGGTAGTGATCCGGCTGACATCGAATGGTTGCAGGAGCAGCTCGCGGCGTGCGGAGCCAGGACCGCTACGGTCGAGGCCGACCTGAGTCTCATTGAGACACCGGCACGCATTTTCGACGCGGTCGAGCGAGCGATCGGGCCCGTCACGGCACTTGTGCTTTCCCATTGCCATGGGGTGGACAGCGACATCCTGGAGACGACACCCGCGAGCTTCGACCTGCACTTCGCGGTGAACGCACGGGCGAGCTGGCTGCTCGTACGGGAACTCGGCCGGCGTTTCCGGACCACGCGTGGCCACGGTCGGATCATTGCCCTGACCAGCGACCACGTGGCAGGCAACCTGCCCTATGGCGCAAGCAAGGGGGCACTGGACCGCATTGTCCTGGCTGCGGCACGGGAATTCCGGGACCTCGGCATCACGGCGAACGTCGTCAATCCTGGTCCAACAGACACCGGCTGGATGAATACTCAGCAAATCGAGACCTTCTCCCGGCAGACCCCGGGGGGCCGTGTCAGTCTTCCCCAAGATTGCGCCAACCTCGTCTGCTTCCTGTGCTCGGCTGAGGGTGGCTGGATCAACGGCCAACTCCTGCACAGCAACGGCGGGTTTCGGTGAGCCCTGAGTATCGCGTGATCCTCGAGCGGATGAGGTCGTCGGCCGGCGTCGTGCGGCGCGCGGTGGAGGCCGCGCCGCCAGGCCGGTTCGGCCAGCCGCCGCGGAAGGGAGAGTGGTCGGCGCTGGAGACCCTGACCCACCTCCGCGATGTCGTCGTGCACGTCTACGGGCTCCGGATCCGCCGCCTCCTCTACGAGGAGGCTCCGGTCTTCGCCGACTTCGACGAGGAGGATTATCGTCGCGCCAGCCTGGCCCGCGGTGAGACGGTCGGAAGTCTCCTGGACACAATCGTGGCCGAGCACGAGCAACTCGCCCGGCTGCTCCAGGCACTGCCCGACGCCAACTGGTCGCGCCAGGGTCGGCATCCGTCGCTCGGCGTCATGTCCATTGAGTTTCTCGCCCGGCGGGTCGGCGAGCACGCCGAGGAGCACGCGGCTCAGATCGTTGAGGCAACGGGTATCGGAGCAGGAGGAGCCCGGGCTGGCGACTAACGCGACAATCCCAGTCGTCGGCGACGCCGTGAGTTGCCCCGCTGGGCGAGGACGGCCGTGAGACCGAACGTCAGACACGCGTCGCTCGTGGTCTTACTGCTTCTCGTCACGCCGCTCGCCAACGAGGCGCAGCCGCCTGGGAAAATGCCGCGCGTTGGCGTTCTCGCCGCAGGCTCGGCGAGCGAGGCGCCCAATACCGCCTTCTTCGATAGAATGCGCGACCTTGGTTATCTCGAAGGCCAGACGGTGATCTTCGAGCGCCGCTTTGCCGCGGGACGGATTCAGGATCTCCCGGCCCTCGCGGAACAACTTGTCACCACCAAGCCCGACGTCATCTTCGCTCCCGTCACGCCCGCCGCACTGGCTGCTCGCAAGGCGACGCCCACCATCCCCATCGTCTTCGCCGTCTCCGCCGACCCAGTCGGCGCAGGGCTCGTCGCCTCGTTGCGGCAGCCGGGCGGCAATGTCACGGGGCTCATGAGCATGAATACTGAACTTGCGGCAAAGCGCCTGGAACTGTTGAAAGAGGTCGCGCCGCGAATCTCGCGGGTAGCGGTCTTCTTGAACCCTGACAATGTACCCGACCGGCAACAGCTGAATGCATTGAATCGCGCGGCCACCGATCTCAGAGTCGTCATCGTCCCGATCGCGATACGTGAACCCGACGACCTCACGCGTGCGTTCACTGACGCGCGTGCTCAGGGTGCCGACGCCGTCATGATCATTCCGAACCCGCTCAACATTCAGTTCCGTACCAGGATCATGCAGTTTGCCGCGCAAAACGCTCTGCCGACGATGGATGCTGAAGACCGCGGCGCGCGCGAAGGCGCCTTGATGTCTTACGGACCGAGTTGGGCTGGCAACTTCCGCCAGGCGGCGCAACTCGTTGACCGGATTCTGAAGGGGGCTCGGCCGCGCGATCTCCCGGTTGAGCAGCCGACAAGGTTCGAACTGGTCATCAACATGAAGACCGCGAAGACGATTCGATTGCCGATACCGCCAGCGCTGAGGTTACGAGCCGACCAGGTCATCGATCCATGATTGATGCCTGATGGAGGTGGGCACTTGCTAATTGCACCGGTGATGCTGCTCGCGTTGGCAGGCGAAACTGCAGCAGTGACGTTCCCACGCCCGCGGCGGGAGCTCCGGAGCCCGGACGCGGTATACGCCATTGTGTGGTGGGGGCCAGACGCGGGTAGCCCGGATCACAGTCCGCTGCTGAGAGCCCCTACACCCCGAAGACCTGGCAGGTGTATGGCTTCGCTCAATCTGTGACCGTCAGCTAACATTGACTGGCGCGACGTGCTTGTCTGGGCCGGATTCGGTGATGACGTCGACGCGCATCGTCGATGGTGGCCGTGATACGGGCCGGCGAGCTCCGCTAGCGTCTGCCTCGCTCGGAGTGGTCCGCCACGACCTCGGCCACGCAGGCGGTGACGCGGGCACCAGTCGGCAGGTGCAGGAACTCGTTGGGCCCGTGGGCGTTGGAGCCCGGGCCCATCGCGCCGGTGATGAGGAACTGGGCCTGCGGGAAGCGCTCGCCCAGCATGCTCATGAACGGGATCGAGCCGCCGAGGCCGTGAAACATCGCCGGCTTGCCGAAGTGCGTGACCGACGCGCGGTTGATCGAGTCGAGCAGCTTCGGATCCGTCGCCGGCGCGTTCCAGCCGTTGCCGGCGTCGCCGTAGGTGTCGAGCGTGACCCGCGCGCCGTACGGAGGATCGGCTTCGAGGATCTCCTTGAGCTTCCGCACCGCCCGCGGCGCCTCGCACGTGGGCGGCAGCCGGAGCGAGAGCTTGAGCGAGGTCTTGGGGCGGAGCACGTTGCCCCCGTCGGCCGGAAGCGGAAGACCGGCGGCGCCGGTGATCCCCAGCGCGGGCCGCCACGTATTGTTGAGGATCAGCTCGTGCGGATCCGTGCTCACCGGCCGCATGCCCGGCGGGAACGGAAACCGATCGTAGACCTCGGCGCCCAGCGCCGTCGCCACCGCGCGCGCTTCGGCCACGCGGTCGGGCGGGATCTCGACGTGAAAGTCGCGCGGGACGATCGCGCCGGTGCGCGAGTCCTCGACGCGCTCGAGCAGCTGGCGCAGGATGCGGAAGCTCGAGGGCACGATGCCGCTGGCGGCGCCGGAGTGCACGCCCTCGGTCAGCACCTCGACGGTGAGCACGCCGCCGACCACGCCGCGCAGCGACGTGGTCCCCCAGAGCTGCTCGTAGTTGCCGCACCCGGAGTCGAGACACACGACGAGGCGCGGCGCGCCGAGCCGGGCCGCGAGCGCATCCACGTAATACGGGAGATCGGGGCTCCCGCTCTCCTCGCACGCCTCGATGAGCACGACACAGCGTGCGTGTCGCGTGCGCTGCTCCTGGAGCGCCTGGATCGCGGTGAGCGCGGCGAAGGTCGCGTAGCCGTCGTCGCCGACGCCGCGGCCGTAGAGCTTGTCGTCGCGGCGCACCGGCGTCCACGGCCCGGAGCCCTCCGCCCAGCCGACCATCTCCGGCTGCTTGTCGAGGTGGCCGTAGAGCAGCACGGTATCGGTGCCGGTGCCGGGCGCCTCCACGAGCAGGAGCGGCGTGCGCCCCTCGAGCCGGACGACCTCGATGCGCAATCCCTCGATCGGCCGGCCGGACGCCCAGCCGCGCAGCAACTCGACGGCGCGGTCGATGTGGCCGTGCTCGCGCCACTGCCCGTCGAACATCGGCGACTTCGCGGGGATCTTGATGTACTCGGTGAGGGTGGGGACAATGCTGTCGTCCCACGTCTTCTGGACGAAACTGCGGAGCTTGCCGGAATCGAGCGCCATCGTTCGAGCCCTCAGGAGGCGATGCGGAGGCCGGAGCGGAGCTCCCAGAGCTCCTGGAGGTCGAGCGGCGCGTCGGCGATCCGCGCGAGCTTGCCGCAGAGGCGACAGTGGATGAACGCCGGCTCGCGGCCGATGTACGTGCTGTCGCACTTGGGGCACCGCGTCGGCGAGCCGGAGACGAACCGTTTCGCGGTCCGCTGCAGCGTATGCTCCGCGGTGAGCCGGATCACGACGGCCGGCTCGGGTGACGCCTTCGCCTTCGCTTTCTTCGCCTTGGCCAGCTTCATGAGCGTTCGCCATTGTACAGCAGAGGGTCTCGATCGGGGAAACGCGTCCGGAGCGGACCGACGCATGAGCGTAAGGTTGGCGTCATGAAGGTCGGCGTGGTCCTGGACGGGCGGCGGACGGCGGCCGAAGTCGCGGAGCTCGCACGGCTGGCCGAGGCGCGTGGGTTCTCGCACGTGTGGCTGTCGGCGGGGGCTCGCACGAAGGACCACTTCGTGAGGCTGGCCGTAGCGGCGGCCGCCACGCGCCGCATCCGGCTGGGCCCGGTCGCGGTGAGCCCGTTCGAGATGCACCCCGCGCAGATCGCGCTGTCGCTCCTCACCCTCGACGAGGCCGCGCCCGGGCGTGCGACCCTGGTGCTCGGCGCCGGCGGCGACCTGGCCGCGACCTTGGGGCCGCCGCGGCGGGGCCGCGTGGAGGCCGTGGCGGAGTGTGTCGACGTCATTCGCGCGATGGCGGCCGGCGGCGAGGTCAACTATGCCGGCGCGCACTACCGCGTCGCCGGCCTCTTCTCGCCGTGGCGCAACGTGACGATGGATCGTCTCTATCTCGGCGCCAACCGGCCGCGGATGCTCCGGCTCGCGGCGCAGAAGGCCGACGGCGTGATGATGACGGACGTGCCGATCGCCTACGCGCCGTCGATGATCGGCCGACTGCGGACGGAGCTCGACGACGCGAGCCGGGATCCGCGGACATTCGGCCTGAGCAACTGGTTCGTGTGGAACGTGCAGGAGTCCCGGGACGACGCCCTGCGGCTGGCCCGACGCCAGCTCGGGTTTCGCCTCTACTACATCCGAGACGTCGCGGCTTCGATCGGGCTCAGCGAGACGGATGCGCAAGAGCTCGAGGCGAGGCAGCCGGAGATGATCCGCGCGTTGTTCCGGGGCGCAGAGCCCTGGACCCCGCCCGCGCACGTCGCCGAGCGTCTGATCGAGCATCTCACGCTGACCGGCGACCGGCAGGGGCTGGATGGCTGCGTCGAGCGGCTCCTGGAGTTCGAACGGCTGGGCTTCGGCGAGATCGCGCTGGCTCCGCACGGGGACCCGGCGGCCGCGATCGAGCTGATCGGCGCCGCCGTCATCCCGGCGGTGGACCGCGCCGGCGACCTCCGCGTTTCGTGACGATTGGCGCCGCTTGTCGTATCCTGTCAGGGCCAAAACGGGGGGGCGCATGATCAAGCTCGACCACCTCACGATCGCCGTGAGTGACTGCGAGAAGTCGCGTGACTGGTACGTCTCGACGCTCGGGCTGAAGCTCGAGTTCGAGATTCCCGAGCGTCGCACGATCGCGGTGCAAGACGAGTTCGACTTCACGCTGTTCCTCGCCGAGACGCCCGGCGGGCCGGGCCGGCCGAGCTGCGTGCTGACGTTCCAGGTCCGTGACGTCGAGAGCTTGTATCGCGACCTGTCCAAGGCCGCGGTGACGTTCGTCCATCCGCCTCAGAAGACGTTCTGGGGCTACGGCGCCGAGCTGAAGGATCCCGACGGCTATCGGATCTGGCTCTGGGACGAGAAGACCATGCGGGAGAAAGGCGAAGTGTGAGCGCGGAGCCCGTCGCGGCTCGCTGGGACGCGGAGTTTCGCGGCGGGCGGTACGTGGACGAGCCGCCGCTGTCGTTCGTGAGCGGCATCGTCTCCACGCTCCAAACGCACCCCGCGGCGCTCACCGGCGTCGGGCTCTACGTCGGCTGCGGCAACGGACGCAACTATCTGCCGCTCGTCGACGCGGGCTTGAACCTCCACGGGCTCGACATCTCCGGCGAAGCGCTCGATCAGCTCGCGGCGCGCCGCCCCGAGCTGGCGACCCGGCTCACCTGCGCGGATTTTCGCGACCTCACCCACGAAGCGTCTTTCGACTACCTCGTCGCGATCCAGGTCTTTCAGCACGGTCTCGAGGCCGATGCGTCGGCGTACTTCGCGCGGGCGGCGGCGGCGCTGCGTCCCGGCGGGCTCCTCTTCGTGCGAGTGAACGCGGCAACGACCGAGATCTACTTCCATCACACGGTGGTCGAGCGGAATCGGTTCGGCGGGGTCACCGCCCGCTACGAGGAGGGGCCCAAGGCCGGACTGTGCGTGCACTTCTACGCGGCCGAGGAGCTGCTCGATCTCACTCGCGATCGGTTCCAGCTATTGGCCGGCCCGCGCGAAGTCGTCACGCGCCGCGCGCCGCCCAAGACCGGCAGCTGGTCCCAGTGGGAAGCTGTCTGGCGGAGGAGATGATGCGCGGCGGGAAGACCGCCGCCCTCCTTGGTAAGATGTAGCGAGATCGCGACGAGGCGGTGCGCGCCGCCGGCCGTCGCGGGGCTGGGGCCCCGCCGGCCGAGGCGCGGCCGTCGACGGAGGAACACACCCATGTGGGGCGCGTCGAAGAAGCTCGTGATGCCGACCAGAGACAAGGCGCTGCCCGGCCGCGCCGAGCGCGTGCCGGTCCCAACCGCTCACGACGTGAACCGCCATCCGCTGACGCCGCCGTTTCCGACGGGGCTCGAGCAGGCGATGTTCGGTCTCGGCTGCTTCTGGGGCGCCGAGCGCAAGTTCTGGGAGACCCCGGGCGTCTTCTCGACGGCAGTGGGCTACGCGGCCGGCCTCACGCCGAACCCCTTCTACGAGGAAGTGTGCACCGGCCTCACCGGCCACAACGAGGTCGTCCTCGTCGTGTTCGATCCCAAACGCGTGAGCTACGAGATGCTCCTGAAGGTCTTCTGGGAGAGCCACGACCCGACCCAGGGGATGCGGCAGGGCAACGACGTCGGCACGCAGTATCGCTCCGGGATCTATGTGTACTCGCCGGAGCAGCGCCGGCAGGCCGAGAGCTCACGCGAGGCGTACCAGCGGGTGCTCTCGAAGGCGCGCTTCGGCGCGATCACCACCGAGATTCTCGACGCGCCGGAGTTCTACTACGCCGAGGACTATCACCAGCAGTACCTCGCCAAGAATCCCAGCGGCTACTGCGGGCTCGGCGGCACCGGCGTCGCCTGCCCCACCGGACTCCTCGAGGCTTCGCCCAGCCGGTAGCTACTTCGCGGCCGCCTTCCACACCCGTTCGGGGCGGAGCGGCATGTCGAGGTGCCGGACGCCGAACGGGCGCAGCGCATCCACCACCGCGTTCACGATCGCGGGCGTGGAGCCGATGGTGGCCGCCTCGCCGATGCCCTTGGCGCCCATCGGGTTGCGCGGCGTCGGCGTGACGGTCTCGCCGGTGACGAACGACGGCAGATCGTCGGCGTGCGGCACCGCGTAGTCCATCAGCGTGCCGGTCACGAGCTGTCCGTCCGCGCCGTAGACCAGCTCCTCGAGCAGCGCCTGCGCGATCCCCTGCGCCAGGCCGCCGTGCACCTGTCCCGCCACCAGCGTCGGGCTGATGCGCACGCCGCAGTCGTCGACCGAGATGAAGTTGCGCACGGTCACGCGGCCGGTGTCGCGATCGGCTTCGACCACCGCGACGTGGGCGCCGAAGGGATAGACGAGGTTCGGTGGGCGAAAGAACTCGGTGGCCTCGAGGCCCGACTCGATGCCGTCGGGGAGGCCTTCGCCGTAGGCCTTGGGCGCGATCGCCTCGAGCGTGAGCGCCTTGCCGGGCACGCCCTTCACCTGATACCGCCCCGCGGCGAAGACCACGTCGTCCGCCGCCGCCTCCAGCATGTGGGCCGCGAGCCGGCGGACCTTCTCCTGGACCTTGAGCGTGGCGCCGAGGATCGCCGAGCCGCCCACGACGAGGCTGCGGCTGCCGCCGGTGCCGTTGCCCATCGGCGTGTTCAGCGTGTCGCCGTGCCGCACCACGATCTTGTCGAAGGGCACGCCGAGGTGGTCGGAGATGATCTGCGAGAAGGCGGTCTCGTGGCCCTGGCCGTGGGCCGACGTGCCCGTATACGCGGTCACCGTCCCGCCGGGCTCGACGCGCACGACCGCGCTCTCGAAGGGGCCGAAGCCGCACATCTCGACGTAGCACGCCATGCCGATGCCGAGGAGCTTGCGATCGCCGCGCTGCACGCGCTCCTTCTGCTCGGCGCGGAGCTTCGCGTAACCGGCGGTCTCGAGCGCCCTGGTCAGCGCGCGATCGTACTCGCCGCTGTCGTAGTTCTGACCGGTCGGCGCCGCGTACGGGAACGCGCCCGGGGGGATGAAGTTCTTCCGCCGAATCTCCTCGGGCGCCCGGCCCAGCTCCGCCGCGATCACGTCCATCAGCCGCTCGAGATAGTACGCGGCCTCCGGGCGGCCGGCGCCGCGGTAGGCGGCGACGGAGGTCGAGTTGGTGAAGACGCACGTCGATTGCAGATCGATGTTCGCCACCTTGTAGACGCCGATGCCCATTCCCAGCGTGAGATCGGGGATGAACGTGAAGACCGGGTACGCGCCGATGTCGGCGGTGACCCGCATGCGGAGCGCCGTGATGGTGCCGTCGTCCTCGACGGCGGCCTCGAGGTCGGTAATCTGGGCGCGGCCGTGAGTGGTCGCCATCATGTGCTCGAGCCGCGTCTCGGTCCACCGGAGCGGCATCTTGTAGCGCCGCGCGAGGACGGCGAGCGTCGCATCCTCCGGATAGCAGCCGAACTTGACGCCGAAGCCGCCGCCCACTTCGGGGGCGATCACCCGGATGAGGTTCTGCGGCAGATCGAGGGCGGTCGCGAGGTCGTTGCGAAGGCCGTGCGGCGCCTGATTCGTCGCCCACATGACCAGCCCGCCCGAGGCCGGATCGGGTGCCGCCAGCGTGGCGCGTCCCTCGAGCGGCACGCCGCAGAGCCGCTGGCTGTTCATCCGTTGCTTCACGACGCGCTTGGCCTTCGCGAAGACTCCGTCTGGGTCCCCTGCTTTGATCGCGTTCTGGTGCTCGATGTTGTTCGGCGCGTCGTCGTGGATCAGGGGCGCGCCCTTGGCCATGGCCGCGAACACATCGGTCACCGCCGGCAGCGGCTGCCAGTCGACGACCACCTCGGCGGCGGCATCCACCGCGGCCGGTTCCGACGTCGCGATCACGGCGGCGACGGCTTCTCCGACGTGGCGCACGCGGTCGATCGAGAGCGGGTAGTGTTTGCGTCCGGTGTTGGCCGTCGCCTCACCACCGCCGCCTTCGCCGGCGGCGGCAAGCGGCAGCGGCGCGCAGAGGGTGCGTATGTCGTTGCCGGTGACCACCGTGAAAACGCCGGGTCGCTTCGATGCCGCCGAGGCGTCGATCCCTCGAATGCGCGCGTGCGCGTGTGGACTGCGCACGAACGCGACGTAGTGCATTCCGGGCAGGGTGATGTCCCCCACGTAGGTCGAGCTGCCCGTGATCAGCCTGGGGTCTTCTTTGCGCCGGACTTCCGCTCCCATCAGTCTTGGTGTCGCCATGGTCAGGTAGAATACCGCATGCTCGGTCGCGGTTCAGGAGTCGTCGCGCTCGCCCTCGTCGCCGCCGTCCTGGCGGCGTGCGCGGCCGGGCTCGCCGGCGGCGAGGCATCGACCGGCGCGCGGGCCCCGATCGATCACATCGTGGTGCTGTTCCTGGAGAACCGCTCGTTCGATCACCTCTTCGGGACCTATCCGGGCGCCGACGGGCTGGCGGGTTACCGCGGCCGGCAGGCTGACATGAACGGCGCAACCTACCCGGCGCTGCCGCCCGCGCTCGGGCGCGAGGGCAAGCCCGATGCGCGCTTCCCCGCGGATTTGCCGAACGCGCCGTTCGCGATGCTTCGCTTCGTCGGACCGTTCGACGAGACCAACAATCCGGTCCATCGCTTCTTTCATATGCAACGGCAATACGGCGCCGGCGCCGACGGCATCCCGATGGGCCGATGGGTCGCGGAGGGAACGAGCGGTGGAATCACGATGGGCTACTACGATCGGGTGGCCAGCCCGGTGCAGTGGCGGCTGGCCGACGAGTTCGTGCTGCTGGATCACTGGTTCCAGGGAATCCACGGCGGCTCGTTCCCGAATCACTTCTACCTGATCTCCGGGGCCGTGGCGCGTTATCCGGACGCGCCCGCCGCGGAGCGCGCCGTCGGCGTCGGGCCCAACGGGCGGGTCGAGAAGGACGGCGAGGTCGATCCCGAGGGCTGGGTCGTCAACAATATCGATCCGCCCTATCCGCCGCAGCGCGTGACGCGCATCCTCCACGAGCCGCAGACGGCGCCGACGATCGGGGACCGACTCGACGCGGCGGGCGTGTCCTGGGCGTGGTTCGCGGCTGGCTGGGGCGGCGGCGCCGACGCGGTCAAGCAGGGCCTGACGCCGCACCACAACCCGTTCCAGTACGTGAAGCGGATCATGGAGACCGCGGAGGCGCGTACCCGCATCCGCGACGGGTCCGAGTTCAACCGCGCGTTGCGCGACGGCAGCCTGCCGGCGGTCTCGTTCGTGAAGCCGCACTGGAGGCAGAACGCGCACGCGGTGTCCTCGACGGTCGGCGCCGGCGATCGCTGGATCGGCGAGATCGTGGCGGACGTGATGGCGAGCCGCTACTGGCCGCGGGTGGTGGTGGTGATCACCTACGACGAGGGCGGCGGCTGGTTCGACCACGTCCGTCCGCCCGTCGTGGACCGCTTCGGGCTCGGCTCGCGCGTGCCGGCGCTGATCGTCTCGCCCTACGCCCGGCGCGGGGTCATCGGCCATCGCGAGTACGACCACGCCTCGGTCCTGAAGCTGATCGAGTGGCGCTTCGGCCTCGAGCCCTTGACCGAGCGCGACCGGCGCGCCGCCGCGCCGCTCGAGGCGTTCGACTTCTCGCAGACGCCGCACGGCCCCGTCACCCTGCCCAAGGCGCCCTGACCGTGCCCGAGATGCTCGAGGCGATCGAGCTCGAGACTGCGCCGGCGCCGCGCGCCAGCGTCGTCTGGATGCACGGGCTCGGCGCCGACGGCCACGACTTCGTCGACATCGTGCCCGAGCTGGAGCTGCCCGCGGAGCCCGGCGTGCGCTTCGTGTTCCCCCACGCGCCGATGCGGCCGGTGACGATCAACGGCGGCCACGTGATGCGCGCCTGGTACGACATTCGCGACGATCACGGCCAGCGACGCGAGGACCCCGACGGCGTGCGCGCCTCCCAGAAGTCGATCGAGGCGCTGATCGAGCGCGAGAAAGCGCGCGGCGTTCCCGCGTCGACGATCGTGCTCGCCGGCTTCTCGCAGGGCGGCGCGATGGCGCTCCACACCGGCTTGCGGCACGCCGAACGCCTGGCCGGGATCATGGCGCTCTCGTGCTCGTTGCCGCTGGCCGACCCGCTGGCCGCCGAGGCCGCGCCCGCCAACCGCGCCACGCCGATCTTCATGGCGCACGGGACGGGCGACGAGATGATCGCGCCGGCCCGCGCGCTCCGGACGCGCACGGTGCTCGCGGGGCTCGGCTATCGCGTGGCATGGCACGAGTACGCGATGGGCCACTCGGTGTGCCGGGAGGAGATCCGCGACATCTCCACCTGGCTCGGCTCGGTCCTGACGCCTCGCTAAACTCCGGCGACCAGGCGGAGGTCCTCGAGCAGAATTCCGTAGAGGCGCGCCTGCTGCGCCTCGTCCTCGCCGCGCAGCACGGCGGAAGGGTGGAGCGTCGCGATCGTCCGGGGCGCCCAGCGCGTTGCCGCAAAGCGGCCGCGGTCCTGCATCAGTCGGAAGTCGGGGCCGAAGATCGCGTGCGCCGCCGTCGCGCCGAGGCACACCAGGACGCCGGGCTTGATCGCCGCCAGCTCGGCCTCGAGCCACGGACGACAGGCGGTGAGCTCGCTCATGCGCGGCGTCTGGTGGATCCGTCGCTTGCCGCGCTCGACGAACTTGAAGTGCTTCACGACGTTCGTGACGTAGAGGCGCTCGCGGTCCAGGCCCACCTCGGTCAGCGCGCGGTCGAACACTCCGCCGGCCGGGCCCACAAACGGCGCGCCCTTGAGGTCCTCCTGGTCTCCCGGCTGCTCGCCCACCAGAACGATCCGAGCGTCGGCCGGGCCGCGGCCGAAGACCGTCTGCGTGGCGTGGCGATAGAGCTCGCAGCCGGTGCACCGCGCGGCGGCGGCGCGGAGCTCGGCCAGGCCGGCGCCCGGCGGCACGAACGGCGCCGCGCCCTCGCCTTCTCGCTTCGCCAGCGCATTGAGCCGCCGCACGCCGGGGTCGGCGTCGGTCTTGAGGAGGTCGTGATTCTCGTGGAGGAGGCGCCAGAGAATCTCGTAGAGCACCTGCCAGCGCGCGGGGTCGGACGCGCTCGCCGCGAGGCGCGCGATGTCCAGGAACTGGCGCGGCACGCGCACGGCGCCGGGCGCTGGCGTCACCGGCTCAGCGATCAGCGACGGCTGCTGGCCGGTCGCGATCTCACGCCAGCGCACGTCGGCCGGTGGGACGCCCTCCCGCAGTAGAGTCCGCGCGGCGGCCTGCCACCCCTCGAAGGTGGGCGCGATCTCGACCGTCCTCATCGCCGCGCCGACCACGGTGACTCCTACTCGATCCCGCGGTACCAGCCCGGCGGGGGCGGCTCGCCCTGCGGGGCGCGGACCCAGTTGCGGGCGCCCAGGCAGGCGCGATAGACGTCGTTGACGAAGATTCCGTACTGGGTGTTGGCCTCCTTCGAGCAGGCGGCGCTGTCGCGGTTGAAGTCCTCGAGCGTGGCCCCCGGCTTGTTCCAGAACTTGGGCCCGCAACCACCAAGACCGGCGAGCAGCATCACGACGGCGAGCGCGCGATGCCCCGGCGTCATCGGGGCACCACCTTCACGCGCGTGTCCACGTCCGGGGGGACGAGGGCCAGCTTGGCGCTGACCTCCTCCACGACCTGCGTGACGACCCGCCGGAACACGCTGTTCATCAGCCGATCGAGGCTCCTCACGGGAGCGCCCGCCACGGTCTCCTCCTGATCGCTCGCGCTGACGATCTTGTCGAGCACGACGCTCCCGTCCCGTACGCGGACGAGGCTGATCGCGAGCGTGATCCCCCGCCGACTCGTGACGACCCACCCGTTCGTCTGGTTCACGATTTCGAAGAGGAGCAGGCTCCCGCCGAGGACGTACGCCGTCCCGGCCTGCTCGCCGGCCGCGCGCATGTCGGCCTGGTTCTCCTTGGTGAGAATCTTGGGGACGGTCTTGGCCTCGACGCCGGCCCGCGCGAACTCGTCCACGAAGAGCATCTGGACGAGGTCGGCCACGGGCACGTACTCCTGGTTCTGGTACGTGAGCCCGACGCGCCAGGCGCCCGAGCGCATTACGTAGCTCAGGCTCTCTGGGTTCGATCGCTCGACCAGCGTGCGGCGATCCTCGAGCTTGGCCACGCCGAGGCCGATGCCCTTCAGCTGGTCGGCCTGCGGCAGGCGATACAGGGACGGCTGGTAGCTCACCGGCACCGAGCGCGTGCAGCCCGAAAGCGCGGTGATCGCGAGCAGCCCGACCACCGGTCGCGTCCAGCGACGTCCAGATCCCACGGGCGCCTCCCTGAGATCAACGCTTGCGGTCGTAGCCGAAGAACCCGTCCTTGGGCCGCGCGTGCGCATGGAAGTGGTCCGGGATATTCCGCATGTGTCCGTCGACCCAGAACTCGCCGAGCTGGGCCGTGGCGACCTCGGCCAAACGCTCACGCATGTGCGCGACGTGGTCGGCCGGCGGCGTGGTGCCGTGGTAGCGCCAGACGACCATGGGTGTCTCGCAGATCTCGCACTCGGCGATCCAGCAGATGTCGTCCTCCCAGAACCACGGCGTGAGCTTCAGCGCCTTGCACAGGTCGCAGTCGTTCACGCGAAAAAACTTGGCACCACCCGTCGTCTCGCTCATGGTCTCACACTACCTCATTGCTCGCGGATGCGCGCGGGCGCCGCGAGGAGCCCGATCCCCGCGACCACCAGCGCGACGGCCAGCAGCCAGAACACGCGCTCGTAGCCGCCCAGCGCCACCTGGAGGAGCGAGGCGACGACGGGAGCGATCGATCGCGCGCCGTTGGCGGCGAGCGCCACGGCGCCGCTGATCGATCCGTAGTGGCGTGGGCCGAAGACAGAAGCGACCATCGTGGCGCGGGCCAGCGTGGCCATGCCGTTGGCGGCGCCCAGCATGATCACCATCGGGGCCAGCGTCGGCAGGCGCCGGGCGAGGGCGAGCTGGGCGACCGACGCCGCCTGCATGAAGAAGATGGTGGCGGTGACGACACGGTGGCCGAAGCGCGCGGCGATCGGCGCGAAGACCAGCCGCGCCGGCAGCTGCATGGCGCCCATCCAGCCGACCATCGCGGCGGCGAGCGCCGGTGAGTAGCCGCGATCGCTCAGGTACGGGATCAGGTGCACGGTGACCGTGTTCGTCGTGAAGTTGCCGGCAAGGAACGCGAGCACCAGGACCCAGAACACGCCGGTCCGCACCGCCTCGCCGAGCGTCAGGCCGGGGACCTCCGCGCCGGCGCGCTCGGCGGTCGTCCCGCGAGCGGCGAGCCGAGGTGGGCGCCGCAGCAGCAACGCATGGATGGGGATCGTCGGCACCGCCAGGACGACGGCGAGCACGACGAGCGCCTTGCGCCAGCCGAGCCGATCGACCAGCCACGCCTCGAGCGGCATGAAGATCGTGCTCGCCAGCGCCGCGGTGAGCGTGACGACGAGCAGCGCCCGGTCACGGCCCTCCACGGGGAACCAGCCGACGACCGCCGCGAACGCCGGCTCGTAGAGCGTGGCCGCCAGCGCCAAGCCCATCAGGATCCACACCGCGTAGAGCGCGCCCAGGCTCTCGACGCGCGACCACGCCAGCACGAGCACGGTCGCCAGGCACGAGCCGAGGGTCATGAGGCCGCGAGCGCCGTGTCGGTCGATCCAGCGCCCGACCGGCAGCGCGGCGAGCGCCGAGGTGGCGAGCCCCAGCGAGAGGGCGCCGGTGATCTCGACACGAGAGTAGCCGAGGTCGGCTTCCATCGGCCGGAGCATGACCGGGAAGCCGTAGTAGAGGATGCCCCAGGAGATCGTTTCGCTGATCGAGAGGGCCGCGACGATGACCCAGCCGTAGAACACGCGTGCGCGTCACTCTATGCGGCATGCGAGTTCCCGTCAACCCGTCTGCTAGGATCGAGGACGTGATCGCGCTCGCCCTGGTACTGGTTGCGCTCGGGGCGGGAGATCACGATCGCTCCCTCGCCGTCGGCGGCGCCCCCCGGACCTATATCGTGCGCGTTCCGCCGCGCGTGAGCGAGGGGGCGCCCCCTGGGACCCCACTCGACGGGCACTGAGAGGAGAAGAGCGATGAGTCAACGGGGCTTCGGCTTCATCGAGATCATCATCGTGGCCGCCGTAGTCGCCCTCGCCGGCTTCCTGCTCATGCAGTACTTCACCTCGACGGCGAAGACCGTCGAGCGGCTTCAACAGGATCGGCCGCTCGCGCGGACCAGGCTGGCGGCCGACCAGGCCACGCTGGTGTCGGTGCAGGGGATGGTGCGCAACTACCAGGCCGAGAAGGGGCAATGGCCGCCCGACAAGACCGCCGTGGTCGGGCTCATGATGTCCGCGCCGAAGTTCCAGTGTTCCGGCAACGACTTCGAGTACGAGCCGTCCACCGGCGCGCTCAGCCTGACCATCACCGACGACTCGCGCTGCTGACGCAGGGAGACGGTGGCAGATGGTAGGATCTAGCGGATGAGCGACGAAGAGCGCGAAAAGCCCTCGAACTTCATCCGGGAGATCATCCTGGAGCACAACGCCAGCGGGCGCTTCGGCGGCAACGTGATCACGCGCTTTCCGCCGGAGCCGAACGGCTATCTGCACATCGGCCACGCCGAGGCGATCTCCATCGACTTCGGCATGGCCCAGGAGTTCGGCGGCCGCTGCCACCTGCGCTTCGACGACACCAATCCCACCAAGGAGAGCCAGGAGTACGTCGACGCGATCATCGAAACCGTGCGCTGGCTCGGCTACGACTGGGGCCAGCACCTGTACTACGCCAGCGACTACTTCGAACAGCTGTACCAGTGGGCCGTGCAGCTGATCGAGGCCGGCAAGGCGTACGTGGACGATCTCACGGCCGAGCAGATGTCCGAGTACCGCGGCACCCTGACCGAGCCGGGGCGCGAGAGCCCCTACCGGAACCGCTCGGTCGAGGAGAACCTGGATCTCTTCCGCCGGATGCGCGCGGGTGAGTACGACGACGGCACGAAGACCTTGCGGGCAAAGATCGACATGGCCGCGGCCAACATCAACCTGCGCGATCCCGTCATGTATCGGATCCGCAAGGCGACGCACCAGCGCACGGGCGACAACTGGTGCATCTATCCCATGTACGACTGGGCCCACGGGCAGTCGGACTCGATCGAGGGTGTCACGCACTCGATCTGCACGCTCGAGTACGAGGATCACCGCCCGCTCTACGACTGGTACCTCGATCAGCTCGGCGTGCATCACCCGCAGCAGATCGAGTTCGCGCGCCTGAACGTCTCGCACACGGTCACGTCCAAGCGGAAGCTGCTCGAGCTGGTCGAGCAGGAGCTGGTCTCCGGCTGGGACGATCCGCGCATGCCCACGCTGGTCGGTCTGCGCCGGCGGGGCTACACGCCGGAAGCGATCCGCGACTTCTGCTTCCGAGTCGGCGTGGCCAAGGCCGCCAAGGTCGTGGACATCGCGTTCCTCGAGCACTGCCTGCGCGAGGACCTGAACCGCCGAGCCGAGCGGCGCATGGCCGTCCTGCGTCCACTGAAGCTCGTGATCGAGAACTATCCCGAAGGCCAGGTGGAGGCCCTGGAGGCCGTCAACAATCCCGAAGACTCGGCGGCGGGCTCCCGCAAGGTGCCCTTCTCACGCGCCCTCTATATCGAGGGGGACGATTTTCGCGACCCGGCGCCGCCGAAATACTTCCGGCTCTCACCCGGCGCCGAGGTGCGGCTGCGCTACGCCTACATCGTCAAGTGCACCGGCGTGGAGCGCGACTCGTCGGGGCAGGTGACGACCGTGCGCTGCACCTACGACCCCGACTCGCGCGGCGGAGACTCGCGCGGGCGCAAGGTGCGGGGCACCATCCACTGGGTGTCGGCGTCCCACTCGATCCCGGCCGAGGTGCGCCTCTACGATCATCTATTCAGCGCGCCCAAGCCCGACGAAGCGGAAGACTGGCGGGCCGTGCTCAACCCGAGCTCGCTCGAAGTCGTCCGCGGAGCGCGCCTGGAGCCGTCGCTGGCCGGCGTCCCGCCGGGCTCGCGCTTCCAGTTCGAGCGCCAGGGGTACTTCTGCGTGGACCTGCGCGAGTCGACGCCGGCGCGCCCGATCTTCAACCGCATCGTTGGGCTGCGCGATACATGGGCCAAGATCGAGAGCAAGGGCTAGAGAGGGTGTCATGAGCAGAGCCGAATCGGTCGGGGGCCGTGCGACCGTGATCCAGCCGAGCGAGGGCGCGTCGTTCTGGCAGCCCGTCCCGGCCAACGGCCACGCTGATCCGAAGCTCACGCCCGCCAACACGCGGTACGACGGGCTCTCGATGGGCTACCAGACCATCGCGCCGCGCAGCCGCGTGCGCGAGCACTCGCACGGAGACCAGATCGAGCTGCAGATCTGCTTCCGTGGCCGCGGGCGGGTGGTGGTCGACGGCGTGAACCATCCGCTGGTACCGGGCACCGCGTGCTTCCTCGGCTACGAGGTCAAGCACGAGATCATCAACGAGACCGACGAGGAGCTCGTGATGCTCTGGCTGGTCTCGCCGGCCGGACTCGAGAACTTTTTCGAAGCGATCGGCCGGCCCCGCACCCCGGGCGAGCCGGCGCCGGCGCCGTTCGCACGACCCGAGAACGAGCGCGCGCTCGATCGCGACCACGGCATGAAGGCCTAGCGCTCCACCCGAGTGCGCCGGCACCTCCCGCCGCAACCCTTTCTGCAGAGAGGACGCGCCATGTTCGAAGGGTTCAAGCACATCCAGGTCCAGACCAGCGATCCCGAGTGCGCGATCAATCTCAGATATGGGGGCAGCGGGCCGCCGGTGCTCCTGCTGCACGGTAATCCGCTGACGCTGGTGACCTGGCACCTGATCGCCCCGCGGCTCGCGAAGGACTTCACGGTCGTGTGCGCCGACCTGCGCGGCTACGGCGATAGCGGGAAGCCGCGCGGCAAGGCGGATCACAGCAACTACACGTTCCGCCGCATGGCCCAGGACCAGGTCGAGGTGATGAAGCA
>QHSL01000046.1 GCA_003220435.1 Candidatus Rokuibacteriota bacterium | reverse complement strand
CAGGCCAAACGCTACGAACCGCGGCAGTTTCCCTTCATGAACCTGGGGCGGATCTACATCCAGCAGGGGCGCTGGTGGCAGGCGCTCCGCGAGTTCGAGGGGGCTGTGCGGCTGGCTCCGCGCGACGTACGCGCGGCGAGGATCCTTCATAGCTTACGCGCTCGGCTGAACTGAGATGGCCCTTGACATCCTCGCTCTGGGAACTGTCCCCGCTGGCGAGGCGCCGGCCGCCCCGAGCGAAATCGACTACGTTGGGCGAGCGTTTTGGCAGTGCCGGCGCTTCATCGACCTCCTGCGTCACACGGTCGGCGCTGAGCCCGAGGGCGCCAAGCTCCGGGTCCGGCGCACCGGACCCGACTTCGATCCCTATCTCGAGGTTGTCGTCGAGTTCGACGAAGCGAACCTTGCCGCACGCGCCTACGCGAATCGCTGTGACCGCGAGGCACCAACGCGGTGGGACCGGACTGCGGGGACGGCGTCTCGCCCCTCCCCCGTCATCGCAAGGAAGACTGGCTGACCGATGAAGCTCCTACTGATTCGCCACGCCGCCGCGATACCCCGAGGAACGCCCGGTGTTCCCGACGACGAGCGTCCGCTCACCCCCGACGGCAAGGCCAAGTTCCGCGTGGCCGCGCGAGGGCTTGCCCGGGTCACACGTCGGCCAGATCTGTTGCTGACGAGCCCGCTTCTCCGCGCCCGGGCGACCGCCGAAATCGCCGCGCGCGCCTTCGAGCACCTCGTCCCCACGCTCGAGCCAGCACTTGCCCGTTCGAGCGTCGACGGAGTCGTGGCCGCGCTGAAGACTCATCCACCGGGCGCCAGGATCGCGCTCGTCGGCCACGACCCTCTCCTCGGGGCGCTGCTCGCGCGCCTGCTCGGCGCCGCGGAGGGCGGGCGGCTCGCGTTCGAGACGGGCGGCGCGGCGCTGGTGGACCTTCCCGACGGTCCTGCGGCCGCCGGGCGGCTCCGCTGGTTCCTCAAACCCCGAATCCTCAGGACCCTTGCTGGCCCGGCCGAGATCACGGCACCTCGGGCTGACCCATCGAGCGTCGCAGAACGGCGAGACGTATGACCAACAGGGCCGACGTGGCGCTCCAGCGGGGCTGAGCCGGCCGCACGCTCCCAGTCGTCGATCTGGGCTCGACGGCCGGCCGTCTGCTGGTCGCTCGAGTCACACCCCACACGGGCTATCGTGTGCTCGCCGAGGAGCGCCCACGCGGCTGGGCGGCGGCGCTCGACGCGACACTGCGGACGCCGGGCGGTCCGCGCGGATCATCGCGAAGATGAACGGACTCGTCGACCGTCGCCTGATCGAGGAGCTGTAGAGCGCGAGCGCGGCGGGCGTACGGATCGACCTGATCGTGCGCGGCATGTGTTGCCTGCGCCCAGCGGTGCCCGGGCTCTCTTCGAGGATCCGCGTCATCTCCATACCTGCTCGCCTCTGCGGACTGGATGCCCCGCAATCTCGACCGTCGCGTCGAGATCGCGTTCCCGGTGCTGGACCCCCATCTCCAGACCCAGGTCCGCGAGATCCTCGAGATCCAGCTCGCCGATACCGTGAAGGCCCGGCGCATCCTCCCCGACGGAAGCTGCGTGCGCATCCGGGGGCACGGCGAGCCTCGGCTCCGCTCGCAGGAACGCCTCTACGAGGTGGCGCGGAGAGAAGCCATCAGTTCGGTTCTCGCGCCGCGGCCTGTGTGAGACCTCGAGCGGCACTGGAACTTCCTACGGCTCCTGCAGCAGACCGACTTCCTGAGGAAGAGTACATGGATTCTCGTCGCGCTCCTTGCGCTGAAAGCCCCGTCCCCCTCGCGAGAAGGGACCGCAGGCTCACGGCCCACCGGTGCGGTCGACAAGGCTGACGGTTGACAACAGGTCGACACAACAAAAGAGGTTACGGGTTTCTCCCCGTAACCCCTTGAGTTGGAGCGGCCGACCGGATTCGAACCGGCGACGTCCAGCTTGGGAAGCTGGCATTCTGCCACTGAATTACGGCCGCCCGGCGCCTCTCATTCTACTCCATAGCCGCCGCGCTATTTCCCGTCGTTGAGCGACATCGTGTAGGCCTGGAGCACCTCGTCGCTCCGCGCCTTCCAGTTGAGCCGCTTGGAGACACCGTAGAGATCGATCTGCTGGTAGAGCGGCACCGCCGGCATCTCCTCGACCCAGAGCTTGTTGATCCGGTGGTACTGCTCGAGGCGCTTCTTCTCGTCCATGATCGCCGCCGCCTCATCCGCCATGCGGTTGAAGTCCTCATTGTGCCAGTTCACGAAGATGCCGGGCGACTTGAACAGCGGCCCGTAAATCGAGTCGGCATCCATCGTCGGGCTGCCCCAGCCGATGAGCCACACTGGGCCCGCCTTGTGGACGTAGACCATGCTGTTCAGGTAGGTCACGAAGTCGTACGTGCGGAGCGTGGTCTTGATGCCGGCCTTGGTGAGCTGGCCGGACACCGCTTCGGCGACCTCCGCGTCGCGAACGTAGCGGCCGCGCGGGCCGTGCAGCGTGATCTCGACGCCGCCGCCGAAGCCGGCCTCGGCCAGGAGCTTCTTGGCTCGCGCGACGTCCGCCTTGATGGGTTGGAGCTTGGGATCGAAGCCGAAGTGCATCGACGGCAGCATGGTGGCGACCCGCACGCCCTTGCCGTCGAGCACGGTCTTGATGATCTCGTCGGCGTCGACCGCGTAGGCGATCGCCTGGCGCACGCGCTTGTCCGCCGTCGGCCCGTTGTAGGGACCGGTCGGCTTGTGCTGCGCGTCCATCTGGTGCGAGTAGAACATGAGCTGGATGGTCCGGATCGACGGCGCGGTGCTGAGGAAGAGCTTGGGATGTCTGTCGATGATTGCGCCGAGATGCGGCGGGATGTTGACCGCGAGGTCGATCTCACCGTTCTGCAGCGCCGCCACCCGCACCGCGTCGTCGGGGATCGGCCGGAACACCACGGTCTTGATGGCCGGGGCGCCGCGCCAGTACGCAGTGTTCGCCTCGAGGACGATCTCCTCGTCCTTCGACCAGCGGACGAGCTTGTAGGGGCCAGTGCCCACCGGCTTCTTGGAGAGATCGGCGGTCTCCTTGCCGGCCGCCTCCTTGGGCGGCAGCATGCCGCTCTGCACGAACGTCATCACCGGAATGAAAGTCGGCCACGGCTTCTTCGTGTGCACCCGGATCGTGTAAGCGTCCACGATCTCCACCCGATCGATCGGCGCGAAGAAGGTCGAGCCGCGCAGCTTGCCCTGCCCCCCTCCGAGGCGCTCGAGGGTGAACTTCGCCGAGTCAGCGTTGAAGTCCTCGCCGTTGTGGAACTTGACGCCCTTGCGGAGCTTGACCTCCCACGCCGACGGCGGCACGAACTTCGGCATCTCGGCGGCGAGGGCGGGAACGATCTTCAAATTCTGGTCGCGCTCGTACAGGGTGTCGAAGATGTGGCGGCCCACGTTCGACGCCGGAGTCTCCGACTGGTTCGCCATGTCGAGCGTCGTCGGGTCGACGCCCTGAGCGAGAACGACCTTGCCGGCCGGCGCGGCACTCGCCGCGACCGGCACGACCAGGGTGAGAAGCAGGGCGACTCCGATTCTCCAGCCACTCATCAGCGCCTCCTCGAACGAGGGGATCGGATTCTCAGAATGGACGCTACTCTAGGGTCCGCCCGGGAGGGGAGTCAAGGTACGCCAGCGCCTCCTCGCGCGTCGCCACGAGCCCGAGCGCCTGCGCTTCCCGCGCGCGATCGAGCAACCGGCCGACGGCGGGGCCCGGCCCGATCCCGAAACGGCGCATGACGTCCTCGCCCCGCAGCAGCGGCGGCGCGGCGGCGCCCTCCGGCCGCTCCTCCCATCCACGCAGCAGATCCCGGATGAGCGCCGCGCGGCGCCAGACCGCGTGCGGCGATTCGCCGCGCACCGCGGCCGCGTCGGCCAGCGCGAGCAGGAGCAGGTCGCGCGCGTCGTCGCGCAGATCCCGGAAGAAGCGATAGCGCGCGCGACGGGTCACGCCGCCGGCGGCGGCCAGGTGCATCGGCCGCAGGTGGTGCCGCACGAGCTGCTCGAGGACGGAGCGGGCGCGCGTCGGCAGCTTGAGCCGCTCGCCGATCGACCCCGCGCGCGCGGCGCCGATGACGTCGTGGTCGAAGAAGCGCACGCGGCCGCCGATCACCCGGCGCGTCTCCGGCTTCGAGACGTCGTGGAGCAGCGCGGCCAGCTTGACGATCTGAGCGCGAGTCACGCCGCCGCCGAGCTCCTCGGCGAGATGCGCCGCGAGCTCTTCGCCGAACGGGCGCAGTGCCCGCAACTGCTCCACCAGGAGGTCGGCGCCGGCGACCGCTCGGAGCGAGTGTTCGAGCACGGGGAACCGGTGCGGCGCCGGCTGCGGGGTCGCGCGCATCGCCTCGATCTCCGGCACGATCACGCCGAGCAGCCCCAGCGCGTCCAGGCGACGGAGCGCCCGCGCGGCGCTCGGCAGCGCGAGCATCGCCAGGAGCTCGTCCCGTATCCGCTCGACGGAGACCGTGGTCACGCCGGCGGCGACGGCCCGGATCGCCCTCGCGGTCGGCCGGGTGAGGCGAAACCCCAGCGCCGCCTCGAGCCGAACGCCGCGGAGCGCGCGGAGCGGGTCGTCGCGCAGCACGCGCGGATCGTGGACGCGGAGTCGCCGCGCCCGGAGATCGGCCAGGCCCCCCGTCGGGTCGACCACGCGGGCGCGCCCGTCGCGTAGCAGTGGGCGCAGCTCCACCGCCAGCGCGTTCACGGTAAAGTCGCGGGCCGCCAGATCGCCCTCGAGCGTCGGCGCCCGCCAGTCCGTCACGTCGAGGCAGGCGTCGCGCACCAGCACGCGCGCCGCTCCGCGCTCGGGGTCGAGCGGCACGAAGGCGCCGCCCAGTCGCGCGGCCACGTCACGCGCGATCGCGAGCGCGCCGGACGCCACCGTGACGTCCAGATCGCCGGGGCGCTTGTTCGTCACGCGCAGCCGGACGTCGCGCACGGCCCCGCCGACGAGCGCGGGCGCCCGCGCCCGGCCAGCCGCCGCGCTCACCACGCGCAGGATCGCGCGCGCGGCGGTTGGGAGATCGCGAAGATGGAAGTCGGAGCCGTGCAGCGGCGAGCGGCGAGGCGGCGTGGCCACCTACCCGAGCTCGATGCCTCCGGCGCCGATGCGGTACTCCACGATCTCGTCGCTCATCGCGCTGCTCCGGTGCTTCACAACGCAGAGCATGCGCGCCAGCCGACGGCCCACGCGTTCGCTGCCGAGCACCAGAATCGTGTTCGCGGTGGCGCCGATGTCGCCGGTCGCGACCTTGCGCGCCAGCAGGTCTTCCAGCCGCGTCTCCTCGGTCGTCACCAGGAGCAGCGTCGTGATCGCGGCATGGTCGTAGAGGTGCCCGTCGATGAACGCACGGTGCTTCCACACCGGCAGGCAGATCTCCATGCCGAGCGTCTCGGCGTCCCGGTGGACGATCTTCCGGTAGAGCTCGTCGAATATGAAGAACTGGATCGAGTCGGCCGGCGAGTCCATCGGCTCGACCCCGTCGACCGCCACGCGCCGCGAGCCCGCCGCGAAGTGGAAGTACATGAAGGGTCGCACGGTGTAGAGCGTGTGATTGTAGGCGGCCTTCCAGTTCCAGTCGAACTCCGAGCCGCCGTCGGGCGCGGGCACCTGGAAGTCGCGCACGCGCCCCACCCACCGGCATGCATTCGAGTAGAACGCCTCCATCTGGTCCGCCGGCGGATACGGCTCGGCCATCGGCGTCACCGTGTGCGTCCACGGCCGGAGCGCCCAGCCGAAGAGCCGCGCCGCGTACTCGTCGTGCTGCTGCGAGTCGCCGCGGCCGTTCATGTCGAGGACGATCCCGCGCGCGCCGTCGACGATCCGGCCGTGGTCGGCGAACGTGAGACCGAGGTGGGTCTTGCCGATTCCCGTCGCGCCGTACACGACCGTGAGCGTCCCGGGCAAGAGACCGCCGCCCAGCATGGCGTCGAGCTTCGGAAGACCGGTCGAGACGCGCGGGGTCACAGCCGCCGATTCTACACCGCCCGCCCCTTGGTCACGAATTGCCGCTCGTAGAGCGCGCGTAGCTCGTCGAGCGTGGCGGCCTGGCCCGGCGCCTTGTCGTCGCGGATCCGTGTGATGCGCGCGAAGCGGAGCGCCAGTCCCGAGGGATAGGTCGGGCTCTTCTGGATCTCGTTGTAGGCGACCTCGACGACGACCTCGGGCCGCACGCGCACGGTGTAGCCGTCGTCGTTCACGGCAAGCGCCCAGAGCCGCTCGGTCATTTCGACGAATTGCCGATCGGTCAGACCCTTGAACGTCTTGCCGACGTCCGCGAACGCGGCGCCGTCACGCACCGCCAGATGGTAGTTGGAGAGCCACCCGCGCCGCCGGCCCGAGCCCCGGTCGACCGCGATGATGACGCAGTCCGCGGTGACCGCGGTCTTGACCTTGAACCAGCGCTTGCCGCGGCCGCCCGGCTCGTAGGCGCTGCCGAGATCCTTCGCCATCACACCCTCGTGGCCGGCGGCGAGCGACTGAGCCAGGAACTCGCGGGCGGCCTCGACCGAGCTGACGATGCTCCGCGCCGCGAGGTGGCGTCCGCCGGTGACGGCCGTCAGGGCCTCCCAGCGGATCCGGTAGGGCTCGTCGATCAGCGCGTGCCCGTCGGCCATGAGGCAATCGAAGAAGTGGAGGGCGAGCGGTATCTCACGAACGAGCTTCTCGACCTCGTGGACCCGCCGGAACCGCCGCATGAGGTCCTGGAAGGGCAGGGGCCGGCCCGACCCGTCGAGCGCCACCACCTCGCCGTCGAGGATGTACGGGCCGGTCGCCAGCTCGCGCCGCGCCGTCTCGACGATGTCGGGCAGGCTCGCGGTAATGTCCGACAGGCGGCGCGTCCAGATCGCGAACCGCTCGCCGTCACGGTGCAGCTGGATCCGGGCGCCGTCGTATTTGTATTCGAGCGCCGTCGTCCCGCCATGGGCCTCCAGCACGTCCTCGAAGTCCTCGGCGATCTGCGCGAGCATCGGCAGCAGCGGCACGCCCGGACGCGCGCTCGCCGACGCGAGCGCCTCGGCCCCGGCCCGCGCCGCCAGCGCCGCCAGCTCGGACAGGTCGCCCAGCCGCAGCGCGGCGCGGCGCGCGGCCTCGAGCGGGATCGCGTACGCGCGGGCGACCGCCTCGAGCACGAGGCCGTCCGACACGCCCGTGCGCATCTCGCCCGCGATGATTCGCTGCAGCGTCTCCCGCTCGTCCGCCGTCGCCCGCGCGGCCAGCGCGCGCAGCCGCTCGTCGCGGGCTCGCCGCGTCCCCGCGCCCTCCGCGGCGGCGACCTCGGCGAAGGCCGCCGCGACGTCCGGCAGCGTGAGGGGCGGTCCCGTCGCCTCGCGCTCGGCCGCGGGCAGCCAGCGCACGCCGAGCACGCGCGGGTCGGAGGCCGAAAAGGCGCGCCCCGTAAGGAAGGCGACCGCGGTCGCGACAACGTCGGCCGGGAGCGCCCGGAGGAACTCCGCGAGCAGGGCGAGCTTGGCCAGCCGCGCCGGGCTGGCGCGCAGCCGCCCGCAGAGCTCCGCGAGCCGCCCGAGCTCGATCGCCGATGTCATTCCGCAAGTCATTCTACGCGGATCGGATCGAGCGCCCCTCCGCGCCGCTGGCGCTTTCTTGACTTCGGCGGCGACACGGTCCTACTTTCGTTCATGCCCCGCCGTGTCCGCTACGACGCGACCTCGCGCGCGGCGGCGGCCGCCGCCGCGCTGCTCGGCGACGAGTTCGACGTCGCTCCCCTGCCCGCGTCCACCGACTCGGCGGCGCTGGCGCCCGCGGTGTTGCTGCTCGGCGCCGATGCCGGCGCGGAGGGCTGGGACGACCGCCGGCTGCGCGTCGTGGCGCTCGTCGAGGGCGAGGAGACAGGCCCGTGGCCCGCGTACTGGTACGCGCTGCTCCCAGCGGGCGTGCGTGCGCCGATTCTGGCCCGCGCGGTTCGCAACGCCTTCGCCGACATCGACCACGTCGCCGCGCTCACGCAGCTCGAGCACGAGCTGTTCGAGCTCAACGAGATCGGCATCAGGCTCTCGGCCGAGCGCAACCGGGACGCCCTCCTCGACACGATCCTGACCCGCGCGCGGGAGATCACGCGCAGCGACGGGGGCTCGCTCTACCTCGTGGACGAGGCAGCCGACGGGACGCGATCGCTGGTCTTCGTGCTGGCCCAGAACGACTCGGTGAAGCTCCCATTCCGCCAGACGCACCTGCCGCTGACGAGCGAGAGCGTCGCCGGGCACGTCGCGTTGACGGGAGAGATCCTCAACCTGGCGGACGCCTACCACCCACCGCCCGGCGTTCCGTTCCAGATCAACCGCTCGTTCGACAGCCAGGCCCGCTACCGCACCAAGTCGATGCTGGTGATGCCGATGCGCACCCCGCAGAACGAGACCATCGGCGTGCTCCAGCTCATCAACTGCAAGCCGGACTTCGCGCGGCCGTTCGGGTCGGTCAACGAGATCGAGCGCACGGTGCTGCGGTACAGCCAGCGCCACCAGCAGCTCGCCGGCTCGCTTGCCTCGCAGGCGGCCGTCGCCATCCACAACAGCCGCCTGGTCGAGTCGATCCGCCGGCTGTTCGAGGGCTTCGTGCAGGCGTCGGTCGTCGCGATCGAGTCGCGCGATCCGACCACGTCGGGCCACTCCTTCCGCGTCGCCGATCTCACCGTCGGTCTCGCGCAGGTGGTGGACCGCTGCCGCACGGGGCCCTACGGCGAGCGGCGCTTCAGCGCCGAGGAGATGACGGAGCTTCGCTACGCCGCCTTGCTGCACGACTTCGGCAAGGTCGGCGTCCGCGAGCAGGTGCTCGTGAAGGCCAAGAAGCTCCTCCCGGGAGAGCTCGATCGGATCGGCCAGCGCATCGAGCTGATCAAGCGCGGGGTCGAGCTCCGCTACGCCGGCAAGAAGATCGAGCACCTGCTCGACAAGGGGCGCCGACGATTCGCCGAGCAGGCCGCCGCCTTCGACGCCGAGCTGGCAGAGTACCTGGCGGACCTCGACGAGAGCCTTCGCCGCATCGCCGCCGCCAACGAGCCGGCCGTGCTACCGCGCGGCTTCGCCAAGGAGATCGAGCGCCTCGCGCGCCGGAAGTTCGAGGATCACCGCGGGAAGCGCCAGCGCGTGATCACGCCGAAGGAGGTCGCGATCCTGTCGATCCCGCGGGGCAGCCTCACCGAGGCCGAGTTCAAGGAGATCCAGTCGCACGTCGTGCACACGTACACGTTCCTCTCGAAGATCCCGTGGACCAAGGAGCTCCGCGGCATTCCCGATATCGCCCGCTCCCACCACGAGAAGCTCGACGGCACCGGCTATCCCCAGCAGCGAAAGGGCGAAGAGATCCCGCTGCAATCCCGGATGATGACGATCGCCGATATCTACGACGCGCTCACCGCGGGCGACCGACCGTACAAGCGGGGCGTCTCCCGCGACGAGGCGCTCGACATCCTGAGCGACGAGCGGCGAGCCGGGCACGTGGACGGTGTGCTCCTCGACCTGTTCGTCGACGCGAAGATCTGGGAGCAGCTCGCCCCCTCGACCGTCAGCCCACGACCAGCAGGCAAACGCCGCCCCAAGCGATGACGGCGCCGAGGGCGACCAGCGCGCGCGCGACCTCGCGGCCCAGCCGAAGACTCTCCAGGTGTTGAGCGGATTGCGCCAAAAAAAAGGCGCGCGACGGGCGACGATGAAGCAACGCGTACGATACCGCGTGCGAGCTCATGGCGGTCCTCCTGAATCAGAAGCCTCGAAGTAGTCCGACGACCTTCCCGAGAATGCGGACCGAGCGGCGAGCCGGATCGACGACGATCGGCGCCATCGTCGGGTGCTCGGGCTTGAGGACGACGCGTGCGCCGTCGCGGAGAAACCGTTTCACGGTCGCCTCGCTCTCACCGCCCGCCTCCGACTCGACCATGGCGACGACAATGTCGTTCGGCTGCGCCGAGTCCTGACGGCGGACCAGGACGAGGTCGCCGTCGCAGATGTGGGCCTCGATCATCGACTCGCCCCGGACGCGAAGCGCGAAGACGTCTTCGCCGCGCGCGGGCAGCGCGGCGGTGGCGATCGGCACCTCGCCCTCGCGATTTTCCTGAGCGAGCAGCGGCGCGCCCGCCGCGATGCGGCCGAGAATCGGCACGGAGTAGTACGACCGGCCGCCGACGGCGTCGGGAAGCGTGAGCGCTCGCGAGGTCCTCCCTACGCTCGGCCGGCGCTGAAGCTCGCCCTTACGCTCGAGTGCCCGGAGATGATCGAACGCGGCCCGAGGCGTGATCCTGAAACGCTCGCCGAGCTCGCGCACGGTCGGCGGGACGCCGTGCTTGGCATGGAAGCTCCGCATGAAGCCCAGCACCTCTCGTTGCCGGCTCGTCAGCTCTCGCATGGTCTGCCTCCCGATCCGCGAGTATTACTCAACTCATGTTGATCAGTCAACAAAAAGCGAGTGGAGGCCCAGAAGGGCCGTAGGGAGGGATCAGGCGCGGCGACTCAGGCGGGTTCCCACGGCTCGCAGACCGGGCAGGTCAGGTACCCCTGCTCGCGGGCGTCGGCAACGTGCTTGAAATACACTCGCTCGGGCTCCGGGATCCGCGTGACCCAGGTGCAGTCGCTCTTGTGGAACAGGCGCGACGTCCGCTGCGCGCAGAACGGCTCGCCGGGCTCGACGGCCACGGCCGGCGCCCCATCGCCGACGGCGGAAGCACCGTCCGCCTCCGACGGCAACACGGGCGTCGACGCGACTTCGACGGCCGCGGGCGCCGGCGCGATGATCGGATCGACATCATTGATGTGGAGATTAGTCTCGACGGTCGACCGGAACTCGTCGCTGGCGCGCCGAAATTCCCGGAGCGCGCGCCCGACCATGCGTCCGAGTTCTGGAAGCTTTCCGGGGCCGAACACCAGCAGGGCCAGGACCCCGATGACGAGCATCTCCTGCAGGCCGATGTCGAACATCGCGGCTAGAGTAACACGCGGGCTAGCCGACGCCGGCGAGGCGCGCCAGCTCGGCGAACGAGCCTACGACGACGTCCGCCTCGCCGGACGGCGCGTTGCCGTCGGGAGCGTACAACACGGTGTGCATGCCGACGGCCCGGGCCCCGCGGATATCGGACGGAACGCTGTCGCCCACCATCGCCGCGGCGGCGGGCGGCAGCCCGATCCGCTGGAGCGCGATGCGGAAGAGCGGCGGCTCCGGCTTGCCCACGACGATCGGTCGCACGCCGGCGGCGGCCGCGACCGCGGCCACGATGGCCCCACAGCCCGGCAGGAACTCGCCGCCCTCGATCGGCAGCCGCGGATCCACGTTGGGCGTGACGAGCGGCGCGCCGCGCGCCGCGGCGCGCGCGGCGATGGTCAGCCGCTCGTAGCTGAGATCAAAATCGTTGCCGACCGCGACGACACTCGCCTTCCGGTAGTCCTTCACGTCGACGAGCTCGTGGCCGGCCGCCGCGACCACGGCCGCCAGCTCGGGCGCGCCGATGACGAGCACTCGCGACGGTCCGAACCGCTCGCGGATCACCACGCCGATGATCTCGAGCGGCGTCAGCACGTGGTGCGCGACGCCGACGCCGAGGCCGCGCAGCCGCTCGCGCAGATCGCCGCCGGTCGCGCGCGAGTTGTTCGAGACAAAGGCGAGCGCGCGGCCGGACCGGTGGAGCGCCGCGAGCGCGTCGCCGGCGCCCGGGTTGAGGGCGTTGCCGCTCCAGACGCAGCCGTCGAGGTCGAAGACGAAGCCGCGGAGGGTCGACAGGCTCTGGGTGGGCACGCGCGCGCTAGCCGTTCACCGAGGACCGGGCGAAGTCGGCGGCCGCCTCCGCGTAGACCTCGCGAGTCCGCGCGGCGACGCTCGCCCAGCTGAACTGCGCCTCCACCCGGCGGCGCCCGGCGCGTCCCATAGCGCCCGCGCGCTCGCGATCCGCGAGCAGCGAGCCGAGCGCCGCCGCCAGCACGTCCGGCCGGCCCGGCTCGACCAGCAACCCCGTCTTGCCGTCCTCCACCACCTCGAGGATGCCGCCGACTCCCGAGGCGACCACCGGCGTCTCGCACGCCATCGCCTCGAGGTTGATCAGGCCGAAGGGCTCGTACACCGATGGGCACGCGAAGACGGCGGCGTGACTGTAGAGCTGGACGACGTCGGGCACCGGAAGCATCGTGCCGATCCACACGACGTTCGCGTGCTCCGGTAGCGTCTTCCTCAGCCGCGCCTCGATCTCGGGCGTGTCGGGCGCCGAGGCGCACAGCACCACCTGCACACCCGACGGCAGCCGGGACGCCGCTTCGAGCAGGTGAAAGATCCCCTTCTGATCCGTGATGCGCCCGACGAAGAGCACGTACGGCTCCCGGATGCCGTAGCGCACCAGCACGTCGCGGTTCTCGGTCCGGCGGAACTGGTCGGGATCGATGCCGTTGTGGATGACGACCACCCGGTCGGGATCGACGCGGAAGTGGGCCAGGATGTCCTCGCGCATACGGTGCGAGACCGCGATGACCCGGTCGGCGGCCTCCACGCCGGTCTTCTCGATCCAGCTCGACAGGAGGTAGCCGCTGCCGAGCTGATCGGCCTTCCACGGTCGCAGCGGCTCCATGCTGTGAAGGGTCACGCACAGCGGGATCCGGTGGAGCATGCGGATCCAGACGCCGGCCATGTCGGCGTACCAGGTGTGCGCGTGCGCGACGCTGGCGTCGACGGGATCGCGCGCCATCGCGAGCGCGATCGACAGCGTCTCCAGCGCGGGCGCGAAGCGGGGCGCGTCCTTGCCGCCGACCCGGTCCCAGGGCGTATAGCCCCGCACCGAGATCCCGTCGGCCGCCTCCGCGGCGGGCCGCTCGCCGAAGCAGCGCACCTCGACGGCCATCAGCTTCGCCAGCGCCCGCGCGAGCTGACCGACCACCACCCCCGCGCCGCCGTAGATGTGTGGCGGATACTCGCGGGTCAACAGGAGGGCCTTCACGGCCGGTCGCCGCCCTCCACGACGTCGTCGTCGCGACGCTCGAGCTTGCGCGCCACCGTGCGCACGTCGATCCCGAGGAGCTTGGCGGCCTGGGTCTTGTTGCCGCCGGTGATGCGCAGCGTCTCGTCGAGCAGCCGCCGCTCGATCTCCGCGAGCGGGGTGCCGACCAGCCCGAGGATGGCGTCGCGCGGCGGTGGCTTCACGCCGGCGACCTCTTCCGGTAGATCCTCGGCATCGATGCGATCCTTCCGCGCCAGCAGCACGGTTCGCTCGATAAGGTTCTCGAGCTCCCGCACGTTGCCCGGCCACGCGTAGGATTCGAGCCGCTGCAGGGCCTCGCTCGAGAAGCCTTCGAGCTTCCGGCCGTTCTTGGCGGCGTAGACGCGCAGGTAGTGCTGCGCGAGCACCCGGATGTCCTCGTGACGCTCGCGCAGTGGCGGCACGCGGACGGTGATGACGTTGAGCCGGTAGTAGAGGTCCTCGCGAAAGCGCTTCTCCTTCACCATCTCGGCCAGATCTTGATTGGTAGCGGCCACGATGCGCACGTCGACCTGGAGGGTGCGTGTCCCGCCGAGACGCTCGAACTCGCCCTCCTGCAGCACGCGCAGGATCTTGGGCTGGGTGACCAGCGACAGGTCCGCCACCTCGTCGAGAAAGAGCGTGCCGCCGTGGGCCAGCTCGAAGCGGCCCTCCTTGCGTCCGACGGCGCCGGTGAACGCGCCCTTCTCGTAGCCGAACAGCTCGGACTCGAGCAGCGTATCCGGCAGCGCGGCACAGTTGACGGCGACGAAGGGACCGGTGCGCCGCGCCGACCGCTCGTGGATCGTGCGCGCCGCCAGCTCCTTGCCGGTCCCGCTCTCCCCCTGGATCAGCACGGTCGCCGAGCTGTCGGCGATCTGCTCGACGAGCGTCAGCATGCGCCGGAACGACGGGCTGGCGCCGATCATCTGCCCCTTGGCGCGAATGTCCTCCAGCTGCTGCTTGAGAGCGCGGTTCTGCTCGATCAGGTCCCGCCGCTCGAGGGCCTTGTCGACCAGCTTCAAGAGCTGCTCGCGCCGGAACGGCTTGGTGAGGAAGTCGTAGGCGCCGTCCTTCATCGCCTTCACCGCTTCCTCCACGGTGCCGAACGCGGTCAGCAAGATCACATCGACGTCGGGGCTGATCGCCTTCGCCGCCCGCAGGAGCTCGAGGCCGGTCAGGCCCGGCATCCGGAGGTCGGTCACGATGAGGTCGACGCCGCCCGCCTGCACACGCTCAAGCGCGGCCCGCCCGTCGGAGGCGAGCACCACCCGATAGCCCTCGCGCGTGAGCGTGCGCTCGAGGCTCTCGCGGAGCCCCGGATCGTCGTCGGCCACCAGCAGCGTCGCGGGATCAGGCATCGGCCAGCACGCGCTTGATCGGCAAGCGAATGGTGAACGTCGCGCCGTGGCCGGCCCGATTGGCCCACCGCACTTCGCCGCCGTGCTCGTCGGCGATCTGGCGCGTGATCGAGAGACCGAGCCCGGTGCCCTGCGGCTTCGTCGTGAAGAACTGCTCGAAGAGCCGCGACTCCACCTCGGAAGGAATTCCGCCGCCCGTGTCGGAGACCGAGACCTCGACCGACTCGCCGTCCAGGCGGCTGGCGATCGTGAGTTCGCCGCCGCTCGAGAGCGCCTCGAGGCCGTTCTTGACGAGGTTCAGCACCGCCTGACGCAGGAGACCGCGGTCGATCTCCATCATCGGCACCTTCGGGTCGACCTCGACGCGCACCGTCAGCCCCTGTCGGCTCGCGACCGGGCGGATGAAGTCGGCCAGCTCCTGCACGAGATGGTTGACCGACTCCTCCTCGAAGTGGGGACGGGGGAATCGGGCGAAGGCGAGATACTCCTCGGTCAGCGCGTCGAGCGCGGTGACCTGGTCGCGGATGGCGGCCACGAGGCCCAGCGCCTCCTTCATCTGCTCGTCGTTCGGGGCGCGGACGATGTCCTCCAGCATCTCGGCGTTCAGCTCGATGGCGCTGATCGGGTTGCGAACCTCGTGAGCGATCCGGAGCGACAGGCGCCCCACCGTCGCCATGCGCTCGGCGACGACCAGCTCCTGCTGGGCCTCCTGGAGCTGGGAGAGCGTTCCCTTCAGCTCCTCGTTGAGGCGCTCGACCTCGGCTCTCGAGCGGCGCTCGCGGTCGGCCACGTGGCCCAACGCGTAGGCGGGCAGCCCGACGGGCCCCATCAGGATCACCACTGCGGTCCACGCGGCCTCCGGCGGCGCGAGCCACGCCGCGGTCCAATAGAGGAGGCCGGCCACCGCGGTGAGCAGCAGCCCGATCCATCGCCCGAAGTAATAGGCGTTGACGCCGACGAGCGGGTAGAAGAGGTTCACGAACGGGCTGTCGCCGCCGCCGGTCATGGTCAGCAGCGCGAAGACCAGCAGCAGATCGATCGCGAGGGCGCCCGCGAAGTAGGCGCCGGTCGCGCGCGGATTGACGGTGACGAGCGCGAAGACACCGATCTTGTAGGCCGCGAACCAGAGGACCAGGTGAAAGAGGTCGATCTGGTGGCGCGGCCGTAGCGGGACGAGTCCGAGGGTGGCGAGACCGCCCACCATGACGACCGCGAGGAGCACTGCGAAGACACGCTCGTCGCGCGCGAGCAAGCCGAAGATTGCGCGCCACGGTTTTTGTTCGCCCGACGTCGCGGCTATCACCACGTCGACTATAGCATTAGGGTCGCCGCGTCACGGCCGTGGGCTACGGCGTCGCACGGCGATCGCCGTCCCGACCGCGATGCCCAGGACGGCGAGCAGCCCGAGCCAGCGCTCGACACGGTGGACATCGGCGAACACCCGCTCGACCTGGTCGGCGAACACGAAGGCGAGGCCAAAGCTGAACGGCACCCCCAGCAGGGCGGCGCCGGCGTCGGTCGCGAGGAACTTCCAGAAGGGCACGCGCACGATCCCGGCCGTGAGGAAGGCCGCCGGTCGGAGCCCCATCACGTGGCGGGCCGTGAACACGATCTTCACGCCGTGGTTCCGGAACGCCGCGGTCAGCTGCGCCTCGCGCGCGGGGCTCAGGACGAGCCGCACGAGGCGCCAGTTGAGGACCTGCTCGCCCCAATGATGGCCGACCCAGTAGAGGATGACGTCGCCGGAGAGCACTCCCACGATGCACACTGGCAGCGCGGCCCACCACCGCATCGCGGCCGTGTGTGACAGGACACCAGCGGCGACGATCGGCACTTCTTCGGGGATCGGCGCGCCCAGCCCGGCGACGAGGAGCACGAGGAACAGGCCGGCGTACTTGAGATGCTCGATGAAGGCCTCGACCAATGGCACCTCTGGCAACATTCATAGAGCGGAGGTTGTTGGCCAGTGTATACTTCGACTGTCTGGTGCGGTCGTCGGTTCGTCGGGAACCCTCCTCCCCGTCAGGCCGCGTCCCCGATCTCCTTCCGAGTTCCGGGTCGCGCACAGGTTCGGAAGGCAGAAGGAGCCCTTCCATGGCGGTCAAACTCTTCGTCGGCGGTCTCTCGTTCTCTACCTCCAACGAGCGCCTGCGTGAGGCCTTCGCGGCCACCGGCAGCGTCGAGTCCGCGAGCGTCGTGACGGACCGGGACACCGGCCGGTCGCGCGGCTTCGGCTTCGTCGAGATGGCGACTCCGGAGGAAGCCGAGCAAGCCATCAGCCGCCTCAACGGCACGAGCCTCGACGGCCGGACGATTCAGGTCGAGAAGGCGAAGGCGCCCGGCACCGGCGGCGGTGGTGACCGGCGGGGCGGCGGCGGCGGTCGCGGCGGCTTCGGCGGCGGTGGTGGCGCCGGTCGCGGCGGCTCCCGCGGCGGCGGTCGCTGGTAGCCCCCCAAGCTCACATCTCCCGATCCTGACCAAGCGCCCGGGGCGGTAGGCGTAGCTTTGCACACCGTCCTGCACACCGAGTCCTCCTATGGGCACGGCGGCCAGGAGATCCGGACGCTTGCAGAGACGCGCTGGCTCCTCGACCATGGCTGGCGGGCGCTGATCGCCTGTCAGCCCGACAGCCCACTCCTCGCCGAGGCACGGACCGCCGCGATCCCGGTGGTCGCGATCCGCATGCGGGGCGCGGCCGACCTCGGCGCCCTGCTCAGCCTGCGGCGTCTCCTCCGCGAGCGCGACGTGAGCTTGGTCCACACCCATAGCTCGGTCGACAGCTGGCTGGGCGCCATCGCCGCGCGATCGTTCGGTCGCCCCGTCGTGAGGAGCCGGCACGTGTCGATTCCGATCCGTCGCCGGCGTGCCCTCGTCTACCGACTCGCCGATCGCATCATCACCAGCGGCGAGGGCGTGCGCACGCTCGTGATCGCGTCGGGCGTGGCGCCGGAGCGCGTGGTGGCGATTCCCGCGGGCGTCGACACCAAGCGGTTCCACGGTGAGGTGTCCGGCAAGCGCGTCCGCGACGAGCTCGGCCTGCCGGCGGCCGCGCCCGTGGTCGGGCTCGTCGCCAACGTGCGCGGCTCGAAGGGGCACAACGTCTTCCTGGAGGCGGCCCGCGCGGTGCTCGCGGCGGCGCCGGACACCCGCTTCCTCATCGTGGGCGCGGGCGTCGGGTTCGACGAGGTGAGTGGTCGCGTGCAGCAGATGGGGCTCGGGGCGCGCGTTCGCCTCACCGGGTTCCGCCGTGACGTCCCGGAGGTGATGGCGGCGCTCGACGTGCTGGCGCTCCCCTCGATTCGATCGGAGGCGATCCCTCAGGTCATTCCCCAGGCCCTCGCCGTCGGCACGCCCGTCGTCGCCTCCACGGTCGGAGGAAGCCCCGAGCTGATCCGCGACGGCGAGAACGGCCGCCTGGTGCCGCCGTCGGACCCGGAGGCGCTCGCCGACGCGATCCTGGCCTTGCTCCGCGATCCCGCGCGTGCGCGGGCGATGGCGCGCGCCGGTCAGGCCATGGTCCGCGAGCGGTACACGATCGACGCCACGATGACGCGGACCGCGGACGTCTACCGCACGCTGGTCCGAGGGTGAAGCGCTCGGCGACGCTAGCGGAGGGGCCGCGCCGAGAAGAGCCGTAGATCGGCCTGGGCGCGGCGGTCGTGGCTCTCGATCACGAAGCCGGCCAGCTCCACGGCTCGCTCCGTCTCGCGATTCGGGCGGCAGCCTCCGCTCACGCGCGTCCACAGCGGCTGCACCCGATCCTGAAACGCGGCCTTCCACCGTCGATTGGATCGGACGTGCTCGAGCATGCGCAGCCATCCATCAGGATGGAGCACGCGCTCGACCTCGGCCAGCCCGCGCGCGGGGTCGGGCACGCTGCAAAAGACGAGGCTCGACACCACGGTGTCGAAGACACCGGCGCGGAACGGGAGCGCCTCCGCGCTGGCGCACACCAGCGGCACTCGCGGCGCGCGGCGCCGGGCGCGAACGAGCGAGCCGAAGGCGGGGTCGAGCCCGATCGTGCGCACGGCGGGACCGTAGAGCGGCAGGCCGCGCCCGGTGCCACATCCGAGGTCGAGCGTGCGCCCGCGCGCGCCGGCGGCGAGCAACCGCCGCCAGGGGCCGAGCCCGGTGCGCTCCAGGAGAGCGCAGAGCGCGTCGTAGAGCCATGGGATCTGCTCGAGGCCGCGCACCGCCTCAGGTCTGCGGAAAGATGACGAGCGCGCCCGTGTAGTTGTGGAAAAAGTTCCGGCGGCCGAGCGGCGCGAACTCGCCGTTCCCAAAGAATCCAATCAAGGGGAACTCCCCGAGACGCTCGCGGATCAGCGCGATGTCGTGGTCGGGCACGCCGAAGAGCCCGCGCCCGCGTCCCGCGCAGTCGAAGTAGCAGCCGAAGGCCGGCCGCCGGTCGCCCAGGCGCGCCGCCACCTCCGCGAGCATCGCGACGAGGTCTTCGCGCGACGCCGCCGCGTCGCGGATCTGGAACTGAACGGTCTGCCCGACCCGCACGCGCTCGGCGACCGCGAGGGCGCCGCGCCGCTGGTCGGCGCCGACGAGGTTGCGCACGAGAAAGTCACCGCGCTCGAGCGGAGACTTGGCGGGATCCATCGCGAGGCCGGCGAAGACGCCCGCGCGCTGGATGCGCGCCTCGCCGTCGGGGAACGAGTGGACGGCCTCCGCGAGCATCTCCAGCGCGGATCGATTCGCGATGCGCTCGATCACGTTCGCCTCGGCGCGCGTGATGACGTAGGGCTCGCCGATCGGGGTGCAGCCTTGCGTGACGCCGATGATCGGCGCCAGGCCCGCCAGCGCCACCCCGGCCAGGGCGCCCTGCGCGACCTCGGTGTTGTGGAGCTCGAACATCGGCTCGCCGGCGGCGACCGCCCCGAGGACGGGCACGAAGCCGAGGGCATCGTGGAGCTGGGTCAGCAGCGCCGGCGGGTTGCATCCGATCGCGTCCGGGAACACGAGGACGCATCCGCCCTCGGCGACGGTGGCGCCGATCCGCTCCGCCAGCTCCGTCCCGAGATCGGCGCGCTCGCCCTGCCCCTCCAGCAGGAAGGGCGTGGCGACCAGGCGCTCGGACCGCACTACGAGGACGGCGACGGCCGGCTCGCCCTCGACCTCTCGCTTCTCGGTCAGGACGCCGACGCCGTCACAGCCGAGGACGACCGGCGCGCCGGTGACGCGCCGGACCGCGTGCAGGAGGGCGTGCGCGTGGCCGTACGCGTCACCGGTGACGAAGACGAGCGCCAGGTCGGCGCGATCGGCTCCGCTGTTCGCGAGCGCCTGGAGCGACGCCTCGAGCGCGGCGTTGTCGGCCGTTCCGCCGACGGCGAGCCCTGATCCGGCGGCCACCATGGGTGGACTCTAGCACTTTTGTTGTTACACTTTCGGGCCGTGGCCCTCCAGATCACGCACGTCGACGCGTTCACCGACCTGCCGTCCGCGGGCAACCCGGCGGCGGTGTGTTTGCTGCCGTCCCCGCAGGACGAGCGGTGGATGCAGAACGTCGCGCGCGAGATGAATCTGTCGGAGACGGCGTTCCTGGTGCGGCAGGCCGACGGCTTCGACCGCCGGCGTCGCGGAGGACCCGGTGACGGGCTCCGCGCATTGCGCGCTCGGCCCCTACTGGCAGGTCCGCCTCGGCAAGAGCACGTTCAACGCCTATCAGGCCTCGGCGCGCGGCGGCGTGATGCGGGTCAGCGTCGTGGGCGATCGTGTGAAGCTCGGCGGCAAGGCCGTCACGGTCCTTCGCGGCGCGCTGCTATAGCCGGTACAGCATCCAGTAGACGATCACGCCAGTCACCGACACGTAGAGCCAGAGCGGGAGCGTCCAGCGCGCGATCCTCACGTGACGCGCGAAGCTCTCGCGGAGCGCGTGGTAGACGGTCGTAAGGGCCAGCGGGACGATCGCCGCCGCCAGCCCGATGTGCGAGATCAGCAACGGGAAGTAGACGAGCCGAATCCAGCCCCGCCCGCCGAAGGGACGCGAGCCCGCCAGCGAGTGGTAGGTCACGTAGGAGACGAGGAATAGCGTCGACACCACGAGCGCGGAGACCATGCACGTCTTGTGCGCGGTAACGCGCCGTCGGCGGATGAAGAGCCAGCCGCCGGTCAGGAGCGCGGCGCTGGTCGCGTTGAGGCACGCGTTCAGCAGCGGCAGCGCGGCGATCCACGCCGGACCGGCGCTCGGCGGCCGGTGGCCCAGGAGCAGGTAGGCGACCAGTCCCACGACCGCGAGGGACATTCCGCCGATCACGACGAGCGCGAATCGATCTCTCACGGCGCCGGCGCTCTCACAGCGCGGTCGCGAAGAAGGCGGCCGCCGCCAGCGACATGAGAGCCGTCGCCGACCAGCCCAGCACGTTGAGCCAGGTCCCGTTCGAGTGCTCGCCCATGATCGCGCGATTGTTGCTGACGAGCATGACGAGCAGGAGGAGGGGTGGCGCCAGGAGCCCGTTCAGCACGGCGCAGTAGAACAGCATGCGGATCGGGTTCGTGCCGGACAGATCGAGCAGCATCCCCGCGGCGACGGCGCCCGCGAAGACCAGGTAGAAGCGCCGACCGTGGCGGGGCGAGAGATCGAGGCCCGAGCGCCACCCGAACACCTCGGCGACGGCGAAGGACGCCGACCCGGCCAGCACCGGAATCGCCAGGAGCCCGGTGCCGACCAGGCCCAGCGCGAACAGGAGATACGCGGCGTCGCCGGCCAGCGGCCGGAGCGCTTCGGCGGCCTCGCGGGCGCTCTGGATCTCGCGCCGTCCGGCGCCGTAGAGCGTGGCGCCGGTCGCGAGGATGATGAAGTACATCACGAGGTTCGAGAAGCACATGCCCGTCACGACGTCGAGCCGCGCGTCGCGCAGCTCGTGCGGCGTCGCGCCCTGCCGCTCGGCCACGGTCCGGCGGCCGCGGGACTTTTCCTCCTCCACCTCCTGAGACGCCTGCCAGAAGAAGAGGTAGGGCGAGATCGTCGTGCCGAGGACGCCGACGAGCGTCGCGACATAGGGCGCGTCCCAGCGCAGGCTCGGCACGAACGTGGCGACGAGGACCTCGCGCCACGCCGGCTTCGCGAGCAGTGCCGCGACGACGTAGGCGAACAGTACCCCGGTGAGCCACTTGAGATACCGGGCGAAGCGCGCGTAGCTCGTGTAGACCGTCACCAGAAATATCGCGAGACCGAAGACGGGGACGCCGACCAGCGGCGGCACGCCGGTGAGCAGAGCCGTCGCGTCGGCCATGCCCGCGAGGTCGGCGGCGATATTGAAGACGTTGGCGGCCAGGAGCAGCACGCACGCGACGTAGAGGAACGGGCGCGGATAATGATGCCGCACCGCGCCGGCGAGGCCGCGCCCGGAGACGAGACCGATGCGCGCACAGATGAGCTGCACGGCCGCCATCAGCGGAAGGGTCGCCAGCGCCGTCCACAGCATCCCGTAGCCGAGCGAGGCGCCGGCGACGGAATAGGTCGTGATCCCGCTGGGGTCGTCGTCCGACGCGCCGGTGACGAGGCCGGGCCCGAGGAGCTTGAAGTAGCGGGCGACTGGATTGTGGGTGTGGCGCTCGGGCTCGCGGGTGTCGACCATGAGGACGTCCCATTATGCCCCGCACGACGAGCGCCGGTTTCGGCTACCATGACCGGCAATGCGACGGAGGCAACACGCATGAGCGGATTCGCCGACTACGAGCGATACGACGCGCTCGGCCTCGCCGAGCTGGTACGCCGGCGCCAGGTCTCGCCGGGCGAGCTGCTCGACGCGGCGATCGCGCGCGTCCAGGCGCGTAACGGCGCAGTCAACGCCGTGACGATGGAGCTCTTTGACTACGGGCGCCGGGCGATCGGCGACGGCCTGCCCGAGGGCCCGTTCACGGGCGTGCCGTTTCTGATGAAGGATCTGACCGCGTCGATCGCCGGCATTCGGATGACGCGGAGCTCACGGTTCTTCGCCGACGCCCCCGCGCCCATCGCCGACAGCGAGCACGTGCGCCGGCTCAAGCGCGCGGGCCTCGTGATCTTCGGCCGCACCAACACGTGCGAGCTCGGGCTCTCCCTCACCTGCGAGCCACAGCTCCACGGCCCCACGCGGAATCCCTGGGACCCGACGCGCATCTCGGGCGGGTCGAGCGGCGGCGCAGCCGCCGCGGTGAGCGCGCGGATGCTTCCGATGGCCCACGCGACCGACGGTTTCGGCTCGATCCGCGCGCCGGCGGCGTGCTGTGGTCTCGTCGGTCTCAAGCCCACGCGCGGGCGCAACACGATGGCGCCGTATCTCGGCGAGGGGCTCGGTGGGCTCTCGGCCGAGCACGCGGTGACGCTCTCGGTGCGCGACTCGGCCGCGCTCCTCGACGCGACGTGCGGTCCGGGCGCCGGCGACCCTTACGCGGCGGGACCGCCGGCACGGCCGTTCCGGGAGGAAGTCGGCGCCGGTCCCGGAGCACTGCGGATCGCCTGGACCAGCCAGGCACCCAACGGCGCCAAGATCGAGGCCGAGAGCCTGCGCGTGCTCGGCGAGACCGCGCGGCTGTGCGCCGAGCTCGGCCATCGGGTCGAGGAGGCCGACCCGGCGATCGATCACGCGGCAGTGGTCCCGACGTTCCTTACCCTCGCGTCGGCGAATACCGTCGTGAACCTCGCGAGCCATCCGACGAAGGGCCGCGCGGCCCGCGCGGACGAAGTCGAGAAGGTCACGTGGGCGACGGCCACGCTGGGTGAGAAAGTGAGCGGCGCCGCGTACGTGGGCGCGACCCAGGCCGCGCACCGGCTCGGCCGTCAGATGGCCGCGTTCCACGCCGACTGGGATGTGCTCCTGACGCCGGGCCTCGCGATGGTGCCGCCGAAGCTCGGCTGGCTGGACATGATGATGGACGACGTCGACGAGTACTGGCGGCGAGTGTTCGCCTTCTCGCCGTTCACGGTGTGGTTCAACATCACGGGTCAGCCCGCGATGATGCTGCCGCTCGGCCACACGGCGGACGGGCTGCCGGTGGCCGTCCAGCTCGTCGCCCGCTACGGCGACGAGGCCACGCTGTTCCGCCTCGCCGCGCAGCTCGAAGCGGCGCGCCCCTGGGTCGGTCGCACGCCCGCGCTCGCGTCCTGAGGTGGAGCCGCATCGCTGGAACCCCGACTTGGCCGGGACCTACGACCGGGTGAAGCGGTGACCGCTGCCCTCGCGAACGATGTAGCCCGGATGCGGGAAGTGGCCGGCCAGGATCATGGTGCCCGAATCGGCGTGGCGCTCGACGAACGCGCGGCGCGTGGCGCGCGCCTGCGCCGCGTCGTAACAGAAGCGGCTCGACCACTGGGGCTCGGCGACCTGCACCGTGCGGTGCATCAGGTCGCCTGAGAACACGGCGCTCCCGGCGGACGTCGTGAGGCGAACGCAGACGTGCCCCGGCGTGTGGCCCACCCACGGCTCGAAGCGAAGGTACTGGTCGACCGCGTAGTCGCTGTCGACGAGCACGGCCTGACCCGCCTCGACCACCGGCACGACGCTGTCGGCGATACAACCTGATTCCTCTTTGCCCGCGTCGCTCTCGTACTTCCAGAACTCCCACTCGGCGCCGGCGATGACGTACTTGGCATTCGGAAACGTGGGGACCCACCGCGCGCCGTCCCAGCGCGTGTTCCAGCCGACGTGATCCACGTGCAGGTGCGTGCACAGGACGAAGTCGATTCGCTCGGGCGTGACGCCGAGGGCGGCGAGGTCGTCGAGATAGGCGCTCTTGCGCATGTGCCAGGCGGGCGCGCCGTGGCGGTTCTTGTCGTTACCGACGCCGGTGTCGATCACGATCGTGTGCCGCGGTGTCCGCACCACGTAGCTCTGGATGCGCGACGCGAGATCGCCGGTGCGCTCGTCGAAGAAGTGCGGCTTGAGCCAGTGGTGATGCGCGGCGATCCGGTCGGCGCTCGAGTCGGGCAGCATGGACGCGGTCGGGAACGACGAGCGGTCGATCTCGATCACCCGCGAGATCGTCACGTCGCCGAGCTTGATCGTTTGCATGGAAACCTCCTCGATGAACTGTCGTGCTAGGGTAGCGGCAAAGGAGGGCCTATGCGCGGCGTAGTTTTTCTCGGAGGCCGAAAGCTCGAGCTTCGCGAGTTCCCTGACCCGACGCCGGGTCCCGGCGAGGTCGTCGTCGCCATGAAGGCTTCGGGGATGTGCGGGAGCGATCTGCATCCGTACCGCGCCGTCGGTAACGCCGCGGCGGCGCTCGGCCTGGGCGGCACGGGTGGACCGGTCGTCGCCGGCCACGAGCCGTGCGGGGTCGTCGCCGGGCGCGGACCGGGTGTCGCCGAAGCGGACGCGCCGACGGGCCAGCGCGTGATGGTCCACCACTACAAAGGCTGCGGCCGCTGCAAGCACTGCCGCATCGGGTGGGCGCAGCTCTGCCGCCAGGGCATCGTCGTCTACGGCATGACGGGCCACGGCGGCCACGCGCCGTTCATGACCGTGCCCGCGTACACGCTCGTCCCGCTGCCCGAGTCGCTCAGCTTCGAGGAGGGCGCGGCGATCTCGTGCGGGACCGGCACCGCGTACGGTGCGCTCAAGCGACTAGACGTCTCCGGCCGCGACACCCTCGCGGTCTTCGGCCAGGGTCCGGTCGGGCTCAGCGCGACCCTGCTCGGGCGCGCGATGGGCGCCCGCGTCATCGCGATCGACGTCGCCCCCGAGCGGCTCGCGCTCGCGCGCGAGTTCGGCGCCGAGGCGGTCGTCAACGCGAAGGAGACGGATCCGGTCACGGCGCTCCGCGAGCTCACCCACGGCGAGGGCGTCGAGACCGCGATGGACTGCACGGGCAATCCGGAGGCGCGCGTGGCCGCGGTACGGAGCGCCACGACCTGGGGTCGCGTTGCATTCGTCGGCGAAGGGAACACGACGACGTTCGACATCAGCCAGGACATGATCCGCCGCCAGCTGACGATCCACGCGTCGTGGACGTTCTCGAGCATGGGCCAGGCGGAATGCGCGCGGTTCATCGCCGACCGCAAGGTGAACCTCGGGCGTCTGCTCACCCATCGCTTCCGGCTCGAGCAGGCGGAGGAGGCGTACCGCCTCTTCGACACGCAGACCACCGGCAAAGGGGTCTTTACGTTTTAGACGCGCCTGCCTAGCGCGCGGCGTCGCCGAGGAGTTTCTCGACGATCACGCAGTCGCGCCACTCGTTGGCGAGCTTGCCGTGGCGCTGGTAGGTCCCGACGACGCGGAAGCCGGCGCGCTCGTGCAGGACGAGGCTCCGCGTGTTCTCGGGGAAGATCCGCGACACGAGCTTCCAGAAGCCTCGCGCCTCGTATTCGCGGAAGAGCGCCTCGAGGGCGAGGCGCCCGGCCCCCGAGCCGCGTGCGGCCCGGTCGACGTAGACCGAATGCTCCGCGACGCCAGCGTACGCCGGCCGGCTGCGATAGGGCCCGGCGGTCGCCCACGCCACGACGGCCCCGTCGCGCTCGACCACCACGGTGGGAAAGCGGTCGCCCTTGTCGGTCAGCTGCGCCGCGATCTGGGCGGCCGTTCGGGGCTCGGTCTCGAACGTGGCCACCCGGTCTTCGATGCCCTGGTTGTAGATGCGGGCGATGGCGGCCGCGTCGCCGGGCACGGCCAGGCGCGCGGTCCTCATCGCCCGCGTCGCCATCGCTAGAACGGCAGGACTTGCAGGATCGGGTCGAGGTTCTTCGGATCGGGCTTGAGCTGACCCACCGGGAAGCTCTTCACGGCCGCGACGACCGCGTCGTTGATCGGTGTCTTCACGCCCACGCGCCGACCCTGCTGGCAGACGTAGCCGTTCAGGTACTCGATCTCGGTGCGTCGCCCGCGCATCACGTCTTGGAGCAGCGAGGGCCGCCCGCCGCCGCGCCGGGCGCCTTCGGCCGCGACGTCGGCCTCGACCTCGGCGAACCCGCGTCCCTCGTAGGCGTCGACGAACCGCTGCGCGGCGATCCCGTAGATGGGCTCCACTTCGTATCCGCACGCGCGCCCGACCTTGATGGCCTCGGCGCCGACGAAGATCGCGATGCGCCGCGGCCCGGACTGGGTGCGCACCTCGGCGGTGCCGAGGCCAGAGAGCCCGGCGAGCGGGTTGGCCATGCAGTTCACGCTGAGCTTGGACCAGCGCTCGCCGAAGAGGTTCGTGGTCACCTTCGTCACCGCGACGTCGTTCATGATCTTGGCGATCTCGCGGGCGCGCTCGGTGTCCTTGCCGTCGAGCTCGCCGATCTTGAAGCCGATCGCGCCGGTGTCTGTGCGCATCGCGTGACCGGGCTCGTACATGCCGGCGCCGATCGTGATCACGCTGCCGAGCGTACGCTCGCGGCCGACGACCGCCGCCACGCGCTCGTCGTTGATCCCGTTCTGGAAGTCGACCACCACGCCGTTCGGCTGCCGGAGGTACTGCAGGCCCAGCGCCGCGGCCCACTCGGTGTCGTAGGACTTGACCGAGATGAACACCAGGTCGAAGGGCTCCGTGATCGACTGCGCCTCGTAGATGTGGAGCGCCTTCACCGACACGATGTGGTCACCGCACGTCCCGCTGAGCCGCAGCCCCTTCGACCGCATCGTCTCCACGTGCTGCGGCCACTGGTCGATCAGCGTCACGTCGTGCCCGGCCTTGGTGAGCATGCCGCCCACGACGCTCCCGATCGCTCCCGCCCCGATGATCCCGATCCGTGTCCCCATGGGTCCCCCCTTTGGCCCGTGCATGATAACTTGAACCGCCATGGCCTACGACTTCGATCGGGTGGTCGACCGGCGCGGCACCGACAGCGACAAGTGGCAGAAGTACGGCCCCGACGTCCTCCCGCTCTGGATCGCCGACATGGACTTCCAGTCGCCCGAGCCCGTGATCCGCGCGCTCCGCGAGCGGGTCGAGCACGGCGTGTTCGGCTATCTCGCGCTCGAGCAGCCCGAGTTCCACGAGCTGTTCGCCGACCGACTGCTCAAACGCTACAACTGGCGCGTCTCCCCCGACAACATCGTGTTGATCCCGGGCGTCATCCCCGGGTTCAACGTGGCCGGTCGGATCCTAGCCGCGCCGGGCGACGGGCTCATCCTCCAGACGCCGGTGTACCCGCCCATCCTCAGAGCGGCCAGCTCGATCGGTCTCACCCGCCAGGAGGCACCGCTCGCGCGCCGGGCGGACGGACGCTACGCTCCCGACGTCGATGCCTTCGCGGCGGCGATCAGCGATCGGACGCGGTTCTTTCTCCTCTGCAACCCGCACAATCCCGTCGGCCGAGTCTTCACGCGTGACGAGCTGACGCGGCTGGCCGAGGTGTGCCTGCGCCGCGGCCTCGCGATCGTCGCCGACGAGATTCACTGCGAGCTGACTCTCGACGGTCAACGACACACGCCGATCGCATCGCTCGCTCCGGAAATCTCCGAGCGGACGATCACGCTCATGGCCCCGAGCAAGACCTTCAACCTCGCGGGGCTGAAGTGCTCGGTCGCGATCATTCCGAACGCGGCGCTGCGCGAGAAGTTCATCGCCGGGCGTGTGGACCTGGTCCAGACGGTCAACGTGCTCGGCTACGCCGCCGCGTTCGCCGCCTATCGCGACGGCCAGCCGTGGCTCGACGAGCTGCTGAGATACCTCGAAGCTAGTCGGGACTTCGTCGTAGAGTACGTGCGCACCCGCCTACCTGGCGTGGCGGTGGCGCCGCCCGAGGCGACGTATTTGGCGTGGCTCGACTGCCGCAATGCCGGGCCGGCCGCCCCCGATCCCTTCACGTTCTTCCTCGAGAAGGCGCGGGTCGCGCTCAGCGACGGCGCGCTGTTCGGCGCGGGCGGATTCGTCCGCCTGAACTTCGGCTGTCCGCGCTCGATCCTCACGGAGGCCCTCGACCGGATGTCCCGCGCCCTCACGGGCGGCCGGCCAGCGCGCGTCTGAGCTGGTCGAGGTGGTTGTCGTCGTGCCAGGCCATCACCGACAGGAACTCGTCGATCGTTCGGCGCCCTCGCGAGTCGGCGTGGACCCCGGCGCGCGGCCAGTCGTCGGGCCCGAGCGTCCGCAAGAAGTCGATGGTCTCGCCGCGGCGCCGGGCGAACGCAGCCAGCGCGCGGGCGGCGTCGTTGGTGAGGTACTGCCGCTCCTCGGCCCAGCGGTCGGGGTTGGTGGTGACGAAGCACGGCAGCCCCATCGCCACGACGAGCTTCATCCGGTCCAGAAACCATTCCTCGTTGTCGCGCAGGTGACAGATCACCTCGGTCGCCGCCCAGCTCTTCGGGGCGGGCCGGCGAGCGAGGACGGCGCCGCTCGCGCCCTTCACCGCGTCAGCCAGCTCCCCGGGCGTCCGCTCGATTCGGGCCATTCGCTCCTCGCGCGGGCGCCGCGCATATTCCTCGATCGTGGCCATGCTCCACCTCCGACGAGGCCATGGTAGCCGAAGGCGACGCCTCGAACGACGTGGCCCGGCGCCGGGCGCACATGCCCGAGGGAACCGGCGCGATCCTCGATACACGCTCGCTCGCGACGGATCACCGGCGCCTCGCCGCCCTGCTGCGTCCCGGGCTCGCGGTCCTCGACGTGGGGTGCGGCACCGGCGCGATCACCCGCGGCATCGCCGAGGCCGTCGGCCGACACGGCCGGGCCGTCGGGGTCGACGTCAACGCGTCGATGATCGAGAAGGCGCGCGCGTCTCACCGCGGTGTGCCGTCGCTGTCGTTCGAGGTCGCGGACGTCCTTGCCCTGCCGGCCGGCTCGTTCGACATCGTCACCGCGGCCCGCGTGCTCCAGTGGCTCGCCGACCCCGCCGCCGCGCTCCGGCGGATGGCCGAGGCGGCGAGACCCGGCGGACGAGTCGTCGTCCTCGACTACAACCACGAGAAGACCGCGTGGACTCCCCCGCCGCCCGAGAGCATGCGCCGCTTCTACGCGGCGTTCCTCCGTTGGCGTGCGGGGGCGGGCATGGACAACGCGATCGCCGACCATCTGCCCGAGATATTCGCGCGGGTGGGCCTGAGCGAGATCGTCGCGAGCGATCAGCACGAGACCACGCGTCGCGCGGACCCCGACTTCGAGACGCGCGCCGGGATCTGGGCGGCGGTCGCCGCCACGCGCGGCCACCAGATGGTCGCCGACGGCGTGATCAGCGAGGCGGAGCGGCGTGCTGCGGAGGCGGACTACCGTGCCTGGCTGCGCGACGGCGCCCAGACCCACGTCCAGTACCTGCGCGCCGTCGAGGGCGTGCGAGCGTAGCGGGCCTCTAGCCACCCAAGAAACCGCGTCGAGACCTCAGCGCCGTAGGAGGTACGGCACGTCGGCGACGACGGTGTTCTTGCGGTAGAGCAGCGCGCCCTTGACCAGCAGCGCCGTCTGGTTGTGCAGGACGTGCTGCCACCAGTGACGCGGCAGGAACTCCGGGAGCACGATCGTCACCATCTGGTCGTCGCCCCGCGACTGGATGTGGTCGAGATAGTCGAGCAGCGGGCGGAGCAGTGACCGGTAGGGCGACGTCAGCACGACCAGCGGGACGCCCAGTCCCCACTTGCCCCACCGCTCCTCGACTCTGGGCGTGCGTCCCGGATCCGTCTCGACGTAGACGGCGCGCACCGCGGCGGTCGGCGCGAGGGTCCGCGCGTACTGCACCGCGCGGACGACCCCGCGATGGACGTCGCCGATCAGGACCAGGACGGTGTGCTGGAACCGCGGTGGCTCCTCCAGCCCCTCGAGCGAGAGCTCTCGCGCGACCTCCTCGTAGTGCCGATGCATGACGACGAAGATCGCCACGAGGATGGGAATGACGACGACAACGATCCACGCACCCTCGAGGAACTTGGTGATCGTCAGCGTCAGCAGGACCACGAAGGTCACGACCGCGCCGATGCCGTTGATCCACACGCGCCAGCGCCAGCCCTTCTCGCGCAGCCGCAGCCAGCGCCGCACCATGCCGCCCTGCGAGAGGGTGAACGAGATGAAGACGCCGATCGCGTAGAGCGGCAGGAGGGAATGCGTGTCACCCTGGAAGGCCACGATCAGGAGGATCGCAAATCCGCTGAGGATCAGGATCCCGTTGGAGAAGACCAGGCGGTCACCCTGGTTGGCGAACTGCCGCGGCACGAAGCGGTCGCGGGCCAGGATCGAGGACAGGCGCGGGAAGTCGGCGTACGACGTGTTGGCGGCGAGGACGAGGATGAGGAGCGTGGAGGCCGTGCCGAACACGCGGCGGGCGATCTTCGACACGACGGTCTCGTCGCCGCCGGCGACGATCCCGAAGTCGTACGCGAGATACGTGATCCCCAGGAACATCACGATCGAGATGATGCCGAGCGCCGTCATGACGGTCTGCGCGTTGCGCCCCTCGGGGGGCTTGAGCGCCTGCACGCCGTTGGACACCGCCTCGACGCCGGTCAGCGCGGTACAGCCGGCGGCGTAGCTTCGTAGAAGCAGGAAGAGGCCGAGCCCTTCGAGGCCCGGCGGATGCGGCTCGTAGGGCGCTTCGGGCAGCCAGTTGAAGAACGCGCCGACGAGGCCGAACCCGACCGTGCCGAAGATGCTGACCACGAAGAAATAGGTCGGGGCAGCGAAGAGCCGGCCCGATTCCCTCACGCCGCGCAGGTTGCCGAGCGCGATGCCCACAACCGCGAGAACGCTCAGGACGACCCGGTAGGGATGCAGCTGGGGCACGGCCGACGTCAGCGCCGCGATGCCCGCGACGACGGAGACGGACACGGTCAGCACGTAGTCGACCAGCAGCGCCGCGGCCGCGGTGAGCGCCGGATACCGGCCGATGTTGTCCTTCGCGACGAGGTACGCGCCACCCCCCTGGGGATAGGCCGCGACCGTCTGCCGGTACGAGATGACGACGATGGCGAGCAGCGCGGCGATGCCCAGCGCCACCGGCAGCGAGTAGCTGAGCGCGGCGCTGCCGGCCAGCATGAGGACCAGCAGGATCTCCTCGGTCGCGTACGCTACCGACGACAACGGGTCGGACGCGAACACCGCGAGGGCGACCGTGTTGCTCAGGCGCTCGTGCCGGGCCTGGGCGAGCGGCATCGGGGCACCGAGGAGCGCGCGCTTCACGAGGGCGAGTCGCATAGTCTCAGCCGACTCTACGCCGGTCCCTCGCGGGGGGACTGTGGTCGTCGCGATTTTTACGCGATTTTAATGGGACCGTGCTCGTTCTTGATGCGCGCTTGAGGCTGAACGTGCGACGTTGCAGCGGGTGCTTCGATGTGCACCGTGACAGCGCGCTCCGGCGGCAAGCGATCGACTCCTCGGCCGCAGTGGGGTCGGCTCTACGTGCGTGTCTCGTCCGTGCTCGCGGCGCTCGCCCTCGTCGAGAGCGTCGTGTCGCCCGGGCCGTTCGAGACCGCGCTGGGATGTGGGCTGGTCGTCGCTGGAATCGGCGCGATCGCCGCGTGGACGCGGCGCAACTGCGTGGCGCTCGATCAGCAGGACTGGTGCGACTGCGCCGCCGCGAAGGTCACCGTGCGTGTGATCTCGTCTTGCCGGCCGGAGCCGCCTCGTATCGAGCGCGCCGACGAGCCCACACCGGTCGAGGCGATGCTGGAAGAAGCCGCCCGCTAGAGAACCGTCCGGCCCCCTTCGCGACCGACTACTTGCCGTCGAGCGCCAGGTTCAATGCGAGCACGTTCACCCCGGGGCTCGCCGAGGAACCCGAGCTGCCGGCCCTCGGTATTCTGCTGAACGAGCTGGCGAACGGCGGACTCGTTGAGCTTGCGGGCCCTGGCCACGCGACCGACCTGGTAGAGCGCCGCCGCCGGGCTGATGTGCGGATCGAGGCCGCTGCCCGAGGCCGTGACGAGGTCCACCGGCACGGGCGCGGTGTTGCCCGGATCGGCGGCGCGCAGGGCCTCGACGCGGCCCTTCACCGCGTCGAGAAGCGCCGGATTCGTTGGTCCCAGGTTCGAGCCCGACGAGGAGCCCGCGTTGTAGGCGAACGGCGACGTCGCCGACGGCCGGCTCCAGAAGTACTTCGGGTCGTCGAAGGGCTGGCCGATGAGCGCGGAGCCCACCGCCTTGCCGTCCTTGACGATCAGGCTGCCGTTCGCCTGATACGGGAATACCGCCTGCGCGATGACGGTCACGAGCGCCGGATAGGCGAGGCCCGTCGCCACCGAGAGGGAGTTCATGGCGACCGCCACGTCGGCCTGAGCGAGCGCCGGCGCGTCGTTGGTGCCGTCGCCCGTCATCGCCACGAGCCGCCCCTGCCCCTGCATGTCGCGGATCAGCTTCAGCTTCGCCTCGGGCGTCGCCTCGGCGAGGAAGTCGTCGATCCCGGCCTCGGCGGCGATGGCCGCCGCGGTCAGGGGGTTGTCGCCGGTGATCATGACGGTTCGGATCCCCATGCGTCGGAGCTCGCCGAACCGCTCCCGGATGCCGCCCTTGACGATGTCCTTGAGCTGGATCGCCCCGAGGACGCAGAGATGCGTTAGCAGCCCGTGGTGAAAGTCGGTGAAAGAACATCGCCACTGACGAGCGAGATCGTACACTGCGGGCCATGGCGATGGGCAAACGCACGAGCGAGCCAGCGCCGTTGTGGATCCCCACGACCGAGCTCCCGGTGTCGCCGTGGCACCCGTTCTACGTGCGGCTGAACGAGATCCTGGATGCCGCGGGCTTCGACCGGTTTGTCGAGGAGCAATGTCGTCCGTTCT
>QHSL01000045.1 GCA_003220435.1 Candidatus Rokuibacteriota bacterium | reverse complement strand
CGATCCGCCGGCTGCGCCCGAGCGGCGGAATGGGCGAGAGCGATCTGTTCGGCTCGCAGCAGTACGCGCCGCTGTTCGACGTCGAGATCCCCTGACCGCGCCCCGGCGCGGATCGCCCGGCGGTGCGCGCTGCAAGCCGTCGCGGGGCTGGGGCCCCGCCGGCCGAGGCGCGCTATTAATAGGAGAACTGCCATGCCAGGGAAAGTTCGCCGGATCGTGACCGGGGTGAACGCCGCCGGGCGCTCGTACATCGTCTCCGATACGCTGCTGCCCACGGCCGCAGTGGCGCCGGGCGCGCCCGTACGCGCGGGCCTGTGGGCGACGGAAGCGGCACCGGCGTCGAACAAGGGCACGCACGATCCGGTCCCCGACGGCGTGATCTTGTACACGCCCCCCGCGCACCGCGGCGGCAGCGTGATCCGCATCACCGACATCGTGCCCGACACGCAGCACGCCTACGATCCCGAAGAGCTGCGCCGGCGGAACTGCAAGACCACGCCCGACCGGTCCGCCAAGCACCCCGGCTTCCACGCCACCGATACCGTGGACTACGCGATCTGCCTCGAGGGCGAAGTGTGGGCGGTGCTGGACGAGGGCGAGACCCTCATGCGCCCGGGCAACGTGCTGATCCAGCGCGGGACCTACCACGCGTGGTCGAATCGCAGCGACCGGGTCTGCCGCATGCTGTTCATTCTGATCGACGCCCAGCCGCTCGAGAACCACTAGCATGGCGCACCTCGTGACTTGTCCCTTCTGCCGACACGAAATCACCGCGCAGGCGAAGTTTTGCGCGCAGTGTGGCGCCTCTCGCATGGAATGAACGTTCAGATCCCGTGACCGTCGCTTCGCATCTCCAGGAGGCAGCCGCGCCCGGCACTATCCTCATCGGGGAGGCGACGAGCGGCGTGGTGCAGGGCGTGGCCCGTGTCGAGCGCGCGGAGCCTGTGCTCGTGGATGGAAGAAGCGGGCCAATCGTGGCCGACCGCCTCCTCGGCACCGAGGCCGCGCAGGAGAGAATCTGATGGCCCTGAAAGACAAGATCCCCTTCGGCATGTCGCTGCCCCACCGCTCGCCCGACGCGATCGATATGGCGGTCGTGCGGCGCGTTGCCCAGCGCGCCGACGCGCTCGGGTTCCGCGACCTGTGGGTGACCGAGAACACCCTTGACCACGTGTTCTGCTTCGATCCGATGGTGATCCTGACCTACGCGGCGGCGGTCACCACGTCGATCCGCGTCGGCGTGTCGGTGGCGGTCTTACCGATTCACAATCCCATTCTCGTCGCGCATCAGGTCGCCACGATGGACTACGCTAGCAACGGGCGCGCGATCCTGGGCCTGGGCCTCGGCCGCGACCACCACTACACGCAGTTCCAGGTCTCGCGCGAGCGCCGGGTGCGGCGGTTCCTCGAGGGCGTCGAATTGATCAAGGCGCTCTGGACGCGGCCGAAGGTGAGCTACCGCGGCAGCATCTATCAGCTCGAGGGCGGCACGATGGCACCGAAGCCGGTTCAGAAGCCGCACCCGCCGATCTGGCTGGGCGGCGGCCATCCCGACGCGCTCCGTCGCGCCGCGACCATAGCGGATGCGTGGATGGGCTCGGGCGGCTCGAGCAAGGCCGAGTTCGCGCGGAGCGTGCCGATCATGCGGGAGAATCTCGAGAAGGCGGGGCGCGATCCGAAGAAATTTCCGATCTCGAAGCGTGTGTTCATGTCGGTGCACGAGCGGGCGGACGTGGCGAAGGCCGAGCTCTCCCACTGGTTCACGACCGTCTATCACAACCCCAACGGCGCCGACGCGTCGGGTGTGCACGGCACGCCGGAGCAGGTACGCGAGCGGCTGGAAGAGCTGGTCGCGCAGGGCGCCGATCATCTCTTGCTCAATCCGGTCTGCCGCCACGCCGAGCAGCTCGAAGCCCTGGCGGCGATCGTCGGGCTTAGCTAGCGGCGGCGATCACGTAGAGGTGAGCAGTCGCTCCACCTGGTCCAGCAGAGGGCTCGCGAGCAGGGCCGGCTGGTGAGCCGGGAGGTCGACCCACACGGGAAACTCTCGCCCCGTGATCTTGCGCAGCTTGGTGGGGCCGCCCAGGGACATCATGGTTTCCCACGAGGCGGTGAGATCGGGCTGAGCGAGCAACAGCAGACCGCGCCCGAGATAGCCGTCGGCCACACCCGGCAACGCGACGCCAGCTTCGGCGACCGCGCCGGCCCATTCGTCGGGCGCCAGAAACCGCCGCATCGTCCCGCCCTGCCACGCGACGACGGGACAGAGGCCGGGGCCAGTTTCGTCCAGGGCAGCGATCCACTGCCGTCGGGCGCCATGAATGAAGCGGAGATAGGCGTCGGCCATGCCAGCCGGCGCGGCCTCGTGCTCCCTGAGCAGGATCGACGGGAATGGAGCGTCGGGGAGGCTATACGCGCGAATCAGCGAGCCCGGCACCGGACACCCAAAGGGGGCCACCCGGTCGAGAAAGCCTGTCAATGCCGCCCCCCCGAGAACTGCCTGCGGGATGGCCAGGACGTAGCGAGTCCCCTCGGACGCCCCGACCGACGCCAGCAGGAGCTCCCCCGCCGGCCACGCCCGGCCGTTCTGGTGCCCGTCGAGGCCGAGCTCGGCCCCCTCGCAACGACGTTGCCGGAAGCTCATGATCCGGTTACCATGCGTACCAACTACCTCCAAGGAGGCCCAAATGCCCGAGGGCAAGGTTCACGCCGAGATCGTTTACTGCGTCGCTTGAGGGTACCTACCCGTAGCCGTCAGTGTGGCGGCTGAGCTCTCCTCGATCAACTACCGGGAAACGGCGATCACCCTCACACCGTCCGACAGCGGCCGGTTCGAAGTGTACCTCGACGGCAAGAAGCTCTACGACCGGAAAGAGCCGGGCGCGGTCGACTTCCTGCCGGCGCTCCGCGAGATCCACAAGATCCGCGACTCTATCAAGGAGAAGTTCGCCGCGCTGCCGGCGACGCCGGCCCCGGCCAAGCACTAGGAGCGCGAGCATGGCTTTCGGCACGCACCACGTACACATCAAGACCCGGGATCCCAAGCAGACGATGCAGTTCTACGTGGACAACCTCGGCGCGACCCTGCTCGGTGAGGTCGCCGGCCGTGGCTACCGCGTGAGCCTGAACGGGCTTCAGCTCAACATCACGGGCCTGATCGACGCGCAGAAGCGCGAGCAGCACTACGGCATCGAGCACATCGCCGTCGACACCGACGACTACACGGCCACGCTGGCCCAGCTTCGGGCCAAGGGGGTGCGTGTCCTCGAGGAGCTGCCGCCCGGTGGCAGCGGCCGGCGGGTCTGCTTTCTCGAAGCGCCGGACGGTGTGCAGATCGAAGTGATCGAGAAGGTGTAAGTCCTTGGGCGCCCGCCGTCAGTCCGGCCAGACTGACGTCGTCAAGCAGCACGTCGCCGCGCACTGGAACCGGCGGGCGCCCAGCTTCGACGCAGACCTCGGCCACAGCATACGCACGGCCGCCGAGCGCGCGGCGTGGAATCGCATCCTCGACCTCGTCCTGCCCGGCCGCAGCCCGCTCGATGCGCTCGACGCCGGCTGCGGCACCGGCTTCCTCTCCTTTGAGCTCGCATCGCGCGGGCATCGCGTCACCGGCGTCGATTTCGCGCTGGCGATGATCGCCGAGGCGCGCCGCAAGGCCGCCGAGCGGAATGCCGCGATCAGGTTCGAGGAGGGCGACGCCGAGCAGCTTCCGTTCGGAGCCGCCAGCTTCGATCTCGTCATCAGCCGCCATGTGCTGTGGACCCTCCCCCATCCGGAGGCGGCGATCGACGAGTGGATGCGCGTCCTGCGCAAGGGCGGGCGCCTCGTGGTGGTCGACGGCCAGTTCGACGCCACCGCGCCGGTGACGCCGGCGGGCGGCGCTCGCGGGAGCGCGGAGTACCAGGCGATCGGCGACCAGCTGCCGTTCATGGGCGGACGCTCACGCGAGGAGATCGAGAAGCTGCTCTCGGCGCACGGCCTTTTGCGCGTGGCCAGCGATCCCCTGCACGATCTCGTGGCCGCGCAGGCGCAGCGCATGGTCGACGAAGGCCTCGAGCGCCGTACGCACCGGCGCTACGTCGTCTGGGGCGACGTCGCGCGCTGACGCTACGCCAGCGCCGATCGCTACGGGAGGAGGTCGCTGACGAGCACGCGCGCGTCGGGGGCCGCGAGCGGCGTGGCGGACGACTCGGGGCCGAGCACCTGGCGTGACGAGTAACTCCATCCATATGGCGCCGTCGGGTCCGGAGCCGGCTGGCGATAGACCTCGAGGGCGCGGTCAACCAGGTTGACGATCCAGTAGTCTTCCAGTCGGGCGCGAGCATACAGGCTGCTCTTCTCGTTCCGGTCGAGCGGCAGGCTGGACACGGCCACCTCAATGACCAGGACCGGGCGCGACGGATGCTCACGACGGTAGTCGCGTAGAGTGCCTGGAGCCACCGCGAGATCGGGCTCCGGCTCCGATTCATCGTCCAGCGCCACGGGTCCCTGCGGTCGAACCAGCCAGCCCGGGCCGAACGCCGCCCTCAACGCCTCCTCGGCAAGACAGATCGCCGTGTAGTGCTCGCTCCCCTGAGGCTCGCTGACCACCAGCTCTCCGGCCAGGAGCTCGACGGGGTCGCCTGGGCGAAACACGCCGACCTCGATCAGACGTTCGTACTCCGCCCGAGTCCACCGCCGAGTTCGCGTCGCGTACTCCATGGCCTCCAAGCTACGTTGGCAGCGAGGCGCAGGTCAACGTCGCAGATCGGGGACGTTCGCGGTCATAGGGTAGGATACCCGACCATGAGACGACTCCTGATCACCGCACTGCTCATCGTGACTTTCATCGGAAGCGTCGTGGCCCAGCCGAAGCCCGCGGCTCCAGCCAAGCCCGAAGGCGAGATGCGCTACGCGCTCTACGTGACGCTGGCGCCGGCCTGGTTCGATCCCGGCGAGGTCACGGCGGGCTTCCTCACACCGTTCTGGATCCTCTACGGGCTGCACGACGCGCTCGTGAAGCCGATGCCCGGCAATCTCATGGCGCCGAGCCTGGCCGAGTCGTGGACGGTGAGCGCGGACCAGCGCGTCTGGGAATTCAAGCTACGTGAGGGGGTGAAGTTCCACAACGGTGATCCGTTCACCGCGGACGACGTGAAGTTCAGCTTCCAGCGGTCGAAGGTCGGCAAGGTCCTCAAGGACCGTGTGCGCGAGGTCGAGGTCGCCGGCCCGTCCCGGGTGCGCTTCCACCTCCACGAGCCGTTTCCGGACTTCCTCGCCTTCTACGGCACGCTGGCGACCGGCGCCGGTTGGATCGTGCCGAAGAAGTATGTCGAGTCGGTCGGCGACGATGGGTTCAAGAAGCGGCCGGTCGGGCTCGGGCCCTACAAGTTCGTCAGCCACACGCCCGGCATCGAGCTGGTCCTGGAGGCGTACGAGGGCTACTGGCGCAAGATGCCGTCCGTGAAGCGGCTGGTGTTCAAGACGATCCCCGACGCGACCACCCGCGCCGCCATGCTGAAGAACGGGGAGGTGGACATCGCGTACATGCTCGACTCAACCGCGGCGCTGGAGCTCAAGCGCGATCCGTCGATCCGGCTGGCCTTCTCCGGCGCGATCGGCATCCACTACCTGGATTTCTTCGACCAGTGGGATCCGAAGTCGCCGTGGCACGACCGGCGCGTGCGGCTGGCGGCGATCCAGGCGGTCGACCGCCGCGCGCTCAACGAGGCCGAGACGCTCGGCGCCTCGCGCCTGACGGGCGCCATGGTCCCGCGGAAGTTCGAGTTCGCGCTCGCGCTCGAGCCCTATCCCCACGACGCCGCGAAGTCCCGGCAGCTGCTCGCCGAAGCGGGCTACCCGAACGGCTTCGACGCCGGCGATCTGTACCCGTATCCGCCGTACTTCTCGACCGGCGAGACGATCGCCGGATACTTCGGCGCGGTCGGGATCAAGATCAAGGTGCGGATCATGGAGCGCGCGGCCTTGCAGACCGCGTGGACGAGCAAGAAGCTCCACGGGATCTGCATGTGCACCGTGGCGAGCTACGGCAACGCCGGCACGCGCCTGGCGGACCTGGTGCCGAGCGACGGGGCGTTCGCGCGCGGCGCCGACGCCGACGTGGAGGCGCTCTACCGGCAGCAGGCGCGCGAGACGGACCGGCGCAAGCGCGAGGCGCTCCTGCACCAGATGCAGCAGCTCCTGTACGAGCGCGTGCGCTTCGGGCCGCTCTGGGAGTTCATCTGGCCGAGCGGCATCGGGCCGCGCGTGGCCGAGCCCGCGCTGATGCTGATCGATCCGTATCCCTGGTCGGCGCCGCTCGAAGAGGTGCGGCTCAAGCCCCGCTAGCCTTCACCCGCGAGAGATCACCAGGCTCTCGAGCAGCGCGTCCAGGGTCGAAGCGCGATCCAGGCTCGCAACTTCGGCGAGCACCCGATCGCACCCTTGCGGTCCCAGCGCCGACGACGCCAGGCCGCGGAACTTCCACTCCACCTCGCCGTCCGTCAGCGGATTCCGGTAGTGCCCCTTCGGGTGGCTCGTCTCCGCTGCCACCCGCCGGCCGTCGGCGGTCGTCACCTCCACCCGCGTGCAGGCTTCACCGGGGTAACGGCGGCTGAACTCCGGCTCCTCGACCACGGTGAGCTTCTTCATCAGCGGCCGCAGCGCCGGATCCTGGATGCGAGCCGGCGCGAACGTCGCCGGGGTCACCTCACCGTCCTGCAGCGCCCCGTCACCAGGTACGGAATGCTGTGGTCCGCCGTCTCCCGCGTCCGGGGATCCCACTTCTCGGCCTCCGCGGCCGTGCGGCGCACGGCTTCGGCATAGGTCGCGACGCGGATCGACTGGATCTGCGACGCCGGGATCTGCTTTCGAAGCTCCAGGACCAGGCCGATCGGTCCCTGGGTGTGCACCACCGCCGGGTAGGCGTTGAAGCTGGTATCGGTGATCCGGAACGACTCGTCCCCGCCGCCGAAGCGCTCCCACTTCGGAGGTTCGAGCCCCAGGTGCTGCCAGAGGCCGTCACGGCCTTCGAAGGGCGCGCCGGGTCCCGTCATCCCTTCGGCCGCCAGTCCCGCGGCGAACACGGCCGTGCGCACCGCACCGGCCGTCGCGCATCCCTTCCACATCGAGAGCTCGCCGATCCGCGTCACGCCGAGCGGCACGCCCGAGGTGATCGCGATCGAGATGGCGTGGCCCATCGCCGCGCGGTCGAGCCCCAGGATCTTGCCGGCGCCGCAGGCCGCGCCGACGGCGACGAACATTCCTTGATCCCAGCCCTTCAGGGGAACCTTGTCCGCCAGCCGACAGAACGCCTCGTAGGCGACGGCGATCGCGGTGATCACGGCGCGCCCGCCGGCCCGATGGCCGTCGGCCATCGCCAGCACGGCCGGAATCATGTCGCTCGGGTGACCCGTCCCCCGAGCGGCGTACGTATCGTTGCAGTCGAGGTAGCGGACCAGGGCCGTGTTCGCGAACGCCGCCAGATCGACGGACGTTGTCTGCGACGTGCCCAGGATGCGCGCCGGCGGATCCCCCTGCACGCGAGACGCGATGCGCCGCGCGATCGACGCCGGCTCGCCGTCGAACGCGCCGGTCCCGCACCCGAGCGTGTCGATCAGCGTTCGCTTCACATGGTGGACCGCCTCGGGGGACAACTCCTCGTAGGTCAGCCGGCACGCGTAGTCGCTCAGGAACTCGGTCGTGGCGTCCATGAGTCCTCCCGACACGGATTTCCGCCATTGTACGACCCAGACGCGGCGACGATACGCTGCGTCGTCTACGGCGGGCAGATGTACCCGGCGCCGGTGGGGTTGGGGAAGCAGCCGACCGATTGCGGCAAGAACCACTTCGGCAGCCACAGGACCACCTGCGGGAACAGCACCGTGAACGCGATGGTGAAGAAGAACACGACGTAGAGTGGGAAGGAGCGGAACATCGCGCGGTAAAAGGGCACGCCCACGAACTTCGAGGCCACCAGCAGGGACAGGCCATAGGGGGGCGTGATGAGCCCGAACACGAGCGTGGTGATGATGACCACGCCCATGTGCACGGGGTTGATCCCGCCCAACTGGGTCAGCTTGATGATGATGGGCATGAAGATGATGATCGCGGGCACGGCGTCGATGAAGTCGCCGACGATCACGAACAGCGCGACCAGCAGGAGCATGATCATTCTGGGATCCGTGCCCGCGTAGTAGCTGATGTACTCGGCCACCGTGTCGGGGCCGCGCAGATAGGCAAGCATCCAGCCGAACGCGGACGCGCCGGCCACCGCCGCCAGCGGCAGCGAGTAGAGCAGGCCGGTGTACATGAAGTCGCCCGGCAGGCGCCAAATGTGTCGCGGGTTCAGCACGGGGATGAGCACGAGCAGGATGTAGGCGCCTGCGACCATCCCGGCCTCGGTCGGCGTGAACCAGCCGGTCAAGATGCCGCCCATGATGATGACCGGGATCACCATGGGCAGGGCCGAGCCGCGGGCCGCCACGAAGATGTCCACGAGATGGGCGCGGGGCTTCATGGTGCCGACGGGACCGAAGAAATAACTGTAGATCATGAGCCCGATGCCGATCAGCACGCCGGGCACCACACCGCCGAGAAACAGCCCGCCGATCGACACGTAGCCCGTGGCGCCGTAGACCACCGCCATGATCGAGGGCGGGATCAGGTTCGCCATGGTCGAGGCCGAGGCGATGAGCGCGGCCGTGAAGGCGCGATCGTAGCGCTCCTTGTCCATCTCGGGCGCCACCGTGCGGCTCAGCACCGCGACGTCCGCGGCCGAGGAGCCCGAGATGCCGGCGAAGAACATGCTGAAGAGCGTGACCACCTGGGCGAGCCCGCCGCGCAGGTGCCCCACCAGAGCCTGAGCGAGGGCGATCATGCGATACACCACGTTGGCCGAGGACATCAGCTCGCCCACGAGGAGGAAGAAGGGAATGGCCAGCAGTGCTTCGGAGTCGATGCCGTGGAACATCTGGCCGATCATCGAGGTGAAGCTCACGGGAGTGAACGCCGTCGCGATGAGCACGCCGGTCATGATGGCGAAGACCACGGGCACGCCCATGTAGCCGAGCAGCAGGAATACCGCGCCCATCAGGACCAGGAGGGCCGAGGAGCTCATTCGACCGGCTCGACGCCGTGCTGCTCGGTGTCCTCCGGGCCCTCGTAGCCGCCGCCCACGCCATTGACGATCTGCTCGACGCTGAACACCATGATCAGGACGCCCGCGATGGGCACGATACCCGTGTACACGGTCAGCGGGATCAGCCACGGCATACGGAAGCTGCCGAGATCCAGCATCGCGTTCTTCAGGCCGAACCAGACCATGAAGCCCGCCACGGTCAACACCACGAGCCGGTTCAGGGTCTCGATGGTGGTGCGCTTGGGGCCGCGCAGGCGCTTGGTGATCTCCGACAGATAGATGTGGTCGTTGCGGCGGGTGGCGGCCGCCATGCCCACGAAGGCCCCCCAGGCGAAGAACGCGGTCGTGGCCTGCTGCAGCCAGAGCCACGGGTAGCCGATGGTGCGCGTGAGCACGTCGAGGAAGACGCACAGGGTGAAGCCGCCGATGCACACCCCGCAGAGGATCATCAGGGTAGCTTCCAGCGGGTCCAGCGCAGGCCACTTCAGGTGCCGGTGACGCTGGATGACCAGTGTCCGGTAGACCGCGAAGGAGTCCGGCTTGCTCACGCGCGCGGGCGCCGTCGGCTCACTTCACATTGCGCACGAGCCCCAGGATCTTGACCGCGTGGGGACCCAGCTCCTTCGCGAGCTGGTCCTGGATCGGCTGGGCCGCCCGCTGGAAGCCGGACTTGTCCACCTTCTCGACGACCTTCACGCCGATCTTCTTCAGCTTCTCCGCCGACTCCTGCTCGAGCTTCAGCGCCATCGCCGGCTCGCGCCTGGACACCTCGTCGGCCGCTTCCTGCACCCACTTCTTTTCCTGGTCGCTCAGACTGTTCCACGTCTTGTCGCTGACCCAGAGGCAGTTGTTGTTCGCCTCGTGCTGGGTCATGTTCAGGATCGGCGCCACTTCGTAATGCTTGTTCTGCTCGTACACGTTGACGCCGTTCTCGGCCACGTTCACCACGCCGGTCTGGAGACTCGTGTACACCTCGCCGAACGGCATGTGCACTGTCTGGGCGCCGTAGGCGGGGAAGTGCGTGTCCTCGGTCTTGGTGGCCTGGACGCGGATCTTGAGCCCCTTGATGTCCTCGACCTTGGTGATGTCCTTCTTGGAGTACATATTGCGGAAGCCCATGGTCAGCAGGCCGAGCACCTGGCCACCCTGCACCGAATCCTTGATCATGGCGCGGAAGGCGTCCGACACTTGCTTGTCGGCCAGGGCCTTGGTCAGGTGGGCCTCGTCGCGGAAGATGAAGTGGAGCGAGAACACGCCCGCCTGCGGCGCCACCGAGGAAGCGTTGGCGGTCGCAGTGATCACGAAGTCGATGTCGCCCGCCCGCATCTTCTGGAGCGTCTGCGGCTCGGTGCCGAGCTGCGCGCCTGGGAACTGGTTGATGGAGAGCTTGCCGCCGCTGAGCTGCTTGAGCTTCTCGTCGAAGATGTTGGCCGCGATGCCGTAGGCGGTCGTGGTCGGCTGGTCGTAAGCGAAGCTGAACTTCCGCTGGGCCGCCGCGTCCGCGGGCCACCCGAGGGCCAGGGCCGCGGTGGTCAGGACCCCGAGGGCAGCGTTGATGATCACACGTCGTCGCATGGGCAGGTCCTCCCCGTTGAAGAGTCGTGCTCGATGGTGGGCCCGGGCCTTGGCCGCGCGTATCGTCGCCGAAGAGCCGGGCGCCGTCAAGGCGGGCAACGCGTCTACGAGCCAGCGACACGCCGGCGAGTCGCGGCTGGCCCTGGTCCGGCCGCGATGCTAGTGTCTGGGCGGAGGCGGCGGGAGCCGCGGGAGCCGCCGGAAGGAGAGCCACGATGGCGCGCGTGAAGCTCATCGTCGACAAGTCGGACGTCGCCCCCGAGCACCACGCTCTCTTTGACAAGCTGGCGGCCCTGCGCGGGCGAATCAGCGGCCCGTCGACGATCGTGCTGCACAGCCCGGGCCTGGCCCGCCCGTGGAACGAGGTGAGCGAGTACCTGCACCGGGAGAGCCTCGTCGAGGCGCCGCACGCCGAGCTGGCGGTGTGCGCGACGGCTCGCGAGAAGGACTGCGGCTACATCTGGAACGCCCACGTGCCGCTGGCCCGCAAGGCCGGCGTGGGCGCGGCGACCATCGAGGCGGTCCGCGATCGTCGCTCGGTCGACGGGCTGTCGAGCGCCGAGCGAGCGGTGATCGTCTACGTGCGCCAGCTGCTCGGGAACAACCGCGTCGAGAGCGACGTGTTCGACCAGCTGCTGAAGGGGCACAACCCGGCCTGGCTGGTCGAGCTGACGAGCTGGATCGGGCGTTACCAGGCGCTCGCGGGCATCCTGAACGCGTTCGAGGTCACGCCCAACGCTCCGGCCGAGATGCTGCCCGCGGCTCCGCGTCCGGCGCCGGAGAAGGCGCGGGCCCCGCTCCCGGCGCCGCGTGTCACGCAGATTTCCCGGCGCGATCAGGTCGCCGAGCAGCACCGGGAGATCTTCGACGCGGTCACCGAGGGCCGTGGCAGTGTGCGCGGCCCCTTCGGCATGCTCCTGCACAGCCCACCGCTCTGCCGGCGCCACCTCGCTGTGAGCACGTATCTGCGCTTCAAGTCCCAGGTGAAGCTCGCGTCGAAGGAGCTGACCATCATCGCGACGGCGCGCGAGAAGGACTGCCCCTACGTGTGGGCCGCGCACGCGCCCGCGGCCCGCACGGCGGGAGTGAGCGAGGCCGCCATCGCCGCCGTGCGCGACCGCGCCGAGCTGACGAGCCTGCCGGCCGCCGAGCGCGACGTGATCGACTACGTCCGGCAGCTCGCGCGCTCCAACCAGGTCGCACAGCCCGTGTTCGACCGGATGGGAGACCAGCACGGGATCACGGGGCTCGTGGAGCTCACCTGTCTCACCGGCCACTACGGGATCGTCTCCGCAATCCTGAACGCGTTCGAGGTGGCTCCGGCACCCGACGCCGAGAGGCTCGACCCATGACACTGCTCTCCGAACGTAGGAAACAGTATCGCCGGATCCTGGAAGGCAACGCCTGCATTCACCCCGCGTCGGTGTTCGACGCGATGTCGGCCCGCATGGCCGAATCTCTCGGCTTCGAGGTCTTGATGTTCGCGGGATCGATCGCCTCTGGAACCGTCCTGGGGGCGCCCGATCTCGTGGTGCTGACGCTGACCGAGTTCGCCGAGCAGATCCAGCGCATCACGCGCGGCAGCGACGTGCCGCTGATGGTCGACGCCGACCACGGCTACGGCAACGCGCTGAACGTCATGCGCACCGTTGAGGAGCTCGAGTCGGCCGGCGTGGCCGGGCTGACGATCGAGGACACCGTGCTGCCGACGCCGTTCGGGAAGCAGGGTGAAGGCCTGGTCTCGCTCGAGGAGATGCTGGGCAAGCTGCGGGCCGCCGTGGCGGCGCGGCAAGATCCGTCGCTGGTCGTCATCGGCCGGACGCAAGCCTTGCGCGACGGCGGCATCGCCGAGGCGGAGAAGCGCGTGCGGGCCTATCAGGAGACCGGCGTCGACGCGATCTTCCTCGCCGGGGCCAGCAAGCGCGAGGAGGTCGAGGCGATGCACCGGGCCACGCGCTTGCCGTTGATCGTCGGCGGCGCGCCGCCGGCGCTGGCCGACCGCGACTTCCTCGCGCGCAACGGCGTGCGCGTCGCGCTCCAGGGACATCACCCGTTCTACGCGGCGGCCAAGGCGGTGTACGACACGCTCAAGTACCTGCGCGAGGGCGGTGCGCCGACCGGCCTCAAGGACCGGGTCGCGTCCGAGGAGCTGCTGTCCATCGCGCTGAAGCAGAACGACTACAAGCGCCGGCAAGGCGCCTACCTGCGCTAGGAGGTCTCGTCATGTCTCAAGTGTCGACGCGGATCGAGCAGCTCGCTCCGGAGCTCGAGAAGATCATCGCGACGTCGGAACCGATCCGCCATCTGGCTGACGGGTTCGGCGGGGCCCAGGGGCCGGCGGAGGGCCCCCTCTGGTGGAAGGAAGGCCGTTATCTGCTCTTCAGCGACATCCACAACAACCGGCGCATGAAGTACGTCCCGGGTGGGAGCGCGTCCGTGTTCCTGGAGCCGACGAACCGCGCCAACGGGCTCACGCGCGATCCCCAGGGAAGGCTGATCGCCTGCGAGCACGACAGCCGGCGGGTGACACGGCTCGAGCTCGACGGCAGCCTCACCGTGGTCGCGAACAGCTTCCAGGGTCGGCGGCTCAATCGCCCCAACGACGTCGTGGTCAAGTCCGACGGCTGCATCTACTTCACGGACCCGTGGACCAGTCCCGCCGCTCCCGAGCAGTGGGATCTGACCGTTGCCGGCGTGTATCGGCTCACTCCCGATCTCGGGACGATGAGCCTCCTGATCGGCGACTTCGTGTTGCCGAACGGGCTCGCCTTCTCGCCGGACGAGTCGGTGCTCTACATCAACGACACCCGCCGCAAGCACATCCGGGCGTTCGAGCTCCTGCCGAACGGCACCCTGGCGAAGCAGACCGACCGCGTCTTCGCCGACCTGGGGGGCGACGAGCCCGGCGTCCCCGACGGCATGAAGGTGGACGTGGAGGGCAACGTCTACTGCGGCGGCGCCGGCGGCATCTGGATCATGGATCCCCGCGGCAAGAAGCTCGGCCGCGTCGTCCACGGAGCGCCGGCCACCACCAACATCGCGTTCGGCGGCGACGACTGGAAGACGCTCTACTTCACGAGCCGCAACCACCTGGGCGCGGTGAACGTGAAGATCCCGGGCATCCCGGTGCCGACGCCGAAGCGATAGCCGCCGACGCCGAAGCGAGAGCGCGCCGACGCCGTCGCCGGCGCGCGCGCGCCCTCGGCTATGGCTCGCCGGTGATCCAGCCGGATTCGGTGACGTCGAGCTCCTGGCCGTCGGGCCCGCGGTATTTGATCTCGTAGTAGGAGCGCGCCCCGGAGGCGGGGGCGTGCTGCGCGTCTGTCCGGCTCGTCATCGGTCGCGCGCCCGCCTCGTCCAGCTTGCGGCAGGTCTCGTCGACGTCGTCCACCATGAAGCCGAAGTGGTGAACGCCCGCATATCCCGCGGCGTCCCGAGGACTCTCGCCCGTCACTTCGTCCCTGGCCTTGAGGATCGCCAGGTTGATGTAGCCGTCGGAGAGGTAGTAGCCGGTCCGGGCCTGGCCGACCTCTTTCAAGCCGAACACGTCCCGGTAGAAGGCCGCGGTCTTCTCGGGATCCGGCGTGCGGATGGCGATGTGCTTGATCCTGACCATGTGTGACCTCCCTTTCTCGTGTCGCCCTGGGCTTCGGCGGCCCGATCAGCCGCCGGCGGCGCGGGCCAGAGTTTCTCGTCCCTTCAGCATGTCGTCGAGGGTGCCGAAGGCCAGCATGTAGTGTCCGCGGTAGCCCCCGCCCTCGATGCGCTCGAACATTCGCGTGAAATCGATCGTGCCCTCGCCCGGGCGCAAGTGCTCCTCGTAGCGTCCGTGGCTGTCGGCCACACGCACCTCGCCGCAACGGGCGAGGTCCATGGCGTCGAGGAAGCCGTCGATCCCCTCGGGAACGAGGTGCGCGTGGTTCACGGTGAACGCCCAGCCGAGGCTCCGCGACGGGATGCGCCCGAAGAACTCGCGGCACTCCTCGAGGTTGTGGGCGAGGTAGCGGACCTCGGCGTGCTCCGGCTCCCGGTTGAGGTTCTCCAGGAGCAGCCGGGCGCCCGATCGCTCGGCGTGGGCGGCCGCGCGATGCAGGCGCTCGATGCCGGCCGCGCGCCGCGCCGCGTAGTCGCCGGTGAAGTGATAGCCCCCGTGGACCACGATCCACGCAGCACCCAGGCGGACCGCGAGATCGATGTAGGTCCGCAGATATTGGTCGGCGGCGTCGGCCAGGAGCGGCGAGGTCTCCGCCACGTTGACGGCGGAGGCGGAGTGCAGGCCCAGGTGGATGCGGTGGCGCTCGCAGCTCGCACGCAGGGACGCCACCCGGTCGGCCGTCCACGTGGCCGGCGCGTTGGGATGATCGGGCGCGCCCTCCAGGCAGGCATCGACGTAGTGGACGGCGTGGGTGGCGGCCCAGGCCACGCCGTCCTCCAGGCGCCGCCGGCCCCCGAGATCCACGCCGATCCGTTCGCGCAGCGTCATGGTGCGTCGACCATACTACGATTTCGCCACGTTCGCTCCTCGCCCCGACGGGGCAAGACTTATCTAAGTACTTATATAGATATTGGCACCTGCCGACCAGGGGTTCACCGTAGGTCTGGTTGCAAGCTGGTGACGCGGCATCGATGCGGGGATTTCGGACGCGCGCCCGCTTGGACGTTGCGACCACAGGTCGCGAGGTGCAGTGAGGTGCACCCCCGCTCCACTGACGGCTCCCCCGCAGACCGCCTCCCTGATTCCTCGATCGTTCTGAATCGCCCCGGCAGGTCACGCTGCCACGGCTCGGTTTCTGAGACTGCGTCTCAGCCGTTCGCGCCCTGCCCCCCGAGCGCGGCGGCTCGACCCCGGCCGCGGCGGTCACCGGATTCACCGGCCCCGAGCACCGGGCGAGCATCTTGCGCGCCGGGTTTCAGTACCACGTCGAGAAGCCGGTCACCCTGCGGATGCTGGCTGGGGTCGTGGCGATCCTGGCGCTGAAACCGCAACTCCCTCCACAGGGGTGAGCGGAGGCGCGAGGCCCAGGGCCTCGCCGCGATTCGCAACACTGGTCTGTGGCACACTGCCACGCCGGCGGTCCCTCCGGTTCGCAGCTATCGACACAACCGCGTGAGTTTCCTCGCCTCTCCCAAGTGTCTAGAGATGGTGCCGCTCTTGCGTCCTGTGACCCGGTGGGCGCGGCGCCGATTGCCGGCACACTCGCTCGCGAGCCGAGAACCAGATGGTCGGGAGGGGTCACGATGAAGAAGATACTGGGAGTGGCGCTGGCACTGTTCGTGGTCGCGGTGGGCGGGGCGTGGGCCGGCGACATCGACGGCAAGATCACCTCGGTCGACACGAACGCGCGGACGATCCAGCTCGACTACAACACCGAGATCTCGGTGGCCGAGGGAATCTCGATGGACAAGCTCAAGGAGGGCGCGAACATCAAGGCGTCCTACGAGGAGCGCGGGGGCAAGAAGGTCGCGACCAAGGTCGAGGTCGCCCCGTAACGACCGGAGCACATCGGGCGAGCACGCCGGCTCACGGCGTGCCCGCCTCGCTACTTCGGAACGAACTCTTCCAGGCCTGACGTCGCGAGGAGCGCGATGATCGCCGGCGCGGGGATCAGCGTGGTCTCGCCGGCGACCGGAATCTCCAGGGGGCGCTCGGCCCGGCCGGGCACGCCGATCCTCGCCGTCCGGTAGGACTCCACGATTCCGATCAGCTCGCCGCTCTGCGCATCGAACACGCCGCCGCCGCTCGAGCCATGGGTCACCGTCGCATCGATCATCCGCGCGGGCCCTTCGATACGCAGCGAGCCGTCGACGGGGGTGATCTGGCTGACCATCCCGCCCACGACCGTGAACCGACGGCCCCACGGAAAGGCGATCAGGAGGATATTGTCGCCGAGCGCAGCGCTCGGCTTGAGCTTCACGGGGACGACATCGAGGCCGGTGATCTCGAGAATTGCGAGGTCGGCGTCGGCGTCGACGTGCGCGATCGCGGCCGGCACCGTGGTCTGCCTGCCCGCGCGTCGCGCAACGATCTCCTGCGACTGCGTCCTGGGCTCGAGGAAGTGCAGCGCGGTGACGACCCAGACGCGGCGGGTCGCCGGGTCGGCCGCGACGACCACGGCCGAGGCGGCGCGACGTCCGCCGTCGGCGCGCTCGGACCAGAGCTGGACCGTGGATTCGACGAGACGGCGGACGAGCTCGCCCTTGCGCGACAGCGGCGGCGGCGAGGCGCAGCCGGCCGCGGTCAGCGCGAGCGCCCCGAACGCCAGCGCCCGCCTCACACCTCGTCCTCCGGCACCTCGTCCTCCGACTCGCCGCGCTCGAGCATCCGATAGAGCGTGCTCCGGTCGATCCCCAGGACCTCGGCGGCGCGCAGTTTGTTGCCGCCCGTTTCCTCCAGCACCTTGCTCACGTACCAGCGCTTGACCTGCTCGAGCGTCATGCGCGACGCCGGCAGCCGGGGGGCGCGCTCGGGCTCGCCGTGGAGGTGCGAGGGCAGGTCATCGGGCGTGAGCATGTCGCCGGACGACAGCGCCACCGCACGCTCGATGACGTGCTCGAGCTCGCGCACGTTGCCGGGCCACGGGTAGTCCGAGAGCAGCGCGCGCGCCTCGGACGACAGGCGCTTGGGGGGCGCGCCCGCCGGCCGCGCGAACTTCTCGAGGAAGTGCTGCACCAGGAGCGGCACGTCGGTGCCGCGCTCGCGGAGCGGCGGCACCGTCAGGCCCACCACGTTGAGCCGATAGTACAGGTCGCCGCGAAACCCGCCCTCGGCGACGAGCGCGCGGAGGTCGCGGTTGGTCGCCGCGATCACGCGCACGTCGACCGGGATCGACTCGTTGCCGCCGACGCGACGGACCGAGCGCTCCTGGAGCGTGCGCAGCAGCTTCGCCTGGAGCGACGCGGGGAGCTCCCCGACCTCGTCGAGCAGGCAGGTACCGCCGTGGGAGGTCTCGAGGAGCCCCCGGCGTGTCGTCAAGGCGCCGGTGAAGGCTCCGCGCTCGTGACCGAACAGCTCGGACTCGAAGAGCGTCTCGGGCAGCGCGGCGCAGTCGACCACGACGAACGGCCGGTCGGCGCGCGGGCTCGCATAGTGGATGGCGCGCGCGAAGAGCTCCTTGCCGGTGCCGGTCTCGCCCTGGATCAGCACGGTCGTGTCGAGGGTGGCCACACGCGCGACCTGCTTGTAGAGCTCCACCATCCGGGACGACTGGCCGACCAGGTTCTCGAACCCGTAGGTCGCGCGCAGCTCCCGCCGGTAGTGGAAGTTCTCGCGGGCCAGGCGCCGCGCCTCGAGCGCGCGGCGCACGACCACCGTGATCTCCTCCATCCGGAACGGCTTGGACAGGTAGTCGTACGCGCCGGCGCGCACCGCCTCGATGGCCGTCTCGATGCTGGCGAACGCCGTGAGGATCACCACCGGGAGCCCCGGCTGGGCGGCGCCCAGGCGCTTGAGGACCGAGAGACCGTCGAGATCGGGCATGCGGAGATCGACGAGCGCAAGGTCGAAGGGCTCGCTCTCCGCCAGTCGCAGGCACGCCTCGCCGCCGGCGACCAGGCGCACGCGATACCCCTCGCGCCCGAGCACCTCGGCCAGCAGCTCACCGGCCACCGGGTCGTCGTCGGCGACGAGCAGCGACTGGGACACGCTCACCCGAAGTCCTCCTCGATCGCCCGCCCCGAGAGGATCAGGTTCAGCCACGTCAACCCGGAGGCCGTTATCGGGGGCGGGCCGCCGGCTCCGACGTGACCGTCCACTTCGAATCGTTGAGCTTCGGAACCTGGTCGGGCGCGACGACCACGCTCCGCGTGCTGCAGCTGACGAGAGCGGTGGCGCCGAGGAGAAGAAGCAGCGTCAGGCGGATCATCGCTTGAACCCCAGCTGAGGATACTGGTTCATGAGGTCGAGGATCGCTTCGACCATTTTCTTGAGCAGGTCGCGGGTCCCGTTCTCGACCGAGTCGTTGAAGATCCCCTGCGTCCAGATGATCGACTGCAGCTCGCCCTTGACGAAAAAGGTGCGCTCGGCCTTCAAGCCGGTCTTCGACGTCGCCACCAGTCTCACGTTCATGTCGGTTTCCACGTTGGTCGACCAGAACCCGACCACCGGCTCGGCGAAGATCTTCAGGAGCACGCCGTCGAGCTTGAGGGCGCTTTCGCGGGCGCCGGTCTCGGCGGTCAGAACCGTGAAGCCGGAGGCCCTGAGCTCACTGGCCAGCAGATCGGCGAGCCACTGCGCGGGCTCGCCCTGGCACGTCGCGACCGCCGTCTCGTTGCCGTAGCCGCCCTTCTGCACGCCGCAGCGGCTCTTGATCTCGCGCGAGTCCGTGAAGGGCGCCGTCACGACGATCTGACGCTGGTTGCCGCCGGGGATCGGCGCCTTCAGGCCCGACGACGGCGGCTTGAGGTTGACGTCCGTCAAGGCGCACCCCGAGAGCATCGAAAGGACCGCCGCGAGCCAGACCCATCCGCCGCGTGTCGCCATGAACGGCCTCCTAGGTGACCTTCACCGGATGAGGCACCGGCACGTTGTAGCCGTAGCCCTGCGCGTTCCAGGGAACGCTGGCCGGCTGCGAATTGCCCCGGTCGTCGGTGGCCCGCGTCAGAATCACGTGATCGCCCGGGCGCGCGTCCCAGTCGAGCTCCCAACGGGCCCAGGCGCGGGCGATGTTGGGCTCGCGAAGCGATGCTGGCTGCCAGGTGCTCCCGCGATCGAGGCTCACCTCCACACGGCTGATACGCCCGCTCGGTGACCACGCGAAGCCCCGCACGCGGTGACGGCCCGCCGCCAGCACCGCGCCCCAGGGCAGCGCCACGGCGCTCTTGATCGTCTGCTGTCGCAGCACGACCTTGTTGGGATAGTCGGGGCCTTCCAGCACGTAGGTCTTGGTCGTCGTGGGCACGTCGATCGCGCCGCTCCGAACCTCGATGCGTCCCACCCACTTGATGTTGTTGATGCCGACCCAGCCGGGGACGATGGCCCGTAGGGGAAATCCGTGGTCGAGCGGCACCGGCTCTCCGTTGAAGGCGTACGCCAGCAGCGTGTCGTCCTCGAATGCTTTGATCAGCGACATCGGTCGGTTGACCTTCACCGTGTCGAGACCCTCCACGAGCACGTTCAGGATGTCACGCGGGGTGTCGCGCTTGACCCCCGCGAGCTCGAGCACCGCCCCGAGCGGGACGCCTGTCCACTCCGCCACCCCGATGCCGCCGAGCCGCCACTGCGTGCCCGAGGCGACCTTGCCCATGAACTCCTTGAAGAACCCGCGTCCGTTGCCGGCGCACTCGACGAAGCAGATGACCGAGCGCGACGGAAGGCGAAGCAGGTCATCCAGGGTCAGCTCGAGGGCGCGCTCGAGAGCGTTGCCCTCGACGCGCAGCCGCCAGGTGCGCACGTCGAGGACGGGGCTCGCCGCATGGCTGCGGACGAAGAAGTGGCTGGCCGGTGTGAGGTAACCGCGCAGGGTCTCCAGCCGGGTCTCCTGGTTGATCCCGTGATCGATGAAGATCTCGGCCGGCACGGGCTTGACGTGAAGCTTCTGCGCCGGCGTCTGGGCCACCGCCTCACTGCCGGCGGCGAGTGCTGCGGCGCCGGTCGCCAGAAATCGGCGTCGGGTGAAGCTGCCCTGCTCGTACATGATGCCCTCCTCGTCAACCTCTGGCCGGGCGGTGTGTCCGGATTCTAGAGGGCGGCGGTCACCGGCGCAACGCACGGCGTGCCCAGGCGCTGGTCGCCGGCGGTCGGCCGAAAACGGTCACGCTCCGACGGCTCCCGCCCTCAGCGGCGCCGGGCGCGTGGCCGGTCTCCGCTCGACTGGCTCGTCCTGGATCGCAAGGCTGAGGCTCGTCGCCAGGAACGCCAGCAAGGCGGCAGAGACGAAGGCCCAAGTGTAGCTGCCCGTCGCCTCGAAGATCCAGCCGCCCGCCGCGGCCCCCAGCGCTGCGCCGACCTGATGGGCGAAGAGGATCCAGCCCGAGAGGGTGCCGACGGAGGCAGGCCCGAAGATGCGGGCGGTGAGCGCCGTGGTCGCCGGCACGGTCGAGATCCAGTTGAGCCCGAAGATCACCGCGAAGACGTAGAACGCCGGCGCGCTCTCCACGTAGAGCAGCAAGATCAGGGCCGCGCCACGGAGGGCGTACGAGAAGACCAGCGGAGCCTTCCCGCCGAACCGATCGCAACACCAGCCCGAGGCGAGCGTGCCGACGATGTTCATGGCTCCGAGCAGACCCAACGCGTTGGCTGGCCTCCCGTTTCACTAATACGTCAACGCCGATCGAACATCCACATCGCTTTTGTAGATCGACGTACTCACCCGTCAATCCGCGCTCGCCGGCGATCCCGGTGCGATAATGAGCCGCCCGAACGGCGGCCGAGCGCCGGCCGAGGCGCGGCCACGAACTAAGGAGGTGCCTCATGCGGCTCGCTATGCTGACGCTCCTGGTCGCGCTGACCGTGCTGGGTGGGGCCCTGACGGCGTCGGCTCAAACCTTCGTCTTCGGCGCCCAGGGCGAGCCGGTCCAGCTCGATCCCGCCGTGATCACGGACGGGATCTCCTCTCGCCTCACCCGCCAGATCTTCGACGGCCTCGTGAGGTACCGGGGCGCCACGACCGAAGTCGAGCCCGCGCTGGCCGAGAAGTGGGAGGTCTCCCGCGACGGTCGCGTGTGGACGTTCCAGCTTCGCCGCGCCGTGAAGTTCCACGACGGCACGCCGCTCGACGCCGCCGCGGTCGTCTGGAACTTCGAGCGGTGGTGGAAGACGACCCATCCGCAGCACGACAATCAGATCAAGGCCGGCCAGACGTTCGAGTACTGGGAGGCGCAGTTCGGCGGCTTCGACGACAAGTCGATCGTCAGCGCCGTGGAGGCCGTGGGCTCGCACACCGTGCGCATCACGCTCAAGGAGCCGCAGGCGCCCTTCCTCGCGAACCTCGCGATGTTCGTGTTCGACATCGCCAGCCCCAAAGCGGTGGAGCGCTGGGGCACCGAGTTCGGCAAGCACCCCGCGGGCACCGGCGCCTACAAGCTCGTCGAGTGGAAGCCCAACCAGGAGGTCGTGCTCGAGGCGAACGCCGACTACTGGGGCCCCAAGCCGAAGGTGAAGCGCGTCGTCGTGCGCAACATCAAGGACAACTCGCAGCGGCTCGGCGCGCTCAAGGCCGGCGAGATCCATGGGATGGAGGGGCTGAATCCCGACGACGTCGCGGTGGTCAAGGGCGATTCGAATCTCCAGCTGCTCCTGCGTCCGACGAACACGACCGGGTACATCGCCTTCAACTACAAGGTGAAGGAGTTCCAGGACAAGCGCGTGCGTCAGGCCTTCGCCCACGCGATCAACAAGCGCGGGATCGTGGAGGCGCTCTACGGGGGGACCGGGCTGGTGGCCACGCAGTTCCAGCCACCCGCGCTCTGGGGCTACAACCGCGAGCTCAAGGACTTCGAGCAGAGCGCGAGCCAGGCCCAGGCGCTGCTGCGCGAGGCCGGGCTACGGCAAGGCCTGTCGGACATCACGTGGGAGGACGGCAAGAAGGAGCCGCTGGTCTTCTGGTACATGTCGCGCTCGCGCCCGTACTTCCCGAACCCCAAGGAGATCGCCGAGGCGATGGCCGCCGACCTGGCCAAGGTGGGGATCAAGACCCAGCTGCAGACGACCGAGTGGGCGGTGTACCTGGACAAGCGGAAGAACGGCCAGATGCCGCTCTACATGCTCGGCTGGACCGGGGACAACGGCGATCCCGATAATTTTCTGTGCTACTTCTTCTGCCAGCCCGGCGCCGCGCGCGAAGGGTTCTACGCCAACAAGCCCCTGGCCGACGTCCTCCTGCGTGCCCAGAAGCTCACGAATCAGGGCGAGCGCGCCAAGCTCTACCGTCAGGCCGAGCAGCTCCTGCACGACGACGTGGGCCGCCTGTTCATCGCCAACAACCAGCCGCCCCTGGCGTTCGCCAGGCGCGTGAAGGGGTACGTGCCGCACCCGACGGGGTCGGAGTACTTCAACACGGTCGAGATGCAGTAGCGAGGCGCGCGCCGAGGAGGATGCGGCGGTGAGGCGCTACGCCATTCGGCGAAGCCTCACGATTGTTCCCGTGCTCCTCGGCGTCTCCGTCCTCGTCTTCAGCTTCATCCATCTCATCCCCGGCGACCCGGCGCTGACGATGCTCGGCGAGCGGGCGACGCCCGAGAAGGTCGCGGAGGTCCGCGCCCGCCTCGGGCTCGATCGCCCGATCTGGCAGCAGTACGTCCTCTACATGGGCAAGGTGCTCCACGGCGATCTTGGGGTGTCGATCGTCCGCGGCGATCCGGTCGCCACCGATCTGCTGCGGCGCTTTCCGGCGACGGTCGAGCTGGCGGTCTCGGCCATCGCCGTGGCCATCGCCGTCGGCATCCCGATCGGCGTCGCCTCGGCGGTCTGGCGCAATTCGCTGCTGGACAGTCTCGCCCGCCTGGGCGCGCTCACCGGCGTGTCGATGCCGATCTTCTGGCTCGGCCTCGTGCTGGCGTGGTTCTTCGGAGTCCAGCTCCGCGTCCTCCCGACCGGCTTCCGCCTCGGAAGCGGAACTGCGCTCGTCTCGTGGACGAACTTCGTGCTGCTCGACGCCGCGCTGCAGGGAGACTGGGCCGCCCTCGTCGACGCGCTCCGCCACCTGATCCTTCCGGCGCTGGCGCTGGCGACCATCCCGCTGGCCATCATCGCCCGGATGACGCGGGCGAGCATGCTGGAGGTGTTGTCGCGCGAGTACGTCCGCACGGCCGAGGCCAAGGGGTTGTCGCGAGGCGCGGTCATCATGAGACATGCGCTTCGGAACGCCCTGCTGCCGGTGCTCACCGTGATCGGGCTGCAAGTGGGGCACCTGCTCGCCGGCGCCATCCTGACCGAGACCATCTTCTCGTGGCCGGGCATCGGCCTCTGGGTCTACGAATCCATCGAATCCCGCGACTATGCGATCGTGCAGGGCGTGACGCTCTTCATCGCCGTCATCGTCGTCGGGGTGAATCTGCTGACCGACGTGCTGTACGCGGTGGTCGATCCGCGTATCAGGTACGAATGACCTCGATGCTCGAAGCGACGGCGGGACGCGGCGCAGCGGTGGTGGCCGGCCGCGGTGGGAGCCCGGCCGCCGCCGCCTGGCGCCGGCTCGTGGCGAGCCCCGCGGCCCGGGCCGGCCTCGTCATCGCCCTCGCCTTCGCGCTCATCGCGCTGGTGACCCCCGCGGTGCACGTCTACGACGCGAAGACGGACGCCAACCTCACGCTCCGCCTGAAGCCCCCGATGGCGGGACACCCGTTCGGAACGGACAGTCTCGGGCGCGACATTCTCGTTCGCGTTCTGCACGCGACCCGCGTGTCGCTCGGGCTCGCGGTGAGCGCCGTCGCGGTGGCGACGGTGATCGGCTCGACGCTCGGGTTCCTGGCCGGCTACTTCCGGCGCCAGGTCGACCTGGTCGTGATGTTCTGCATGGACATCGTGCTGGCGTTTCCGGCGACGCTGCTGGCCATCGCCATCGTGGCGATGATCGGCCCCGGCCTGCGCAACTCCCTGTTCGCCATCAGCCTGGTGTCCATCCCGGCCTATGCTCGCCTGAGCCGCGGCGCCGTGCTCGCCCTGCGCGAGCAGGAGTTCGTGCTGGCCGCCCAGGGGCTCGGCTGCAGCGGGCGGCGCCTCCTCCTGAGCCACATCGTGCCGAACAGCCTGCCACCGCTGATCGTGCAGACGACGCTCTCCGTCGCGTTCGCCATCCTGGAAGCGGCCGCGCTCGGCTTCCTCGGACTCGGGGCGCAGCCGCCGACGCCCGAGTGGGGCGCGATGCTGGCCGACTCCTACAAGTACTTCACCAGCGGCGCGTGGTGGGTGTTCTGCTTTCCGGGCGCGGCCATCATGCTCTCGGTGCTGGGCTTCAACCTGCTCGGTGACGGGCTGCGCGATGCCCTCGATCCGCGCCTCGGCCGCGGGTGAGCCGACGAGACACCATCACCTCCGCTCGGGTCCGGTGGGCGCCTCCGGTTTTTCGAAGAGCGCCAGGCTCTCCATGGCGAGCCCGTAGCCGAGGAGGTCGTGCATCTGCCGGCGCAGATACTCGGTGAAGAGAAGCCGCGTATAGCGGAGCAGCAAGGTCGGCCTGCGGACCAGATCCTCCGCCAGCTCCCAGGCCCGCGCCAGGAGCTTGTCGCCGGGGAGCACTTCGGCGACGAGTCCGAGCCGTAACGCCGCGGCCGCGTCGAGTGTTTGCCCGGTCATCAGGAAATAGCGGCCTCGGTTCATTCCCAGAAGGAGCGGGTAAACGATGTGCATGCCGTCGCCCGGCACGACCTCGGACGCGAAATGGGCGGAATCCTGAAACTGTGCGGTCTCGGCGGCGAGGACGATGTCGCACAACAAAGGAATCTCGGAGTGCCGCCACGCCGGCCCGTTGATCGCGCTGATCATCGGAACCTCGATGCTCAGGAGGTTCATCAAGAGATGGCGGCCCTCCCAGTGGATGCGATCGATCCGCTCGATCGACGGGCGCGCCGGAAAGGAGGAGGTCCCGGGGGTCGCGCGCGGGCCCGAGAACTCGTGGCCCGTCCCGGTCAGGATGACCACACGGTTCTCGCGGTCGGCGCCGATATCGTGGAACGCTTCCGGGAGCTCGCCGTGCGGCAGGAACCCCCAGCGGAGCGACTGGCCGTCGGTGTGCAGAGTTACCTGGAGCACTCCGTTTCTGCGCTCCATCCGGGCGGACTTGTACCTGTTCGCGTATTCGTCGAATGCGCTCAACTCGACCTCCCTTCAGATTTGTCGCCGCGCCTCGGCCGGCGGGGCCCCAGCCCCGCGACGGCGTGCGGCGCGCGCCACGTCAGATCGCCCGCGCCACGCGCGTGCCGTCGAGGATCGCCTGGTGGACGCCGCGCGGAGCGACGCAGTCGCCCGCCGCGTAGAGCTCGGGGACCCGGCCTTTGAGCGCGCGGTAGAGGCCGTCCGTCGAGCGGCTCCCGGCCGCCAGCACGACCGTGTCGACGGACTCGACGCGCCGCTCGACGCCTGAATGGACGTTCGCGACGACCACGGTCGAGCCCTCGACGGCGCGGAGCTCCGTGCCCGGGGTGAGGACGATGCCCCGGGTGTGAAGCCGTGCGTAGAGCGGTGCGATGGAGGTGACTCCGATGTCCTGGCCCACGTAGAAGAGCGGCGAGATCACTTCGACACGCTTCCCCTGTTCGAGGAGCAGCTCGGCCGTCGAGAGCGCGGCCTGCGTGTGCACGTCGTCGACCACGACCACGTTGGCGCCCACCGTCGCTTCGCCGGCAAGCACGTCGCGGTCCGTCACGACATGCTTGCCGTCGCAGCCCGGCAAGGGCGGGATGTAAGGCTGCGACCCGGTCGCGACGATGACGGCCTCGGGGCGCTCGTCCAATACCGCGGCCGCCGTGGCCTCGACTCCGAGCCGGATACTCACCCCGAGCTTCTCGACCTGGGCGACGAGAAAGCGGATGATGCCCGCGTACTCGGCGCGGGCAGGCGCACGGGCCGCGAGCAACACCTGTCCTCCCAGCTCGGCCGCCCTTTCGAACAGCATGACGCGATGGCCGCGGATCGCCGCCATCCGGGCCGCCTCCAGCCCAGCGACGCCGCCGCCGACCACCACGACCCTCTTGGGCTTCGTCGCCACGCGGACGTCAGCCAGCTCACCCTCGCGCCCGGTGGCCGGGTTCTGGACGCACGTGACCGGCTTCCCTTGATAGATCCGATCGATGCACCCCTCGTTCGCCCCCACGCACGTGCGGATGTCGTCGAATCGGCCCTCGCGCGCCTTCCGCGGAAGATCGGGGTCGGCGATCAGCGCGCGGGTCATGCCGACCACGTCGAGGTGCCCGGCCGCCACGGCGCGGTCGGCGTGGACCGGATCGACGATGCGGCTCGCGTGAAAGATCGGCATCCGCGGCGCGGCTTGCTTGATGGCGGCCGCCAGCGGCACGTAGACGCCCCTGGCATAGCTCATGTTCGGCACGGCCGCGGCCTGGAGCTCGTACGTGTGGGCGCCGCCTCCGATGATCGACAGGAAGTCGATCAGGCCGGACGTGGCGAGACGCCGCGCGATCTCCGCCATGTCGGCCGCCGTCAGGCCGCCCCGCGTGAACTCGTCCCCCGAGATGCGGGCGCCCACGACGAAGTCACCCCCGACCCGACGCCGGATCTCGCTCAGCACTTCCGTGGCGAAGCGCATCCGGTTCCCCAGGCTCCCACCGTAGTCGTCGAGCCGCTGGTTAGACAGGGGTGACCAGAACTGGTCGATCAAGTGGTTGTGCGCCATCGAGATCTCGATCCCGTCGAGGCCGCCGTCCCGAGAGCGGCGCGCCGCCTCGCCGAAGGCGCGCACGAGCTCGCCAATCTGCTCGCCTTCCAGCTCGTGCGGGACGTCGCGATGAACCCGCTCGGGGATCTGCGACGGCGCCAGGAGGACGCTCGTCTCGTCGCCATCGGCCTGGGCCCGCCGGCCGAGGTGCGTGAGCTGGGTCAGCACGAGACAGCCGTGGCGGTGCACGGCGTCGGCGATCGCCCGGTACGCCGGGATGATGGAGTCGTCGTGATTGGCGATCTGCTTCCACGCGGCGGCCGGCGACGAGGGGTGCACGCTCGAGGAGCCGCCGAAGATCGTGAGCGCACAGCCGCCGCGCGCCTTGGCTTCGTGGTACCGCAAGAGCCGCTCGCCGGGCCGGCCCGCCTCGGCCATGGCCTCGGCGTGGCCCGAGGAGTAGATCCGATTCTTGAGGGTGAGCCGGCCGACCTGGATCGGTGAGAACAGCGAGCGGAGCTCGGCGGCCATCGTGCCGCTACGCTACCACTGCCCTCGATCAATTTCTCGCTTGATCACCCCGACCGCCCTTGGGTCGACTCCGCGGGCGACGTGTGAGCCATTCGGTGGTATGGGATCGAGGGGGGAGACTCTCTCCGCGCTCCTGGCATTGCACGCATGTCGTGACGCCGGGTAAGGCGCGCCGCCGCACCTGGGGGATGGTGCTGCCGCACTCTTCGCAGATCCCGTAGCTCCCGTCGCGCAGACGCTCCAGCGCGTTCGTCAGCACCTTGGCACGTCGAGACAAGCGCTCATAGCTCAGCCCGTCGAGGGCCCGCGCTGCGACGACTTGAGCGTCCGCGAACATATCCCCGACGAGTCGAGTGCCTTCCGAGCGTGCCTCGATCAGGGCCGCCCGGCCACGCTGCTCGAGGCGGACGAGAATCAGATCGAGCTCACGGCGTAGCAATCCCTCGGTGGTCTGATCCCGCATCTTCCGCCCCCCTGCAGGAAGGGTTCGTGAACCGTGCTGACTGTGGGGGCCAAAGGCGGCGGCGTCAACAACGCGTTCGACCGCATCCTGAGCGGCTTCGCGGTGCCGGCGAGCGCTGCGGGCCGCTGGTTCCGCGAAAATCAGCGTCGAGCGGCCGCCGACACCGCGACAACCGCGGGCGCCGCGGCCGCGGGCTCGCCCAGACTGCGCCGGCCCGTCACATTTTCACAATGTGGACAGCGGTGAAGATGTGGATTGCCCGCGACGCCGGCGAGCTCCCGGAGCGCTGATCGCGGTCAGAGCCCCAGGTACGCCTTCTTCACGCCCTCGTCGCGCAAGAGGTCCTCGGCTTTGCCCTGCATGACCACCTGGCCCGTCTGCAGCACGTAGCCGTACTGGGCCAGCGTCAGAGCCAGCATCGCGTTCTGCTCGACCAGGATGATGGAGACGCGGAGCGAATTGATCTGCCGGATGACCTTGCCGACCTCGGCCGTCATGATGGGCGAGAGGCCCATGGAGGGCTCGTCCAGCAAGAGCAGCTTCGGGCGGCTCATGAGGGCCCGGGCGATAGCCAGCATTTGTTGCTCGCCACCGCTCAGCGAGCCGGCGCGCTGGCGCCCGCGCTCCTTGAGAATGGGAAAGTGCTCGTAGATCATCGTCAGCGTGGACGCCACGTCGATCCGGGGTCGCAGATACGCGCCCATCGTGAGGTTTTCCAGCACCGTCATCTTCGGGAACAGACGCCGGCCCTCGGGCACGTGCGCGATGCCGAGGCTCACGATCTGGTGCGGGGCGAGCCCGACCAGCGAGGTCGACTCGAAGCGTAGCTCGCCGGCGCCGGGCTGCACGAGGCCCGTCAGCGCCCGCAGGCTCGTCGTCTTGCCGGCCCCGTTGGCCCCGATCAGGCTGACGATCGAGCCCGCGGAGACGGTGAAGGACACGCCCTTCACCGCTTCCACGGTTCCGTAGCGAACCCACAGATTCTCGACCTCAAGCATGGTTCACACCAGTGCCGAGATAGGCCTGGATCACGTCGGGGCTGGTGCTCACTTCCGCCGGCGTGCCCTCGGCGAGCTTCTGGCCGAAGTTCAGGACGACGATGCGCTCGCAGGTGCCCATCACCGCCCGCATGTTGTGCTCGACGAGGAGAATCGTCGTGCCGCGGCCTCGGATCGTCTTCACCAGCTCCATCACGCGGCCACTCTCATCGAGGTTCATGCCGGTGACGGGCTCGTCCAGCATCAAGAGTCGCGGGCGAGCCGCCAGGGCCATCGCGATGCCGAGGACGCGCTGATGTCCGTGCGGCAAGTTCCGGGTCAGCTGGTCGGCGTGCGACACCAACCCGGTGAATTCGAGCACCTCACGGCCGCGAGCGATCTCGTCGGCCGGAAAGGCCCTCCGGCCGAACAGCACCCGCCGCGGGCCCTTGTCGCTGTGCAGATGCAGGCCGAGCAGGACGTTCTCGAGCGCCGTCATCTCCTGGAAGAGCGTGGTGAGCTGAAACGTGCGAATCAGGCCCCGGGAGGCGATCTGATGCGGCCGCAGGCCGGTGATGTCTTCGCCGGCCAGGACGATCGAGCCCAGGGTGGGTCGCAGGAAGCCGCTCAGGAGGTTGAAGCAGGTCGTTTTGCCGGCTCCGTTCGGCCCGATCAGGCCGACGATCTCGCCCTCGTCGACGCTGAGATCGACATGATTGACCGCCGCGAGTCCGCCGAAGAGCCGGGTGAGATTCCTCGCTTCGAGGAGGGACACCGGTCAGGCCGCCGGGCTCGGAGTGGGTGCCGAGGCCGTCCGCCACCACCTGAGCTCGGCCAGCTTGCGGGGCAGCGTGATGAGGCCGCCCGGGAGGAACAGGATCGTCAGCAGCATGGCGATCGAAAAGAAGATCGTCTCGTACGGACTCCCCCGGAAGGGCTCGGACAGCAACGACAGGAAGACGGCCCCAACGATCGGACCCACGAAGTGCCCCCGTCCGCCCACGTAGTTATAGACCAGGATATTGGTCGCCATCAGGAACCCGAACTCTGGCGGGAACAGGAACCGAATGAAGTGCGCGTAGAACCCGCCGGCGATCCCGGCAAAAAAGCAGCCGAGCATGAAGGCCAGCAGCTTGTGGCGGGCGATGTTGACGCCGAGCGATTGGGCCAGGTGGTCGGCCATTCCGATGCTTCTCCAGATGAGGCCGAGCCGGCTGTGCTCGAGCTTCCACAGCACGAGCAGGGTCGCCAGCATCAGCACGAGCGCGAGATAGTACTGACCGGTGCGCGTGCTCAGCGTCATCCCGAGGACGCTCGGCTTGGGAATGCCGCTCAACCCGCTCATGCCCCGGGTGAGCGGCACCCAGAGCTGGGCGATGAGGCGGATCACCTCCACGAAGGCCACCGTCACCATCGCGAAGTAGACCCCGCGCAGCCTGAGCGACGGATAGCCGATGGCCCAGCCGACCGCCGTGGCCAGGAGGGCCCCGCCCAGCAGCGAGATCTCGAACGGCACCGCGAGATTCTTCGCGAGCAAGGCCGAGGTGTAGGCCCCGATCGACATGAACGCCGAATGTCCGATGTTGAGCTGGCCGCAGGTCAGCGAGGGGCGCAGGCTGGCGGCGAGAATGACGTTGGTGAAGACCAACGCGAAGATGTGCACGTAGTAGTCGCCGCCGAACTGCGGCAGAAGCAGGGCGAGCACGGCCAGAACGACCAGCCCGAGCAGCACGCCGAGCCTACGGTGCATAGCCGAACAGCCCGGTCGGCTTGAACAGCAGCACCAGGATGATGAACACGAAGCTCAGGAGGAACGCCGGCTCCGCGCCGAGCGCCGTGGCGATGATGGAGTCGATGAGCCCGAGCATGAGCCCACCGAGGATCGCGCCGGGAATGCTGCCCAGGCCGCCGAGGATGATGATGATGAACGCTTTCAGCAGCGGCTGCTCGCCCATCATCGGGTCGAGCTTGAAGATCGGCGCCATGAGGGCCCCACTGGCCGCGGCGAGGGCAAAGCCGACCGCGAACGCGAGGCCATTGACGACGTGCACGTTGACGCCCTGGAGGGCCGCGGCCTCCTTGTCCTGCTCGATGGCGCGCATGGCGGCGCCGAGCCGGGTCTTGTTGATGAAGAGATAGAGGCCGATCACCAGGGCTCCGGCGAGCGGAATGATCATCAAGCGCTCGATCGAGATTCCGACGCCGAGGATGTTCCGGGTGCCCGGAAAGACCGGCGGCACATGCTTGTCGAGCTGACCGAAGACCGGATACCCAGCCGCCTGGAGAAAGGTGGTGAGAGCGATCAGCGCGACGAGCGTCGGCTCGATCCCGCCCTTGATGGGCCGATAGATCGAGCGCTCCACGAGGTACCCGAAGATCCCGAGCAGGATCATGGACGCGACGAAGGCGGCGAAGTACGGCGCGCCCCCCTGGAAGAAGACGTAATAGATGACGAAGGCTCCCAGCATGTAGACCGCGCCGTGCGCGAAGTTGATGATGTGCATCATGCCGAACATCAGCGTGAGCCCGAGGGCCATCAAGATGTAGATCGAGGCGAGGGAGACCCCGATGATCGCGCTCTGGACGAACAGAGCTGGTGTCATTGTGAAATGGGGGGCCTCGACGGGCCCCCCAAACCACCCAGCGCTCGGACGCGCCCCGGCGGAGCCGTGGCGCGCCTCGATGTTGCTCGGCTTCCCGGGGGCCTCGACGGGCCCCCCATGCCCCCCGGCGGCATCAGTTGTGGGGCGGGAGAAGCTGCACGACGAGGGTCGCGACCCCGTCCTTCACCTCGGAAAACGGCATCGGGTAGATGATCTGGTTGCCGACGCCGTAGTAGTCCTTTCCGCCGAAATGCGCCTTGCCCCAGAGATTGTCGAACTCGACGATGCTAAGGGCGTCGGCGACCTTCTTCGGCTCGACGCTCTGCGCCTTCCTTACCGCGGCGACGAAGGCGAACGCCGGATTCGTGAAGTCGATGCTGGTCGCGTTCCATTCACCGTACTTCTTGGTATAGCGCGCCTGCCAGCTCTTGACCTTCTCGGGCAGCGGGGCCTGGACGAAGCCGTGGACCCACATCCCCTCGACGTTGGCTTTGCCGGCGATGTTCGCCACCACCGAGGTGTCGACCTGCCCGATGTGGATGAACCGGCCCTTGAACCCGAGCTCGCGAGCCTGTTTGATGATCAGGCCGACGCTCCCGGCCGGTGAGGCCAACACGCTGATGATGTCGGGCTTCTGGGCCAGGATGCGCAGGAGGACCGGATTGAAGTCGGTCATGGTGCGCTCGAAGAACTCCTTCGCGACGGTCTCGTACCCCAGCTTCTGGATGAAGGTCGTCTCCACCTTGATCGACCACCAGCCCGTATCGTCGTTGGGCGAGATCGTGGCGACGCGCTTGAGGTTGGGGTGGTTCTGCTTGATCCACTTCCAGAACGTGGTGGTCTCGGGGGGCGAGGGGAAGCTGTGGAAGGTGAGCGGATTCCTGGGACTCACCAGGCCATCGGCGTACGCCAGCGGCAGATTCAGGACGCGCCCCTCGTTCACCGCCTCTTCGTTGGCTTTGACGACGGCACCGCCCAGGATCGAGATGAACTTCACGCCATCCTTGGCGATCAGGCGGTTGACCGTGGCGACGCCCTCGGCGATCACGTACTTGTGATCGTAGGCGACGACCTCGAGCTTGTACTTCTTGCCCCCCACGTCGAGACCGCCCTGAGCGTTGATCTCGTCGAAGATGAGCTCGGTCGCATTTTTGTGGGGAATTCCCCAGGGGGCGGCGGGGCCGGAGAGCGGTGTCGAGACCCCGAACTTGATGACGTCAGCCGCGTGGGCGCTTCCCCATCCCACGAAGGCGAGCCCGGCCACGGCGAGAAACGCTGCCCATCTCACACAACGCGGTGCTGTCATCGTCGCCCCTCCATGGGTTCGAGGTCGGTTCAGGGACCCTTGCGCACGCGGACTATAGAAACGCGGATCACCCCTTGTCAACCGAGGGTCTCAGGGACCGGCGTTGACCCGTCACTCGGCCGAGCGTCATGCGCCACCTCGCTGGAATTGATGGGAGTCGGGGCATTGTAACGCGCCGTGGACTTGACATGGCTTCCCGTGGCCAACATCCTGGCTCCCGGGTCGAGCGGTAGAGCCGGCTCGGAAGGACCAGACCATGACGATGAGCGACTGGAGCGCGGTGACCAGGCCCATTCCCGTCCCGAACGAGCTGACCAGGCCCTTCTGGGACTCGGCCAGACAGGGAGTACTGGCCCTGCAGCGCTGCCAGGCGTGCGGGGCCTTCCAGCATCCGCCGTACGCGACCTGTGTGAAGTGCATGGCGATCGATCTCAAGTTCGAACCCGTCAGCGGCAAGGGCGCGATCTACGCCTACACGATCATGTACCACGCCGGTGACCGACGATTCGCGGCGGCCATTCCCTACGCGTCCATCATCGTGGAGCTCGACGACGCACCCGGAGCCCTGCTGGCCGCGAATCTTCTGGAGGCTCCGTACACCGAGGCGAAGGTCGGACGTCGCGTGGAGGTCGTCTTCGAGCCGCTGAACGACGACATCACGCTGCCGCAGTTCCTACTGGCGCGCGACACGACGTAGTCGCGTGGTGCGCGCCGCAAGCCGTCGCGGGGCTGGGGCCCCGCCGGCTGAGGCGCACGACTACAAATCAAGGAGATCGGCCGCATGTGGGAGCACCGGTGCAAGGTCGCCCTGAGCGGCGTGGGCTTCTCTCGCGTGACACGCTCGGCCGAGGTCCCCCTGGCCGCGCATGCGCTCGAGGCGGTCAAGGGCGCCGTGGAAGATTCCGGCCTCGCCATGTCGGACATCGATGGGTTGGCGACGTATCCGGAGTTGCCGGCGACGGGGCACGCGGTGGTGGACGGCGTCACGATCGTGTCCGTCAACTGCATGATGGCGATGCTGAAGCTCCCGAACTTGAGCTGGCACGTCCAGGTGGAGACGGTGAACATCGGCGGCGCGGTCCAGCAGGCCGCCAACGCGCTGCTCGCGGGAGTGTGCCGGTACGCGGTGGTCTGGCGCGCGATGCACAATCCCAAAGGCACCTACCAGAACCTGCCGGGCACCCACGCCAACGGCCCGACGCAGTTCACGGCGCCTTACGGATTCGGCGGCCCCGGACAGGGGATGGCGGTGGCGTACACGCGCTGGCTCGAGCGCCACAACCAGAATCGGGAGAAGATGGCCACGCTCGCCGTGACCCAGCGCCGCCATTCGCACAAGAATCCTCACGCCTACTTCTGCGGGCAGCCGCTCACGCGCGAGGACTACCTGAAGTCCCGGATGGTCGCGTACCCGTTCTGTCTCTACGACTGCGACATCCCGGTGCAAGGAGCGGTGGCCATCGTGCTCACCACCGCCGACCGCGCGCGTGATCTGCGGCCGCGCCCCGCGTACCTCGCGGGCTACGGCCAGCGGCTCGCCTTCGAGGTGGCGGGACGCATCGGGAGCCTGAGCAGCTACATGGAGGGCGGCCGCAGCTCGTCGCGCCTCACCTGGGAGCGCTCAGGCTTCTCCCCGAAGGACGTCGACGTGGCGCAGATCTACGACGGGTTCTCTGCCTCGGTCATCTACGGCCTCGAGTCGTACGGGTTCTGCAAAGAGGGCGAAGCGTTGGACTTCATCCAGGATGGACGCATGGAGCTGGACGGCGAGCTCCCACTGAACACCTTCGGCGGGAGCCTGAGCACGGGACGCATCCATGGGCTCTGGCACATCATCGAGGGGGCGCTGCAGGCGTCGGGGCGGGCCGGCGAGCGCCAGGTCAAGGATGTCAACGTCTCGTTCGTCGGCGCCAGCGCCCCCATCGTGCAGGGCACCACCTTCATCTTCGTGCGCGAACCTTACTGACCGCTGAGCCTGGAGGCAAGCAACGGTGGAGAGCCCGGTTCTGGAGCGCCACACATCGCTCAAAAGCTTCTGGGGGCTCTACGCGGTGCTCGGAGCCATCGGCGCGCTGATCTGGGTTGTCGGGTTCTCCTCCAAGGGGATCTCGGTCAGTCGCCCGACCGTCTTCCTGGCTGGGCTCGCTCCGATCCTGGTTGGCCTCCTGTACAGCTGGCTGGTCCGCTTCAGCACCGAGTACCGGCTGTTCCCGGATTCGCTCGAGGTGGAGTCGGGCGTTATCTCCCGGCGAATCGAAAACATCCAGCTCTTCCGCGTGCGGGACCTCGGGCTCGCCCAGTCGGTCGTGAACCGGCTCGCGGGTGTCGGCGACATCATCGTGACCTCGACCGACCAGTCGGCGCCGCACTACCGCCTGCGCGGCGTCCAGGACCCGCGTGAGGTGTACGACCGGCTCCGGGAGCTCGTGGCCAAATCGCGGTCGAGCTAGACCAGACTCGGCCCGATGGCGTCGAGGTCCAGCGACTCGACGAAGTCCGCCTTCGTGTACAGGGCCTTCAGCGCGGGCTTCGTGATGATCTTCAGGGAGCTCTGGACGATCGCGCTTCCGTTCCCGGCCGCCCAGGCGCTGTCCCACAGCATCGCGAGCACGTTGGCGCCGTCCGCCATGGTCTCGATCGTCGCCGGGCCGAATTTCGTCCACAATCCGTCGAGCGCTGCGGCAGACTTTCCGCCGCCAAGCCCGATGTACTCGTTGATCAGCACACTCGGGGGCAGGCGCACGGCGCTGCGCTCCATGAGCCCGACGATCGCCACGGCCGCTTCGTGGCCGTTCGCGACCCGCGGAAGCGCGGCGAGCTGTGTCACCCTGGTCTGGAGGCCGGCCAGCAGGCTCACCGCCTTTCGGTCGATCATGGCCGACTCGTAGGCCGAGTGGATGCCCATGCCCGGCCACACTTGCTTCGTTCCGGGCGTCCCGTCGCGGTGGGTCATCGGCACGGTCTGCGCCTGGTCCTGGAATCCGTCGGCGAACATGGACCCATGCAGGGGCTGACAGGCGTCGCCCACGTAATGCGAGAGGATGCCCGCTGCGCAGACGAACCGATTGAGCTGCTTGGCCTTCACCGCGGCGACCATCGCGTCGAAGAACTGCCAGACGCGAAACGGGAGCAGGCCCCGGCTCCTCGAGTCCGTATGGCCCAGGCTCGTATAGAACGCGCGCCAGAAGGCGACGCTGACGTTGGCGGGATTGGCGAGCGACAAGGCGCGCAGCGTCTTGCCGTCGGCGCGCGGCTGATCGATATCGGCGAAGTGCGTCGGGTGTTCGGGCCCCTTGCGCGGGACCGGATCGCGGCCGCCGTCCACGGAATTCTTGAACTGCTTCCAGATGACATCGGGCACATCGGCAAGCGGGACGAAGCTGCCGTTCTTCTTCGCCTCCCGCATCTGGTCCGCCAGGATCTCCGGATCGATGTTGGACGCGTCGAAGCTGATGCGGGCGCGGTTGAGCGACATCAGCTTCTTCACCTTGGCGATGCGGGCGGCGTCGATCGCGAACGTGGCGATGCTGTAGTGTCCGGTGACTCCCCAGAACGGCGCGGCGCCGGTGTTGTGCTCACGCACGAGCTCCACGTCGAGCCGCCGACAGACGGTGCTCAGGCTCGTGGCCAGGGCAAAGCTGAGCGGCTGTTCGCCCACGCCGCTCAACAACGTCTGGGCGCCCCACTCGATGGCCAGCGGCCGAGGCGGTGACGTTTCGGTCGCCGGCACGTGCCAAACCGTGCCCGAGTCTCCGGAGAGGGTCTGGCGCGTCGACGTGGGATCGGGCGCGATCAGGAAATCGGCGACGTAGTCATAGCCGCCCACCGACTTGTACCGATAGAAGAGCGCCTTGATCTTTCCGCGGAGCTTGCCGGAGGCGGCTCCATACGCCACCACGTCCTCATCGATCAACCGCAGGCTGATGTTCTGTTCGCTGAGATCCGCCAGCTCGCCGATCGGTCCAAGGCCATAGACCTGTGACGTCCAGTCGTTGACGTCGTTCACGTCGATCAGGCCGACGTCGACGTTGAGGAAGGTCCGGCTGCCCGGGTACTGGGGGTACGCCTCACTGAACGGCAGGCGGGTCAGCTGCTTCTCACTGGATCGTCCGATCTCCACCCGAGTGCCTCGAAGCTCCGTGAACACCGGGACGCCGGCCGGGCCGGTGACGTGACGGTTGCTGAGCGCGTACGTGTTGTGGCCATCGGTGACCAGGCATCCGACGCTGGCCACCCGCTCCTGTCCCTGGACTTCGCAGACCAGCGGGAAGCCGCCGCCCATCATCGACGTCGGCCAGCTCAGCCGGGCGAGCGGCGCCGGTCGGGCGATGCTGGGACTGACCTTCATGACGCAGACCGGCACCACCCGGCCGTCCGGCAGGTAGAGCGCGGGCGGAATGATGTGCCGCGGATTCAGCTTCTTTCCGGTGCCGAAGTCACTGCGGCGAATCCACTGCGAGACGAAGACCAGGACGCACGGCCACGAGCTGTCCTTGACGCTGGAGTTCTGGAACGTGCGTTCCCCCTTGGACAGCTGCTCGTCGCGCGCACGATCCCTCGGCGACATCTTGAGGTACGACTTGCGATCTCGGCGGCGGCGGAAGTAGAGCCCGATCGCGGTGCCGACGACGTTCTGCTTGTGCAGCAGGTGATTGTGGTACAGGTCCCGGGCCTCGAGCAGGTCCTTGACCGAGAGGGCGAACACATTCTGCGTCGCCTCGAGCAAATCTTGCGGCGCACGCGGCGGATGAGCGGGTGCAGATCTCAGGGGCGGTGCCTCGAAGCGCACCTCAGATCACGCCCTCGTCGGCGAGAGCCTTGATCTCCTGAGACGACATCCCCAGCAGCTCGCCGTACACGTACTCGTTGTCCTCGCCGTAGCAGGGCGCGCCGCGGTCGAGACGCCCGCCGATGTGGGCCGGGCTCTCGCTCATCTTGACGGGCACCTCGGCCAGCGGCCACCGTCCGATCTTCGTGCCGGTGACTTCGGTCAACCACTTGAGCGCCGCCAGCTGGGGATCGTGGTCGCAGCGATCCTCCGCGGTCTGGCACACGCCGGCCGGCACGCCGGCGCGCTGCAGCGCGAGCATCGCGTGATAAGCATCCTGGGATTTGGTCCAGCCGCCGACGAGCGTGTCCAGTGCGTCCTGGTGCCGGAGCCGCGCGGCGAGATCCTTGAAGCGGACGTCGTTCGCCCATTCCCCGTGTCCCGCGACCCCGGCCATCGCGCGCCACTCCGCTTCGGTGAAGCACGCGATGGCGAGCCAGCGATCTTCCCCGGCGCACGCGTAGACGTTGTGAGGTGCCGCCGGCTTGTACGGGGAGCGGTTGCCATAGCGTGACCAGATCCGCCCGTTCGCCGACCAGTCCAGGATCGTCGTGCCGCTGATCATGAGGCCGACCTCCGACTGCGAGGCGTCGACCCACTGTCCTTCGCCCGTGCGCGCGCGATGAAGGAGGGCCGTGAGCATGGCCAGCGCGAAGCTGTAGGCACCCATCCAGTCGAGGTAGGAGTATCCCCACCCCGCCGGCATCGCCGGCTCCGGGAGCCCCGACATCTCCGACAGGCCGGAGAAGGAATTCGCGATCGGGCCGACGGTGCGGAAGCGGCCGTACGTACCCTGCGCGCCCATGCCGGACTGCTGGACGTAGATGATGTCCGGCTTGATCGCGCGCAGCGCCTCGTAGCCCAGTCCCCAGCTGTCCAGGACGCCCGGCGAGAAGCCTTCGGCGACGACGTCGGACATCGCCACCAGATGCCGGGCGATCTCCAGACCCTTCGGGTGCCTCACGTTCAGCGAGATCCCGCGCTTGCCCGGGTTCTTGTTGTTGAACTGGCCGCCCATGTCCGGGTCGGTCACGCCCGGCAGCGGGCCCGTTGCGAGGTCGCGCGCCGCGCGACCCCCGACCGGCGCCATCGCGGCCATGCGGGTGTCCGGGTGGCTCTTCAGCTCGACCTTGATGCTCTCGGCGCCGAAGGCGCTCAGGAATCGCGTGCCCCCGGCCGACGCCAGGAACCACGTGAAGTCCAGGATGCGGATGCCGTGGAGCGGGAACGGCTTGCCGTGAGGCGAGAGCGCCTCGTTGCGGGGCGCACGCGCCGCAGCGTCGATCAGGGGCACGCGATCGCGCGGGAGGACCACGGTCTTCTCGTCCTCGTTCAAGAGCGGCGCGCGGCGGCCGACCGACCAGGACGTACGCGTCGCCAGCCACTTGCTCGTGGCGTAGCGGAAGGAGCGGCCGAGCTCGGGGTGCTCGACGTCCGTACAGCTCCTTCGCGCGAGCCAGTGCGGATCCATCGCGTTCTCGTGCGGCTTCCGCAGCGGCGCCCAGAGCATCCCCGCCTCCTGGGCCTCGCGCCATGGCACGTTCTCGTAGGTGAACGCGCGCACGAAGCGCTGCACGGCCTCCATGCCGTGATCCCGCTTCGCCGTGCTCGGCCCGGTGCCGGGAACGAAGCGGCCGCTCGATGGCAACGAGGGTTTCTCCGCGTCGAGGCCGGCGTCCATGCCGTAGCGCTCGAGCAGCTTGATGAGCTGCTCGGTCTCGCCGGGGCGCGTCCCGAGGTTCGCCATGACCCACCGGCCGTCCTTCGTGTGCACGATGGACGGATGCGGCGTGATGCTCTCGCGCGCGTGACGGCAGGTCTGGCGCAGTACCAGCGCCCGTCGCATCACCCACGTCATCAGGTCGACCTCGGTGGACTTCGCCACCGCCTCGTGGACCGCGCACGACAGGTACTGCCCCTGCCCCGTCCGCCAGCGATAGAGCAGCGCGGCGATGATCGCCACCGAGAGCTGCTCGCCGGCGATGTGGAAGGCGTGCCACATCTGAGGAGCGATCGGGGGCAGATCGTACGTACCGCCGGGGGCCGGATCGTAGCCGCAATTCATCATGACGCCGCCGAGCGCCAGGTGCACCAGGTCCGAGCCCTTGAAGCCCGCCCACGGCCCCTCGTCACCGAACGGCGTCGTCCGCGCGACGATCAGGGTGGGAAGCTCTCGCAGCAGCGCGGCCGCGCCGAGCCCGAGCGCGTCGAGCTCTCCCTTCGGCGTCGACTCCAGCAGCACGTCGGCGGTCGCGACGAGCGCGCGGAACCGCTCGCGATCGTCCCGCCGGCGCAGGTCGAGCACGATCGAGCGCTTCCCGCGGTTGTACTGCCAGAAGAACAGCGAGCGCTCCGGATCCTCCCGGTCCCCATAGAAGGGACCGATGCGACGCGTGGGGCTGCCGCCGGGCGGCTCCACCTTGATGACGTCGGCGCCCAGACCCGCCAGCGTCAGCCCGCAGTACTCCGCCTGCTCGTCAGCCAGCTCGATGACGCGGATACCCGTGAGGGGCCCTCGGGTGGGCCTGTCGTCGGTTTGCATGCGGCCGAATATAACCTGTTTGGACCGCCCTCGGTCTGATCGGCGCGCCGCGAGGACCGCAGCGCAGGAGAAGCAAACGGCCGAGGGCCCACCCCCGGCCGTTTGTCGACTTATCTTACGGCGTCAACGTGAGCCTACTGGTGCCCCCTCGTCGTCGGCACGGTCCCAACCCGGCCGAATCCGGGTGTCACACCGCTCGTTGGGTCGGCCTTCCCGGGCGTGGGCGCGGACAAGTTCTCGGTCGCGGTGTCCGAGCGGTGCGCGCTTCCGCGGTTGGACAGCGCGGTCCCGCGACCGGCGCCCGGCGAAACGCCGTTCGCCGCGGCCGGACCGTGGCCTCCACCGTTGCCGCCGCCATGCCCGACGGAGGAGTTCTCGGCACCAGCGCCTGCGCCGTTGCCACCTCCGCCCCCACCGCCTCCGCCACCACCTCCGCCCTTCGCCAGAGCCGGAGCTACCGCCAGCAACAAAGTCAACAGCATCAACAATGTCGTGCGAAGAATCATGAGAACCTCCTTCGCTCGGTTGGCCTCCCACGAAACACGGTCGCGGGAAGCTTCTCTCATGATACCTGGCCCCGCGGCAGCCGCCAGCCGACGTTGACTCGCCCCCACGGTCGAGATAGTCTCCCTCCCGATAACACGGGCGACCATCCACGCTCCGGCTCCGCGCCAGTTGACCGCGAAGGAGAAAGAGCGATGCCAACCGAGACGACACCTCGCACGACCCGGCGAGAATTCCTGAGGGCGACCGCGCTCACGACCGGTGCCGCCGCCACCGTAATGTTTCCAGCGCCGGCGATCGCCCAGCGACCGAGGCTCGTCTATTGGTGCTACCAGTTCTTGAAGGAGAGCGATGAGGCGCGGGCGAGCTTCGCCCGGGAGTGGGCGAAGAAGAACAACGTCGACCTCCAGCTCACGATGGTCCCGTGGAAGGAGTTCATGCCGAAGATCACGGCGGCCATCGAAGCCAAAGCCACGCCGGACATCGTCGAATCCGGCGGGGTCGAGCTACGCGGCCGCGGACAGCTGCTCGAGGTCACCGACGTCTACAAGAAGCTCGAGAAGAGTTACGGGGGCTGGGTGGGCGCCGCCCCCAAGATCATGCTGGACCCGGACGGACGGGTGCACCACATCCTCTACGGCTTCTCGGGGCCCCAGCTGATCGCTCGCGAGGACCTGCTCGCGCAGGCCGGCCTCAAGCCGCCCCCGGCGACCTGGGTCGACCTGCTCGCCTATGCGAAGAAGGCGCAGCAGCCGCCGAAGACGTTTGGACTCGGACAGCCTGTCAGCAACCAGACCGACTCGCAGATCTGGGAAGAGATCATGAAGAGCTACGGGGCTCGCCTGGCTGACGACGCGGGCAAGCGCGTGGTCCTCGGCGACTACAAGCCTCAGGTGTGGGAGTTCCTGGACTTCTTCACCGAGGTCTGGAAGGCCGGCGTGCTCCCGCCCGGAGTGACGACCTGGGACAACACGATGAACAACTCGACCTACCAGGCCGGCCGGGCCGTCTTCGTCCTGAACGCGATCACGATCTCGCTATGGCTCGAGACCAACAACCCCGAGCTCCTGGCCAAGACCGGGCACTACAACTTCCCCCGCGGACCCAAGCGGCTGAATCAGCCGGTCACCTATGGCTCGCGATCCATCATGAAGTACACGAAGGTCCCGGACCTGGCGAAGCAGTTCCTGTGGGACTCGATGGAGCCGGGCAAGATGGACCGCGAGTCGGCGGTGAGCCAGTGGGGTCCCGTCCTGAACGCGTACATGAGCTTCGACGTCTGGAAGAAGAAGCCGTTCATGAAGGGCCTCATCGAAATGTCGCTCCACGGCGAGACCCAGGGCTACCCGGACGTCTTCAACGACGCCTGGCGGGAGCAATTCCTGAACACGACGACGTCGCGGATGCTCCAGCGGATCGTCGTCGACAACTGGTCCCGGGACAAGGCGTTCGCGGAGGCCATCGACGTCCTGACCAAGATCTACGCGAAGTACGCGTAGCGGTCCGGAGTGGGCGCGGGGGCATCGCGCGAACCCGTCGTCGCCGGTGTCTCGATCGCGCTGAGTGGGCCACTACGCCAGGGGCAGGACGCGTACGACGGGATCCGGCTCTGGGTGGAGCACGTCGCGGGCGTCGGAGGCTTGGCGTTCGGTCCGCATCGAGCCAGGCGCCCTCTCCGCCTCGTCGCCCTCGATGACGCCAGCCGCGCGTCGCGCGCGCGGGAGAACGTCGCGCGGTTGCTGACCGAGGAACGCGTCGATGTCCTGCTCGGACCGTACGGGAGCGGATCGACGCTGGCCGTCGCGCCCCTCGCGGCGGCGCACGGGAAAATCCTCTGGAACCACGGCGGCGCGTCGGATGCCGTCACCGAGGCCGGGTCCGCGTCCATCGTCAGCGCGCTGAGCCCGGCCAGCCGCTATCTTCGCGACCTCCCGGGCCTCGTCCGGCATCGCACGGGTGCGCGACGGGCCACGGTCCTCTACGCCAGCCGCGGCACGTTCGCGTCCGACGTTCGGCGAGGGGTCGAAGCGGGAGCTCGAGCGGCTGGGTTCGATGTCGTGCGCGCGATGGCATTCGACACCCCGCTCCGCGACTCGAAGGCGCTCCTGGGCGCTGCGCTGGCCGATGGTCCGAACCTCCTCGTGGTCGCCGGGCGATTCGAGGACGACGTCACCATCGTCCGGGAGCGGCGGAGGCTCGCAACGGTCGAGACCGTCGCGTGTGTCGCCGCGGGTGCGGATCAATTCAGCCGGGAGCTCGGCGTGCTTGCCGAGGGCGTGATCGGGCCGAGCCAATGGGAGCCTCATCTGTACGAGCGACCTTCGATCGGGCCTCCCTCGGCCTGGTTCTGCTCCGAATTCCGGCGGGTGTTCCGGCGCGACCCGGGCTACGTCGCAGCCCAGGCGTACGCGCTCGGCATCATCATCGGCGAGTGCATCCAGCGGGCAGACAGTCTCGAGGACCGTGAGCTGCTGGCGACCGCGCGCCGGCTCGATACGACGACGCTCTACGGCCGATTCCGGCTCGACGCAGGCTCCTCGCGCCAGGTCGGGCACGAGATCCTCCTGGTCGAGTGGCGAGACAGCCGGAAAGTCTTCCTGCCTCCCCCCGCAGACCACGGAGGGAGGCAGGAACGAACGGAAGGCTTCTAGAGATTCGCCTGGAAGTCCACGTAGTCGCGAACCTTGCGGTAGATCTGCAAACGATTCCGCTGGCTGTCCGCGACGATGATGCGGTCGGTTTCCGGATCGAAGTCCACGGCCGTCGGGAAACAGAAGCGATACTCCGGCTCCAGGCTCCGGGCCCGACGACGCGCTTTCATCATGTCGGGGTTGGCGTCGATGCTCATCTGGCCCCACTTCGACATCACCTGGGCATCGCCGATGAGATTGGCGACGGGGTTTCCTTCAGCGTCGAAGACGCAGACCCGATGGTTGCCCCAGTCGGCGACGTAGATATCGCCATCGGTGTCGACGGCGACGTCGGTCGGATGGTTGAGCAGGCCCGCCTTGGGATAGCCCGGCGTGCCGGAGGCCGACAAGTACGGCCCCAGGGGGGTCACGGCGTAGGCGTCCGCCGGCACGGGCACCTTCCCGTACTGGCCGATCTTCATCATGAACTTGCCCTGGGGTGACAGCTTCTGGATCCGGTGATTCTTCCAGTCGGCAACGTAGATGTTGCCGGCCTGATCGACGGTGATCCCCCAGGGCTGGTCGAACTCTCCGTCTCCGCTTCCGCCTTTACCGCACTTCGCGAGGAACTTACCTTCCCCCGTGAACACTTGAAGACGATTGTTCCCGCTGTCGACCACGATCAGATTGCCGTTCTTCTCGCACACGAGACCAGCCGGGCGCATGAGCTCGCCATCGCCGCTGCCCGACTTCCCCCATTTCCGGAGAAACTTGCCGCTGCTGTCGAAAACGGAGATGCTGTTGTTCCATTCGTCCGAGACGTACACGTTGCGCCCGTCCGTCGCGACGCCGAAGGGCCAGGTCGAGCGGCCGTCGCCTTCGCCCCACTGGAAGAACTCGGCGAGCAGCTCCTCCTGCCCCGGACCGCCGATCTTCACCTCGTTGACCCGCATCCCGAAGTTGTTCTCGTTGCCACGATTCGCGACGTAGGCGACGCCGCCCTTCGCGAGGCACATGGTCTGGGGATAGTTGAACCCCGTCCCCGAGGCCGCGCCACGCCCGACGGCGTGGCTCCACTCGTACACTCTCCCGCGTGCAACCGTTGTCAGCGGCATTTGCCTTCCCTCCCCTTCCCTCTAGTTCAGGAAGGCCGTTTGCTCGAAACGGCCACCGGTGATCGAGTTGGGATTCACTTTTAGCCACTTCTCCAGAATCGTCGAGTAGACGCTGCGGAAGTCCGTGCTCGGGTTCAGGTCGCCCTGGACCAGCTTCTCCGCTTTGAGGGAAGGATATTCGCCGTAGTGACCACCTTTCACGTGATCGCCCATCAGGAAGACGGGCCCCGCGGCTCCGTGATCCGTCCCCGAGCCGTTGTCGTGAACGCGACGGCCGAACTCCGAGAACAGCAGGATGAGGACGTTGTCGGAGTGATCGTGCTCGCGCAGGTCGGCCATGAAGGCCTCGAGGCCTTCGCACACCGCAGCCCACAGATTGCCGTGGCCGGGGTTCTGGCCGGCGTGGGTGTCGAAGCTACCATGATCGCAGTAGAAGATCCGGCTCCCCAGATCCGCGAAGTGGACCTGGGCGATCCCCTTGAGCTTGCGGGCGATCGGCGTATCGGGATACTTGACGGTGGACGCGTACTTCTGCGGAGCCACCTTCAGGATGTCCGCGCCCTTCAATGAGTCGAGGCCGGTGGTGCCGAGGTATTCCATGACGCCGCTCCCCGCGACGGGGGAGTACATCTTCGCGAAGCGATCGAGCACCTGCAGGCGCTGCGTCCGCTCCTGGATGTTCGGCAGGAAGCCGTACTTCTCCAGCGGCCCGGCCACGCACGCCACCGGAACTCCCGGCGCCACCAGAGCCCGGAAGAGGCTCGGTCCGAAGCTCACGGTCGTGACCACGTTCTCTTTCTTGGGATCGTATTCGCGCGCCACCTGGCCCAGCCAGCCCTGGGTCCCGACCTTCTCGGGCTCGCAGGTGTGCCAGATGTCCATCGAGCGGAAGTGGGAGCGTGGCGAGTTGGGGTAGCCCACGCCGTGCACGATGGCAAGCTTGCCCTGATCCCAGACCTTCTTCAGCGGGGCCATCGATGGATTGAAGCCGTAGGTCTTGTCGAATTTTAGGATCTTGTCGTCGGGGATTCCGACCGCTGGCCGGTTGTCGCGATACAGCGGGTCATTGAACGGAATCACCGTGTTGAGATAGTCGTTCCCACCCGAGAGCTGCAGTGTGACCAGCACGGGGGCCTTTTGCGTTGCAGGCATCGTATTCCTCCTCACCCGATCAGGCTCATGACAGTTAGGCGAACTGATACTCTCTGGTCGCCACGATCAGTTGCAGCATTTCGCCGACACGCTTGTCGGCCGTCTTGGCACTCGTCTCACTCGCCCAGCCCGTCTGGCCCCACTCCTTGGCCTGCGCGACGAGCTCCTGCCGCGTCTCGGCGCTCACCTCCACGGGGCCCAGCAGGTCCAGACACCCGTCGACCAGCTGCTCGGGGCTCAGCGAGCCCTTGGACTTCAACCGGTCGATGATGGCCCGCACGCCCGGCAACGACGGATCGCCCACCAGGCTGGCCACGAAGTTGATGCGAGCCATGAGGGAGCCGCTGTTGATCCACTCCGGACCGGTATGCCATCCCTCCACGCTCGGCGGATTGAGCAGGTCCTGACCCATGTAGGCGGGCTGCATCGAGAGGTCCCCGTACCCGGGCCGCGGCAGCTCCTGGCCACCCACGAAGCGCAGGCTCCCCACCACCACCTCGGCGGGAGACTTCAGGTGCTTGAAGCGGGCCTCCTTGAAGAAGCTCGAGTTGAACAGCACCCGGAGGACAGAGCGGATGTCGAAGCGTGACTGACGGAACGCTGCCGTCAGGGTGTCGATCGCCTTCTGGTCCCGCGGCGCCTCGATCGACCAGGCGGGCACCTGCGGCTCGTCCGCCACGAAGAAGTTGTAGAGGTGCCGGCACACAAAGCGCGCACAGGCCGGCTGCTCCACGACGATGTCGATGATGTCTTCGCCGTTGAAGCGGCCCCGATGGCCGAGAAACTCCTTCTCGCCGTCGTCGTGATCCTCGGGGCGGTACTCGAACTTCCACGGGAACCGCCCATACGGCAGGCGCGGGATCTTGGTCTCAAAGGTCCAGCCGGTGAAGGCGCGGGAGGCTTCACGGACGTCCTTTTCGGTATAGGCGCCGACGCCCAGGCTGAACAGCTCGAGCAGCTCGCGCCCCCAGTTCTCGTTGACGGCGGTCCCGTGGTTCTCGTTGTTGTCGAGCCAGAAGATCATCGTGGGGTTTCTGGCGATCGTGAGGAGCAGGGCGCGGTAGTCGCCCATGCCCCGCTCACGGAACAGGCCGATCTGCGACAGCAGCTGATCGTAGTTGTCCACCTTCGAGTTGCCGGTGGCGAACACGTGGTGCCAGAAGAGGGCCATTTTTTCTTCCAGCGGGCGCTTCGTGTTCACCAGGTGATACATGATGTTCACGTTCCCCATCGGGGGCTGCCCGCCCGGCAGCAACGCCGCCGGCTGATAGCGAAGCAGGGTGTAGTCATCGACCGCCGGCTGAGTCTCGGGGTGGAGCAACTCCTCGACGGTCGCCTGGTACCCCTTGGCCACGCGCGCTTCGAGCTCGTCGCGGCCTGCGCCAAAGCCCGCACGACGCATCAGGTGAGCCATCAACGCGATGTCTTCTTGGTATGCCATGCGTCCACTCCTTTAGTTGTGAATCACCCTCGAATCACTGCCATCGTCCGGACACTGGGCTTTCGCGCCGCTCGCGACGGCTTGGAGGTTCGACGTCGCCCAGCACAGACCCGACACATCCCATAGACGGTCAGGTTGTGGGTCGTCACCACGTAGCCGTCTCTCGCGAGCGGACTCAGGTCGATCCGTCGTGCCCGCTTCAAGAACACGTCGCTCACTCGACCACAGCGCTCGCAGATGAAATGATCATGCTCCCTGGTCTCGGGGTCGTATCGCGCGACCTGATCACCCAGGAGGAGGGTCCGGATTTTCCCCTCCTCGACGAGAGTGTGAAGGTTGCGATACACCGTCGCGAGGCTGATTCGAGGCAGCTTCTTGTGCACGCGCCGGTAGATCTCGTGGGCGATCGGGTGGCTGTGATCGCCGTGGAGAGCCTTGAACACCTGCTCCAGCTGACGCGTCGTACGTTTGCGGGGGCCCCGCCGCATCGCCTACCTCGAATCTTGGCTGCCGGACGGATCGACGTCGGTGAGTGCGGGTTATCAAATCATCGGCCGACTGTCAAGTGATTCCGCGGCCGGCGTGTCGTCACGCGCGGGGTCCAAACTGCTCCGTGATAGTAAATATCATTAAGCCACGGGGGGTTGGTGAGCAGTCCCCCCTCCAGGGAGCCCGTTTCGCGGTTTTGCCCCTGACCCGGGGGTTGGGGCCTTGCCCACGGCGGGAGCCGGCGCCTCAGTGCGCGCCCTCCAGCACGGCGAAGGCGGCCTGGCAGCACAGCACGTCCTGCTCGGACTCGCTCCCGCCCGCGACGCCGACGGCGCCGATGATCGTGATGCCGTCGAAGATCACGAGACCGCCGGCCGCCGGCACGAGGCGCCCCCGGTGCGCGACGATGAGGCTCCTCAGCCAGGGCTGGCGCGCTTGGGCCGCCAGGTCGGCGGTGGCCAGATGAAAGGCGGCCGCCGTGTAGGCCTTGCTGACCGCGAGCTCCGCCGTCCGCGGGGCGGCGCCGTCCATCCGCCCGACAGCGATGGGCACACCCGCTTCGTCGACCACCGCGGCCGTCACGGCGATCCCGATGCTCGTCGCGTACGCCTGCGCCCGATCCACCATCTCCCACGCCGTCTCGAAGGCGACCGGGCCGACCACCGCCTTGTTCTGCCGGAAGAAGCTCGCGTTGGCGTCGATGGAAGCCGCGTGCTCGGCCGGGACGTCGACATCCTTGAAGATCGCATCGACCGGGCAGACGATCTCGCACTGCTCGCAATCGATGCACACGTCGGGATCGATGTAGAACTGCGGGGCGCCGGGCCTGGTGTGGATGCAGGCGACCGGGCATACCTCGACGCAGGCTCCATCGTTGGTACACAGGCTGGTGATGACGTACGGCACGGTCGCTGCGGGAAGCGCGCCGCGCTACGCGGGGGCCAGGGGCAGATCGGTACGGATCACGTCCGCCACGTGAACCCGGGTGCCATACTCCCTGGTCACGAGCTTCCTGCTGCGATCGAGCGTGCCGAGCTTCGCCGCGGCGGCCAGTCCCCTCGCGTCCAGCTCCGCCGCCGCGCTCGCGCGGTAGCCGAGCTCGCGGATCCAGGCGCTCAGCACGAACGTGACGAAGAGCCCGTTCTGGACCGGCACCTGACCGCCGACGCCGCGCGCCTGCCGTGGATCATCGTCGGCCCGCACTGCGCAGACGATGGCGAAGGGGTGGCCGGCGGCGTCGGTCTCGAGCGCGGTGACGCCGACCAGATCAGCACCCAAGTAGCGCGCCATCTCTTTGACGTGGCTCGTGGTGACTTCCGGAGTATGGAGGTCGGCCTTCGTCGGGAAGACGTTGCCCTCGGGCGCCTTCCGGAGCACGTCGAGCACCGAGTTGGCCGGATCGGTCGGGGGAGTGTTGATGAAGAAGTCCCAGTACGGATCGTGGCTCCGCTTGAACCAGCCGGATCGGAGCGCCACTAGGGATCTCGCTTGACGAATCGGTTGGTGTTCTCCTTCAGCGGCGCGTAAAAGCCGACGTCCCCCACCGCGTTGGCCGCGTGGCCCGCGTCGTGCGTCGCGGTGCAGCCGGCCACCGTGCAGGCCTGCTCTCCCGGCTTGATGCCGGAGTCGTAGCCGAGCCAGCGCACGCGTGCCTGCCGTGTCACGCCCCAGAACCGGTCGTCGATCGCCTTCAGGGCGCGCACGAGCGCCGGACGCGCGGGGATGGGACACGTGCTGAGCGCCCACACGGTGAGGCTCCGCCACCAGACGTTCGGCTTGGTGAACGGGCAGACGGTGGCGCAGGTGAGGCAGCTGCCCCAGTGCGCGTCCATGTAGGGCCGCACCTTGTAGCACGTGAGCCAGTTGATCTTGTACTTCTCGACTCCGTTGAAGACCACCTTGTCCCCGAAGGGCACGCTGTTGGTGGGACAGTTGATGGCGCACTTGCGGCAGACCTTGCAGAAGTCCTCCACGCCGATGTCGACGGGCTGGTCCGGGACGAGCGGCAGGTCGGTCACGATCGGATCGGGCATATGGATGCGCGCGCCGAACGTCCTGTTGATCAGGAGCCCATTGCGCCCGAGCTCCCCGACGCCGGAGGCGAGTCCCGCCGCCTGAGGGTTCGACACGCCGCGGAGCGCCGCGTAGCCCAGCTCTTTGATGTAGCCCTCGAGGGCCTTGAGGATCACCTGGGCCTTCATCTGCGAGACGTGGTAAGCGGCGTCGCCGATGTAATGACGGTGGGCTTGCAGCTTGTCGTAGTCCCAGGCCGTGGTGGCCACGATGATGTACGGGTACCGCTCAGCCATCTGCTCGGGAGTGCGGCCCTGGTACACATCCTCGGACCGGTTCTGGTACACGTCTCGCGCGGCGGTGTCCTTGGCCGGTGCGGATGCGGCGTAGAGGAACGACGGATGCGCCCGGGCCACCGTGACGACGTCGGCGCCCATGTGACGGGCGACCGCCTTGATGTGGCGGGTCATCGCGGCCGGATCCGGCACGGCGACCTGGCTCGAGTTGACCTTGCCCTTGGGGGCCTGATTCACCACCTGGGCCAGGAAATTTCGCTTGTCGGCGAAATGGTTCGGGGCCGACACCCGGGTGAGCGGGTCCCTGGAGATCGTGTTGCGGTACCAGTTGAAGAGGGCCTTACCAAGCTCCCCGCGCGAGTTCCTGGGGTGCGGCGTCTGGTTCATGTCGACGTTGGCGACCGGCCCGACGATGCGAACGGAGCGGCCGAGGTACGGCGGGGGTGGAGTCTCGGTGCCAGGCGTCGTCACGGCCATGGAGCATCCCCCTTCACGATGTTGGCGTCTCTACGGCATCCCTGCCCGCGCCAATGGTGTCACACGTAGGAGGCAAGCGCCACTTCGGCGCAGCGCTGGTCCTGCTCCTCCGTGCCGCCCGCCACGGCGATCGCCCCCACGACACTCCCGCCCTCCACGATGGGCAACGCACCCGCCCCCGGCATGATGCGGCCATTGCTCGACACCACCAGGCTTTGAAACCAGCTCTGCGCGGCCACGGCCGCCAGCTCTTTCGTGGGTTGCTGGAAGCTTGCCGCCGTGTAGGCCTTGTTCAGGGCGATCTCCACCGTGATGGGACGAGCGCGGTCCATCCGACCCAGTGCGAGCATGCGGCCACTCTGGTCGACCACCGCGGCGGTCACGGCGATGTCGAGCTGCGCGGCCTGGGCGTGCGCGCGGCGCACCATCTCGATCGCCTTCTCTCCTGGGATAGCCATCGCGCTCGGTGGTTCCTCCCTCGATGCCGATGCCGGCCGCGCCAGTGTAGCAGGAAGTGGTCCCTCGGGACGCTCGCCTCGTCGTGAGGCGGCGTAGAATGGCCCGGGCCATGACTCCCGAGGAGGTGCCCGTGAGGACATCCATGCGGACAACGCGGATCGCACTCGCCCTGGCCGCGGCGCTCTTCGGGGTCGCGCCGGCGCACGCTGAGCCGACGGTCAAGATCGGGCTCATCATGCCGTACTCCGGCCAGTTCGCCGACCCCGCTGCCCAGATGGACAACGCCATCAAGCTCTACATGAAGCAGAACGGCGACACCGTGGCGGGCAAGAAGATCGAGGTCATTCGCAAGGACACGGGCGGCGTGGCGCCCGACGTCGCCAAGCGCCTGGCGCAGGAGCTGATCGTGCGGGACAAGGTGGACATCCTGGCCGGCTTCGTCCTGACGCCCAACGCCCTCGCCGCGGGCGACGTCTCCGCGGAAGCGAAGAAGCTCATGGTGGTCATGAACGCGGCGACCGCCATCATCACGACGAAATCGCCGTACATGGTGCGCACGTCGGCCACTGTGCCGCAGCTCACGGAAACGTTCGGCACGTGGGCGCGCAAGAGCGGCATCAAGCAGGTCTACACCATGGTGTCGGACTACGGTCCGGGGCACGACGCCGAGCAGGGCTTCCAGCGCGGCTTCAAGGACGCGGGCGGGGAGGTGGTGGGCTCGGTGCGCTTCCCGGTGGCCAATCCGGATTTTTCCGCGTTCGTGCAGCGCGCCAAGGACATGAACCCGGAGGCGATCTTCATCTTCGTGCCCGGCGGCGTGCAGCCGGCGGCCGTCGGCAAGGCCCTCGCCGAGCGCGGGATCGACGCGAAGAAGACGAAGGTCCTCGGCATGGGCGAGCTGACCGAGGACGAGGCGCGCAAGAGCATGGGCGACGCCTCCCTCGGCATCGTCACCGTCTATCACTACGACCACAATCACGACTCCGTCCTGAACCGCGGGTTCGTGAAGGCCTTCAACGAGGCGAACGCCGGGCGTAACCCGAACATCTATTCGGTCGGCGGTTACGACGGCATGCGCCTCATCTACGACGCGCTCAAGAAGACGGGCGGCAAGACCGAGGGCGATGCGCTCGTGGCCGCCGCCAAGGGCATGAAGTGGGAGAGCCCGCGCGGTCCGATCGGCATCGACCCGGAGACCCGCGACATCGTGCAGACCGTCTACATCCGCCGGGTCGAGAAAGTCGGCGGCCAGCTCCTCAACGTCGAGTTCGACCGGATCGAGAACGTCAAGGACCCCTTCAAGGCGCGCACGACGAGGTAGGCCGGCGGGGCTCCCATGCTCGGCTCCTTCGTAGGCGTCCTCTTCGACGGGTTCGCCTACGGGATGCTGCTGTTTCTCCTGTCGGTGGGGCTGTCGGTGACGTTGGGGATGATGAACTTCGTCAACCTCGCGCACTGCAGCTTCGCCATGCTCGGCGGCTACGTCACGGTCACCCTGATGGATCGGCTGGGATGGCCGTTCTTCGCCACCCTGCCCGTCGCGTTTCTCGCCGCCGCGGCAGCCAGCGCCGCGCTCGAGCGCGCCCTGTTCCGTCCCCTCTACCGGGCGAGCGACCTCGACCAGTGCCTGCTCACCATTGGCATCGTCTTCGTTTCGGTGGCCGGCGCGGCGTACGTCTACGGCACTGTCCAGCAGCCGGTGCAGCTGCCGGACTATCTGCGGGGCGCCGTGACGTTCGGGAGCCTCCGCTTTCCCGTGTATCGTCTCTTCCTCATCGGGGCGGCCCTGGTCGTCACCGTCGTGCTGGTGGCCGCCCTCGAGCACACGCGCTTCGGCGCGCGGGTGCGGGCGGCGGTGGACAACCAGCGCATGGCGCGCGGCCTCGGGATCGACGTGGATGGCGTGTTCGCGGTCACCTTCGCGCTGGGCAGCGGGCTGGCCGGCCTGGGCGGCGCCCTCGCGATCGAGATCGTGGGGCTGGACCCTTCCTTCGCCTTCACCTATCTGATCTACGTCATCATCGTGGTGTCGGTGGGCGGGCTCGCCTCCATCGGGGGATCGTTCGTGGCCGCCACCCTGCTCGGCATCAGCGACATGGCGGGCAAGTACTACGTCCCCCAGCTCGGCGCCTTTCTCATCTATCTCGTCATGGTCGGCCTGCTCATGTGGCGGCCGACGGGCCTCTTCGGGAGACGCTGAGTGGCCACCGTTTCCCTCGAGGCCCTGCGCGGGCCGCACGGCTATCTGCGCGCGCAGACGCGGTGGCGCCGCACCGAGATCGCGTTCTGGCTCGCCACCCTGCTCCCCTTCCTGCTCTTCCCCTCGTATCTGCAGCTCGCGAGCCAGATCGCCATCACCGCGCTGTTCGCCGTGTCGCTGGATCTCATCCTGGGCTACGCGGGCATCGTCTCGCTCGGCCACGCCGCGTTCTTCGGGCTGGGCGCTTACGCGGCCGGGCTCATCTCCAAGTTCGGATGGGGCGAGCCGCTGTCGGGGCTCGTGCTGGCGTCGACTCTCGCGGGCGTGGCCGGTTACGGGGCAAGCGTCGTGGTCGTGCGCTTCCGCCACCTCGCCCTCATCATGATCACGCTCGGCATGGGCCTGCTCCTTCACGAGGCGGCCAACAGCGCCTCCTGGCTCACGGGCGGCGCCGACGGTCTCCAGGGAGTGCGCATCCGGCCGCTGCTCGAACTGTTTTCCTTCGATCTGTGGGGTCGCGCGGCCTATGCATACGCTCTCCTCATGCTCTTCCTGACCTTTTTGGTGGCCCGACGCGTCATCAATTCGCCCTTCGGTCTGTCCCTCCGCGGCATCCGCGAGAACGCCGTCCGCATGCCCGCCCTCGGCGCGCCGAGCCGCGCGCACGTCCGGAAGGTCTACACGATCGCTGCGGTGATGGCCGGGATGGCCGGAGCCTTGCTCGCGCAGACGACGTCGACGGTCTCGCTCGAGGTGCTGAGCTTTCAGCGCTCGGCGGACGTGCTGGTGATTTTGATTCTCGGTGGCGCCGGCCGTCTCTACGGCGGCATCCTGGGCGCGATCCTCTACATGGTGGCGCGCGACCAGTTCTCCGGCATTAACCCGCAGTACTGGTACTTCTGGATCGGGCTGCTTCTCATCGCGGTGGTCCTGTTCCTGCCCAACGGGATCCTCGGTGGGCTCGGGCGGGCCGCTGCCTGGTGGCGGCGCGTGTCGCCGTGACCACGTCCGGCGCGGGCGCGGCGCCCGTCCTCTCGACCCGTGGGCTCGAGAAGAGCTTCGGCTCCCTCGTGGTCGCGCGCGAGATCAGCGTCGCGGTGCCGCCGGGCGTGCGCTACGCCCTGATCGGGCCCAACGGCGCCGGCAAGACCACCCTCGTCAACCTCGTGACCGGGATGCTTCGGCCGGACGCCGGGCGGATCTTCCTCGGCGAGGACGACATCACCTCCCTGCCACCATCTGAACGCGTCAAGCGCGGCCTCGTGCGCACCTTCCAGATCAACACGCTGTTCCCCCACCTGACCGCACTGGAGGCGGTCACCCTGGCCGTGTGCGAGCGGCGAGGACACGCCTCAACCTGGTGGCGCGGTCTGCCCGCATATCGTGACGCGGTGGACGAGGCCTACGGCATCCTCGCTTCGCTGGCGCTTGGCGCGGACTGCTACCAACTCACGCGCGCGCTCGGCTACGGCCAGCAGCGGCTGCTCGAGATCGCGCTCGCCCTCGCGACCCGGCCCAAGGTGCTGCTCCTCGACGAGCCCGCCGCCGGGGTGCCGCGGGGCGAGAGCCCGGCGCTCTTCGCCGCCATCGCCGCCCTGTCGAACGACATCACCGTGCTCTTCATCGAGCACGACATGGACGTGGTCTTTCGCTTCGCCAGTCGCATCATCGTGATGGTGGGCGGCCGCGTGCTCGTCGAGGGCACGCCCCCGGAGATCGCCGCGGACGCGCGCGTGCGCGAGGTCTATCTCGGATGCACACGGCATGCCTGACCCCTTGCTCGCCGTGCGGAACGTTCGCGCCGGTTATGGCGAGGCCGTCGTGCTCGACGACGTCTCGTTCGAGGTTGCCGCCGGCCAGAGCCTGGCCGTGCTGGGGCGCAACGGCGTCGGCAAGAGCACCCTGCTCCTCACCATCATGGGCTTCACGAATCTCGTCCGTGGCAGCCTCGTGTGGCGGGGCGAGGAGATCGGGCACCTGGCGCCCCACCAGCGGCCGCGGCGCGGCCTGGGCTGGGTGGCGCAGGAGCGCGAGATCTTCGCGTCCCTCTCGGTGGAAGAGAACTTGACGGTGGTGAGCCGGCCCGGGCGCTGGAATCTCGCCGCGGTCTTCGAGCTGTTCCCGCGCCTCGCCGAGCGCCGGCAGGTGCGGGGCCATCACCTCTCGGGCGGCGAGCAACAGATGCTGGCCATCGCGCGGACCCTCATGACGAACCCGTCGCTCCTCCTGCTCGACGAGCCGCTCGAAGGCCTCGCCCCCATCATCGTCGAGGAGCTCACCGCCGCCATCCGACACATGCCCGGGGACAGCACGCTCATCCTCGTCGAGCAGCACGCCGACATCGCGCTGGCGTTGACCGAGCACGTGATCGTCCTGGAACGGGGGAGGATCGTCCACCGCGGCCGCTCGCGCGACACGCTGCGCGACCCCGCGCTGCTCGACCGCTATCTCGGGCTCACCCTGTCCGACTCGCCGCACGCCTCGGGGTAGCCTCGAGACGCTTGGCCATCGCCGCCCTCCGCGCCGCGTCCGGCCGGCCGCCGGCCGACGGATCGCCGAAACGGGAGAGGACACGCTAGAATTCGGCGGGGCGAGCTCCAGCCGTCACCCCGACTTTGGAGGCGTCAATGAGGACACGCGCGTTTCTGGTCACGCTGTTGGTGTCGGTCTCGATCAGCACCCCGGGTGTCGGGCGAAGCCAGCCCAAGGAGCAGCTCGGCACCGTCAACTTCGCGAACTCGTGCAGCGCAGGCGCGCAGGAGACCTTCCAGCGCGGCGTCGCCATGCTGCACTCCTTCCGCTACGGCGAAGGCGAGAAGACGCTGCGCGAGGTCCTGGCCCAGGATCCCTCCTGCGCGATCGCGACGTGGGGCATCGCGGCGATCCTGATGTCCAACCCCCTCGCCGGGGTCGGGCCGTCGAAGGAGTGGGCCGAGCGCGCGCAGGCGGCGATCGATCAGGGCCGCAAGATCGGGGCGAAGACCCAGCGCGAGCGTGACTACATCGAGGCCGTCGCCGCGTACTACGAGGACTGGGGCAGCCGGCCCGAGCGCACGCGCCAGCAGAATCGCGCCCGCGCGTTCGAGGCGCTAGCGGCGCGCTATCCCACCGACGACGAGGCGCAGATCTTCTATGCACTCTATCTCGCCGCGACGCAGTCGCTGGCCGACCAGACCTACAAGACCTACCTGACCGCGGCGGACGTTCTGGAGAAGCAGTTCACCAAGCACCCGGACCACCCCGGCGTCGCGCACTATCTGATCCACAGCTACGACGCCGCGCCGATCGCGCCCAAGGGCGTGACGGCGGCGCGCCGCTACGCCGGCATCGCGCCCGCCGCGCCGCACGCGCTCCACATGCCCTCGCACATCTTCACGCGCGTCGGCGCGTGGGCCGACTCGGCCGCGACCAACGATCGCGCGGCGAGCGCGGCGAAGCGCGACAGGGACGTCGACGAGCAGCTGCACGCGATGGATTACATGGTCTACGCGTACCTGCAGCTCGCGCGCGACGATGCCGCCCGGCGCGTGCTGGACGAGGGCGCCCAGGCCAGCGGCCAGAGCTTCATGCGCTTCGCCGGCCCGTACGCCATGTCCGCGATGGCCGCGCGCTACGCGATCGAGCGGAGCGACTGGCGGCAGGCGACCAAGCTGGACCCGGTGCCGAGCAGCTACCCGTTCGCGACGGCGCTCACGCACTTCGCGCGCGGCCTCGGCGCGGCGCGGAGCGGCGATCCGACGATGGCGGAGAAGGAGATCCTGGAGCTGGCACGGCTTCGCGAGGCGCTCAGGAGCGCGAAGAGCGACTACTGGGCGGGCGAGGTCGAGGTGAGCCGACTCGCCGTGGCGGCCTGGACGGCCCTCGCCCAGGGCAAGCACGAGCAGGCGCTCGGGCTGATGCGCTCCGCCGCGGACACCGAGGACAAGAGCGAGAAGCACATCGTGACGCCCGGGCGTATCCTCCCGGCGCGGGAGATGCTGGGGGAGATGCTGCTGGAGCTCAAGCGGCCGGCGGACGCCCTGAAGGAGTTCGAGGCCTCCCAGGTCCGCGAGCCGGAGCGCTTCAGGGGTTACTACGGCGCCGCACAAGGCGGCCGCGGCGAGCGGCGACAAGGCGAAGGCCAAGCGCCTCTTCGCGAAGCTCGTGGACATGGCCAGTCAGGGCGCGCCGCGGCCGGAGCTGGCGCAGGCCCGCTCGTTTCTGGCCGCGAATCCCTAGGAGCCTGTCGGAGAAAAGTTAGTGACCACGGGGAGCGCAGTCGCTAACGTGCTGGCCATGACGAAAGCGTTCCGGCCATACACGCTGGACCAGCAGCTGCTGCTCCCGCCCGACATGCGGCAGTGGCTGCCGGAAGGCGACCT
>QHSL01000044.1 GCA_003220435.1 Candidatus Rokuibacteriota bacterium | reverse complement strand
GCGTTCCCGTGGCGCTGCCGGATGTTACCGGAGCAAACACCACCCAGACGTTGCAGTGGGTACCGGGCGCCATGACGCCGTTCCAGGTGGATGTCGGGGAGCAATCGGTGCTGGAGAGCGTGAAGGGCCCCGAAACGGTGATGCCGCTCACCGAGAGGCCGGTGGTGCCGGTGTTCGTCACCCAGACATTCTTCTTGGCGCTGGTCGTTCCGATGTTGACCGAGCCGAAGGAGACACTGGTGCGCGACAGGGAGAACGAGCCCGATGACGACAGGCCGGCGCCTGAGAGTGCCACCGTCTTGGAAGTTCCGGCCGCCGTGACCGTCAGCGTTCCCGTGGCGCTGCCGGATGTTACCGGAGCAAACACCACCCAGACGTTGCAGTGGGTACCGGGCGCCATGACGCCGTTCCAGGTGGATGTCGGGGAGCAATCGGTGCTGGAGAGCGTGAAGGGTCCCGAAACGGTGATGCCGCTCACCGAGAGGCCGGTGGTGCCGGTGTTCGTCACCCAGACATTCTTCTTGGCGCTGGTCGTTCCGATGTTGACCGAGCCGAAGGAGACACTGGTGGGCGACAGTGAGAAAGAGCCTGATGGCGGAGGCGGATTCGTGATCGCGACCGAGACGCTGGCGGACATGGTGGGAGTGGCCACACTCGTGGCGGTCACCGTCGCCGTGGTGTTGGCGCTGACGGTGGGGGCCGCATAGAGCCCGGTGCTTGCGATCGTACCCTGGCTGGCTGTCCAGGTCACCGCGCTACTGGTGGTACCGGTGACCGTGGCGGCGAACTGCTGAGTTCCGCCGGAAGCGATCGTGGCGCTGCTGGGCGAGACAGACACCCCGGGCGGAGTCGTGCCGGTGCCCGAGAGCGCCGCCGTCTTGGACGTTCCTGCTGCAATGACCTTCAGGGTTCCCGTGGGGCTGCCGGATGCTACCGGAGCAAACACCACCCAGGCGTTGCAGTGGGTGCCGGGCGCCATGACGCCGTTCCAGGTGGATGTCGAGGAGCAATCGGTGCGCGAGAGCGCAAAGGGTCCCGATACGGTGATGCCGCTCACCGAGATGCCGGTGGTGCCGGTGTTCGTCACCCAGACCCCCCTCTCGGCGCTGGTCGTTCCTGCGGTGACCGATCCGAAATCGAGGCTGGTGGGCGACAGAGATACGCCAGTCGCGGGCGGCGGCGGGGGGGGCGGCGGCGGGGGAGGTGGAGTACCTCCGCAGGCGCCGCTGAGCGTACATGCAGTCGCGGCGTTCAGCGCGTTGAAGTCGACCCCGATATCGGTGCCGTCCGTGGCGGCCGTCCTATAGGGACTCCCGGCTGCGAGAGCGTAGTTGCCACCCGCGAAATCCGAGAAGCCGACGGCCGTTAGGGAGGGGAAGAAGTTGCCCGCCGTCGGGAAGTTGCCAGGGCCGCCGATCTCGACATTGTGCGTGTTCGTGCTTGGCGACGAGCCGCCCTGGACGCCGCCGCCGACATACTGCAAGTTGTTCGTGAAGGCGAACGGTCCCCCGCCGGAGGTCCAGATCGCTGCACCGTCTTGGAACGCGGTGTTGTGGTCGATCGTGATGTCGTTGTCGGCGTAGGACATGAACACGATCCCGTCGTTCAACGAGGCCGAGACGTCGAGCCAGAGATTGTTGCGCACGAGGATGCGCTCCATCACGCTGCCGCCCAGGTTCGCGATCCCGATGCCGCGGCCCACGTGCTGGATGATGTTATTCGTGATTGTCACGTCCGCCACCGGGCACCAGCTGCACGAGCCCCACTGGTTGCGCGCCGTGAGCACAAAGCCGTTCGCCCCTTGCTGCCCGAACGCGGCCTGCGGGTCGACCCAGCAGTTTTGAAGAAGATTGCCGTCGATCAGCACCCGCTGGGCGTTTTTGAGCTCGAGGATGTTCTTCACCGTCCAGTGTTGGCCCGCAAAACTCGGGTCGCCGACGCGCCAGGACCAGGGCTTCTCCAGGTTATTGCGTCGAATCTCGATGTCCGAGGCAATCGTGCCCGCGCTCGGGCCGAACATCATGTTGATGGCCGCCGCACGGATCGTATTGTTGACGATCTTGTAGGGGCCTGGCCCGTTCCAGGAAATAATGCCATGCGACTCATCCGCGTCGGCGTGGATGTCGTCGATCCAGGAGTCGATGACCGCCACGCGGGAGGCCTCCAACTCGACGCCCCGTTTATAGTTGCCGTACGGCTGGCCATGGATGTAGCTGCGGTCGAGAACGAAGTCGTGGTTGCTTTGCCCACCGAACATGACGAGGTTGTACTGCATGCTGCCGGTGTTGGTCAGCGTGCCGGTGATCTCGAGCCCGGCGAGGCGATAGAGCTGTGAGCCGCCGCCACTGGTGATCGCCGACGAAGAATTCGGCGTCACGATCTTCGGCATGAGGGCGGTCTGGGCCGGGGTGACGCGCGTACCCTCCGGCATCGAGGCCAGGGCCGAGGAGACGATGTAGATCCACCCCGGCCCGGCGTTGGCCGGCAGGGTGAAGTTGCCTGTGAAGGTTGCCCCGGCCTGGAGGACGATCACGCTCCCGGGCTGGGCCGCGTTGAGCGCCGCCTGGAAATCGCCGCCGGCCGCGACGGTGATGACCGAGCCGGTGGGCGACACATAGGTCGTGTCCAGGAACACCTGCGGGAGCTGGGGCAGCGACTGAGCGGCGCCCGGCACGGGCTGCAGCAGGATCGTGCCAAGCATTGCGACGAGGAGAGCGGCGCGAGTGAGACGGCGGCCTTCCCAAACCATCGTGGTCCTCCCTTGGTGCGGAAGACCACGTCCCGGGGGCTCTGTGGTCCCCTCCTTCGGCAGCCCGGCCATCAGGCTTGTGACCTGACCCGTGGCTTTGCGTCCCCGCCTCGCGACGGGTTTGCCATTATCGAGAAGGGGTCTTCCCTGTGGGAGGAGTTCGAGCACAGGGGGTGCCAAGGAGCGGTCGGGCGGGGGCAAGGGCTCAAAATTCTGGAAATCGTGGGGACTTGAGGGGTGAGTGAAGGCCGACCAGTGTGTTCGAGGCGCCCGCCGGGTGACATGCAGGCACAGGGCTCGGCGCGCGCGTCAGCATTCTGACGTGCGTCAGGCCTCGTTTTCTCAACAACGCGAACAGGCGTCCGAGACTCACGTCGCCGTCACCTATTGTTCGTCGGCAGCACGAGCACGAACCTCGTCTCGTCGACGGCGGTTGCGAGCGGGCGGACACGCTCGCGGAGCAACGCGGTGACTCCCGGCGCCAGTTGGCAACTGAGTCCCATCACCACGCTGCGCGTGTCGGGCACCTACGTCGCGGAGCGGTTCGAGCGTCGGGACCTCTTAGGCTCGCATCTCTACCGCGTGGAGGGCGCGCTTGAGCAGCGAGAAGCGTCCGAGTTGCGCGGATCCCGGCCCCTCAGTAGAGTGAGCCTCCATGACCATCGTTCATGACTTCGCGAGGGCGTTCAATCGGCAGGACGTAGGGGCGCTGGTGGCCTGCTTCACTGAGGCCGCGCCGTACCACGACACCTTCTACGGCGAGCACCGGGGTCACGCGGGGCTCCGGGCGATGTTCGAGCGCATGTTCCGCGAGGGTCGCGACTACGCGTGGGCGATGGATCTCGTGGTCGACTCGCCGGCGCTCGCCGCAGCCGAGTGGACGTTCGGCTACGTCGTCACCGACGCGGTGCCCCGGAGCGCCGGCCGGAAGATCCGGTTCAGGGGGATGAGTATCTTCGAGCTCGAGGACGGTCGGATCGCGGCGTACCGCGAGTACTTCGACTCGGGCCAGGCCCTGCTCCAGCTGGGCTTCGCCCCCGAGGGGCTCGCGAAGGTGCTGCGCCGCAAGCTGGAGGCCCACTGACATGGCTCTCGACCGCGCCAAGCGCGACGCGCTCGTCCAGCAGTACGCCGACGGCCCGGCTCGCCTCCGGGCGGCGCTGGCCAGGGTGCCGCCCGAGGCGCTCAAGTGGCGCCCGGCGCCGAAGGAGTGGTCGGCGCACGAGATCGTCTGCCACTGCGCCGACTCCGAGACGAACTCCTACGCCCGCGTCCGGTTCGTCGTGGCCGAGAAGGATCCGGTGATCCAGGGCTACGACCAGGACCACTGGGCGACCTTCTTCGACTACCACACGCTGCCGATCGAGCCCGCGCTCGCGGTGGTCGAAGCCGTGCGCGCCAGCACGACGGCGCTGATCCGCCGCCTGCCCGAGGAAGCGTGGTCGCGCGTCGGCCGCCACACGGAGTCGGGGCGCTACACCACCGAGGACTGGCTCCAGATCTACGCGGACCATCTCGAGGGCCACGCGCGGCAGATCGAGCAGAACGTCGAGCAGTGGAAGGCGGGGCACGGCCGGTAGCCGTCAGCCGCGCACCAGCAGCACCAGCCCGGAGACCAGGAGCAGCCCGAAGACCAGCTGTCTGAAGCGGCGCTGGTCCACACGCTCGAACAGGAGCGCGCCCGCCACCGCGCCAGCCACGGCTGGCAGCGCGAAGCCCACGGCCAGTGTGCGCGCCTCCCGCGTGAGCAGCCCGGCCCACCAGTACCCGGCGAGGATCGCCGCCTGGTTCACCACGAAGAACGCCTGGAGGTTCGCCTTGACAGCGCGCGCGCTCCAGTTCTGGGTCGCCGCGTAGAGCACGACGGGGGGACCCGGCGTGCCGACGGCGCCGCCGATGACGCCAGCGAGGACACCGGCGCCCAGCCCCCAGCGCCGGCCGTCGAGCCGATGCGGATAGAGCCCGCGCGTCTCCAGGACGAACGCAGCGACGAGCATCAGGCCGATGAGCCGGTTGAGCGCGCTCGCCGGGAGCGCGGCGAGCCCCCACACGCCGAGCGGCGTGCCGGCGACGGTGCCGATCAGGAGGGCGAGGATCGCGCGCGGCTCGACGTCGCGCCGGAGCTGGACGAGCATCGCGAGCGAGAACACGGCTGCGTAGATTGTCAGGAGCACGATCGCGTCGGCCGGCGCCATCAGGTGGGGCAGGAAGGCGAGCGCGACCAGCGCGATCCCGAAGCCGGCGAGCCCCATGACGAAGCTCGCGGCCCCGACGACGAGGGCGGTCGCGACCCAGGCGAGCGTCACGCGTGGGCGGTCAGTCGTGCGGGGGCGTGAACGGACGCGCCCGCCACCACGGGTAGAACGGCGGCAGGTCCGTGCTCGGCCGCAGGGGAAAGCGTGCCGGGCGTTTCTCGAGGAAGGCCGTGACGCCTTCTCGCGCGTCCGCGGAGCGGCCGGTCCAGAACATCGCCTGCGAATCGAGGCGGTGCGCGTCCATCGGATGGTCGGCGCCGAGCAGCTTCCACATCATCTGGCGCGCCAGCGCCACCGAGATCGCGGACGTGTTCTGCGCGATCTCGAGCGCCAGCCCCTGCGCGGTCGCCAGGAGCGCGTCCGGCGCGACCACGCGGCTGACCAGCCCGCCGGCCAGCGCCTCGTCGGCGTCGAAGACGCGCCCGGTATACACCCATTCCGCCGCCCGGCTGATCCCGACGAGCCGCGGCAGGAACCACGTGCTGCACGCCTCCGGCACCACGCCGCGACGCGCGAAGACGAAGCCGATGCGCGCGGTGGTGGCACAAATCCGGATGTCCATCGGCAGGGTCAGGGTGATGCCGAAGCCGACCGCGGGCCCGTTGATCGCCGCGATCACCGGCTTCTTCATGTCGAAGATCCGAAGCGTCACGGTGCCGCCGCCGTCGCGATGCTCCTCCGCCGAGGCGGCGCGGCCGCGCGCGACGGCGTCGAACGTCGAGCCGCCCGCGCCGAGATCGGCGCCGGCGCAGAAGGCGCGCCCGGCTCCCGTGACGATGACCGCCCGGACGTCGTCGTCAGCGTCGGCGCGGTCCCACGCCTCGTTGAGCTCGCCGAGCATCGTGGACGTGACCGCGTTGAGCCGGTCCGGGCGGTTCAGCGTGACCGTGCAGACCCCGTCGGCGACCTCGTAGCGGATCTCGCGGAAGGCCATCGTCAATGCGTGATCTCGAACTCGACCTGTCCAGCGGTGGGCGGCTCGGACGACGGTCTGGCGTCGCCGGGGAGCAGCCGCGCGGCGGGGATCCCTTCCCGTGTCGTGAGCGCGTCGCGAACGGCCGCGAGCCGACGCGTGAGCAGCTCGGTCACGCGCACCTGGGGGAACGGCTCGCGCTGGTGAAGCACGGCGAGCTGCTCGTCCGCCGACTTGGGTGGCGCGACCCCGGGCAGCCGCTCCTTGAACACGGCGGCGACCGCCGCGTTGAAATTGGCTCTGCGTTCGAGCTGGACCCGCTGGATCTTCAGCGTGAGCTCCTGGACCCTGAGGCTCTCGCCGTCCCGTGGCGCCGCGACGGACGTGAGCGCGAGCTTGATCATCGGCGCCCGGCGCAGGAAGTCGGCGACCTGGGTGAGATGCTGGTCCATCTCGGGTGCCACCTCCGCGCTGCCGGCCGCGAACGTCACCGGATCGACCTTGAGGTCGTCCACCGTGTCGCCCTTGCCCTTGAAGAGCCGGCCGATCCCCTTGAACGGCGCGCTGATCACGTTGACGAGCGCGTTCCGCACGGCCACCCAGATGGCGTCGCCGAGGCCCGCCCGCAGCTGGCTCAGCTCGCCCGAGAGCGGGACGTTGACCTTGATGCTGTTGTCCGAGTCCGTGATGAGCGCGACGATCATCCCGAGCGGCAGCCCGATCCTTTTCTTGACCTCGTCGCCCTCGCGCGACGGCGCCACCGTGAGGTTCCTCACGTCGATCTCGTTCTCGGCCGTGAGCTGGGTCTTTTCGATCTTGAGCTGAACCTTGGCCGCGAGTCGCCCGGTCTTCATGAACCAGGCGATCGCGGCGTCGGCGTAGGGGTTCACGCTGGTGAGCTCGAAGTCGCGCAGCTCGCCGCTCATGTCCGCGTAGAGGTCGCCGAGCGGCGCGATCTCGCCCTGCAGGACGAATGCGGAGGCGCCGCCCACGACGGCTTGTGTCGCGATTTTCGCCCGCCGTCCCGGCGTGGAGCTGAGGCCCTCGACGGTCACCTCGAGCCGCGAGAGCGTCTCCGAGAACGCCGGGGTCGTCGTGCGATCGAGGAAGCGCGCGTTGCCCTCAGTGATCGCGACGGTGCCGAATTCCAGCAGGAGCGGGAGACCGCGGCTCGGCGCCTCGCCCGCTGTGGGCGCACCCTTGGCCGCGTCGGTGGTCTCGGCTCCCGTCTCGAAGAGCTTGCGGACGGAGATCGCGCCGTCCGCGTCGCGCTCGATCAGCATGTCGGGCTTGGTGATGGTGATTTTGGCCGCGCGCGCGTGCTTCGGCCACGCGAAGTCGATCCCATCGAGCTGGATGCTCTCGACGCTCACCGTCGGTTTGGTCTCACCGGGGGCGCGTATCGCGAACTTCTCGATCGTGCTCTTCCCGGTCGACGTCGCGGTGATCGTCCCATCGTCGGCGATTTTCATGCGATTGCGACTCTCCGCGTTGAAGATGCCCGAGAGTCGCGCCGGCACCGGGATGTAGGCCTGGAATGGCTCGATCGTTCCGCCGCGAAGCGAGATCGCCATCTCCAGATCAAAGGGCTGGGGCGTGACGGAACCACGCACGTCGAGCCGGCCGGCCGTCGGCAGTCGCAGCGAGGCCGCGTAGGCCGCCGGGCCGGCGGTCGGCCACGTCACGTTCGTGACGTCGACCGTGAGATCGCCGCCCGCGAGCGTGGTGACCGGCGAGACGCCCTCGTCCCGGAACGTGAAGGCGCCCTTGCGGATGCCGATCTGCTCGACCTTCATGGAGAAGCCCCCCTGCGCGGCCGTGGCCGCGCTCGCGGCGGGTGCCGCGGCGAGCCCCTCCTCCCGCGCCGCGGCGAGGGCGAGGAGGTCGATCCGTTGCTGCGCGTCCTTGACCGCTTTCACGGCGAGTCCCTCGAGCTCAACGCTGGCGACCGTGACGGTGCGGGCGACGAGGTCGGCGGCCTTCACCTTGACGCCGAGCCGCGGAAGCTTCAGGAAGGGCTCGGTCCGCCCGGCCTGCACCACCTCGAGTCCGAACGCGCCCAGGTCGCCGGCCGCGACGGCACGCGTCAGCCCGGCCGGGCCCAGCTCGACGACCAGCTCGAGAGCGAGACTCGCGCGGCCCGCACGTGGCGCGGCGGCGACACTCGGAGGCAGGTACGGGCGGACCGCGCCGAGATCGAACCCGTCGACGTCGACGCGCGCCGCGGCTTTGAAGGGATCGAGGGTCAACAAGTCGCTCGTGACCGAGACCGAGGCGCCGTTGAGTCGAAGCTTCAGGGCGAGACGGCCTGGCTTGGCCCTGGATCGCGTCGAGAGGTCGCTCGCGTCGACCGTCAACCCCTCGACCCGCCACTCGCTCGGGGGCGCGGTGACCAGATCTCGGAAGACGATCGTCCCCGGACGCAGTGACACGCGAGCGAGCGTGATTTTCCATTGTGACGGGGGCGCCGACGGGTCGCCGGTGACGAGGGCGAGGAGGTCGGAGAAATCGAACTCGGTCTCGCCGACGCGCTGGGCGTTGATCCTCAGCGACGTCAGCGTGAGCTCGGTAATGCGCGCCTCGTGGAAGAGGAGCGGCACGTAGTCGAGCCGCACCTCCAGCCGCTCGAGCTCGATCGCGCTCTCCGGTGAGCCGCGGTGTGCGAGCTTGAAGCCCTTCAGCGCGACGTAGCCGGTGAAGAGATTGAGATCCACGTCCGCGAGGCTGACCGCGCGCCCCGTGAGCTTCGTCGCCTCGCGCACCGCGATGCGGCGCACGACCTCCGGCAGGATCGAGAGGCCGACCGCGACGAGCACGACCAGCCCCACGAGGACCGCGACCAGCGGGCGCCGGAGGGCGCGGTGCATCAGACCTCGACGAGCACCTTCATGACGGGGCCGCCGCCCAGCGCTTCCTCCATTCCCTGCTGGAGCGCCTCGAGAGGAATGCGCCGACTCACCAGCGGAGTGACCGGCACGGCACCCGACGCGACCAGGCGGATCGCCTCCTCCCAGTCCCGGCGAGCGTAGAGACGACTGCCGTGCATGACGAGCTCACGGGCGAACATTTGATAGAGGTTCACCGGCACGGGCTCGGCGTGGATCGCGACGATGCTGACGGTTCCCCAGACGCGGACCACATCCGCGACGGTCCGGGCGGCGGAAGGGTTACCGGTGACCTCGAAGGCGACGTCGACGCCGGTGGAGCCCGTCCACTGATTGGCCCATCCGACGACATCCGTGTCCGGGCCCACGCGCTCCAGACCGAACGTTTTCAAGATCTCCAGCCGGAACGGGTTCACCTCGACGACGGCCACGCGCGCGCCGCGATGGCGGGCGACCAGCGCGATCAACGCGCCGATGGGACCGCCGCCGAAGACGAGTACCGAGTCGCCGGCCTTCACCTGGGCGCGGGCGACGTCGTGCACGGCCACCGCCAGCGGCTCGATCACGGCCGCCTGATCGTCGGACACCGTGTCCGGCACGCGGAGCAACCGCTTCGTCGCCACCGCCCAGTACTCCTGCATGCCTCCCGGCAGATCCACGCCGAGCACCTTGAGCTGGTAGCAGAGATACGAGGCTCCCATCCCGCACGCGCGGCAGGCGCCGCAGGAAACGACCGGCTCGACGACGACCCGGCTGCCGGACGAGAAGCCGCTGCCCGTCGGCGCCTCGACGACCTCACCGAAGGTCTCGTGGCCGATCACGCCCCCCTTCGGCACGCGGTGGTCGAGGTGGCCCTGAAAGATATGGAGGTCGGTCCCGCAGATCCCGACGCGGCGCACGCGCAGCAGGGCCTCGTCGGGTCCCGGCGTGGGCTGGGGCGCCTCGCCGGTCGTGAACGTTCTCGAGCCCTGATAGAAAGCGGCGCGCATTCGCTCAGCTCGCGCGCTGATACCCGGCGCCCGTCATGCAGCTGTTGAACGCGGTCGCCTGCCGCAGCTCCTGGATCGCGAGACGACCGACGTCGAGAAGCCCGCCGAGGATCAGATCGGGTCCCGGGCCGATCTCGAGGGCCTTTCGAGCGCATTCCACTTCCGCGACCGTGACTTCCTGAACCATGGCACCGGGCTTGCGCCACTCGACGCCGCCCAGGTCGAGGGCGCAACCAGCGAGCAACAGGGCCAGCGAGACGACCGCGACTCTCATGGGCTTCCTCCGAATCGAAGCGCGTACGAGGATACTACACCGCCCGATCGGGCGGCCCGGCAGCGCCATCGGGTGCTTTGCCCGGCGCCATGGGCCATCGGTCTGGCACGGATACCGCCACCTCGGACGCCGAGGAGGACAGACGATGGCACTGGAGAACCTGATCGCGTATGCGGCCCTGCTCGGCCTCCCGCTCTGGCTGGTCGTCGAAGAGCTCCTCCACCGGTTCGCTTCTGGCTCCAGGGCGCCGGCCAACGCGCCCGCCGCCGATGCCGACCGGCGCGATGTCGTCGCATGGGAGGCCTAGAAGGGTCCTCCACACTCGCCCGCGATCTTCGGTTTCGCGATGCCGCAGATCTCCGGCACGCTCGCGATCGCCCGACGCCCGTTGTACAGTGTGCGCACTTCGATGAACCCGTGGTGCCCGTGCGCTCCACGCCAGGCCGGCGCGGACCCGCACGCAGGTCTTTCTGAGGCGGCATCTGGGCGAGGAGGCGGTCCATGCTCAACGAGTTCAAGGCGTTCATCACACGCGGCAACGTGGTCGACCTGGCGGTCGGCGTGATCATGGGCGCGAGCTTCGGGGCCATCGTCACCTCGCTCGTCAACGATGTCCTGATGCCACCGATCGGCCGACTGATCGGGGGCGTGGACTTCAAGGATTTCTTCGTGAGCCTCTCGGGGCAGTCGTTTCCGACGCTCGCCGCCGCGAAGGCGGCGGGCGCCCCGACGCTCAACTACGGCGCGTTCCTGAACGCGCTGATCAACTTCCTCATCGTGGCGTTCGCGGTCTTCATGCTCGTGAAGCAGGTGAACCGCCTGTTTCCCAAACCGGCGGTCGCGGCTCCGGCGACCAAGGAGTGCGCGTGGTGCGCGACGACGATTCCGGCCGGCGCGAAGCGCTGCCCGCACTGCACCTCGAACCTGGCGACGGCCTGAGCGAGGACGGTTCGATCCGGTGGGCAGCGTCGCGGCGGGCCGTTCGCGGACGCGTCCGCGATTGGTGCTGACGAGCATTCACCCGCGGGTCTAGCCGCCGCGCCGATGGCGTTCCCGCACGGCCTACGGGCGCTGAACCACCGAGACTACCGCCGCTTCTACTTTTCCCAGTTCGCGGCACAGATCGGGAGCTGGATGCAGAACGTGGCGCAGGCCTGGCTCGTGCTGCAGCTCACGGACTCGCCCTTCAAGCTCGGATTCCTCGCGACGCTCCAGTTCTCGCCGGTTCTCCTCCTCTCGATCGTGAGCGGCGCCGTAGCCGACCGGCTGCCGAAGCGTCCGCTGCTTGTCGCGACCCAGACGACGCTCGCGCTCCAGGGATTGCTGCTGGCGCTGCTGGTGGCGACCGGTCACGTCCAGTACTGGCACGTGGCCGTGTTGGGGCTCGCTCTCGGTTTCGCCAACGTCGTGGACCAGCCGGCGCGCCAGTCGTTCGTGATGGAGCTGGTCGGCCGAGCCGACGTGTCGAGCGCGGTCGCCCTGAACTCCGCCGGCTTCAACCTGGCGCGGATCGTCGGGCCGGCCGTGGCCGGGCTCGTGATCGGACGCGTCGGCATCGCGTGGACGTTCCTGGTGAACGGCCTCGGCTTCCTCGGTGTCATCGTCACGCTCCTTCGGATGCAGGCGAGGGGTCTGCCGCCCGACACACCGCGCGCGTCGATCTTCGAGGAGATCATGGAGGGCGTCCGCTACGCCGCGAACACGCCGCGGCTCCGGCTCCTGATCGGCCTCGTCCTCGTGGTGAGCCTCAGCGTGTTCAACTTCAGCGTGTACATGCCGCTTCTCGCCAGGAACGTGCTCGGCCTGGACGCCGAGGGCTTCGGCTTTCTCATGGCCTCGCTCGGCGTGGGCGCCGTGGCCGGAGCGCTCACGGTCGGCGCGCGCGCGTCGCGCTATCCGTCGCTCTCGTCCATCTTCATGTCGGCGATCCTGGCGCTGAGCATGCTGATCGGCCTGGGCTTCACCGGACGGGTCGGCCTGGCGGTGCCCCTGCTCTTCTTCACCGGCTACTGGGGAATCATGATGATGGCGAGCTGCAACACGTCCATCCAACTCCAGGCGCCGGACGTGCTGCGCGGGCGCGTGATGAGTCTCTACACCTGGGTCTCGGGCGGCGCGTTCCCGATCGGCGCGTTCATCGTCGGCACGATCTCGCAGGGGTGGGGAGTGTCGGTCGCCTTTCTGTGGAACGGCACGATCGGCCTCGCCGCCGTGGGTGGGCTGTTCCTCTGGTGGCGGCTCCGGCGCGACTGATCGCCCGCGGCCGCTAGCCGCGCATCGGGTACCCCTTGGCGCCGAGCGCCTCGGCGATCTCGCCGAGGATCGCCGGGTCGTCGATCGTGGCCGGCGCGGTGTACTCGTGGCCGTCGGCGATCCGCTTCATCGTCCCGCGCAGGATCTTGCCCGAGCGGGTCTTGGGGAGGCGCTTGACCACCAGCGCGGTCTTGAAGGCGGCGACGGGACCGATCTGCTCGCGCACTCTCTCGACCAGCTCGCGAACGATCTCGGCCTCTCCGCGCGCCACCCCCGCCTTCGTGACGACGAAGCCGACCGGGACCTCGCCCTTGATCTCGTCGGCGACGCCGACGACAGCGCACTCGGCCACATCCGGGTGAGAGGACAGCACCTCTTCCATGGCGCCGGTGGAGAGCCGGTGGCCGGCGACGTTGATGATGTCGTCCACGCGGCTCATGATGTAGAGATAGCCGTCCTCGTCGCGGTAACCCGCGTCGCCCGTCAAGTAGTGCCCGGGATGCTTCGCGAGGTATGACTTTTCGTATCCGGCGTCGTTGTTCCACAGCGTGGGCAAGCACCCTGGTGCCAGCGGCAGCTTGAGGGCGATCGAGCCGATCTGGCCGGCCGCGAGCTCGCGGTTGTCGTCGTCGAGGACGCGGACCTCGAACCCGGGCACCGCCTTCGTGGGCGAGCCGGCCTTCACGGGCAGCATCCCCAGCCCCACGCAGTTCGCGGCGATCGGCCACCCCGTCTCGGTCTGCCACCAGTGGTCGACGACCGGGACTTTCAGTCTGTCCTCGGCCCAGTGGAGCGTGTCCGGGTCGCAGCGCTCGCCCGCCAGGAACAGCGTGCGGAAGCGCGAGAGGTCGTACTTCGATATGTAGAGGCCCTGCGGATCCTCTTTTTTGATCGCGCGGAACGCCGTCGGCGCGGTGAACAGCGCGTTGACGCCGTGCTCGGCGATCACGCGCCAGAACGCGCCCGGATCCGGCGTGCCGACCGGCTTGCCCTCGTAGAGGATCGAGGTGCAGCCCTTGAGGAGCGGCGCGTAGACGATGTAGGAGTGGCCGACCACCCAGCCGATGTCCGAGGCGGCCCAATAGACCTCGCCGGCGCCCATGCTGTAGACCGCGCCCATCGACCACTTGAGCGCGACGGCGTGCCCGCCGTTGTCGCGTACGACGCCCTTGGGGATCCCCGTCGTTCCCGACGTGTACAAGATATAGAGCGGATCGGTGGCGCCCACCGGCACGCACTCGGCGGGGGACGCCCCAGCGATCTCGTCGTTCCAATCTCGATCGCGGCCGCGCACCATGGCCGCAGCCTCTTGAGGCCGCTGGAGGATCACGCAGCGGGGGACTTTGTGGCGCGCCAGCTCGATCGCGCCGTCGAGCAGCGGCTTGTAGGGGATGACGCGGTTGACCTCGATCCCGCAGGAGCCCGAGAGGATCAGCTTGGGCTGCGCGTCGTCGATGCGTTTGGCGAGCTCGTTGGCGGCGAAGCCGCCGAACACCACCGAGTGGATCGCACCGATGCGCGCGCACGCGAGCATCGCGATCACGGCCTCGGGCACCATCGGCATGTAAATGATCACGCGGTCGCCCTTCTCGATCCCCTGCCGCTGCAGCATGCCGGCGCAGAGCGCCACCGCGTCGCGGAGCTCGCGATACGTGTAGGCCTTGACCGTGCCGGTCACGGGGCTGTCGTAGACGAGCGCCCGTTGCTTGCCGCGGCCGCGATCCACGTGAACGTCGAGCGCGTTGTAGCAGGTGTTGAGCACGCCTCCGGTGAACCAGCGGTAGAAGGGCTTGCGCGAGTCGTCGAAGACACGGTCCCAGCGCTTGTCCCAGTAGATGTCCTCGGCGGCCGCCGCCCAGAAGGCTAGCGGGTCCTTCATCGAACGCTGGTACGTTTCGTCGTAGACGCTCTTCGCCATGGATGGGCCTCCGCCGCTCCAGTCTTCGCGGGGGGGAAAGTACCACGGCCCGAGGGGTCCAGGAACCCGGCCGGGAAATCTGTTGTAATTCCGATCGATAATATGTAGTATTTGCCATGCTTCACTCATGTCCGGGCGAGCTGCCGAGTTGATCGTGATGTAAGGCGAAGTCGAGCAGCAAACGAAGACAGAAGCCGAGATGGCCGCGCCGAGAGGGCGTGAGCCGCCTCGGCTTTTTTGTTGTGCGGGCGCAACCGGAGTGGAGAGACCTGATGAGCGAGAAGTGGGAGTCGATGGCCGCTCGAGAGCTGCTTGCCGCGGCGATCGCAGCGTTTCACCCGCGCATCGCCCTGTCGACGGCGTTCGGAGTCGAGGGCGTGGTGATCGTGGACATCCTGATGCGCATCGAGCCCCGTGCGCGCATCTTCACGGTCGACACCGGCCGGCTGCCGCCGGAGACCTACGCGCTCATCGACGCGGTCCGTGCCCGCTACGGCTGCACGATCGACGTGTTTTTCCCCATGGCGCAAGCCGTCGAGGCGATGGTGGGCAACCACGGGGTGAACCTCTTCTACGCGAGTGTCGAGCGGCGCAAGCAGTGCTGCGCCGTCCGCAAGGTCGAGCCGCTCGGCCGCGCGCTCGCGGGCCTCCAGGCCTGGATCACCGGCCTACGACGCGACCAGGCGGTGACGCGCCGGGACGTGGCGAAGGTCCAGGTCGACCGCGACCACGGCGGAATCCTGAAGCTGAACCCGCTCGCCGACTGGAGCACCGAGGACGTCTGGCGCTACGTCCGCGCCCACGACGTCCCGTACAACGCCCTCCACGATCAGGGCTATCCGAGCATCGGCTGTGCGCCGTGCACCCGGGCTGTTCGACCCGGTGAGGACCTGCGTGCCGGCCGATGGTGGTGGGAGGCTCCGGAGAGCAAAGAGTGCGGACTCCACCTCCCGACGGCCCGCGAGGCCTCTTCTTGACAATCTCGATCGACAATGGGTATTTTGACTGCCCATGGCTGAACCCGGCGAGGACAGCAATTCCCGGTGCCCGGTCTGCCGCGCCAAGGTCGTGGTGAAGCTGCAGAACGAGGTCGTGATCCACAACGCGATCCTGAAGGTGGATTCACCGACCGGGCGCGTGACGGCGAAGTGCTCTCGGTGCAAATCGTGGGTGGAAGTCCCGCTCCGGTACCTCGGGTGAAGGCGGAGGCGACAGTGAGCGAAGCCGTGAAAGAGACCAAAGCGCAGCGTGTGGAGCGGCTCAAGCGCGAGCTGAATCCATGGGAGGCCTATGAAGACATCCTCCGCTTCGCGCGCGAGGGCTGGGATGCGGTGCCGCCGGAGTGGTTCGGCACGTATTTCCGTTGGTGGGGAATCTACACCCAGGGTGACGGGGTCGGCGCGATCGGGGGCAAAAACGGCGAAGGCAAGGCCACCCGCAACTTCATGGTGCGGATCCGGATCCCCAACGGCGCGCTCGAGTCCCATCAGCTGAAGACCATCGCGGACCTCGCCGAGCGGCACGGCGGAGGGCTCGGCGATATCACCGTTCGCCAGAACATCCAGCTCCACTGGGTCAAGCTCGAGAGCTTGCCCGAGGTCTTCCGCGCGCTCTGGCTCCAGGGCGTGACCACGCTCGGCTCGTGCGGCGACGTCACCCGCAACGTCACCGGCTGTCCGCTCGCCGGTGTCGACGCCGACGAGCTGGCGGATACGTCGCCGCTCGTCCACGCCGGGACGGAAATGCTCAACGGCAACCCGGCTTTCTACAACCTCCCGCGGAAATTCAAGGTCTCGATCGCGGGCTGCCGCACCTGGTGCTCGTATCCCGAGATCAACGACGTCGGCCTGACGGCGGTGCGCCATCCCGCGACCGACGAGATCGGCTTCAGCCTGCGCGTCGGCGGCGGGCTCTCGACCGACCCGCACCTCGGCGTGCGCCTCGACGCGTTCGTCCGCTGGGAGGAGGCGCTGCCGGTGCTCAAGGCGGTCACCGAGATCTTCCGCGACTCCGACGTGCTCCGCCAGAATCGCGAGAAGGCGCGGCTCAAGTTCCTCTTCCTCCAGCACGGCTGGACGGCCGAACGCTTCCGGGCGGCGATCGAGGAGCGTCTGGGGCGCGTGCTCGCGCCCGGCGTGCCAGACGATCCGCCCGACGACGTCTACCGCGATCACGTCGGCATCCATGCGCAGAAGCAGCCGGGCTACTGCTACGTCGGCACCGCGGTGCTCCGCGGACGTCTCACCGCCGAGCAGATGCGGGCGACCGCCGAGCTGGCCGAGCGCTACGGCTCTGGCGTGCTCAGGACGACCAGCATGCAGAATCTCCTGATCCCGAACGTGCCGCGTGAGCACGCCGCCGCACTGGCGCGCGAGCTCGAGCTGGTCGGCCTGCCGCTGAACGCCTCGCCGTTCCGTCGCGGGACCGTGGCGTGCACGGGCTCCGAGTTCTGCAAGCTGGCGCTCACCGAGACCAAAGGCTTCGCGCGCGATCTCGTGGAGGCGCTCGAGCGGCAGCTGCCGGGCTTCGATCAACATATAAAAATCCACGTCACCGGGTGCCCGAACAGCTGCGGCCAGCACTGGATCGCCGACCTCGGCATCGAAGGCAAGAAGGTGAAGGTGGGCGGCCAGCTCGTCGACGCGTACTACTTCTGCGTCGGCGGCGCAGTCGGACGCCACCAGGCGGTGGCGCGGCCCATCGGCCTGCGTCTGCCCGCGACCGACGTGGCGCCGGCGATCGAGCGGTTGCTCCGCGGTTTCCTCACCAGCCGACGGGAGGGCGAGAACTTCCGCCGGTTCGCCGCGCGTCACACCGACGAGGAGCTGCGCCTGCTCCTGGCGGGCGAGCGGATCGAGGCGGTGGCGCGCGATGCCGCGCCGGCGGGCCCGCCGCACGGGGTCGACGGCTGAGATGGGCTACTATCCCGTCCTCCTCGACCTCGCGAGCCGGCGCTGCCTCGTCGTCGGCGGCGGCGTCGTTGCCGAGCGGAGGATCGAGAGCCTGCTGGCCGCCGCCGCCGACGTGACGGTGATCAGCCCGCAGGTGACGCTGGCCCTCGCCACGCTGGCCACCGCGGGGCGAATCGACGTGGAGCGGCGCGCCTATCGGGAGGGTGATCTGGCCGGCTTCGACCTGGTCCTCGTGGCGACCGACCGGGGTGAGGTCAACGCCGCGGTGGCGCGCGAGGCGCGCGAGCGCGGCGTCTGGATCAACGCCGCCGACGATCCGGCCAACTGCACCTTCATCCTCCCGGCGCTCGTGCGGCGGGGCGACCTCACCGTGGCGGTCTCGACGGGTGGCACCAGTCCCGCCCTCGCCCGCAGGGTCCGCGAGGAGCTGGAGGACCATCTCACGGCCGAGTATGCGACGCTGGCCGCGATCGCGGCCGAGGTCAGGCGGGAGCTGCGCGCCCTCGGCCGGCCGGTCACAGCCGAGGCGTGGCGGAACGCGCTCGGTCCGGACGTGCGCCGGCTCATCGTCGAACGCGGCCGCGACGACGCCAAGCGGCGGCTCCTCGAGCACCTGGGAGTCGCTGTATGCGCGTAGCCGCAGGCCGGCGCGGGGGGTCGGTCGCGCTGGTCGGCGCCGGTCCCGGCGATCCCGGCCTGATGACGGTACGCGGCCTCGAGCTGCTGCGGCGCGCCGACGTTGTCGTGTACGACCGGCTGGTGGACCCGCGCTTGCTGGACGAGGCGCCGCGCGCGCGCCGCATCTTCGCAGGCAAGGCCACCGGTCACCACACGCTTTCTCAAGAGCGGATCAACGCGCTCCTGGTCGTGCACGCCCGGCGCGGACGCCGCGTCGTGCGGCTCAAGGGCGGCGATCCGTTCGTCTTCGGACGGGGCGGCGAGGAAGCGCTGGCGCTGGCGCAGGCGCGGATTCCGTTCGAGGTCGTGCCCGGGGTCAGCTCGGCCGTCGCCGTCCCCGCGTACGCGGGAATCCCGCTCACGCATCGCGGCACCGCCTCGTCGTTCGCGGTGGTGACCGGCCACGAGGACACCGACAAGCTGCGGTCGAACGTCGACTGGGCGCGGCTCGCGCGGGCCGCCGACACGCTGGTGGTGCTCATGGGGCTCAAGAGCCTGCCGCGGATCGCCCGCACGCTGGTCGCGAACGGGCGCCCGGCGTCGACGCCGGTCGCCCTCGTGCGCTGGGGAACCACCGACGTCCAGGAAACCGTCACCGGAACCCTCGGCGACATCGCGGCGCGGGCCCAGCGGGCGCGGCTCGAGCCGCCGGTCGTCGCCGTGATCGGCGACGTCGTCGCGCTGCGTGAGCGCCTGGCCTGGTTCGCGGAGGGGCGGTTCTTGAAAGAGATCGCCCAGTGAGCGGGCGACTCGCCGCACCCATCGGCATTCTCGACGAGCACCCGGAGTGGTCGGCGCGGCTGATCGCCGAGCTCGAGCACCGGCGGCTGCCGTTCGAGAAGGTTGATCACTCGAGCCACGCGTTCGACCCGCGCGACCGCGCGCCACGCTACGCCGTCATCGTGAACCGCACCAGTCCGTCGTCGCACCGCCGGGGCCACGGCGGCGTGCTGTTCTATACCGAAGGGCTGCTCGCCTACTGGGAATCGCTCGGCATCCCCGTGATCAATCCGGTGGCGGCGTTCCGGTTCGAGAAGTCCAAGGCGCTCCAGGCCGGGCTCTTCGAGCGCGTGGGCGTTCGCTACCCGCGGACGGTCGTCGTCAACCATCGCGACCAGGTGCTGAAGGCGAGCGGCGAGCTGCGCTTCCCGGTCCTCGTCAAGCCGAACGTCGGCGGCTCCGGAGCGCTGATCGAGCGCTTCGACGCGCGCGCCGACCTCGAGGCCCGCATCGCCGCGCTCGACTTCGGTCCCGACGGCACGGCCTTGGTGCAGGAGTACGTCGAGTCCGAGGAGGGCGCGATCGTCCGCGTCGAGGTGATGGACGATCGCTACCTGTATGCGATCCGGATCGTCCGCACCGCGACCGACTTCAACCTGTGTCCGGCCGACATCTGCCAGCTCCCGGCGCCGCCGGCGAGCGCCGACCTCGGCGCCTGTCCCGTCGAGGCGAAGCCCGGGCTCAGCGTCACGCGCTACGATCCACCGGCGCAGGTGGTCGACCAGGTGCTGGCGCTCGCCCGCGCGGCGTCCATCGACATCGGAGGGATCGAGTACCTGGTAGGTCGCGCCGACGGCCGCGTATACTATTACGACGTCAACGCGACGTCGAACTTCGTCGCCAACGCACCGGCGGTGCTGGGCTTCGACCCGATCCCGCTGTTCACCGATTACATCGTCCGGAGGGCGGTAGGAGCCTCGCGATGAGCCTGAGACTCGGAGACGCCGCGCCCGACTTCGCCGCCCTGACCACCGAAGGGCCGATCAAGTTCCACGACTGGGTGGGCGACGGCTGGGCGATCCTCTTCTCGCACCCGCACGACTTCACGCCGGTGTGCACCACCGAGCTCGGGTACGTCGCGCGGCTCAAGCCGGAGTTCGACAAGCGGCGTGTGAAGGCGATCGGGCTCTCGATCGATCCGCTCGACTCGCACCTGGGCTGGGCGGCGGACATCAAGGAGACGCAGGGGTACGGGCTGAACTTCCCCGTCATCGCCGACCCGGAGCGAAAGGTCGCGAACCTCTACGGGATGATCCACCCGTCGCACGACGAGGTCTACACGGTGCGGACGGTCTTCGTGATCGACCCGAAGAAGAAGATCCGGCTCACGATCACGTACCCGCAGACCACGGGCCGGAACTTCGACGAGATCCTGCGCGTCATCGACTCGCTCCAGCTCACCGACGCCCATCGCGTGGCGACGCCCGTCAACTGGAAGCAGGGCGAGGACGTCATCATCGTCCCCGCGGTCAGCGACGACGAAGCGCGCGCGAAGTTCCCGAGGGGCTGGCGCGCGCTCAAGCCCTACCTGCGCCTGACGCCCCAGCCGCGCTGACGCGCGCTCAGGGCGCCAGCGCGATCGCCCGGAGTGGCGAGCCGCTGGCCCCCTGGATCCGGAGCGGCGTCAGGATCAGCAGCGCGACGTACGCCTTGGCGTCCCCGAGCGGCTCGAGGTTGGCGTTCTCGACGATGTAGATGCCGTTGTCGGCCAGCAGCATCATGTGAACGCTGAAGAGCTCCTTGCCGTAGGCCGCCGGGCGCTTCTCGAACGTCGCGGTGTCGTCGCCCGCAAGTCGGACGCCCTTGTCGATGATCCAGCGCGCCCCGTCCTGGCCGGGACCGGGCGACTGGTCGCCGAGGTACTTCGCGTTGTCCTTGGCGAAGTACTGGCCCCAACCGGTGCGGATCAGCAGCGAGTCCCCGCGGCGCACCTCGACCCCTTGCGCCTTCGCCGTCTGCTCGAGATGCGTGGCGGTGATCTCGAAGCCCGGCGCGAGCGGATCGGGCCGGCCGCTCGCAATCTGCCGCGCGACGTCCAGGAACACGACGCGGTTGACCATCAGATCGGCCGGGAAGTGATCGATGCCCAGGTTGGCGCCGATGCCCCCCGGCGTCGATGTCGCGGCGACCGCGTCGACGCCGCCGTGGAGCTTCAGGTCCCGCCCGATGTGGCCGATCGCGTCGATGGTGGGTGCGCCGTGCTGGCCGCTGAAGTACATGATCTCCGACGCCCAGGACACGCGGCTTCCCGGAGCTTGGCCGAAGATCTCGTGAGTCATTCGATGGGTCCGGTTGAGCGCGAACGAATACGGAGGATTGAGACTGAGCACGGGCGACTGCTCGTTCCACGTGAAGGAGAGGTCGAACAGGCGCGCGCCCTTCACCGTGCGCACGAGCTCGTCGGCCGAGGGCCGGCTCTGTGCGGTCGCCGTACCAGCCGCCGCCGCGACACCGAGGGTTCCCGCCGTCCTGAGCCACTGTCGTCGGGACACGTCGTTCATGGTCTTCTCCTCCTCCTCGTGCGTCGCGAGCCTAATCGGAGTCGGCGCCCGGCGCAAGAATCATGCGGTAAACTTGCGCAAACCCGTCGGAGGGCGTCGATGAGCGAGTTCCGCCACGTCTATCGTACCGAGCTCTCGCCGGTGAGCTTTCTCACCCGCAGCGCGTACGTGTTCCCCGACAAGGTCGCGGTCGTCCACGGCGCGCGCCGGTACACGTACCGCGAGCTTTCCGCGCGCGTGAACCGGCTCGCCTCGGCGCTGCGCGCGGCCGGCCTCGCCAAGCACGACCGGGTGGCGTTCCTTTGCCCGAACATCCCGGCCATGCTCGAGGCGCACTACGGGGTCCCCGCCGCCGGCGGCGTGCTCGTCGCCATCAACACGCGGCTCAACTCCGACGAGATCGGCTACATCCTCGGCCACTCGGGCGCCTGCTTCCTCTTCGTCGACGCCGAGCTCGAGCCGCTGGTGAAGCCGCTGGATCTTTCCGCGCTCCGTGTGGTGCGGGTGGACGACACTGGCAGCGCGGGCGATCCGTACGAAGACTTCCTCGCCGGCGGGTCGCCGAAGCCCGTCGAGAGCTGGCTCGGGGACGAGGAAGAGATGCTCTCGATCAACTACACCTCGGGCACGACCGGCCGGCCCAAGGGCGTGATGTACTCGCATCGGGGCGCCTGGATCAACGCGCTGGGCGAGATGGTCGAGGCACAGATGAGCTTCGACACGCGCTACCTGTGGACCCTGCCGATGTTCCACTGCAACGGCTGGTGCTTCACGTGGGGCGTGACGGCGGTGGGGGGCACCCACATCTGCCTGCGCCGCGTCGAGCCCGGGCGCGTATGGGAGATGATCGACAAGGAAGGCGTCACCCACTACAACGGCGCCCCGACCGTCCACATCGGCGTCGTCAACGATCCCGGGGCGCACACGCTCGAGCGTCCGGTGACCGTGTGCGTCGCGGGCGCGCCACCGTCGCCGACGCTGCTCGGCCGGCTCAAGGAGCTCGGCTTCCGGCCCGTCCACGTCTACGGGCTCACCGAGACCTACGGCCCGCACACGGTTTGCGCGTGGCACGAGGAGTGGAACGCGCTGCCGCTCGACGAGCAATCGCGCCTGGCCGCCCGGCAGGGCCAGGGCTACGCCCTCTTCGACCTGGTCCGCGTGGTCGACGGCGAGATGAACGACGTGCCGCGCGACGCGGCGACGCTCGGCGAGGTCATCATGCGCGGCAACAACGCTGCCATGGGGTACTTCCAGCAACCCGAGGCGACGGCCGACGCGTTCCGCGGCGGGTGGTTCCACTCCGGCGACATCGCGGTGTGGCATCCCGACGGCTACGTCGAGCTGCGCGACCGCAAGAAGGACATCATCATCTCGGGCGGCGAGAACATCTCGACGATCGAGGTCGAGCAGGCGGTGGCGCGGCACCCGGCGGTGCTCGAGTGCGCGGTGGTGGCCGTCCCTGACGAAAAATGGGGCGAGCGCCCCAAGGCCTTCGTGACGCTCAAGGCCGGGCAGAGCGCGACCGCGGCGGACATCATCGAGTTTTGCCGAAAACATATCGCTCACTTCAAATGCCCCGCCGCCGTGGAGTTCGGTGACCTGCCCAAGACCTCGACCGGCAAGGTGCAGAAGTTCGTCCTGCGCGACAAGGAGTGGAAGGGCCGGGAGAAGCGGATCAACTAGATGCTCTCCCTGGGGGTGCTCGACCAGTCGCCGGTGCGGAGCGGCGGCAGCGTGGCGGACGCGCTGCACGAGACGCTCGACCTCGCCGAGCTGTGTGACCGGCTCGGCTACCGCCGCTACTGGCTGGCCGAGCATCACTCGACGAAGGGGCTGGCCGGCTCGAGCCCCGAGGTGCTGATCGGTCAGGTGGCCGCGCGCACCTCGCGGATGCGGGTGGGCTCGGGCGGCGTCATGCTCCAGCACTACAGTTCGCTCAAGGTCGCCGAGAGCTTCCGCGTGCTCGAGACGCTCTTCCCCGGGCGCATCGACCTCGGGATCGGCCGCGCGCCCGGCAGCGACGGGCTCACGGCGCAGGCGCTCCGCGACGACGGAAGCCCCGAGCGCTTTCCGCAGCAGGTCGCGGACCTGCTGGGCTTCCTCCACGGTGCCTTGCCCGAGGGTCACCCGTTCGCGAAGGTGGTCGCGATGCCGACCGGGCCGACCGCGCCGGAGGTGTGGCTGCTGGGGTCGAGCGACGCGAGCGCCGCGATCGCCGCGCACTTCGGCGCCTTCTTCTCGTTCGCGCACTTCATCAACGCCGCCGGCGGCGCCGAGGTCACGCGCGCGTACCGGCGGCAGTTCCGCCCCTCGGAGTCGTGCCCGGCGCCCCGGTCGAGCGCGGCGGTGTTCGTCGTGTGCGCGGACACCGAGGCGGAGGCCCAGCGCCTGGCGAAGAGCCGCGAGCTCTTCATCGTTCGCCTCTACACCGGGCGGCCCGATCGCTACCCCTCGGTCGCCGAGGCCGAGTCCTATCTCTACACGGGCCGCGAGCTCGCGATCCTGCACCACGCGCGCGGGCGCACCGTGGCCGGCGCGCCCGAGCAGGTGCGCACGCGGCTCGAGGCGCTCGCCGCCGACTACGAGGCGGACGAGCTGGTCATCGTCTCGATCACGCACGACCCGAAGGCACGACGTCGGTCGTACGAGCTCCTGGCAAAGGTCTTCGAGCTCGAGGAGGCCGCCCCGTGACCCGTCGCCGACTCGGACTCGCCGGCGCTGGGCTGGCGCTCGCGATCGTGGCCGGAGTCACGCTCGCCCTCACCGGATCCGTGACGGCGCAGCGACCGGCGGATGGCGTCGCGCCGCAGTTCCAGGTGGACCCATGGTGGCCGAAGCCCTTGCCCAACAACTGGCTCATCGGTCAGGCCTCCGGCGTGGCGGTGGACCGTCACGACCACGTGTGGGTCATCCACCGCCCGCGCTCGCTCACCGAGGACGAGCGCGGCGCCAGCCTCACCCCGCCGCGCTCGCTCTGCTGCGTGCCGGCGCCGCCGGTGCTCGAGTTCGACGCCGACGGCAAGCTCCTGCGCTCGTGGGGCGGGCTCGGCGCTGGCTACGAGTGGCCGCTGAACGAGCACGGGATCTTCGTGGACCATCAAGACAACGTGTGGATCGCCGGCAACGACCAGAAGGACCATCAAGTCATAAAATTCACGCGCGACGGGAAGTTCCTGCTACAGATCGGCAAGGCCGAGGTGACCGGCGGCGACAACGACACCGCGCACCTCGGGCGCCCGGCGAACATGAACGTCGACCCGGCGACGAACGAGCTCTTCGTGGCCGATGGCTACAAGAACCATCGCGTGATCGTCTTCGACGCGCAGACGGGCGCCTACAAGCGCCACTGGGGCGCCAACGGCCGGCCGCCGGGCGAGCCTGGCGTGAAGCCGTTCGGCAACCCGGTGCACTGCGTGCGGCTCGCCAGGGACGGGCTCCTCTACGTGTGCGACCGGATGCACAACCGTATCCAGGTCTTCCGCAAGGACGGGACCTTCGTGAAGGAGTTCGTCGTGGCGCCGGCGACTCGCGGCAGCGGCTCGGTGTGGGATCTCGACGTGTCGCACGACGCGCCGCAGGCGTGGCTCTACAACGCCGACGGCGAGAACAACCACGTGTGGACGCTCCTGCGCGAGAGCGGCCGGGTCGTCGGCAAGTTCGGCCGGAACGGTCGCCAGGCCGGGAGCTTCCACTGGATCCACAATCTGGCGGTGGACTCGAAGGGCAACGTCTACACCGCCGAGGTCGACAGCGGCAAGCGCGTCCAGAAGTTCGCGTTCAAGGGCGTCGGGCCTGCGGATCCATGACGATGAGCCGCGGGCTCCGTCACCTGGCCCTCAAGACGCGCGACCTCGCCGCGACCGAGCGCTTCTATCGGGAGGTCCTCGGCCTGCGCATCGCGTTCCCTCACGAGGGCATGCTGTTCCTCGAGACGCCGGGCGGCCGCGATTTGTTGAACTTCGTCGGGACGCGGGCCCGCTTCGATCCGGCGGCCGGCGGGTTCGATCACTTCGGCCTGCATTTCCCCCGGCCCCGATGGAGGCAGGTCTGCGCGCGCGTCAAGGCCGAGGGCATTCGCGTCCGGGGCCGACGCGGCAATACCGCGATCTACATCGAGGACCCGAACGGCTACACGGTCGAGCTCTACTGCGACTGAGCCGCGCGCGCCGACGTTTCGCGCCTTGACCCCTTCTTGCGCGTTGCCCTACACTTCCTACGTTCACCCGCACGCAAAAGGGAGGCAAGATGCCGCTTTATCTCGACGTGCATCACAAGATCGACGGACTGAAGGCAGAAGCGCTGGGTCACGCGCATCAGAAGGACCTCGAGGTGCAGCACAAGTATGGCGTGAACTACCTGCGCTACTGGTTCGACGAGGGAACCGGCAAGGTGTTCTGCCTCGTGCAGGCTCCGAGCAAGGAGGCCGCGGCGGCGGTTCATCGCGAGGCGCACGGGCTGGTCGCCGACGAGATCATCGAAGTGAAGGAAGGTTCTTAGCTGGCGTGCCCGCAGTGCGGCCACGCGAATCCACCGGCGGCCAAGTTCTGTAGCAACTGCGGAACCTCGCTCGATCTTCGCTGTCGAGCGTGCGGCCATCTCAACGCGTCGGGCAGCCGGTTCTGCAACGAGTGCGGTCAGCCGCTGAGACCGGCGCCGGCGGAGAGCCGCCCGGCGCCGCAGTCGTACATTCCGCCGAATCTTGCCGACCGGATCCTGACCTCGCGCGTCGCGCTCGAGGGTGAGCGGAAGAACGTCACCGTCCTGTTCGCCGATTCGAAGAGCTCCCTGGAGCTGTTCGTCGCCGAGCGCGATCCCGAAGAGGTCCGGCGGCTCCTCGATCCCGTGCTCGAGCACATGATGGAAGCCGTGCACCACTACGAGGGCGTCGTGAACCAGATCATGGGTGACGGCATCATGGCCCTCTTCGGGGCGCCGCTCGCGCACGAGGACCATGCGATCCGCGCCTGCTACGCGGCGCTGCGCATGCAGGACCGCGTGGGTCGGTACGCCGACGAGATCCAGCGCACGCATGGCGCGCCGCTGCAGATCCGGATCGGTCTGAACTCCGGCGCGGTCGTCGTCCGCTCGATCGGCAGTGACCTCCGCATGGACTACACCGCCGTCGGCGAGACGACCCACCTGGCGGCGCGCGTCGAACAGATGGCGAAGCCCGGCTCGACCCTGCTCACGCGGTCGACGCTCCGCCTCGTCGAGGGCTACGTGCGCGTGAGGGGACTGGGCGCGGTGCCGATCCGTGGCCTCGCCGAGCCGGTGGACGTCTTCGAGCTCCTCGGCGCCGAGTCGACGCTGACGCGCCTTCAAGTGTCCGCCTCCCGGGGTCTCACGCGCTTCATCGGCCGCGACGCCGAGCTCGAGCAGCTGCGCGCGGCGATGGAGCGCGCCGGCGCCGGAGCGGGACAGGTCGTGGCCGTGGTCGGCGAGCCCGGCGTCGGGAAGTCGCGCCTCATGTGGGAGCTGGGGCGCTCGCACCGGACCGACGGCTGGCTCGTGCTGGAGTCGAGCGCCGTCTCCTACGGCAAGGGCGCGCCGTTCCTCCCCGTCGTCCGCCTCCTGAAGGCCTATCTCGGCATCGAGGACCGCGACGACGAGCGCCGCGTTCGCGAAAAGCTCACCGGCAAGCTCCTGGCCCTGGACGAGACGCTCCGGCCCGCGCTTCCCGCGCTGCAGGCGCTGCTCGATGTGCCGGTGGACGACGCGGCGTGGAAGCAGCTCGGCGGCGAGGGGCAGCGGCAGCGAACCATCGATGCGGTCAAGCGCGTCCTGCTCCGGGAGAGCCAGGCCCAGCCGCTGCTGGTCATCCTGGAAGACCTCCACTGGATCGACGCCGACACCCAGGTGCTGGTCGAGAGCCTCGTCGAGAGCGTGCCCTCGCACCGCCTGCTGCTGCTCGTGAACTACCGCCCCGAGTTTCAGCACGGCTGGGGCGGCAAGACCTACTACGGCCAGATCCGTCTCGACCCGCTGGCCCCGGCGTCGGCGGAGGCGCTCGTGGGCGCGCTGCTGGGCGGCGACGCCGAGCTCGGGCCGCTGACGTCGATGCTGATCGCGCGTGCTCAGGGCAACCCGTTCTTTCTCGAAGAGAGTGTGCGCGGGCTCGCCGAGACCGGCGTGCTGGCCGGCGCGCCGGGCGCCTATCGTCTCGCGAAGTCCGTCCAGGTCGTCCAGCTCCCGGAGACGGTCCAGGCCATCCTGGCCGCGCGCATCGATCGCCTGCCGCCGGAGGACAAGCGCCTGCTGCAGTCGGCCTCGGTCGTCGGCAAGGACGTGCCGCTCGTGCTGCTGCAGGCGATCGCCGAGCAGCCCGAGCCCGATCTATCGCGCGGGCTCGCGCGCCTGCAGTCGGCGGAGTTCATCTACGAGACGCGTCTCTTTCCCGACGCCGAGTACACCTTCAAGCACACGCTGACGCACGAGGTCGCGTACGCGAGCCTGCTGCACGAGCGCCGGCGCGGCATGCACGCGCGCCTCGTCGAGGCGATCGAGCGCAGCTACCCCGATGCGCTGGCCGAGCATCGCGATCAGCTCATCCACCACGCGTTCCGGGGCGAGGTGTGGAGCAAGGCGATCACCCACTTGCGTGATCTCGCGGATGTGGTGGCGCCCGAAGAGATCGACGCGGTGATCGGCCGAGGCCCGGAAAGCCCCGGTCAGCTCTGGTGGCAGGGCGAGCACGATCGGGCCGTCAAGGCGGCCGAGCGCGACCTGACGATCGCGGCCTCCTTCGGGAGCTTCGCGATGCGCGTGCTGTCCACCTGCCGGCTCGGGCAGGCGAACCACGCCCTCGGCAACTACCTCTCCGCCGCCGATCTACTGCGCCAGGTCGTCGCCTCGCTCCAGGGCGGCCTCGTGCACGAGCGATTCGACATGGCCGCGTTCCCCTCGGTGTGGGCGCGCTCGTGGCTCGCGTGGACCCTCGCCGAGCTCGGCGAGCTCGACGAAGCCGTGGATGTCGCCGAGGAAGGCGCGGAGATCGCGGCCGCCGGCGACCACGCCTATAGCCGTCTCCAGGCGCTCTTCGGCCGCGGAATCGTCTATGTGATCCGTGGAGACATCGACAAGGCGATCCCGGCGCTCGAGGAGGGCCTCGTGCTCGCGCGGGTGGAGAGCATCCCGTTCTTCGCGCCGTTTATCACGGGCCCGCTCGGCGCCGCCTACACGCTCGAAGGACGGGCCGGGGCCGCGGTGACGCTGCTGGAGCAGACGCTCGAGCGCGCCGCGTCGATGCGACTCGTTGCCGGTCATGCGATGCGGCTCACGTGGCTCGGCCAGGCGCATCTCTATGCCGGCCGCCGCGACTCCGCCCTAGACCACGCGGGACGGGCCCTTACCACGGCCGAGGAGCGCCAGGAGCGCGGCCAGCAGGCGTACGCGCGATGCCTGCTCGCCGACATCGACGCGCGCGGCGAGACGCCGGACGTCGCGACGGTGGAGGCGGCGTACCAGCGAGCGCTCGACCTGGCGGACGCGCTCCAGATGCGCCCGCTCGCCGCGCACTGCCGCCTGGGCCTGGGGCGCCTGCACCGGCAGGCGGGCCACCGCGATCGCGCGCGCGAACACACCGGCGCCGCGCTCTCGAGCTTCAGCGCGATGGGCATGGCGCTCTGGGTCGACCAGGCGCACGTCGAGCGTGAGGCCGCCGGCAGCTAGGTGGAGCGGTAGGGGGGCCCTTCGAGGCCCCCGGGCACGCGATGGGATCTCGAGGCGCACCCCGGCTGAGCCGGGGCGCGGCCGAGCAGTGGGGGGTATGGGGGGCCCTTCGAGGCCCCCGGGCACGCGATGGGATCTCGAGGCGCACCCCGGCTGAGCCGGGGCGCGGCCGAGCAGTGGGGGTATGGGGGCCCTTCGAGGCTCCCCGGCACGCGATGGGATCTCGAGGCGCACCCCGGCTGAGCCGGGGCGCGGCCGAGCAGTGGGGGGTATGGGGGGCCCTTCGAGGCCCCCCATCTAAGCTGGCGCGTGCACGAACGGCAAGGCCGCGAACCGCGCCCGCACGACCTCGATCACCAGGACAACTCGCTGCCCAGGGTTGTCGCGGAAGGGGAACGGCTTGCCCGTGTACTTCCGCGAGACGCGGTCCATCGTCTTGAAATCGGCGTCGGGTCTGCGCTCCACGATCCGACCGCGGAGCTGCGCCTCACGGTACGGGTTGTCCATCGCGATGATGGACAGGCCGACCCGCGCGTCACGCCGGGTGTTCTTCGCCTTGAGCGAGCCCTCGCCGGTGCAGACGACGATCGACTCGCCCTCGAGATCCACCCACACTGGCGCCACCTGGGGCGAGCCGTCGCTCATGAGCGTCGCGAGATGGGCGAAGTTCGCGCCGCGGACCAGGGCCTTGATCTCGTCGGACAGCTGGAGCGCCATACTCGTCCCCGTTCCTGGTGCGGCTAGAAGGTGACTGGCAGCGTCTTCAGGCCGCGGAGCGCGGATGCCTCGCGCCACTCGGGCGTGGGCGTCGCGAGCGCGAGCTCCGGCAGGCGGCTCGCGATCGTGCCGATCGCCGCCTGCGCCTCCGCGCGCGCCAGCGGAGCGCCCAGGCAGAAATGGATGCCCCAGCCGAAGGCGAGGTGGCGGTTGTCGGCGCGCGCGATGTCGAGGCGGTCAGGCTCCGGAAAGTGCGCGGGGTCGCGGTTCGCCGCGCCGATCAGGCTCAGCACCAGATCGCCCTTGGCGATCCGTTTGCCGCCGAGCTCCACGTCGGTGTTGGGCATCCGCCCGGTGCGCTGGACCGGCGCGTCGTAACGCAGGAGCTCTTCGACCGCGCTCGCGATCAGCCCGGGGCTCCGGCGAAGGGCCCGGAGCTGGTCGGGGTTGCGCAGGAGCGCCAGGGTGCCGTTGCCGATCAGGTTCACCGTGGTCTCGTGACCGGCGACGAAGAGCAGCATGATCGTCGCCATCAGCTCTTCCTCGTTGAGCTTGTCGCCCTGCTCCTCGGCCGCGATCAGATCGGAGAGCAGGTCGCGCTGGGGGCGCCGACGCCGCTCGGCGATGAGGGCCAGGAAGTAGCTCGAAAGGGAGTGGCGCGCGGCGTTGCCGCGCTCGAGGACTCCGGGATCCGTCGGCATTGCGATCGCGTCGAGGCTCCGGGCGATGTCGGCCGACCACCCTCGGAAGCGATCCCGGTCCTCGGCCGGCACACCGAGCATCTCGGAGATGACGCTGACCGGAAGCGGGTAGGCGAAGTCGGCGATCACGTCCATGGCGCGCGCGTCGTGGACGCGGTCGAGCAGCGCGTCCACCGTCTTCTGGATCTTCGCGCGCATCTCCTCGATCACGCGCGGCGTGAACGCCTTGCTCACCAGCGCCCGCAGCCGCGTGTGGTCGGGCGGGTCGCGGAACAGCATCGCCTGCTCGAAGCTCGACTCGCCGAAGGTCCCGCGGATCAGCTCGTCGAAGCCCTTGCGGCCGAAGCGCGCGTCCCTCAGCACGGTCGCGACGTCGTCGTAGCGCGTGAGGATCCAGAAGCCCATCGGGGTCCGATGGACGGGGTCCTCGGCGCGCAGGCGGTGATAGGTCGGATACGGATCCGCGCTGAACGCCGGATCGTACGGGTTGAACTCGAGCTCGGACGTCGCCATCGAGGGTCTCCTAGCGCTCGACGGGAGTATCGGCGCGACCGCCCCATTCTGTCCACGACCCGTCGTAGACCGCGACGTCGGGCCGGCCGAGCACGAAGAGCCCGAGGGCCAGCACCGAAGCGGTCACGCCGGATCCGCACGAGGCGGTCACCGGCGCGGCGAGGTCGAGGCCGGACGCCTCGAGCTGCCGGCGAAGCGCGTCGCCTCGCAGGAACGAGCCGTCCTTGTCGTAGAGCCGGTCGTAGGGGAGATTGAGGCTGCCGGGAATGTGGCCGGGGCGCAGTCCGGCGCGCGGCTCCGGCTCGGTGCCGGCGAAGCGGCCGGCCGAGCGGGCGTCGAGCACCTGCTCCTTCCGGGTCCGGAGGTTGCGGCGCATGCTCGCGAGATCGCGCACGAGGCCTCGGCGCAGACGGGCGGTGAAGCGGCGCGGCTTCGGCGTCGGCGTCCCCGCCTCGGTCGGACGACCCTCGGCGCGCCATCGCGCGAAGCCGCCGTCGAGGACGGCGACCGCGTCGTGGCCGAAGGCGCGGAAGGTCCACCAGACGCGCGCGGCGCTCACGACCCCGCGCGAGTCGTAGACGATCACCCGATCGCGGTCGCCGATCCCCAGCCCGCTCATGTGCCGCGCGAACGCCGCGGCGCTGGGCAGCATGTGCGGGAGCGAGGTGCGCGTGTCGGCGACCGCGTCGATGTCAAAGAAGACCGCGCCCGGGATGTGCGCTTCCGCGTGCTCTGCGCGCGCGTTGCGTCCGAGCTGGGGCATATGCCACGAGCCGTCGACCACGCGGACGGTCCGCCGACCCAGGTTGGCGGCGAGCCACTCGGTCGTGACGAGCGCCGAGGCCGCGCCGTTCATCGGGCGGTTCTCGGCGTGGTCCCCTCGAGGTGCAGGGTCTGGATGTCGTTCAGGATCACCTCCGGGTACAGGTACGACGTCGTGTAGATCTCGCGCACGGAGCCTCGCGCGTCGATCAGGAACACCTTGAGGACGTGCGCGAGCGGCCCCAGCGGCCGGCCGCCGGCGTCGAGCTCGAGGCGCACGTCCTGGCCGAAGCCGTCGAGCAGGGGGACGAGCGTGCGCGGCGACTCGGTGGTGAGAAAGGCCCACTCCACGGCGGCCGGCGGCACGCCGGCCATGTAGGTGCGCATCGCGCGCGGGGTGTCGCGGGCGGGGTCGAAGCTGAGCGACACCAGGCGCACGCGGTCGCGCAGCTCGGGCTGCGTGGCCACCCGGTGGCGCACGGTGTGGAAGACCTGGTGGGCGAGCGGACAGCCGCGCGGGTCGCCGCAGGAGGTGTACATGAAGCCGAGCAGCGTGATCTTCCCCGACGTGAATTGACGGAGCGGCTGGCGGCGCCCCTCGAGGTCGAGCACGGCGCCATCCGGCGCCCGCATGATCGCGTGGAGCGGATAGCTCCCGGCCGGCGGCGGAACGAAGTCCATCAGCGGCGCCGGCAGGGCGTCGGGCTCGTGGGCGTCGACGGAGAAGACCGCGACGGCGCCCGCGAGCGCCACGCCGGCGGCGAGGATGCGCACGAGCTCAGCGGCGCGCCGTGCGCTCGAGGTCATACGCGGCCTTCATCGTCTTCGAGCCGAACTTCATGTGGTGCGCCCGGCCGAGCTTCTCCTTGTGGAAGTCGACCTCGAACGCTGGCATGAGCTCCTTGCCGTTCCAGCGGAAGGCGCGCACGAACTGCTCGTCGTCGGCGCCCCCCTTGTCCCAGTGGGCGAGGAGCGAGGAGGCGATGTACACGCGCGTGCCATCCCAGCTCTGCGAGATCATGTTCACCTGCTTGCCGGTCACGCGCTCGTAGGTCTGCCTGGGCTGTTCGGGATTCGAGAGGTCGAAGTACCGCGTCTTGCCGTCCATGAACGTGTTGACCCAGAGCCCGGTCCCCTCCTTGTTGATGCTGATGTCGACCGGCAGCGGGATCTTGGCGCCAGGTGTCGCCGTCCTTCAGCGACCACCGGATTTCGAGCGGCGCCCCCGGGACGTTCAGGACCTTCTTCGGCTTCATCGCCTTCAGGTCCCAGATGGCCATCGTGTTGCCGAAGCGCTTCATGGCCTCGGCGTCCTTCACGAGGTCGCCGAGCGCGCGCATGTAGTTCTTCTTGCCGGTGAAGCTCGAGGTCAGCATCACGTTCTTCTGGGGGTTGATGGCGATGTCGTAGCCGTAGCCATCGCCGCCGTCCGTGGTCGGCATCGGATACGTAGCGACGAGCTCGCCCTTGTTGCTGTAGAGCGCCATGCCGGTCACGCCGCCCCCGTCCTTCGCGTTGGAGAGCCCCTGCACGAGCATGCGCCCGGGCATTGCGTAGAACGTCGGTGATCGACTTCACGAGCTTGGGGCGCGCCGGGTCGCTGCCGACGTCGAAGATCGAGATCCGGCTGTTGTCGAGCCCGCCGGCCCAGAGGAAGCGGCGATCGTCCGTGAAGCCCATGTGATGAGCCTCGCCTCGGCCGCCACCCACCGAGATCTTGTGGACCACCTTGCCGTAGCTTTTCGACGCCGGGTTCACGTCAATCGTGACGAGCTTGTCGGCGCCGTCGCCGACTCCCTTGATCCCGAGCGCCCAGACGTACAGGTAGTCCTCCTGCCCCGTTATCAAATTGGCCATGTAGGGTGAGTTGCACGTCTCGTCGGCGCCGACGGGCGCCGGCACGACGGCCCCGAGCGCCGAGACGGAAATGACGGCGCCGACGAGTATCCGGCGAAGCACATGTGGACGCATGAGCGGGCCTCCTTGTTGTCGTTGGATGTTACGTCAGGCGGGCGAGCCGCGCACGACTACCCGCGCGTGAGCCGGGCGCCGAGGCTCCGCAGACGCTCGTCGATGCGCTCGTATCCGCGGTCGACCTGCTGGATGTTGCGGATGACCGAGCGGCCGGGTGCGGCCAGCGCCGCGGCGATGAGGGCCATGCCGGCCCGGATGTCCGGAGAGACGATGGTGGCGCCGTGGAGACGGCTAGGTCCGATCACCAGCGCCCGATGCGGATCGCAGAGCACGATCCGGGCGCCCATCGCGATCAGGCTATCCACGAAGAACAGGCGGCTCTCGAACAGCTTCTCGTGGATCAACACGGTCCCGTCGCACTGGGTCGCCAGCACGAGCGCCAGCGGGGTGAGGTCGGCCGGGAACCCCGGCCACGGCGCGTCGTCGACCTTCGGAATCGCGCCGTCGATGTCGGCGACGATGGCGCGCTTCTGGCCGGCCGGCACGCAGAGGGTCGTGCCCTCGATCGTGGTCTCCACGCCGAGGCGGGCGAACACCATGCGGATCATCCGCAGATGGTCGGGCGCCACGTGCTGGACACGGAGCTCACCGCCCGTCATCGCGGCGACGGCGACGAACGATCCGACCTCGATGTGATCGGGCCCGACGCGGTGCCGCGCCGGCCGAAGCTGGCCGACCCCCTGGATCTCCAGGACGTTGCTGCCGATCCCGGCGATCCGCGCCCCCATCGCGTTCAGCGCGTGACAGAGCCCCTGAACGTGCGGCTCGGAGGCCGCATTCAAGAGGCGTGTGCTGCCGGCGGCCATCGCCGCGGCCATCACCGCGGTTTCAGTCCCGGTGACGCTCGCCTCGTCCAGAAACACCTCGGCGGCCCGGAAGGGCCCCGTGAGCTCCAGGTGGTAGTACGCGTCGTCGAGCGTGATCCGGGCGCCGAGCTGCTGGAGCGCGAGCAGGTGGGTATCGAGCCGCCGGCGGCCGATCTTGTCGCCGCCCGGCCGGGGCAAGACCGCGAGGCCGGTCCGGGCGAGGAGCGGCGCGGCGAGAAGAAACGAGGCCCGGATCTCCGCGGCGAGCGCGGCGTCGGGGCGCGACCCGCGCAACCGCGAGGAGTCGATGCCGACCGCGTGATCGTCGGACCATTCGACCTGCACGCCGAGGCCGCGGAGGATGTCGATCAGCGTCGTGACGTCGCGGATGTCGGGGACGTTCTCGATCACGACGGTGCCCGACGAGAGGACCGCCGCCGCCAGGAGCGGAAGCGCCTCGTTCTTGTTCCCGCTCGGCGTCACGGTTCCGCCGACCGGGTGACCACCTTCGATTACGAAGCGATCCGCCACCGTCGAATTCACGGGTCTAGTCACTCTATGTCAGGCAGTCCCTGCCTGCTGACATTTTCGGCAACCCGAAGGCCCACGGGGCAAGAATTACCACCCCCGGGGGCAGATCCGGCCTAGGTCTGGGCTGGCTCACATTGCACCATCGATCGCATCACCGTGAAATTCCTAGCCCCGCGTCTCCGTGGGATCCCGGTGACGGCATGGCGGTTTAAATTATGCATGAAGGAGTTGCTCCTCTATATTGAGAAAGGATGGCGATAGTGATTCTCGCCATAAGACGGTGACGGATTACCTTCCGGACACCCCGTGTGTCGCCCGCGCTTATTGTCCTGGTTGTGAGCCCGACGCTGATCCGAGCCAGGAAATCCTCGACGTGCGCTGGTGCGAATCCCACTCTCCGACGCGCGAAGGCGCCGACGACGAAGTGGTGACCGCATCCGCGTATCTGTCGGGGAGTGCCGAGGCCGGCGGCGACGACAACCGGCGCTGGTGCGACATTTTGCACGGTCGCCGCTAGTCGGCGGCCTCAACGCTCGAGCACGATCAGCTCGTCGAGCGCGCGGATGATTCGATGAGGGCGCACGACGCTGCCCGACGGCAGCCCGCGCCCCTCGCGATCCATCCACACGCCACGCACTCCGAGCCGCTGCGGTGCGCCCACGTCCCATTCGAGGTGATCGCCGACCATCCACGCCGTCGTCGCTGAGGCGCCGAGCGCCTGCAGCGCGTGGTGGTACACGACTTCCTCGGGCTTGCCCGTCCCGAATTCCCCCTCGATCAGGATCGCGTCGAAGAACCGGCCGAGCCCGTGGCGCTCGATCTTGTCCCGCTGCTGGACCGCGTCGCCGTTCGTGACGAGCGCCAGCGGCACGCCTTGCCTTCGGAAATGCTCCAGCACCTCGAGCGCGTCGGGGAACAGGCGCATTCCCTCGCGCCGCCGCGCCGCGAAGTCGCCGGCGACGGCCGCCGCGAGGCCCGGGGCGGCGCAGCCCAGACGCTCGAGCGCGAATTCCACGATGTGCTGCCAGGCGCCGAGCATGTTCACACGCTCCCGCCGATGGCGCTCGGGGTCGTCCCAGAACCACCGTCGAGTCTCGGCGAGCTCGCCCAGGAGCGCGGCCGGATCGACGCTGGCCTGAGGGCAGCACGCGTGGCACGCTCCCGCCCAGCTCCCGTCGACGCCGCTGGAGTAGTCGAGCAGCGTGTCGTCGAGGTCGAACAGCAGCGCGGCGATCGGAGCGGCCGTCACACGTCGCCGGCGATCACGCCCAGGATCGTCTCGAGGGCGCGAAGCATGAGCGGGAAGTCCATGCTCGGCTGCTCGAGCCCTGAGCCGGCCACCATCGCGGGGAGCAGCGGAAAGTGGACGAAGCCGACGGCAGGCCGCCGAGGCCGCCCGTTCACGGAGTGGAGTGTCCAGTAGAGCGTCTGGTTGCAGAGGTAGGTTCCCGCGGTGCTCGAGATATAGGCCGGGATGCCCTCGGCGGTGAGCGCCTTCAGCATCGCCGCGAGCGGCACCGTCGCGAAGTAGGCCGTCGGTCCTCCCGTCACGCACGGCTCGCCGCTCGCCCGATAGCCCGCGTTGTCCGGCAACGGATAGTCCATGACGTTCACGGCCACGCGCTCGAGCGCGACGCGGGCGCGTCCGTCGGCGAGACCGAGGTGCAGCACCGCCGCCGGGCTCGTCTCGTCGAGGATGGGTGCCAGCCGATCCGCGGCGTCGGCGTGATGCACGGGCAGCACGACGCTGCGAACGGTGTGATCGCCGACCCGGCGCCCATCGACGGCCTTGGCAAGCCCTTCTGAGGGGTTGGCGCCGTGCGCGCCGAAGGGCTCGAACCCGGTCACGAGGATCGTGCTCACCGCCTCAGTCTGCCACAACCGAGCGTCAGCTACGCTGCACCAGCGGCGCCAAACGCGGGAGCGTGAGGGCGACGACAGCCGCGACGACCGTCAGGACGAGCCACGGCAGCACGTAGCCGCCGCCCTGGCCGTGAGCGAGCGTCACGAGGCCGAGGATCGCCCAGCGTGGAGTCACCGGCGCTGCAGGAGCGCTTCGGCGGCCTCCATCCACGTCTCGGACAGGGTGGGGTGGGTGTGGATCGTCGCCGCGAGATCCTCGACGGTGAGCGCGGCCTCGACGGCGAGCGCGGCCTCGGCAATCAGCTCTCCGGCACCCGGCCCCACGATGCCGGCGCCGAGGACGCGCCCCGTGTCGGGGTCCGCGATGAGCTTCGTCACACCGTCGCTGCGGCCGAGGGTCGCCGCGCGGCCCGACGCCGCCCACGCGAAGCGCGCGACCTCGACCCGGCGCCCGTCACGCTGCGCCTGCGATTCGGTGAGCCCGCACCAGGCGACCTCGGGATCGGTGAAGACGACCGCCGGGACGACGACGTTGTCGAACGCCGCCGGGCGGCCTGCGATCGCCTCGCCGGCGACCTTGCCCTGGCGCATCGCCCGGTGGGCGAGCATCGGCTCGCCGGTGACGTCGCCGACTGCATAGATCGCGGGGTCCTCGGTACGGCAGCGCTCGTCGACCGCGAGGAAGCCGCGCGCGTCGGCGCTCGCTCGAGTCGTCTCGAGCCCCAGCCCCGCGCTGACCGGCCCGCGTCCGACAGCGACCAGGACGCGGTCGAAGGCCTCGACGTCGTCGCCGCCGAAGCGAGCCTCGATCGCCGAGCCGCGCTCCGCCAGCGACGTCACCTTGGTGCCCAGCCGGATCTTCGCGAAGAGCTTCTCGCACCGGCGCGCGAGCGGCTGGACGAGGTCGCGGTCGGGCCCGGGCAACAGCCCGTCGGTCATCTCGGCGACGGTGACCGCGCTGCCGAGCGAGGCGTAGACTTGACCGAGCTCGAGACCGATGTAGCCGCCGCCGATCACGAGCAGTCGTTCCGGAACGTCCGGCAGCTCGAGCGCGGCCGTCGAGTCGACGATGCGATCGGACGCGAGCGTCAGGCCCGGGGGGCGCGACGGGAGCGAGCCGGTCGCGACGATCGCGTGCTTGAAGCGGATCTTCTGCGGCTGGTCACCCTCGACGCGCAGCTCGCGCGAGCTCTCGAACACGGCGCGGCCGCCGATCACCTCGACGCCCTTGGTCTTCGCGACCGACGTGAGCCCGCGCGCCAGCCGGCCGACGACCCGCTCGGCCTTCCACTTACGGAGCGGATCGAGAGAAACGCGCGGCTCGCCGAACTCGACGCCGAGCTCGCGGGCGCGCGCGGCGTCCTCGATCAGCGCGGCGACGTGCAAGAGCGCCTTCGAGGGAATGCAGCCCTCCCAGAGACAGGCGCCGCCGAGCCGCTTGCCGGCGTCCACGATCACCGTCTCGAGCCCCAGCTCGGCGCAGCGGAACGCCGCCGAGTAGCCGCCGGGCCCGCCGCCGACCACGGCCACGTCCACCTCGATCACGAGGTCGCCCATCACCACAAGAAGGTCACCAGTCGAGGAGCAGCTGCTCCGGACGCTCGAGGCGGCGCACGATGGCCGCCGCGAAGCGCGCGCCGTCGGCGCCGTCGGCGACGCGGTGGTCGAACGTGAGCGAGATCGGCAGGAGGGTCCGCGCCTCGATCCGGCCCTCGCGCACGACGGGCTCTTCGCGGGCGCGCGCCACGCCGAGAATGGCCGCTTCGGGGTAGTTGATGATCGGGATCGCGCCGGTGCCGCCGAGCGCGCCGATGTTGGTGATCGTGAACGTCCCGCCGCGCAGGTCGTCGAGTGTCGCCTTGCCCGCGCGGACACGCTGGGCGAGCGTCGCGAGCTCCCGCTGCAGCTCCACGAGCGGCTTCGTGTCGACGTCGCGGATGACCGGGACGATCAGCCCGCGCTCGGTCGCCACCGCGACACCGAGGTGGTAGTAGCGTTTGAGGATCAGCTCACCGGCGGCGCCGTCCAGGCTCGCGTTGAACTGCGGGTGTTCCCTGAGCGCGAGCGCGGCCGCCTTCAGGAGAAAGCTCGTCAGGGTGAGCACGAGGCCACGCTGGCGTGCCGGCTCCACCGAACGGCGGACGATCGCGTCGAGCTCGGTGATGTCGGCGCGGTCGAAGTGGGTCACGTGCGGGATCAGCGTGGCCGAAAGCGCCATGCGCTCGGCGATGGTGCGGCGCAGGTGGGAGAGCGGCTGCCGCTCGACCGGGCCCCACTGCTCGAACCTCGGCAGCGGCGGCGGCTCGACCCCGATCGGCGCCAGCGGCCTGGCGGCGCGCGGACGCTCCGCCGCGAGCCGCTGGGCGGCCGCGACCCGCTCGGGACCGGCGCCCGCCGCCGACGCGGGTGAAGGCGGCGCGGCTGGGCCCGCAGCGGCGCGCACGTCCTCATCGGTCACGCGCCCCGCGGGTCCCGTCGCCCGGACGCCGCGCAAATCGACCCCGAGCTCTCGGGCCAGCCGCCGCGTCGCCGGCGTGGCGGGCACCGGCCCGGCGCTCGTGCCGGCTGGGGCCGCCGCCGGTGTCGAGGCCGTGGAGGGGGCGCGCCTCGCAGGGGCGCCCGTCGCGGCAAACCGTGACCGGCTGGTACCGCCGGGAGCCGGCGCGCCCGTGTCGTCGAACGTGACCAGGACCTGACCGACCTTCACGGTTTGCCCGGGCTGAACGTGGATGGTCGCCACGCGCCCGCCGAATGGCGACGGGATCTCCACCGTGGCTTTGTCGGTCTCGACCTCGAGCAGCGGCGCGTCCTCCGCGACGACGTCACCCTCGCCGACGAGCACCTTGACGATCTCGGCTTCGGTCAGTCCTTCGCCGAGATCGGGCAGCGCGAAGGGGCGGGGCATGGGCCAGCTTGCCTCAGAACGCGAGGGTCTCGCGGACGGCGGCGACCACGCGCGGCCCGTCGGGCACGTTCGCCTTCTCGCGGGCGAAGCCGGCGAACGGCACGTCGTGCGCGGTCACCCGGCGGATCGGCGCCTCGAGCGAGAGGAACGCGCCGTCCATGATCGAGGCCGCGATCTCGGCGCCTGGCCCGAAGCTCCGGGGCGCCTCGTGCACGACCACGGCGCGCCCGGTCTTCTTGACCGACGTCACGAGCGCCTCGCGGTCGAGCGGCGAGATCGTGAGCAGATCGATCACCTCCACGCGGGCGCCGTCCTCCGCCAGGAGGACGTCCGCGGCCTCGAGGGCCACGCGGAGCATGGCACCGTAGGCGACCAGCGTGAGGGCGTCCCCCTCGCGCGCGACCTGGGCGCGGCCGATCGGGAGCGCTTCGCTCTCGTCCGGCACCTCTTCCTTGGCGGCGTGGTAGAGCGCCTTGGCCTCGAAGAAGATCACCGGGTCGGGATCACGGATGGCCGCGGCAAGGAGGCCGCGGGCGGTGCGCGGTCCCGACGGGATCACCATCTTCAGCCCGGGGATGTGAGCGTAGAACTGCTCCTCCGACTCCGAGTGGTGCTCGAGGGCCCGGACGCCGCCCCCGTACGGCATGCGAATCACCATCGGAATGTGGAAGCGTCCCTGGGAGCGCATGCGGTAACGCGCGCAGTGGTTCTCGATCTGGTGGAAGCACTGGAACGCGAAGCCGGAGAACTGGATCTCGCAGACCGGCTTGAGGCCGTAGAGCGCCATCCCGACGGCGGTGCCGATGATCGCCGCCTCGGCGAGCGGGCTGTCGATCACGCGCTGCGAGCCGAACTTCCGCTGCAGGTCGTCGGTCACGCGGAAGACCCCGCCGTCGACGCCGACGTCTTCGCCCAGGACGAGCACGTCGTTGTCGCGCTCCATCTCCTCGAGGAGCGCCAGGTTGAGGGCCTTGACCATGTTCAGCTTCGCCATGGTCAGCGCCGTGTCCGCCGCTGGCCGCGCATCGGCGTCGCGTCCGGCGGCGCCGCCGGCTCTGGGCCGGCGGGCGCCGGGGCGGACCGCTCGCGGGCGGCCATCTCGTCGCGCTGCGCCAGCAGCCCGGGCGGCGGCGCGGCGTAGACGTGATCGAACATCGTGAGCGGATCGGCGGGCGGCGTGGCCTCGAAGCGGCGCACGGCCTCGGCGATCTCATCGTCGATGCGCTGCTCGAGCCCGACCTCGACGAGGTCGCGCTTCTCGAGGTAGGCGCGGAAACGCGTCAACGGGTCCTTCTGCTCCCACATCCGCACTTCTTCCTCGGCGCGGTACTTGGTCGGGTCGTCGGCGGTCGTATGGACGCCGAGGCGATAGGTGACACATTCGATCAGGGTCGGGCCGTCGCCGGCGCGCGCCCGGTCCACCGCCTCGCGCGCGGCCGCGTAGACGGCGAGGAGGTCGTTGCCGTCCACCTGGAGGCCCGGCAGCCCGTACGCCAGCGCCTTCTGGGCGATCGTGCGGGAGTGGGTCTGCTTCTTGAGCGGCACCGAGATCGCCCACTGGTTGTTCTGGCACACGAACACCACCGGGACGTGCCACACGCCGGCGAAGTTCAGCGCCTCGTGGAAGTCGCCCTCGGAGGTCGCGCCGTCGCCGAAGTACGCCATGACCACCGCGTCGTCGCCGCGGTACTGGACCGCGTAGGCGAGGCCCACCGCGTGGGGCAACTGGGTCGCGACGGGGATCGTGATCGGCAGGTCGTGCTGGTCGGGCGCCGGCTGGCCGCCTTCGAGACGACCGGCGAAGAAGTGCAGGAGCTTGTCGATCGGCCATCCGCGCCAGACCATCGCGGCGGTCTCCCGGAACGACGGCACCATCCAGTCGCTCCGGCGCAGGGTGAAGGCACTGCCGATCTGGGAGGCTTCCTGCCCCTTGATCGGCGCGAACGTGCCGACCCGTCCCTGGCGCTGCAGGCGCACCATCCGCTCGTCGAGCCGGCGGCCGAGCAGCATGGCGCGATAGAGTGACTTGAGGTCATTATCGGAGAGCTTGGGCTCGAGCGCGGTGTCGAGGTTGCCGTCGCTGTCGAGCACCGACAGGTACTCGACCTGGAACCGAGGCTCGAGCGCGATTCTGGGCATGCCAGCAGACCCGAATTCATTCTAACTCGCGCGCCGCCGGGCGGGCGAAATGGTCGTAGGAGGTGAGGCCGCCCAGCGGCCGAGCCGACACTTCAAGGTCGGAGAGTAGTAGGCGGTGAGGCCGCCCGGCGGCCGAGGGAGCGCTACTTCTTCGCGGCCTGGGCGCGCTTCGGGGCAGCCGGGGCGGGGGCGGCCTCGCGCTTGGCCTTCGCCAGCGGCTTCTTCTCGCCGGAAGCGACGCGCTTGGCGAGGCTCTCCTTGAGCGCCTCCATCAGGTCGATGACCTGGGCGCGCTGGACCTGAGGGCCGACGGCGGTCACTTCCTTGCCCTCGACCTTCTGGTCGATCAGGCCGAGCACGCGCTGGCGGTACTCGTCCTGGTACTGCTCGGCATTGAATTCGTCGTTCGAGAGCCCGTCGATGAGCTGGAGCGCCAGCTCGAGCTCGCCGGGCTTGATCTTCGCCGACTGGCCGCGGTCGATCTCGCCGAAGTCCCGCACCTCGTCGGCGAAGTACATCGTGTGAAGCATGAGACCGCCCTTGGCGGGCCGGACGAGGACGAGGCTCTCCTTGCCGCGCATCACGAACTTGGCCAGCGCGACCCGCGAGTTCTTCTCCATCGCGTCGGCGAGGAGCCGGTACGCCTTGTCGCCGCCCTTGTCGGGTCCGAGGTAGTACGTCTTCTCGAAGTAGATCGGGTCGACCGACGCGAGCGGGACGAACTCGGCGATGTCGATGACCTTCGAGGTCTCGCCCTCGAGCGACTTCAGCTCCTCATCGCTGACCCGCACGTACTGGTCCTTGGCGAATTCGTAGCCGCGCACGAGGCTCGCGCGATCGACGACCTCGTTGCACGTCGTGCAAAACGTCTGCTGCTTGATGCGCGAGCCGCACTTGGCGTGGAGGAGGTTGAAAGACACGTTGGCCGACGACGCGGCGGTGTAGAGCCGGATCGGGATCGAGACCAGGCCGAACGAGATCGTGCCCGAGCCCACGGAGTGCGGCGCCATGGTTTGCACGATAGCACGATGCTCTCTATGATGCGCGCAGGCATGGGCTCTCCCATGGATAGCGTTCCGGCGCCCGTCGAGAGGCAACATGTCGGGGTTCTCACCACCCTTTCCGCCGTCGTCCTCGTCGTGTTCCTCGGGTTCATGGCGTGGCTCCAGTACGGCGGCTCGCGCGTCGAGGAGATGGTGGAGCCCGAGCGCGCGCTGGCGCTGGTGGTGGGACGGACGATGGACCTCGACGAGGGCATCGAGCGCGCGCCGGCGTGGGAGCGATCCGTCTATCGCCTGCTGCTGAGCGATCGCGCGGCCGACGTCGCCGAGGCGCTCGGCTGGTACGAAGAGCTGGCGGCCGCGTCGTTCGATCCGGCGGTCGACCTGCACCTGGCCATCCTCGAGGGCGAGACCGGCCGCCTGGCGAGCGTGCAGCGTCGCGTCGACGAGTGGGCGCGCCGCCCCGAGCCCCTGCCGGCGTTCTCGCGGCTCGTCGCCGGCGCCTATCTGGAGGAGCCGGTGGATACCGGTGACGCGGCGACTCTCGATGACGAGACGCTCGCCGAAGGGCTCGAGCCCGGCTGGTTCCGGGACCGCATCGCCGCGCGCGTGGCGGCGCGCGTCGGCGACGCCGAGCTGCTGGCCGGCGCAACGGCGGCGCAGGTCGCCCGGTCGAGCCGGCTGCTGAACCGCTCGCGCGTGATGACCGTGGTCGAGCTGGCTTTGCTCGTGGCCGGGATCTTGATCCTGATCCGGCTCGCCCGGCGGCGCGGCGCGCTCGGGCGCATCGGCGCGGTCGTGCTCCCGCCGCCGTGGCGGGGACGCGAGGGCGCCGTGGTCCTCATTCGCGGCGGTGCGCTCGGCGCCATCACCCTTACCGCGCTCTACTTCTACACGTTCTCGGGACCCGATCGACCGTTCGCGCGGGTGGCGATCGCCGTGGCCACCAACGCCGCGTTTCTTCCCGTCCTCCTGCTGGCCCGGCGCGGGCTGCTCGAGCCGTCCGGCCTGCCCTTCGGCAGCGGTCTCGGGCTGGTGCCCGCTGCCGGCGGCGCACGCCGCCTCCCGTTCGTGTTCCTGGCGGTGCTCTCGCTCGGTCAGCTCGGCGGCGTCGCGGTCGACCTGGCCGGGCGACGCCTCGGGCTCTCCGCGCACTGGACCGAGTGGTTCGATCGTGAGCTGGCGTGGGGCGCGCCCGCCATCGTCGGGCTGTCGATCCTCGACACGGTCGTTCTCACCCCGGTGTTCGAGGAGATCGTGTTCCGCGGGCTCGTGTTCGCGGCCTTTCGCCGGCGCTTCGGCGTGCCCGTGGCCGCGCTCCTGAGCGCCGGGATCTTCGCGATCGCCCACGGCTACGGCCTGCTCGGCTTCGGCGCGGTCTTCTGGAGCGGGCTGCTGTGGGCGTGGGCGTACGAGCGGACCGGCAGCCTGCTGCCGTCGATCGCGGCGCATGCGGCGGATAATTTGATGGCCTCGCTCTCCGTGCTCCTGGCGCTCCGTGTCTAGGGGCGGCGGCCTCGACGAGTACCGGCGCAAGCGCGACCCCGCGCAGACGCCGGAGCCGTTCGGCGGCATCGGCGCCGGTGCAGGGAATCGGTTCGTCGTCCACAAGCACTCGGCACGGAGGCTCCACTACGACCTGCGGCTCGAAATCGACGGAGTGCTGAAGAGCTGGGCGGTGCCCAAGGGACCATCCGTGCGCCCCCACGAGAAGCGCCTGGCCGTGCACGTCGAGGATCACCCGATCGAGTACGGGGACTTCGAGGGCGTGATCCCCGAGGGCAACTATGGGGCGGGGCCGTCGATCGTGTGGGACGCCGGTCGCTTCCAGCTCACGAAGCCCGAGCCCGCCCGCGTCCAGCTCGAGCGCGGGAAGCTCGAGTTCGAGCTGTTCGGCTTCAAGCTGCGCGGGCGGTGGACGCTGGCGCGCATGAGCGGCAAAGAGAAGGAGTGGCTGCTGCTGAAGAAGTCGGACGCGTTCGCCGGCGAGACCGAGCCGGTCGAGCGCTTTCCGGAGTCGGTGCTCTCGGGCCTGACGGTCGAGGAGCTGCGCGGCGGGCCGACACGCCTCGACGCTTTGCGGAAGCGGTTGGTCGAGCTCGGCGCGCCGCGCGCGGAGGTGGCGCCGCGCCCGGAGCTGTTCATGCTGGCGACGCTCAGCGAGGAGCCGTTCTCGGACCCGGCCTGGCTCTTCGAGATCAAGTACGACGGCGTCCGCGTCGTGGCCTGGCGCGCGAACGAGCGCGTCGAGCTGCGCGGCCGGAGCGGCCAGGACTTCGCCGGGCGGTATCCTGAGGTGACGACGGCCCTCCGCGCGCTGCCGCTCGACCAGTTCTTGCTCGACGGCGAGATCGTGGCGCTCGACGACCAAGGCCGCTCGAGCTTCCAGCTCCTCCAGGAGCGCATGAACCTGACCCGCCCCGCCGACGTCCAGCACGCCCGGGGCGCGGTGCCGGTCAGCGCGGTTGTGTTCGACGCGCTCGCGCTCGACGGGCGCGACGTGCGCCGGCTGCCCCTCGAGGCGCGCAAGGAGTGTCTGAAGCTCCTGCTGCCGGCGCGCGGCGTCGTCCACTACGGCGACCACGTGGTCGGCCACGGCACCGAATTCCTCGAGGCGGCCTGCGAGCAGCGGTTGGAGGGCATCGTCGCCAAGAAGCTCGGCAGCGCGTACGTGGCGAAGCGCTCGCGGGACTGGCTCAAGATCAAGTGCCAGCTCCGGCAGGAGTTCGTCATCGCCGGCTACACCGAGCCCCAGGGCTCGCGCGCTCACTTCGGCGCTCTGCACCTGGGTCTCTACGACCAGGGCCAGCTCGTCTACGTGTCCAAGGTCGGCACCGGCTTCGACGACGCGATGCTCGAGCGCGTGTGGGAGACGCTCCGGCCGCTGGCTCGCGCGACGTCGCCATTCGATCGCGGGACACCCGGCGGGCGCGGCCATCACTGGGTCGAGCCGCGGCTCGTCTGCGAAGTTCGCTTCACGGAATGGACGCGCGACGGCGGGATTCGGCACCCGGCGTTCCTCGGGTTGCGCGAGGACAAACGTCCCGAGGAGTGCGTGCGGGAGGTCCCTTTGGAGTCGCGAGGGGGCGAGGGGGAAGGGATGGAGGGGGGCGCGGGACCACGCGGCGCGCGTGCGCTGCCCGGGGGTGGCTGGGCTCCATCTGGGCGCGCCTCGTCCGACGACGGGTCACGGGAACGGGTCCCGTCGCCCCCCTCCACCCCCTCCCCCTCGCCCCCTCGCGATCGCCGTGGACGCGACGACGACGCCTCGAACTCTGGTCATGCTGCTGCGTCCCGCCGTCGCGGCGGGGCCGGGGGCGGCGCGCGAGCATCGCGGGCTTCGAGGCCTGTGGGGGCTGGAGCCTCCGACGGCGCGGAGGTGGATGAGAAGAAGGTGGTGATCACGAATCCGAAGAAGGTGTTTTGGCCGGATGAGGGGTATACCAAGACGGATTTGATCGAGTACTACGATTCGGTGGCGACGTGGCTGTTGCCGTACCTGCGCGATCGGCCGCTCGTGCTCACGCGGTATCCCGACGGGATCACGGGCAAGTCGTTCTTCCAGAAGGATGCGCCGGAGTGGGTCCCGTCGTGGATCCGGACCGAGCGGATCCACGCGGACGACGCGGGCCGCGACATCGATTACTTCATCGTGAACGATCGCGAGAGCTTGCGCTACGTCGCGAACCTAGGAACGATCCCGCTCCATCTCTGGAGCTCGCACCTGCCCACGCTCGATCGGCCCGACTGGCTCGTGCTCGACCTGGATCCCAAGGGCGCGCCGTTCACCGACGTCGTCAAGGTTGCGCATGCGCTCCATCGCATCCTCGACGAGCTGGAGCTGCCGAGCTACGTCAAGACCTCCGGCGCGACCGGCCTCCACATCGTCCTTCCGCTCGGCGCGCGCTACGACTACGAGGTGACGCGGACCTTCGCGCGGCTGCTCGCCACGATCGGCGTCGAGGAAGAGCCGGAGATCTCGACGATCGCGCGGCCGCTGCGCGCGCGGGGCGGCAAGGTCTACATCGATTGGGGCCAGAACGGCCACGGCCAGACGATCGTCGCGCCCTTCTCGGTGCGCCCGCTGCCGGGTGCGCCGGTCGCGTGCCCGTTGCGCTGGGAAGAAGTGAACGCGCGCCTCGACCCCGCGCGCTTCACGGTCAAGACGGCGCCGGCGCGCTTCGAGAAGGTCGGTGATCCGCTGGCGCCGGTCCTGTCCGGCTCGATCGACGTCACGGCCACGCTGGCACGTCTGGAGCGCCGAACGAAAAGGAATGGCTGAGCGCCGTCAGGCGCGGCCCGCGAGCGCTCGGTGGAGCTGGGCGAGGTGGTTGGCGTCGTGGGCAGACAGCGCCACCGCGTAGTCGGCGATCGTGATCCGGCCCCGCGTCGGATGAAGGCCCCCGCGCTGCCACTCGGCGGGGTTGAGGCGTCTCAGCAACACCAGCGTCTCGCCGCGACGCTTCGCGAACGCAGAGAGCGCTTCGCGCGGGTCGTGGCGCCGGTACTGGCGCTCGTCGGCCCACCGGTCGGGATCGAGCGGGTTCCCGACCGCGCTGCCGATCCCCCACGCCGCCAGGTCGGCGGGCGCCGCGTTGAACGCGAGGATCTTTGGCTCGTCCATCGCGAGCATCGTCATGAACCGCGTGAGGAAGAGCTCCTCCACGTCGCGCAGGTGGCAGACGATCTCCGTCGCGGACCAGTTGTGGGCGTCGGGCCGGCGGGCCAGCGCGCCGTCATCGCGCTCGCACACGGCCGCCGCGAGCTCATCGAGCGTCACCGACAGACGCCGTAGACGCTCGTCGGCCGGCGGCGGTGCGGAGTCCTCGCGAATCGCCAGGACCGCCATCGCTAGGGAAGGCTCGTGCGGAGCCGCGCCATCATCTGATCGATCTCATCGAGCGATACGGTTAGCGCCGGCATGAAGCGCAGCGAGTCGGGGCGCGGCGCGTTGATGAGCAGCCCGCGGTCGAGCGCGGCCGACGCGACCTTCTTGGCGTCCAGGCCACGCAGCTCGAGCGCCAGCAGCAGGCCGCGGCCGCGCACCTCGCCGTGGCCGAGGCTCGCCGAGAGCGCCCTCAGCCGCTCGGCGAGGTACGCGCCGTTCGCCGTGACCGTCTCGAGGAACTCCTGGCGGTCGACGGCCTCCATGACCGCGCAGCCGACGGCCGCCATGAGCGGGTTGCCGTTGAAGGTGCCGCCCTGGTCGCCGGACTCGAAACAGCTCGCGCCGGCGGAGGCCAGGAGCGCGGCGAGCGGGACGCCACCGCCCAGTCCCTTGCCGAGCGTCACGATGTCCGGCTCGATCCCGGCGTGCTCGTAGCCGAAGAGCCGTCCGGTGCGGCCGATACCGGTCTGGATCTCGTCGACGATCAGCAGCACCTCGTGGTCCCGCGTGAGCTTGCGCAGCGCGCGCAGGTAGTCGTCGCCGGCCGCGAAGACACCGGCCTCGCCCTGGATCGGCTCGAGCATCACCGCGACCGTCTGGCCGTCGATGGCCCGCGCGACCGCGTCGAGATCGCCGAGCGGCACCTTCCGGAACCCCGGCACTTTCGGCTCGAACAGCGCGTCCCAGCCGGGCTTGCCGGAGGCCGACATCGTCGCCAGCGTGCGTCCGTGGAAGCCGTGCTCCATCGTGATGATCTCGAAGGCGCCGCTCCGATGGCGCGCGCCCCACTTGCGCGCGAGCTTGATCGCGCCCTCGTTGGCCTCGGCGCCGCTGTTGCAGAGGAACACCTGGTCGAGCCCCGACGCCTCGGCCAGGCGCGTCGCGAGCTTCGCCATCGGCTCGTTGTAGTAGGCGGGGCTGCAGTTCATCAGCAGCGCGCCCTGCGCGGACAGCGCGTCGAGCACCACGCGCGGGGAGTGGCCGAGACAGTTCACCGCCCAGCCCTGGACGAAATCCAGGTAGCGCTTGCCGTCGCGGTCCCAGAGCCACGACCCCGCGCCCTTCACCATCACGACGGGCGGCCGCTCTACGATTTTCATGATCCGGTCCAGGGTCTCAGTCGGCATTGGACGTCCTCCCGCGAGCGTCGAGGCGACGCTGCATGATGGTCACGTCGTGCCAGCGGCCGAGCTTGAACGCCGTCTGGCGCTCGATGCCGACCGTGCGGAACCCGTGCCGCTCGTGCAGCCGGAGCGACGCGGTGTTCCGCGATGTGATGCGCGCCAGAATCGAGTGGTGGCCGGCGGCCGCGGCCCGCCGGACCAGCTCGGCGAGAATCAGACCGCCGAGCCCGGCGCCCCGGTGGCCGCTCTCGACATAGACGGAGTCCTCCACGGTGCAGGCGAAGGCGGGCTTCGGCCGGTAGGGCGAGAGCGAGCCGTAGGCGAGAACGCTCGTGCCGGCAACGGCGACGAGGGCAGGGTAGGGCTCGGGATGACGGGCCAGCCACTCACGCTGCGCGGCTTCGTCTCGGGGCTCGGTGTCGGTCGTCGTGTCCGTCCAGAGGACCTCGTGATTCCAGATCGCCGCGATCTGGTCGAGGTCCGACGCCCGCGCGTCCCGAATCGAAACTCTTAGTGGTAGTACGGGATGACCGGGCGTGTCGGAGCCACCAGCGCCGCTTGGACCCGGGGGTTCGGGCGTGTCAGAGCCACTCGCATCGCCTTGACGCGTATGACCGGGCGTGTCGGAGCCACCAGCGTCTGTCTCAGGCCACCCTCGGTCAGAGCCGGTCTCCGACGACCCCGCTACAACAGACCCCGCTACAACGAAGCCAGCTCCGAAGGAGCCGGTGGCGGCTGGCGTCGGCGCGGGCCTCGGCGAGCCGGTCCCGCGCCAGGGTCTCGAGCGCGTAGCTGTTGATGTCCATGGCGCGGATGATCCCCCGGGTCGGATCATCAGGGAAATCAATTGTGATGATCGTTACGATCAGATATTTTTTGAATCACCATGACCGTCCAGCTCGCCCATCTCATCGCACTCCAGGCGGTCGCGCGCCACGGCAGCTTCTCGCGCGCGGCGCGCGAGCTGCGGCTCACCCAGCCGGCCGTGAGCATGCAAGTGCGTCAGCTCGAGCGGACGCTCGGGCTGCCGCTGCTGGAGCGCGTGGGCAAGCGCGCCTACACGACGAAGGCGGGCGAGGTGCTGCTGACCCATGCCGGGCGCGCGATGCGGGAGCTGGAGAACGGCGTTCAGCTCGTCCAGCAGCTCCGGGGGATCGTGGCCGGGCGGATCCGCCTCGGCACCAGCGCCTCGTTCAGCATCTACCTGCTGCCGTCGGCGCTGCGCCGGTTCCGCGCCCGCTATCCGCAGACCGAGCTGGTCGTCGTCACCGGCAACGCCCCGGAGATCGCGCGGGCGGTCGTGGCGAACGAGCTCGACGTGGGCATCATCAGCCTGCCGGTCCGCGAGCGCGAGCTGGCGGTGACCTCGCTCTACCGCGACGAGCTGGTCGCGATCGGACCCCCGGACCGCCGCTGGCCGCGCGGCCGGCGCGTGAAGGCGGCCGAGCTGGCGCGCGAGACGCTGATCCTGTTCGAGGACGGCGCGACGCTCCGGCGGTTGATCGACGGCTGGTTCCAGCGCGGCGGCGCGGCGCCGGCGCTGCCGATGGAGCTCGGCAACACCGAAGCGATCAAGAAGCTGGTCGAAGCGGGGCTCGGGCTGTCGGTCACCTCGTGGTTCGCGGCGAAGGCCGAGGTGCGCGCGCGCAAGCTCGCCGCGGTGCGCCTCGATCCTCCGCTGTTCCGCCAGATCGGGATCGTGCTCCGCCGCGACAAGCCGCGGACGCCGGTGCTGGACGCGTTCCTGGCGACGCTCGACGACTTGCGCCGATCGCTCGAGTAGCGCCAGGAAGGGCCGGCCAGCGCGGGCCCGCCCCGCGTGCTCGAGGAAGACGGCGACGGGCGACCCGTCGGTCAGGGGCGCCCACAGCCGGAAAATCGAGAAGGCCAGCGCGTCACGCCCGTTGGCAATGACGTCTACCACGTGGCCTGCGTTCGTCACCACCGCGGCGATCATCTCCCGAACGGCCGCATCGTCGTCACGAGGGCGGCCGGCGCTTGCGCGCGTGTGATCGAGAAATTGAGGCCTTGACATTGCTCGTTGCGCGGCCGTTACATTGCGGCTGCGCGTGCATTGATGTGGTGTGCGAGCAGGACCGCGGGAGGGTAGCGTAGCGTGGCGGGGCAAAGGTCACCGCGGAGCCGTCGCACCACGTCTGGTAAGGAGCGTGCTCGACCACCCGCCCCGCCCTCTCCGGCCAACAAGCCAACGCGAGCGCCGGGCACGGCCTCTCCCGCCGGAGCCGGCTTGGCCGCGTCGAGCGACGCTTTCCCGGTGGTCGGCATCGGAGCCTCTGCGGGTGGGCTGGAGGCATTCTCTGAGTTGCTGGCGCACCTGCCGGTCGATGCAGCGGCGGCCTTCGTGCTGGTCCAGCACCTCGACCCGAAGTCCCCGAGCATCTTGAGCGAGATCCTGTCCAGAACGACCCGGATGCCGGTCGTCACGGTGGCGCACGGCACGCGCGTCGAGCCCGGCCATGTGTACGTCATGCCATCGAACACGAGCATGACCATCGTCAAGGGGGTCCTGGACCTGACACCGCGGTCCGAGGATCGGGGCCCGCACATGCCGATCGATCACTTTCTGCGCTCGCTCGCCGAAGACATGAAGAGCCGGGCGATCGGCGTGATTCTCTCGGGCAGCGCGTCAGACGGCGCGCTGGGGCTGAAGGCGATCAAGGCTGAGGGCGGCATCACGTTCGCGGAGGCCCCGCAATCGGCGAAGTTCGACGGCATGCCGCGGAGCGCCATGGCCTCGGGCGCGGTCGATTTCGTCCTTGCCCCGAAAGCCATCGCGCAGGAGCTGATTCGGATCGGTCGCCATCCCTACCTCGGCGAGACCGAACCCGCTGCGCTTTCCGAGCCCCTGGTCGGCGGGCCGGAAGCCCTCGCTCAGATCCTCCGGATGCTGCGTGAAAAGAGCGGCGTAGACTTCACGCTCTACCGGCAGACGACGATCAGACGCCGCATCGGCCGGCGCATGCTGATTCACGGCGTCGGCACGCTCGAGGCCTATCGCCGCTATCTCGAGGAGCACCCCTCCCAGGTGCACGCGCTGTACAACGACCTGCTCGTGAACGTGACCAGATTCTTCAGGGATGCGGACGCGTTCCGGATCCTGCAGCGGAGCGTCTTTCCGAGCATCATCAAGCAGCGGCCAGCGGACGCGCCGATCCGCATCTGGGCGCCGGGGTGTGCGTCGGGAGAGGAAGCCTACTCGCTGGCCATCGAGCTGATCGAGTGCCTTGGCGACGAGGCCGGCACCGTCCCGATCCAGCTGTTCGGGACCGACGTCAGTGAAACCTCGATCGCGAAGGCCCGGGCCGGGGTCTATCCAGAGAATATCGAGCTCGATGTCACGGCGGCGCGGCTGCGGCGCTTCTTCGTGAAGCTGGACGGCCAGTATCAGGTCCGCAAGTCGGTGCGCGAGCTCTGCGTCTTCGCGAAACACAACCTGGCCACGGACCCGCCCTTCTCGAAGATGGACCTCATCGTGTGTCGCAACGTGCTCATCTACCTCGAGTTGGAGCTGCAGCGGCGCGTGTCGTCGGTCTTCCACTATGCCCTGAAGGCCCCCGGCTTCCTGATGCTGGGAGTGTCGGAGACCGTCGGATCTCTGTCTGATCTCTTCTCGGTGGTCGACAAAAAGTACAAGGTCTACGCCAAGCGGCCGACCTCGAGGCGGTTCGACCTGGGCTTGAGCAGCCTCGCTCGCGGCACCGCGAAAGCGGCGGCGGGCAGGGCCGCGACGAGTGCGGACGAGGCCGGCGGGAGTCGGTCGGACCTGGTACAGGCAGTCGACCGGCTGCTTCTCGGCAGATACGCCCCCGCCGGCGTCCTCGTCAACGAGGCCGCGGAGATCCTTCAATTCCGCGGCCACACGAGCCCGTATCTCGAGCCCGCCCCCGGCCAGGCAAGCCTCAACCTCCTGAAGATGGCTCGGGAAGGCCTGCTGATGGAGCTGCGCGTGGCGATCGACAAGGCGCGGAAGCAGAACGCGCCGGTCAGGCGCGAAGGGCTCAGCATCAAGCAGGATGGCCGGATGGCCCAGGTGACTCTCCAGGTCATCCCGATGAGCGGGCCCGCCCGGGAACGCAACTACCTCGTGCTCTTCGAGCGTGTTCCCCCATCGCGGGGGCCGAGAGCACCGGGACGCGGGGTTCCCCGCGCGGTCGCGCACCCGAGGCGGCACATCGAGAACCTCCGCCACGAGCTCACGGCGACCAAAGAGTTCCTGCAGTCGATCATCGAAGAGCGCGAAGCGGCGAACCAAGAGCTCCAGGCGGCAAACGAGGAGCTCCTGTCGGGCAACGAGGAGCTGCAGAGCACGAATGAAGAGCTCGAGACAGCGGAGGAGGAGCTCCAGTCGGTCAACGAAGAGCTCACGACCGTGAACGAGGAACT
>QHSL01000021.1 GCA_003220435.1 Candidatus Rokuibacteriota bacterium | reverse complement strand
ACGTGAAGCTGGCCGGCGTCGGGTCGACGTTGCCGGCGGGATCGATGGCGCGCACCTGGAAGGTGTCGCTCCCCGCCGCGAGCGCGCTGTAGCTCTGTGGGCTGGTGCACGTCGCAAACGGCGCGCCGTCGAGCTTGCATTCGAAGGTGCTGCCGGTCTTGGTGGCGGTGAAGCTGAAGCTGGCGCTCGTGCTGTTGGTCAGGGCCGGCGGCGACGCAGTGATGATCGTGTCGGGTGCCGTGGTGTCGATCGTCCACGTGAAGCTGGCCGGCGTCGGGTCGACGTTGCCGGCGGGATCGATGGCGCGCACCTGGAAGGTGTCGCTCCCCGCCGCGAGCGCGCTGTAGCTCTGTGGGCTGGTGCACGTCGCAAACGGCGCGCCGTCGAGCTTGCATTCGAAGGTGCTGCCGGTCTTGGTGGCGGTGAAGCTGAAGCTGGCGCTGGTGCTGTTGGTCAGGGCCGGCGGCGCCGCAGTGATGGTCGTGTCCGGTGCCGTCGTATCGATCGTCCACGTGAAGCTGGCCGGCGTCGGGTCGACGTTGCCGGCGGTATCGACGGCGCGGACCTGGAAGGTGTGGCTGCCGGCGGCGAGCGCGCTATAGCTCTGGGGGCTCGTGCAGACCGCGAACGGCGCGCCGTCGAGCTGGCACTCGAAGGTGCTCCCCGCCTCCGTCGCCGTGAAGCTGAAGCTGGCGCTGGTGCTGTTGGTCAGGACCGGCGGATTGGCGGTGATCGTGGTGTCCGGGGCGCTCGAGTCGATCGCCCACGTGAAGCTGGCCGGCGTCGGGTCCACGTTGCCGGCGGGATCGATCGCCCGCACCTGGAACGTATGGCTGCCCGCGAGGAGCGCGCTGTGGCTCTGGGGGCTGGTGCAGATGGTGAACGGGCCCCCGTCGAGCTTGCACTCGAAGGTGCTGCTGGCCTTGGTGGCGGTGAAGCTGAAGCTGGCGCTCGTGCTGTTGGTCAGGGCCGGCGGCGACGCAGTGATGATCGTGTCGGGTGCCGTGGTGTCGATCGTCCAGGTGAAGCTGGCCGGGGTCGGATCGACGTTGCCGGCAGGATCGATCGCCCGGACCCGGAAGGTGTGGCTTCCCGCGGCCAGCCCGCTGAAGGTCTGGGGGCTCGTGCAGGCGGTGAACGAGCCGCCGTCGAGCTGGCACTGGAAGGTGCTCCCCACCTCGGTCGAGGTGAAGCTGAAGCTGGCGCTCGTGCTGTTGGTCAGGACCGCCGGGCTCGCGGTGATCGTGGTGTCGGGCGCCGTCGTGTCGAAGGTGACCGTGAGGGTGGCGATGGCGATGTTGTTGGCGGCGTCGCGCGCGGTGACGATGAGCACGTTGACGCCGGGCTGGAGCGTGATGCTCGGGATGCTCCAGTTGGTGGTGCCGGAGGCGGTGCCGAAGCCGCCGGCGCTGTTGAGCCAAGTGACCTGAGTGACGGCGGCGTTGTCGGCCGCGGTGCCGGCCAGGGTGATCAGCGGGCTCGTGTTGGTGAGGAACGTGGATGTACCGGTGGGCGTGGTGATGGCGATGGTCGGATTCTGCGTGTCCGGCGCGGACGCCAGCTTCAGGTACAGGACCGCGTCACCCGAGAACGGTGGCGTGAAGCTGCGCACGGCGCCGCCGACGACGTCGGCACCGGCGGTCTTCGCGCCGGTCGCCGGGTTCAACCACTCCACCGCGAACGGCCCGAGGTTGGAGGACAGATTGACGTTGAAGCTGCTGGTGTCGCCGACGAAGTAGACCAGATATTCCGGCGTGGACGACGTGGGGCTGGCGAGGGCATATTCCGCGCTGGTCAAATCACTGCGTGGGCGCGTCGCCGTGAGATCCATCGCCTGGGTGTACGCGCGCGCGTAGCCCATGTTGGCGCGGAGGCTCACCCACACCGGGTCGTTCGTGTTCCAGCCTGGGCTGGCGATGCTGACGTAGTTGTCGCTGCCGGCGCCGTCCATGAAGAGGAGGTTGAGGCCGCGAGTGACGGCCTTCCACACCCAGGTGCGGTCGCCGCCGACGCCGTAGATGTGGTCGGTGTCCGAGATGACGACCTTGGTGCCGTCGGCGGCGGGCGGGTCGTTGGCGTAGCCATCGGCATCGTTCGGCGAGACCCAGTCGGCGTTGCTGGAGAAGACGTCGTTGTTGCTGCCGCCCGGCCACTCGACGGTCATGCCCACGGGATGCTGCTTGGCCAGCCCGGCCTCGTAGGCCTTGATGAAGGCGACCATGTAGGTTTCCCACTGGAGCGAGGAGGTCCCGCACTCGTTGCAGATCTCGTAGAGGACGTTGTCAAGGTCGTTGACGGTGTCGATGACCTTGCTGACGTAGGCTGCCTGCAGGGCGACCAGGCGCGCGTCGGCCATGGTGTGGACTTCGGGTCCGCTGCCGTCGCCGTTGAGGTCGCCGTTGATGCCGTTGATGTTGTTGGCGGCGTTGAAGGGATGGCCGGGCCAGGGATTCGTCACCTGCCCTTTCGACTCGACGCTCCAGCCGTTGAAGAGCATGACGGAGACGTAGATGCCGCGGCTGCCGGCGTCGATGACGCGCTGGCGGAGGCGATCGAAGTAGGCCTGGTCGAAGGCGGTGAGATCGAACTTGGGCTTGCCGTCGAGGGCGAGGGCGGGCCCGGGGCGCTGATAGGGCGACGGGGTGAACCAGTACGGGCTGGTCGTGAACGTGTTCCACTTCGCCTGTTCCCAGACGTAGAGGCGGAAGAAGTTGTGGTTGTTGGCCTGGAGGAAGTCGAGGTAGCCGGCATAGTCGAAGGGCGTGGGGGGGTCGAGGAAGCCGTTGTCGACCCGGTTGGCCCAGGTATGAGAGCCGGCGAGGAGGATGGACTTGCCGGAGTTGTCGGTGAAGTAGCGGGGGTTGCCGGGGTTGACGCGCAGGGGGCCCGCGAGCTGGGCCTCGGCGGGGCTGAGAGAGCTCGTGACAACGAGACAGGCGGCGACCGCGAGCAGACAGAGGCCGACCGTCCGCCGGCGAAGGCGGGACCAACGACATATCTTCCGGTGTGCGGTCACTCGTGTAGGACGTGGAGACTGCTGAGCGCTGCAACGAGCTACGAGGCGCTACCAAACGGCGACGTCAGTCGAAGTTGATCGGGTACCCGAACTGGAGACCGAACCGCACCCGGTTCTGGTCGACGTCGTGCTGGGCAGCCGCCACGCTGCCGGTGCGCTGGTGAAGGAACGAATAGCCCGCGAAGAGAGTGGTGAAGCGCGCGACCTGATAAGTGACGCCGAGACTCAGCGTGACCGTCTTGACGTCGACCTGCGTGCTGCCCTGCCGGTTGTCCACCGAGCTCGATTCGATGTATGCCGGGCTGAACACCGCCACCAGGCCCGGACGTAGCGTGGTGACCGTGAGGGTGGCCGACGCGGTCTGCGTGTCGTTGGTCCCGCCAAAGCCGCCGGCGACGCTCACGGCGCGGTTGTACTGAACGCCCACCGATCCGAACTGCAGCACCTGCGTGAGGCTCGTGCTGCCCGAGGGGGAGATGAATGTCTTGCTGCCGGCCTCCGTTATCGCGGGACCACCGCTCACGGCCCCGGTGAGCGTCGGCGTGAACTGGTAGCTGAGGCCCACGCTGGGGCTGTGGGTTTTCGAGTCCTCCTGGTTTTGGGTCAAGTTGATGTACGTGAAGTTGTAACCGACCGTCCCGTGGAGGCGCGGAGTGAACGCGTGACCGAAGGAGCTCTGGAACCCGTAGGTGTCCGAGTCGACGCCGGTGCTGCGGCTGGTGCCGCCGCTAGTGCCGGTGTTGGTGCTGGCGCCGGTGCCCAGGAAGCGCAGCACGCTGTAGCTCGCGCCGAGGGTCAGATCGTTTCGCGCCGTCACCTGCCAGGCCGCGCCGGCGCTCACGGTGTTGCTCCACGACTCCTGGCGCCCGACGCTCGAGCTCTGGAGCGCGGTCAGGTCGGTGTTGCGATTCAGCGCGAAGGCGTCCGAGCCGGTCAGGGTCAGCCCCGGGGCGGCACGGTAGAGCCCGCTGGCCACGAAGTTCTGGCGATCGAGCGCGTTGTCGAATTGGCTTTCTCTCGCGTAGATGTCGGCGCCGAACGAGTACCCGGCGCTCGCCTGGTACGACGGCCTGTTGACGACCAGCATGAGGGACGGGGTGAAGGTCGTGATGAAGTCATACTCGCGGCGCTTGTTGTCCTGAAAGATGTTGTCGTTGTACTCCTCGGAGACCGCGATCGACGGCGTCAGCGTGAGCGGCCCGCGCAGGGCCGCCGGGCGCGCCAGGAGCCCGAACAGCTCGAGCGGGTACGCGGCGGGCGTCGGCAACCCGGCGGTCTGAGGAATTGCCGGCGACTCGACCGGGCGCGCCGACGGTTGCTCCGTGGCGGGGGGCTGCTGACCCCATGCCTGAAATGCCGTCAGGCAGATCGCGAGCCCGACAGCTGCGCCGGCCCGCCCGGAGAATTTCCAGATCATGCGCCGATTATAGGGCGAGGGCGATTCGCCCGAGCCCTTTATTGGGCCGGTCCCGGATGGGCCGATCACGCGCCCGCGCGCTCGCTGAGCCGGTAGGTCGAGGCGCCGCTCGCCTCCCGGCGCGCCTCTTCGGCCAGGGTGTCGGCTTGCCGGAGCAGCTCCTGAGAGTTGCCGGCGGTGGCCGGGTAGCAAGCGCCGCCGATCTTCACCACGAGGGTGCTCGCGCCCTCGAACATATAGAGGCTGACCTCGGCGATGATCCGCTGGATGATCGCGCGAAGATCCTCCAGCTCGCCGCCGACGAGGAGCACGCGCACCGCGCCGCCCCCGGGGACGACATGGATGACGTCGGTATCGCGCACCAGCGAGCTGATCACCTCGGCGAGCTGCTCGGCGGCCTCTTCAGAGGTGAGGATCGAGCCGGCGCGGTTCCGGAACACGGTCAGCATCGACACCGCGTACTGCAGGCGGGCCGCCTGACGCGTCTCGAGCTCCGTGACGCAGGCAAACGTCTCCTCGTCGACGATCGTACCGTGTGGCCTGAAGTCCCAGCGGGGCATTGGTGAGCGGACGAGCGAGCTAGCGAACGGCGGCTTTTGCTTCGCCGACAAACAGTCGGTGAACTTCCTCCTCGAGCTCTCGGATGTTCCCGGGCCACGAGCGTGTCTGGAAGGCCGACATCATATCGGGGCAGAGCTGAGCGTCACGCCGATATCGGCGTTTGAAACGCTCCAGAAAGAACGACGCGAGCACGGGGATTTCGTCGATCCGCTCCCGCAGCGGCGGCACGCAGATCTCGACCGCGTCGAGGCCGCGCAGGGCCTGCCAGAGCCCGTTGTCCGCTCGCGCCGGGGCGTTGTCGCTGGTCGAGGCGATGAGACGTACGTCGACCTGAATGGTCTCGCGACCGCCGATTCGCGCAACTTCGCCCGTGCGCACCGTATGGACGACCCTCGCGACGACCTCGCACGACGCCGTCCCGACCTGGTCCAGGTAGAGCGTGCCGTGATTCGCGAACTCGAAGCTCCCCAGCCGCCGCCGGGTCGCCTCGGGCGACGCGCCTCGTTCGTGACCGAAGAGATCGGTCTCGTGATGCTTTGCGGACTGAGCCCCGAGATTCACCTTGATGAAGGAGTGAGACCGGCGCACCGATGCGTCGTGAACGAGAGCGGCGAGAATGTCTTTACCGACGCCGGGCTCGCCATGGATGAGCAGAGGGGCTCGAGGATCGGCACGCTGTCCGATCCTCAGCAGGTCGAGGATCCGTGGGGTCCTGGCGACGGTGGGAAGGCGGTCGTCCGTCGTGGCGCGAGCCAACATCCCCCTACCCCTCCCAACGACTCAAATAGGATAGGGGGGAACGTTAGGCGATCGCTAAGCCCCCGTCAACAGCTATTTTTTTGGTCGTCCGGCTCAATTTGCCGCGTCAGATGTGCAATTTCTGCAGAGTGTCCGCACGAAAGCGCGTCGTTCCGGTCGATTCCTCAGCTGTGGACAACGGTGGAATCTGTGGACACGGCCACATCCTTGCGCCTCGCCCGCACGCCGCGCCGCCAGAAGATCGCGACCGCTGCCATGCCGCTGCCGACCAGCAGGAGGCTCATCGGCTCGGGCACGCCCACGGGGTTGTAGACGTCGACGCTCGCGACGCCGCCGTTCATGAAGGACATGACGCCACCGGCGCCGTAGCCCGCGGCGTTCGTCAGGATGTAGAGGAACGGCGCGACCTTGTCGGGGGCGATGCCCTCGTTCGTGGCCCACGTGAAGCCGACGCTGTTGCCGTTCGCCTGCCGGCTCACAGTCAGAGGACTATCGGACGTGCCCGATCCGAGGACGTAGTCGAGGTTGGTCTGGAGCCCCGCGAAGAACGACATCGTCACGCGCTCGATGGCGGCCGTGCCGAGGCTATCGGTGACGATCGCATAGCGGAACGAGACGCCCGGGAGCGAGCCCCCGCTGTACACGTTCTGCGTGACGACGCCCGAGAAATCGAAAGACGCAAACGGCGCGCTGATCGTCGCGAGAAGCGTCGCGCCCGCGAAGGGGTTCGTGGTTCCGAAAACCGTCGAGCTCTCCCCCGGGTCGAGGGAGACGGCCCCGGCGGGCCCCGCGAAGGCGGCGACAATCACGAGCATAGCTATCCAGATCTTCATTGCTCCCCCTTGTTGACTTCCGAAGCACTTCGCGCCCATCACTTTCGCCGTTATTACGCACACCGCATGCCAGGGCCGGAGACGCCCCGAAGCGCCGAAGTGACGGTGGTTTAGAGATGATTGCCGTTCCACAAAATGAAAAATCTTGCGGGATTTCTCGCGAGCCTTGCAGCCGCTATTTACCTGAGCGTCGAGAGCACTTGCGCTGCCTCGTCCTTGCCGGTGAAACGGAGGGGCGCGGCGATCGCTTTGGTGAGAGCCTTTCTGGCGGTTTCTAGATCTCCGCTCTTGTGGGCCGCCATGCCGAGGTGGTAGTTGACCTCGGGATTTTCTGGAAGCTTCGCCGCGCTCTCCCTCAGGAGGCTCAGCGCTCGCGGATAGATGCCGCGCCGATAGAGGATCCAGCCGAGGGTGTCGGATACGTGAGGGTCGTCGGGAGCGTCCTCCTTGGCGATCCGGGCCAGCTGGAGCGCCTTCTCCTTGTCGCCTCCCCTCTCCGAGTACAGGTACGCCAGGTTGTTCGCCGCCGGGACGAACCGGGGCGCGAACGCCAGCGCCTGCTCGTACGACTGCTGTCCCCTGACGAAGTCCCCTTTGCTCTCGTAGAGCATGCCGGCCCGCACCAGCGCGACGGGGTTCTGCGGATCGGCTCTCAGCCCCTCGTGCAGCTTCGCCAGCGCTTCGTCGTACTTGCCCGTCTTTGCGTAGAGCTGCGCGAGGGCCAGATAGCCGCTGATCAAGGTCGGCTCGAGCTCGAGCGCCCTGAGAAAGGCCGCCTCGGCCAATCGCGTCTCGCCGCGCGCCACGTGAACGGCGCCGAGCACCCCGTGGAGGCGGCCCGACGTCGGGACGCTCGCGATTTGTCGCTTGACCCGCTCGAGCGCCGCGTCGGCTCGCTTCTCGCTCAGCGCGAGCGCAACGAGGTGGCTCAGCGGGTCGACGAACCAGGGAGCGAGCGCCAGCGCGGCCTCGAACTGCTGCGTCGCCTCGGCGCGGTTTCCCTGGGCGACGAGCCCCATGCCGGCCAGGAACGGCCCGCGGGGGTCCGACGGCGCGAGCGGCCCGATCTTGCGTGCCGTGTCGGTCGCCTTCACGGGCTCGCCCCTGGCAAGCCACGCCGAGGCCAGGAGCACGTACGCGTGAACCTCGCGTGGATGCTTGGCGATGAGCGCGTCCAGCGTCTCGATCGCCGGCTGGACGGCGCCGGCCTGGATGTCGAGCTCGGCCAGCCGCAGCGCGGCCTCGGTGAAGCTCGGGTCGATCGCGAGCGCCTGCCGCAGCCGCCACCGCGCCTGCTGGTGATTGCCGATCCGAAGCTCCGCCAGCGCGATCTGGTAGTGCGCGGGCGCGAACCTCGGCTCGAACTTCAGCACCCGCTCGAGGTCCTGAACCGCCTCGGCGGCTCGCCGCTGCGCCAGGTAGACCCGTCCGCGCAGGTACTGTCCCTCGATGCTCGACGGATTGTTCCGCAAGACGACTTCGACGGCGCGCAGGCTGTCGTCGTACTTGCCCTCGCTGAACGCGAGCTCGGCCAGACGGCCCCACGCCTGCGGATGGTTCGGGACCTGCTCGGTCACGTCGGCGAGCAGGCGCTTGGCCTCCTGGGGCTTGCGCGCCCGCAGATAGAAGTCGGCGAGCGTCATCCACGCGGGGGCCCCGACCGGCACGAGGTCGGCGGCGGCCTTGAATTCGCGCTCGGCCTGCGCCAGGTCGCGCCGGAGCACGTGCAGCTCGCCCAGGGCCAGGCGCGCATCGAGCGATTTCGGCTCGACGGCCACCGCCTCTCGGAAGGCGCGCTCCGCGGCCGAGAGGTCCCCGCGCCGGACGTACAGGGTGCCGAACGCCAGGTGCAGCTTCGCCTTACCACCGAGATCGGCGCGCGCGGCTTCGAGACGATCGAGCGCCGCGTCGATGTGCGCCGGCGTGTTCGCCGCCCCGGCCAGGAGAGCGAGCGCCTCGAGGCTCTTCGGGTCTCGGTCGAGGACGGAGGCGGCCTGCTCCCGGGCCCGGTCCGCCTGCCGCGTGAGCAGATAGATCGTCGCGAGTCGCAGCCGCACGTCGACGTCGTTCGGCGCGATCCGCTGCGTCTGTCCGAGGTAGCGGGCCGCGGGCTCGAGCTCGCCGAGCTGATAGTGAGCCAGGCCGAGCTGCCGGATCGCGTGTGGGTGACCGGCGTCGATCTGGAGGACGTTGCGGTACTCGATGACCGCTTCGCGGTACTGCGCCCGGGCGACGTGGCGATCGCCGCGCTCGAGGTGGCGGGCCTTGCGGGCGCCCGGCGACCACACGAGCCAGGCGGTGAGCGCACATGCGACGACGAGCAATCCAACTACCAGTAGCAGCAAATGTCTCGTGCCACGGGACATCGTCATAGCTCCAATCCAGATCGGGCCGCCGCCCGTTTCGCCGTGCTCAGAGGGTTCAGGAGGAGCTGGAGCGCCTGCCCGACGACGTGAGCGGCGAGCCGCCCCGTCGCGAGACGATGGCCGGCCGAGCGCAGCCCCCGCCGGTGCAGGTCCCAGTAGGCGCGCGGCCGCCGGCGCAGCACCGCCTGCCCCAGCGCGGCGTAGTAGCGCCGGCCGACCACGCGCGACCGCGCCGCCAGCTCCTCGGGCGAGAGGAACCGGGGCCCGTACTTCGTGAGCGCCATCATCTCCGTCAGCTTGAAGGTGTCGAACGACCGGATTGCCGACGTGATCGACTCGTTCTCACGCCGCGTGAACGTGAGCACCTGGTGGACGAAGCCGAAATCGGCGTGCTCCAGGAGCTCGAAGCAGGCGTCGACGTCCGCGAACGGTGAGCCCTCGTCGTAGAAGGGGTCGCGCTTGCGCA
>QHSL01000043.1 GCA_003220435.1 Candidatus Rokuibacteriota bacterium | reverse complement strand
GGGGCCTGTAGCTAGCTGCTCGAGGTCACCCGCCGGCCCGGCAAGATCCTCCGCGTCCACAGACCCAGGCTCACCAGGCCGGCCCCAAGGACCACGAGCGTCGCCGGGTCGGTGACGGCGAAGCCGGCTCTTCCCCCGGCGTCAACGTTGGTCGAGGAGCCGGAAAGCGCGCTTGTCTGACACGCCGGGCCACTTCCTTCAGGACAGACGCTCACGATGACGCTCGATTGCGACATCGCCGCGACGGGCGTGGCCAGCACGAGAGCCCACACGATCGTCAGAGACCGAAGGTCGAGTGCTTTCAGCGCCGCTGCCTCTCGTTGCTGCGGGTTCACTCCTCGAAACTCTCCATACAGTACTGAGCACACCGTGTGCCAAGCCCTCGCTCGAACGAAACCCGCAGTTTCTCGGCAGATCACGCACGCGTTCGCCCACCGGATCTGAAATTGTTTTCGCAAACCGGAAACCGCCGTGCACTTCGTACGCAGCCGACCGTCACCCCGGGCAGCGAATGTTGCGAAACTGTTTCCAGTAAGCCCTGTGCAACTTTCCGGAAGTGGAAAGCGCTTGCACAGTGGGTCCCGAATTACCCACTTTGCCGCGGTGTGGTGTGAAGGTTCTTACATGGCCGGGTGCCCGGAGGTTTCTGTGAAAAATCAGTAATATCTCCCTCCCTGGCGGGCAGAAATTGACCGGTGGCACAGGAGTTGCGCTTCGTTTGGTCGTGAATTCACGGACATGACTGAGCGAAGAGCGCTGGTCGTCGAAGTCGATGCCGCAACTCAATTGGGACTCCTCGGGTTTCTCCGAGTGCGCGGCTATCAGTGCGTCGCCGTCTCGTCCGCCGACGAAGCCCTGGAAGCGCTCGCCGACGGCAGCTTCAGTTTCACACTGGTCGATCTGGGCGGCAACGGAACGGACGCGGCAGACATGCTCCAGTGCCTGAAGCTCCGTGGCCGGAATTCCGGACCTACGATCGCGGTCACCGACCGACGCGACAACGGCCTGGATGCCGCCGCCCTCGACGTGGAGGCCGTGCTGCACAAGCCCTTGAACCTCGACGAACTGCAGCAAGCGATCGACACCCTGGTTCGCCCACAGGCCGAGGCCATCGGGCCCGCGCCGGAGCAGGTGAGCGGGCGCATCCGGCGCGAGATGGAGTTCTGGTGCAGCGCCAAGATGCTGGACGCCCGCCAGATCATCCGCGAGGCCGCCCGGGTCGACGTGACCGTGCTGGTCACGGGCGAGACCGGCACCGGCAAGGAGCTGGTCGCGCGCGCGGTCCATCACTTCTCCGAGCGGCGGACCGGCCCGTTTGTGAAGGTCAACTGCGCCGCGATGCCCCGCGAGCTCCTGGAGAGCGAGCTGTTCGGCTACGAGCGCGGCGCCTTCACGGGCGCGCACAAGCTCAAGATCGGCAAGTTCGAGGCGGCGCATCGCGGGACGATCTTCCTCGACGAGATCGGCGACCTCCATCCCGGGCTCCAGGCCAAGCTGCTCCACGTCCTCCAGGACGGCGAGTTCTCCCGCATCGGCGGCAAGTGGACGCTGAGCGTGGACGTGCGCGTGCTCGCGGCGACCAACCAGGATCTCGAAAAGGCGGTCAACGAGGGCCGGTTCCGCGAGGATCTCTACTACCGCCTCAACGTGGTCCACGTCTTTGTCCCGCCGCTGCGCGAGCGGGCCGCCGAGATCCCGCTCCTGGCCAACTACTTCGTCGAGCGCTACGCCAAGCTCTATCGTCGCGACGGGTTCACCATTCCCCAGTCCGTGCTCGATCGCCTCACGCGCCACCGCTACCCCGGCAACGTCCGGGAGCTCGAAAATCTGATCAAGCGCATGATCGTGCTGGACGATCCCTTCCTGACGCGCATCCCGCTGCCGGAACCCGAAGTCGACGGAGCCCAGCCCCAGTCGGTCGCCGTGGCGATCCAGGAGCCCTCGCTCAAGGAGATCTCGCGCCGGGCCTCGCAGGCCGCCGAGCGCGAGGCCATCGCCAAGACGCTCGAGCAGACGGGCTGGAATCGTGTGCGGGCGGCCCGGGCGCTGCGGATCAGCTACCGGGCACTTCTCTACAAGATCAAGCAGGCCGGGCTCGACGCCGAGCGGTCGTCGGCGCGCTCAGCCTCGTGAGGCGAAAGACCATGATGCACGGCAAGGTCCGCTCCCTGATCGCCGGTGCGCTGGTCGCCGCGGTCGTTGCCGCCGCGGGGTCGAGCAGCGCCCAGGCACCGGCGGAGGGCAATCGCAATGCCTCGCCGGACGTGTACCGGATCGGCCCCGAGGATCTGCTGCAGATCTCGGTCTGGAAGAACGACGCGATGAGCCGCAGCGTGCCGGTGAGACCGGACGGCAAGATCTCGCTCCCGCTCGTCAATGACGTGCAGGCCGCCGGGCTGACCGCCGTCGAGCTCCGCGAAGAGCTGGTCAAGCGCCTCGCCGAGTACATGCCGAGCCCCGAGGTGTCCGTGATCGTCTCGGACATCAGGAGCTTCAAGGTGTCCGTCATCGGCGAGGTGGTAAAGCCCGGCCGCTACGAGCTGAAGAGCTGGGCCACCGTGCTGGACGTCCTCGCCCTCGCCGGGGGGTTCACTCAGTTCGCGTCACGCTCGCGCATCGTGGTCCTGCACCCGGAGGGCGCGACCATGAAGCGGACCGCGTTCAACTACAACAAGATCATCGCCGGCGAGCAGGAGAACTTCTATCTCCGCAACGGCGACATCGTCCTGGTGCCGTAAGGAATCCCGAGGGGGCGACTGAACGATGGCCGAAGAGACACGGCAACAGTCCGGGCTCGACATGCTGCTGGCGGTGTGGAGCCGGCGGAAGTGGCTGGCGATCCTCGCGTTCGTCGCCCCGCTGGCGGCGGGGGTCAGCCTGATCTCGTTCCTGCCGGACATCTACCGGTCCGCGGCGACCGTCCTCGTCGATCGCCAGCAGGTCCCCGAGGCCTTCGTGCGGTCGACGGTGACCAGCGCCCTGGAGACCCGGCTGCACACGATCAGCCAGGAAGTCCTGAGCCGCACGCGCCTCGAGGCCCTGATCAACCGCTTCGGCCTCTACGGAGAGATGCGTAAGAAGGCCCAGCTCGAAGACGTCGTCCAGCGCATGCGCAACGACATCAAGCTCGAGATCAAGAGCGCCGAGCTGCGGGGGCTGCGCGAGGCGACCGTGGCCTTCACGATCAGCTATCAGGGCACGGACGCCGCCACGGTCTCGCTCGTCACCAACACCCTGGCGTCCTTCTACATCGAGGAAAACCTCAGGGCGCGCGAGCGCCAGGCGACCAGCACCACCGAGTTCCTCAAGGCGCAGCTGGGTGAGACGAAGGTGCGGCTCGACGAGCAAGAGCAGCGGGTCAGCGCGTTCAAGCGCCGGTATCTCGGCGAGCTGCCCCAGCAGATGGACGCCAACCTCGCCACCCTCGAGCGGCTGCACGCGCAGCTGCGCCAGAACTCCGACAACCAGACGCGCGCCACGGAGCGGCGGCAGGCGGTCTCGAACCAGCTCGCGGAGGCCGAGCAGTTCCTCTCCCCGGCGGCCATCGCCGCCGCCGGGCCGGGCGCCACGTTTGCCTCGCCCGAGCTCCGCGAGGCGGTCCGGCTCGCCCAGAAGAAGGAGGAGCTGGCCAAGCTCCGCATCCAGTTCAGCGACAAGTACCCGGACGTCGTCCAGTTGACCGCCGAGGTCGCGGCCCTCGAGCGCGAGCTCGCCGAGGCCAAGGCGCGGGGGCCCAAGCCCGACCCGAGCGCGACGGCGACCACGTCGGCGCCGGCCCCGCCGGCCGTTCCGCTCACGCCGTACGCGCTCCGCTTGAAGGAGGCGCTCAGCGAGGTCCAGTCCGACCTCAAGATCCTCAAGACCGAGGAGGGCCGGCTGCGCGAGGGCATTGCGACGTACCAGGCCCGAGTGGAGAACGTGCCCAGGCGCGAGCAGGAGTTCCGCGAGATGTCGCGCGACTACGAGAGCACGCGCGAGCTCTATGCGTCACTGCTCAAGCGCTACGAGGAGGCTCAGCTCGCCGAGAGCATGGAGCAACGGCAGAAGGGCGAGCAATTCCGGGTGCTGGATCCGGCCGTTCCGAGCCCGCAGCCGGCGGCGCCCAATCGCCTGCGGCTCCTGCTCTTGACCGTGGCGGCCTCGCTCGGCCTCGCGGTCGGCGCTGCGCTGCTGGCCGAGCACATCGACACCTCGTTCCACGAGGTCGACGCCCTGCGGGCGTTCAGCAACGTCCCGGTCCTGGTCAGCATTCCCCGGATCATGACGCTCGAGGACCAGCGCCGCGGCTCGTGGCGGATGCGACTCGCCAGCGCGGCCACGTTCGTCGCCCTCGTTCTGATTGTCGGTATCGCCTATTTGGCGGCCAATGGCAATGAGCGCCTCGCCATGTTGCTGGCGCGGGTTGGCTCGTGAGGACTGTGCAATGTATTTGACGTTCTACGGACTCACGGAGAAGCCCTTCAACGCGACTCCGGATCCCCGGTTTCTCTACATGAGCCCCGGGCATCGCGAGGCGCTGGCCCAGCTCCTGTACGGCGTCCAGGAGCGGAAGGGCTTCATCGTGCTGACCGGCAAGGTCGGCACCGGCAAGACCACCCTCCTGCGCGCCCTGTGCCAGCGGTTGAACGGGCAGAGCGCGATCTCGTTCGTCGTCAACTCCACGCTCCCGTTCGACGAGCTCCTCGAGTACGTCCTCGAGGACCTCGGCATCGCCAAGCGGGGCGAGTCCCGCGCGCAGCGGCTGATCGCGCTGAACAACTTCCTCATCGAGCGCGAGCGCGCCGGGCAGAACACCGTCCTGATCATCGACGAGGCCCAGAACCTCGATGCGCCGACGCTGGAGCAGATCCGGCTCCTGTCGAACTTCGAGACCGCCTCGAGCAAGCTCTTGCAAATCCTCCTTGTGGGCCAGCCCGAGCTCAAGGCCAAGCTCAACCTGCCCGGGCTGGCGCAGCTCAAGCAGCGCCTCGGCTTGCGTTGCCAGGTGCCGCCGTTGACCGTCGACGAGACGCGCGCCTACATCCGGACACGGCTCCGCATCGCCGGAGCCCGCGACCTGGGTCTGTTCGCCAACTCGGCGGTGGACCGCATCGCGGCGTATTCGGGCGGGATCCCGCGACTGATCAACACCGTGTGTGATCACTGCCTGCTGTTCGGCTACGCCGACCAGAAGCGCCGGATCGAGCGGCACATCGTCAACCAGGCGATCGAGTATCTGGAGGAAGGTACGCGGCCGCAGCGGAAGGGCACGGAGTTGCGCAGGCCACGTGCCGAGCTCGTGGTGCGCTGGGGCCTCGGCACCCTCGCCGTCACCCTCGCGAGCCTGGTCGCCGCCCTGGCAGTGAAATCCAACTCGGCCGCGCTGGGGGTCGTCCAGTCCGTGCGGCAGCTGCTGGTCCCATGAGCACATTTTTCAGAGCTCTCGAGCGCGCTGAGCACGATCGGGCCCTTCGCCAGCCCGCGCCGCCGCCGGCGGCGGTGAGCGAGCCGACGACGAGCCCGGTCCCGCAGGAGGTGGAAGCGCCCCGGGCATCGCCGTTCTCCCGACCCCCGGTCGAAGCGACCCGGCGGGTGCCGGAGCCGGAGCTGACCGCGGAAATCGACGGGCACTTGGTGAGTCTGCTGGCACCGGCGTCGTTTGGAGCCGAACAGTATCGGGCGCTGCGCCACCAGATCGAGCAGCTTCGCCGGACGACCGATCTCTCGGTCATCGCGGTCTCGAGCCCGGACACGGCTGACGGCAAGACCACGACGGCCATCAACCTCGCGGGCGCGCTCGCCCAGGCCCCTGACGCCCGGGTGCTGCTCATCGACGCGGATCTTCGGGCGGCGAATCTGGTCGCGCAGCTCGGCCTCGCCGAGTCGGCCGCCCGCGGCCTCGTCGACGCGATTTTGGATCCGAGTCTGCGATTGGGCGCCGTCACCCAGTCCCTCGCGCACCTGAATCTGTCGGTGCTGCCGGCCGGGCGCCGCCCGTCAGCCCCGTACGAGGTGCTGAAGTCGCCCCGCGTCGTGGAGCTGCTCGCCGAGGCGCGCAGGGCCTATGACTACGTGATCGTCGACACCCCGCCGCTGGTGTCGGTCCCCGACAGTCGCATCATCGGAAAATGGGTCGATGGCTTTTTGATTGTGGTCGCGGCCGACCGCACGCCCCGCCGGCTGCTCGAGGAGGCCCTGAACCTCCTGGAGCCCGCCAAGATCGTGGGCATGGTCTTCAACGGAGACGACCGTCACCTCTCGAGAGGTTCCTATGCGTCGAGACGCTGGCGGGGTTTTCCGAACGGATCGCGGAAGAGACACGCCGCCTCTGACGAATAACGCCCTCACGCGAGGCACCTGTGACGGCGAGGCGGTGACGCGCGGCTCGAGGTTCGGCCGCGCGCAAATACCGATTCACAAAAGTGGCCGGAACCCCGGTGAGGGGAACCAGACCAAAGGGGGCGAAGCCTTGGCAGAAGTCGTCGCGAACACGGTCACCGCGCCCTGGCGGGTCCTATGGACGCGCAGCAATTTCGAGCAGCTCGTCTACGACCAGCTGGCGGCGAAGGGCTTCGACCTCTTCCTGCCCCACATCGAGTCGTGGTCCAGACGGGGTGGGATCCGGCGCCGTGAGCGCGTCCCCCTGTTCCGCGGATATCTCTTCCTTCGGCACGCCGTGGACAAGTTGAGCTACCTCGAGGTCCGGAAGGCGCGCGGCCTGGTGCGCCTGCTCGGAGAACGGTGGGACCACCTCGACGTCGTTCCCGATTCCGAGGTCGAGGCGATCCAGAAGCTCGTCCACTGTGGCCTGCCGATCCTGCCCTATCCGTATCTCCGGGAGGGGCAGCGGGTACGCATCACCGACGGGCCGCTGGCCGACGTCGAGGGCTTCGTGCTCCGGGTGAACCCCAAGAAGGGGCTCCTGGTGGTCTCGGTCGACTTGCTCCGACGCAGCGTAGCCGTCCAGCTCGACTGCACGGTCCTGGAGGCCGCCTAAAGCATGTGTGGAATCGTTGGCTACACCGGCCATCGCGACGCAGCCGGCTTCGTCCTGCCCGGTCTGCATCGCCTGGAGTACCGAGGATACGACTCGGCAGGCATCGCGACGATCTCCGGGGGGATCCTCGACGTCAGGAAGACGATCGGCAAGATCGTCGACCTCGAGGCGCTGCTGGCCGGCGACCCGCCGCGGGGCACGCTCGGTATCGGCCACACGCGGTGGGCGACTCATGGACGGCCGTCGGACGCCAATGCGCATCCGCACGTCGACTGTCGGTCACGGCTGGCCGTCGTCCACAACGGGATCATCGAGAACTACCGCGAGCTCCGAAAGGCGCTGGCCGCCGAAGGCCATCGCTTCCGCTCCCAGACCGACAGCGAGGTGATCGCCCACCTGATCGAGCGCCATGAGGGTGAGGATCTGGCGACGGCGGTCGGCCGCGCTGCCCGCGAGCTGCACGGCGCCTACGCGATCGCCTGCATCAGGCACGATGCGCCGGACACGCTGGTCGTGCTGCGGCGCGGCAGCTCGCCCCTGGTCATCGGCTTGGGGCACGGCGAGATGTTCGTGGCCTCGGACATTCCCGCCCTGCTGGGACACACGCGCGAGATCCTGGTCCTCGAGGACGGCGAGCTCGCGATGCTGACCCCCGGTGGCGTCACCGTGCGCACGCTCGACGGCACGCTCGTCGAACGCCGCCCGACCACCGTCCCCTGGGACGGGGAGGCGGCCGAGCGATCGGGCTATCCCCACTTCATGCTCAAGGAAATCTTCGAGCAGCCCGAGACCGTGCAGAACACCCTTCGGGAGCGGGTCGACGCCGAGGGGCCCGAGGTCCGGATCCCCGAGCTCGGCCTCAAGGACCGCGACCTCGCGGGACTGAACCGGCTCTGCTTCGTCGCCTGCGGCACCTCGTGGCACGCGGCGCTGGTCGGCAAGTACCTGGTGGAGACGTTCGCCCGGCTGCCGGTCGAGGTGGACATCGCCTCCGAGTTCCGTTACCGGCGGCCGGTCGTCGACGGGCGCGTGCTCACGGTTCCGATCTCGCAGTCGGGCGAGACCGCCGACACCCTGGCGGCGTCGCGCGAGGCCAGGGACCAGGGCTCGCGGGTCGTGGCGATCTGCAATGTGGTCGGCAGCTCGCTGGCGCGCGAGTCGGACGGCGTGATCTACACCCGCGCGGGCATCGAGATCGGCGTGGCCTCGACGAAGGCCTTCACGGCCCAGATCGTCGCCGTCACCCTCCTGGCGCTCAAGCTCGGCCTCGCGCGGAATTTCCTCGACCCGGCGCTGGCGCGTCAGCTGATCAAGGGGCTGCTGGAGCTGCCGGAGCTCCTGTCCGTCGCACTCCGGCAGAGCGACGCGATCCGCGGGATCGCCGAGCGCTTCGCCGACCGGCGGAACTTCCTCTATCTCGGGCGCGGGCTCCACTTCCCGCTGGCGCTCGAGGGCGCCCTCAAGCTCAAGGAGATCTCCTACATTCACGCCGAGGGGTACGCCGCGGGTGAGATGAAGCACGGCCCGATCGCCCTCATCGACCGGCACACCCCGGTCGTCGCCATCGCGCCGCAGGGCTCGATGTACGAAAAGATGGCGAGCAACCTCGAAGAGGTCAAGGCTCGCGACGGCTTCGTGATCGCTCTCGCCACGGACGGTGACGACGAGATCCGCGCCACCGCCGACGTCGTCGTCCCGGTGCCCGCGACCATGGAGTGCCTGCAGCCGGTCCTGGTGGCCGCGCCGCTCCAGCTCCTGGCGTACCACCTGGGCGTGCTGCGCGGGTGCGACGTGGACCAGCCCCGCAACCTCGCGAAGAGCGTGACGGTCGAGTGATGAGCGTGACGCTGGCGGTCCTGGAAGGGCTCTCGCTGTTCGCCGCGGCGTTGGCGGCGATCTTCGGCTGGGACTTGCCGCTGGCGGCCGGCTGGGGCGACATCCCGGTGCTGCTCGGCAAGGCGATCGCGATCGCCTTCTGCCTCGGGGTCTCGTTCTACTACAACGACCTCTACGACTTGCGGATCGTCCGGACCTTCGGCGACTTCGCGCCGCGGCTCCTCCAGGGCTTCGGCGTCGCCTTCATCCTGCTCGCCGTCTCCTACGCCGTGTTCCCACACATCAAGGTCTCGACCGGGCCGTTCGTGCTGAGCCTGGTCATCATCCTGGCGATCGTGGTCCCGCTGCGCGCGCTCTGCTACGTCGTCGTGCGGCGCAAGGCGTTCCTGGAGCGCGTCCTCATCCTGGGCACGACGCCGCTGGCCCACACGCTCGTTCGGGAGATCAAGGCCCGTCCGTACCTCGGCTATTCCATCTACGGGGTCAGCGACGGCAGCGCGCCCGCCGGCGGCTTCCCGATGTTCGGCGACGTGCTGCTGGGGTCGCTGGATCGGCTCGGCGCCATTCTCGGGGACCTCCAGCCTCACCGAGCGATCGTCGCGCTCGCCGAGCGCCGCGCGCGCTTGCCGGTGCGCGAGCTCCTGGAAGCGCGGATGCGCGGCTGCATCGTCGAAGACGGAGTGAACGTCTACGAGCGGCTCATGGGCAAGCTCGCCATCGAGTCCCTCACGCCGAGCAACCTGATCTTCTCCGGCGATTTCAAGAAGTCGCGCCTGGACCTGGCGCTGGGCCGGGCCATCAGCCTGATCGTCGCGGGCCTGGGGATGATCGTGCTGGCGCCCCTGCTCGGCCTGATCGCGCTGCTGATCAAGTGGGACTCTCACGGCCCGGTGTTCTTCGTCCAGGAGCGCGTGGGCATGGCGGCCCGGCGCTTCAAGCTCATCAAGTTCCGGACCATGCACCTGGTCGACGCGGCACCGTCGGAATGGGTGCGTGACAACGAGGAGCGCATCACCCGGGTCGGCAAGTGGCTGCGCAAGTTCAGGTTCGACGAGCTGCCGCAGTTCTTCAACGTGATCCGGGGCGACATGAACCTGGTGGGGCCGCGGCCCCACCCGGTCTCGAACTTCGAGCTCTTCACCGCACGCATCCCGTACTACTCGCTCCGGTCGGGCGTTCGCCCGGGGATCACCGGCTGGGCGCAGGTGCGGTACGGCTACGCGAACAACCTCGACGAAGAGACCGAGAAGATGCGCTACGACCTCTATTACATCAAGCACCTCTCGCTGTCGTTCGACGTGCGGATCCTGTTCGACACGGTCAAGACCGTCCTCTTCGGCTCCCAGTCGGTCGAGGCGGGTCGGGAGGCGGCCGTGATGCTGCCGGGCAGCGGGCCCACCAAGCTGACGGCGGAGGCCACCAAGTGAAGGACGCGTCGCTCAAGGCACGCATCGAGGAGCGGACCGCGCGGCTGGCCGTCATCGGGCAGGGCTACGTCGGCCTGCCGCTGGCGATCGAGTTCGCCCGCGCCGGGTTCTCGGTGGCCGGCGTCGACACCGACCTGGACCGGGTCGGCGCGCTCCAGGCCGGCCGGTCCTACATTCCCGATCTCGACAGCGACGACCTGAGGGAGCTGATCCGGCTGGGACGCTACGAGGCGACCACGGACTTCGCCGTGCTCGAGCGCAGCGACGTCGTGATCATCTGCGTGCCCACGCCGCTCGGCAAGTCCAAGGACCCGGACATCTCCTACATCGTGGCCGCCGGCTCGGAAGTCGTGGCGCGGTACCGTCCGGGCCAGCTCGTGATCCTCGAGAGCACGACGTACCCGGAGACCACCGAAGAGCTCCTCCTGCCGATCTTCCGGGCGAAGGGCGCGCGGGTCGGCGAGGATTTCTTCCTGGCGTTCTCGCCGGAGCGGATCGACCCCGCGAACCCGACCTTCAAGGTCAAGGACATCCCGAAGGTCGTCGGCGGCGTGACGCCCGCGTGCACGCGCCTGGCCGCGACGCTCTACGGCCAGATCGTCCCGCGCGTCCACGAGGTCTCGAGCCCGAAGGTCGCCGAGCTGGCCAAGCTCTACGAGAACGTGTTCCGGAACGTCAACATCGCGCTCGCCAACGAGTTCGCGCTGATGTGCCGGCGCCTGGGCGTGAGCACCAAGGAGGTCATCGACGCCGCGGCGACCAAGCCCTTCGGCTTCATGGCCTTCTATCCGGGCCCCGGCATCGGCGGCCACTGCATCCCCGTCGACCCGCTCTACCTCTCGTGGAAGCTTCGACTCGACGGCTACGAGTCGCGCTTCATCGCGCTGGCCGACGACATCAACCGGGCGATGCCGGTCTACGTGATCGAGATGGTCACCGACGCCTTGAACGACCGTCGGCGCTGCCTGAACGGCGCTCGGATCCTGGCGCTCGGCGTCGCCTACAAGCGGGGCGTCGGGGACATCCGAGAGTCGCCGGCCCTCGAGATCCTCAAGCAGCTGCGTGAGAAGGGGGCCGAGGTCTCGTACGCCGATCCCCACGTGCCCACGATCGTGCTCGACGGCACGCCGATCAAGGCGATCGAGGCCACCCCGGAAGCCCTCGCGGCGACCGACTGTGCGCTGATCCTGACCGATCACCCGGAGTTCGACTATCCGAGCATCGTCGCGCAGGCCCCGCTCGTGGTCGACACCCGCAACGCCACGTGGTCCATTCGCGCCCCCCGGGGCAACGTGGTCGCCCTGTAATGGCCCCCTCCGTGATCACGAACGCCCTCAGCGTGGACGTGGAGGAGTACTACCACGCCGAGGTCTACCGCGACGGCACCAACGGCATGCGCGAGGGTCTCGAGAGCCGGGTCGAGGCGAGCACCGAGCGGGTGCTCGAGCTGCTCTCGGCCGGCGCGGCGAAGGCGACGTTCTTCATCCTCGGGCAGGTCGCGGCCGCCCATCCGGCGCTCGTTCGGAAGATCGCCGGCGAGAAGCACGAGATCGCCTGTCACGGCCACGCGCACGAGCCGGTCTTCCGGCAGACCCCGACAGAATTCCGGGCCGACGTGAGCCGGGCCAAGGCCGTCCTCGAGGACATCATCGGCGAGCCCGTCGTCGGCTACCGCGCCCCCAGCTTCTCCATCGGCCGGGCCCAGGCGTGGGCGTACGACATTTTGCTGCAGGAAGGGTTCCGCTACGACTCCAGCATCTACCCGATCGTGCACGACCACTACGGCGACCGCGAAGCCCCGCGGTTCCCGTACGAGATCTGGCGCAAGGGAAGTCGCGCGCTGGTCGAGTTCCCGATCAGCACCGTCCGCGTGGCCGGCGTCAATCTCCCGATCGGCGGCGGCGGCTACTTCCGGCTGCTCCCGCTGGCGCTGACCCGCGCCGGTATCCGGCGGGTGAACGCGCGCGAGCGGCAGGCGACCCTCTTCTATTTTCACCCGTGGGAGCTGGATCCGGACCAGCCTCGCCCGACGATGTCGTGGCGGCATCGCTTTCGCCTGTATGTGGGAATCGAGCGGGAAGAGCGAAAGCTCGCTCGCCTGCTTCGCGACATCGCATTTGCGCCGATCCGAAACATTCTCGCGATCTGAGGGATACAACGCCGACATGACCACGCCTGGTCGTCCCATCGCCGGTTGCTCCCTCGACGCCGACGCCGCGTGCCTGTTCTGCCGGGCCCCGCTGCGCCACACCCTCGTCGACCTCGGGATGTCGCCGCTCTGCGAGAGCTACCTCGCGGCGGACCAGCTCAACCAGATGGAGCCCTTCTATCCGCTGCGCGTGTGGGTGTGCGAGGAGTGCTTCCTGGTGCAGGTGCAGGAGTACGTGCGGCCGGAGCAGATCTTCAGCGACTACGCGTACTTCTCGTCGTACTCCGACAGCTGGCTGCAGCACGCCAAGCGGTACGCCGAGCTGGCGGCGAAGCGCTTCGGCCTGAGCGCGCGCAGCCAGGTCGTCGAGGTCGGGAGCAACGACGGGTACCTGCTCCAGTATTTCGTGGCGCAGGGCATCCCGGCGCTCGGCATCGAGCCGGCCGCCAACGTCGCACGGGTGGCCGTCGACCGCGGCGTGCCGACCCTCACCGCGATGTTCGGCACCGAGGTCGCCCGCACGCTGGCCGCCGACGGCACCCAGGCCGATCTGATCTGCGGCGCCAACGTGCTGGCCCAGGTGAGTGACCTCAACGACTTCGTCGCGGGGCTCAAGATCCTCCTCAAGCCGCGGGGCGTCGTCACGATCGAGTTCCCGCACCTCATGCGGCTGATGGAAGAGAACCAGTTCGACACGATCTACCACGAGCACTTCTCGTACTTCTCGCTCATCACCGCCGAGCGGATCTTCGGCGCCCACTGCCTGGTCATCTTCGACGTGGAGGAGCTGCCCACCCACGGGGGCTCGCTGCGCATCTACGCGCGCCACCTCGAGGACGACGGGCGGCCGGTGGGGCCGCGGGTCCACGAGCTCCGGGCGCGCGAGGAGATGGCCGGCTTCACGCGCCTCGAGCGCTTCGCGACGTTCGGCGAGCAGGTCAAGGAGACCAAGCGCAAGCTGCTCGACTTCCTCATCACGGCGCGGCGCCAGGGCAAGACCGTGGCCGGCTACGGCGCGCCCGGCAAGGGCAACACGCTCCTGAACTACTGCGGCATTCGGACCGACTTCCTCGACTACACGGTGGACCGCAGCCCGCACAAGCAGGGGAAGTTCCTGCCGGGCACTCACGTGCCGATCTTCCACCCCGACAAGCTCAGCGAGACCCGGCCGGACTACGTCCTGATCCTGCCGTGGAACATCAAGGACGAGATCATGGAGCAGATGGCCCACGTCCGGGAGTGGGGCGGCCAGTTCGTCGTGCCCATTCCCGAGGTGAAGATCTACCCATGAGCGCAGGGCGGTCGATCCACGCGCTGGTGAGCGCGTGGGCTCAGGCGACGCCCGATGCCGTGGCGATCGCGGCGCCCGGGCGGGCTCCGCTGACGTACGGGCGCCTGCTGCGCCAGATCGAGGAAACGGCCCGCGCCCTGAACGAGATGGGATTGGGCCGAACCACGCGCGTCGCGGTCGTGCTGCCCAACGGTCCCGAGGCGGCGGTCTCGTTCCTGGCCGTCGCGGCGTCCGCCCCGTGCGCGCCCCTGAATCCGGCTCATCGAGCGCGCGAGTTCGACAGCCAGCTGACGGAGCTGGGCGTCTCCGCGCTCGTCGCGCATGCCGGCGAGGACTCGCCGGCGATCGCGGCGGCGTGGAAGCGCGGCATCCCGGTCATTCGCCTGACACCCGAGCAGGAGTCGGAGGCCGGGGTGTTCACGCTCGACGGCGCACGCCTGGGGCCGGCGGCGGCGAGCGGTTTTGCGACGGACGGGGACCTGGCGCTGACCCTCTCGACGTCTGGCACGACGGCGACGGCCAAGGTCGTGCCGTTGACCCAGGCCAACATTTGCGCCTCGGCTCACAACGTCGGCCGCGCGCTGGCGCTGTCTGCCGCCGACCGATGCCTGAACGTCATGCCCCTGTTTCACGTCCACGGGTTGATCGGCGCCCTGCTCTCTTCGATCGCCGCCGGCGGCACGGTCGTCTGCGCGCCGGGGTACCAGGCGTCTCGATTCCTCGAGTGGCTCGAGCAGAGTGGGGCGACCTGGTACACCGCTGTTCCCACGATCCACCAGGCCATCGTCGCCAGCGCCGCTCGAGACCACGAACGGTTCACGCGCACGAAGCTCCGGCTCATTCGCTCCTGCTCGGCGCCGCTGCCGCTGCGGGTCGCTCTCGAGCTGGAAGCGACGTTCCGGATCCCGGTCATCCAGGCGTACGGCATGACCGAGGCGGCCCACCAGATCGCGAGCAATCCGCTGCCCCCTCGTGACCGGAAGCTCGGCTCGGTCGGAGTGCCGTTCGGCGTCGACGTGACGGTGCTGAACTCGGCCGGCGAAAGCCTGCCGCCGGGCGAGCCCGGGGAGATCGCGATCCGGGGCGCCAGCGTCACCCGGGGCTACGAAGGCGGCGTCGAGGCGGATTGGCTCAGGACCGGCGACGAAGGCTTCATCGACCGCGACGGGTACATCTTCCTGACCGGCCGCCTCAAGGAGATGATCAACCGGGCCGGGAGCAAGATCTCCCCGGCGGAAGTCGACGAGGTCCTCCTGGATCATCCGGCGGTTGCCCAGGCCGTGACGTTCGCGATGCCGCACGCCACCCTCGGCGAGGACGTCGCCGCCGCGGTCGTGCTGCGCAAGGACGCCACGGCCACGCCGGCGAAGATCCGGCGGTTCGCGGCGCGATTCCTCGCGGATTTCAAGGTCCCGAAGCGCGTCACGATCGTGGACGAGATTCCCAAGGGCCCGACCGGCAAGCTGCAGCGCATCGGGATGGCCGAGCGCGTGGCGCTGGCCGGCCAGGAAAGCGCCGCCCCGTCGCGGCCCGCGGAGCCGGCGGCGCCGCGCACGCCGCTGCAGAAGACGCTGGCGGCGATCTGGTGCGAGCTGCTGAAGCTCGACAACGTCGACGTCGACGCCGACTTCTTCGATCTCGGTGGCGACTCGCTCCTGGCGACCGAGCTGTTCTTCCGCGTGGCCGCGACGTGCGGGGTCCAGCCGTCGCTCACGCGGTTCTTCGAGGTGCCGACGATCGCAGCGCAGGCCCAGGCCATCCTCGAGAGCGAGCGCGGCCCGGCGTTTCCGTGTCTGGTGCCCATCCAGGCCTCCGGACACCGGCCGCCGTTCTTCTGCGTCCCGGCCGGCGCGGAATTCTCCTACCTGCTCAACCTCGGAAGGCATCTGGCACCGGAGCAGCCGTTCTACGCTCTGTGCCCCGCGCACATGGCCGAAGCGCAAAGCGAGTACGCGCCCGAGCAGGCGGTCGAGGAATACATCCGCGAGATCCGGGCTGTCCAGCCAGAGGGCCCGTATTTCGTCGGTGGGTGGTGTGCCGGCGCCGTCGTGGCGCTCCAGCTCGCGCAAGCGCTCTTGAACCTCGACCAGGACGTCGCTCTCCTCGCGATCATCGCGCCGAGCTACGGCCACACTCTCGGCTCGTACTGGCGGACCATGTCGTCGCTCCCCGCGGGTGAAGGGCTCGGCCGCATCCTGCAGACACTATGGGCTCTTGGCAAAGGGCTCGGGCGGGCGACTCTCCAACAATTCGTGTCTGAGCCTGTCAAGGCTCCCCGGTCGATTCCGATGTCGGTCTCGGAAGTCTCACAGACGGTCCATGAGATCAATCACGACGCGATGACGCAGGTGCGAGCGTCCTACCCCGGCCGTGTCACTCTCTTCGTCGCCGAGGATGCGAATCCAGGCTCCCCACCGGCCGAGGCCGCGACCGCCAAGTTCGCCAAGCTCGTAGCGGGTAGTGTGGATACCCACGTCATTGGTTGCGACCGCGACTCCCTCTTTCACGAACCCCACATCTCGGAGCTCGCCCAGCAGTTGAGTCAGTGCCTCGACGAGACGATGGCGATTCGGCCGTCGATCGCCGACGAGAGGCTCTCGGCGTGATCTTCACCGAGACCCCGCTCAAGGGCGCCTTCGTGATCGAGCCCGAGCCCCTGGCGGACGCCCGCGGCTTCTTCGCGCGCACCTGGTGCCAGCGCGAGGCCGAGCAGCACGGGCTCAACCCCCGGCTGGTGCAGTGCAGCGTCTCGTTCAACCGGCGCCGTGGGACCCTGCGCGGGCTGCACTATCAGGCGGCGCCGCACGAGGAGGCGAAGCTGGTACGCTGCACGGCCGGCGCGCTGCACGACGTGATCGTCGACCTCCGCCGCGACTCACCGACCTTCCGCGGGCACTTCGCGGCCGGCCTGAGCGCCAAGAACCGCCGGATGCTCTACGTCCCCGAGGGGTTCGCCCACGGGTTCCAGACGCTCGAGGACGGCACCGAGATCTTCTACCAGATGTCGGAGTTCTACTCGCCGGAGTCGGCGCGGGGTGTGCGGTGGGACGATCCCGCCTTCGGCATCGTCTGGCCGGACGCCGACCGGATCATCAACGACCGTGACCGTGCCTACCCGGACTTCGCGGGCTGAGCCCCCCATGACGTCTTTCACTCCCGCCGCGGTGAACCCGGACGAGATCGGCCACGAGATGCATCGCCTGGTCGCCGAGCTCTATCCGATCTGCCGGAGCATCACCGGCAACGGCGTCCGCGAGACCCTGCGTCTCGTGCAGAAGCACATCTCGCTGGCGATCCACGAGGTGCCGACCGGGACCCCGGTGTTCGACTGGACGGTGCCGAAGGAGTGGAACGTCGCCGACGCGTGGGTGAAGAACGGCCGGGGCGAGCGCGTCATCGACTTCCAGCGGTCGAACCTCCACGTCGTCGGCTACAGCGTGCCGGTGCGCCGGCGCGTCTCGCGCGAGGAGCTGGCCAAGCACCTGCACACGCTCCCGGACCGACCGGACTGGATCCCGTGGCGGACGTCCTACTACAACGAGACCTGGGGCTTCTGCCTCGCCCACAATCGTCTGGCCGACCTGACCGAGGACGAGTACGAGGTGTGCATCGACTCGACCCTCGTGCCGGGTCACCTGACGTACGGCGAGTACCTGCTGCCCGGGGAGACGACCGACGAGGTCCTGCTCTCGTGCCACGTCTGCCACCCGTCGCTGGCCAACGACAACATGGCCGGCGTGGCCCTGGCCGTGGCGCTGGCCAGGCACCTCGCCGAGCAGCCGCGGCGCTACTCGTACCGGTTCCTCTTTATTCCAGGCACGATCGGGTCGATCACGTGGCTCAGCCGCAACGAGGCGGCGACCGCGAACATCCGCCACGGCCTCGTCCTGGCCTGCGCGGGCGACCCCGGACCGTTGACCTACAAGAAGAGCCGCCGTGGCGACGCCGAGATCGACCGGACCGTCGCGTGGGTGCTCAAGCACTCGGGCCGTCGCAGCGAGATCCTCGACTTCTCGCCGTACGGCTACGACGAGCGCCAGTTCTGCTCGCCGGGGTTCGACCTGCCCGTCGGCTGCTTCATGCGCACGCCGCACAGCCGGTTCCCCGAGTACCACACGTCGGCCGACAACCTCGACTTCGTGCGGCCGGAGGCGCTGGCCGACTCGTACACGACCGTGCGAGCGGTGCTCTCGGCGCTCGAGCACAACCGGACGTACCTCAACCTCAACCCGAAGTGCGAGCCCCAGCTCGGGCGGCGCGGCATCTACCGGACCATCGGCGGCACCGACGCCGCCGCCAGCGAGCTCGCCATGCTGTGGGTGCTGAACCTCTCGGACGGCCGCCACTCGCTGCTCGACATCGCCGAGCGCTCGGGCTGCGCGTTCGAGCCGATCCGGCGCGCTGCCGACCTTCTCCACCAACACCAGCTGCTCGAGCCGGTGACGACGACTCCCGGCGCTGCGAATCCACGGAGGGCGGTCTGATGGACGCGATCTTCTTCGATGCTCGTGTGGACGACGACACCCGGCGCAAGCAGCTCTATCAGGGGCAGCTGTTCGTGTATTCGGCGGGTCCGAGCTCGCTCGGGCTCTGCGATCACGCGCGCTCGATGATCGCGGACGCCTTCGCGCCCCGGGACCCACGCACGGCGCAGTACGACCTCCCGGTGGAGAAGTACGCCGCGATCCTGGCGGAGCTGAAGCCGGCGTTCATCCACCACCCGAAGTCCAAGCAGTTCATCCAGGGGATCCTCGGCGAGCTCGGGTGCGACCCGCACAAGACCTACTTCGACGTCCCCCGGATGCGCTCGGCGACGCACGGCGACTACCTCACCACCGGCATCGCGTACGCCTTCCACCCGCACCGCGACACCTGGTACTCGGCGCCGTTCTCGCAAATCAACTTCTGGATGCCGATCTACGACATCGAGCCCGCGAACTCGATGGCGTTCCACCTGCGGTACTGGAGCCAGCCGGTCCGCAACGGCTCGCGCGAGTACAACTACGACGAGTGGAACCGTACCAGCCGCAAGACGGCGGCGCAGCACATCAAGAGCGACACGCGCAAGCAGCCGAAACCCGAGGAGCCAGTCGAGCTCGACCCGCAGATCAGGGTGATCGCGCAGGTCGGGGGCCTGCTCGTGTTCTCGGGCGCGCACCTGCACTCGACGGTGCCGAACACGTCGGGCTACACGCGGTTCAGCATCGATTTCAGAACCGTGCACCTCGACGACGTCCAGAGCCGCGCGGGCGCGCCGAACATCGACTCGGACTGCACCGGCACCACGATGCGCGACTACCTCCGGGCGAGCGACCTCAGCCATCTCCCCGAGGACCTGATAGCTCTCTACGACACCCCGGCCCCCGAGGCCGCGTCTGGAGTCGGGACCGGCCGATGAGCGGTGGACTCGCCGAGCGGGTCGCGGTGGTGACCGGCGCATCCAGCGGGATCGGCCGGGCGATCGCGCTGCACCTCGCCGCCGCCGGGGCGACCGTCTGTCTGGTGGCCCGCCGGGTGGAGGCGCTGGACGAGGTCGTGCGGGCCGCCGGCCCGGCCAGGTCGCGGGCCCGCGCCTATCGCACCGATCTCACCGACGACGGCGACATCGCCGAGCTCGTCGCCGCGATCGAGCGAGACTTCGGGCGCGTCGACGTCCTCGTCCACAGCGCGGGCGCGATCGCCTCGGGCGCCGTCGACAGCGCGTCGGTGGCCGACCTCGACCGCCAATATCGCGCCAACGTGCGTGGGCCGTACGCCCTGACCCAGGGGCTGCTGCCGATGCTCAAGAAGCGCGGCGGCGACGTCATCTTCATCAACTCGACGGTCGGATTGAAGGCTCGCGCGACGGTCGGCCAGTTCGCGGCGACCCAGCACGCCGTGAAGGCGATCGCCGACAGCCTCCGGGACGAGGTGAATGCCGACGGCGTTCGGGTGCTCAGCATCTACCTCGGGCGCACGGCCACCCCACGCCAGGCGGCGATCTTCCAGGCGGAGAACCGGCCGTATCGGCCCGAGCTCCTGCTGAGCCCCGACGACGTCGCGGCGACCGTGACGCACGTGTTGACGCTGCCGGCCAGGGCCGAAGTGACGGAGATCGCTATGCGGCCGGCGATCAAGTCGTATTGACGCAGGTGAACGGGAGGTCCCCGGCATGAAAGTCGTTCTGTTCTGCGGCGGTCTCGGCATGCGGTTGCGGGAGTACTCGGAGCACATCCCGAAGCCGATGGTGAACATCGGGTACCGCCCGATCCTGTGGCACGTGATGAAGTACTACGCCCACTACGGACACACCGACTTCATCCTGTGCCTCGGATTCGGCGCGGACGTGATCAAGAACTACTTCCTCACGTACAGCGAGTGCCTCTCGAACGACTTCGTCCTCTCCGGCGGCGGCAAGGACCTCGAGCTCCTGAACAGCGACATCCACGACTGGCGGATCACCTTCGTCGACACGGGGACGACCTCGAACATCGGCCAGCGCCTCAAGGCCGTCGAGAAGCACGTGGCGGGCGAGGAGGTGTTCCTGGCCAACTACGCCGACGGGCTGACCGATCTGCCGCTCGACGCCCAGCTGGCCGACTTCCACCGCAAGGACAAGATCGCCAGCTTCGCGTGCGTCCGGCCCAACCTGAGCGTTCACTTCGTGTCCGCCAGCCCCGACGGGCTCGTCCAGTCCATCGCCGACGTCCAGCAGGCGAATCTCCGGATCAACGGCGGGTACTTCGTGTTCAAGCAGAGCATCTTCGAGCACATCAAGGCGGGAGAGGAGCTGCTCCACGAGCCCTTCCAGCGCTTGCTCAAGGCCCAACAGCTGGTCGCGTTCCAGTACGACGGCTTCTGGGCGTGCATGGATACCTTCAAGGACAAGCAGGTGCTCGACGAGCTGTACGCGCGCGGCGGCGCCCCGTGGGAGCTCTGGAAGGGGAACGGGCGCGGCCCGGCGCGCGACGGCCGCGCGGTGACGGCGGGCCGGTGAGCGCCACGTCGATGCTGTCGCTCGTCCCGAACGTCCCGTCCGACCGCCCGCTGCGGGTGCTCTGCCTCGGCGCCCACTGCGACGACATCGAGATCGGCTGCGGCGGCACCGTGCTGGCGCTGACAGAGCAGCTGCGCAACGTCGCGGTGGACTGGGTGGTGTGGAGCTCGACGCCCGAGCGGGAGCGTGAGGCCCGGGCGAGCGCCGATGCGTTCCTGGCCGCCGCCAAGGAGAAGACCGTCACGGTGATGTCCTTCCGGGACGGCTTCTTTCCGTACATCGGCGGCGAGATCAAGGACGAGTTCGAGCGGCTGAAGCGCACGTGCACCCCCGATCTCGTCCTCACGCACTACCGCAACGACCTGCACCAGGACCACCGGCTGATCTCCGAGCTGACCTGGAACACGTTCCGGCGCCACCTGATTCTCGAGTACGAGATCCCCAAGTACGACGGCGATCTCGGCGCGCCCAACACGTTCGTCCCGCTCGAGGAGGCGATCTGCCAGCGAAAGATCGACTCCATCCTCGACTGCTACCGGAGCCAGGTCGACCACACCTGGTTTTCGCGCGATCTGTTCACGGCCCTCCTCCGCCTGCGCGGCATGGAGGCGAACTCGCCGACGGCGTTTGCCGAGGGCTTCTATTGCCGCAAGGCCGTCCTGGGATTGGAGACTCGATGAAGGTTCTCGTCACCGGCCACACCGGCTACATCGGCGCCGTGCTCGTCCCCATGCTGAGGACGGCCGGCCACGAGGTCGTCGGTCTCGACACCGAATTCTTCGCGGGCTGCGACTTCAGCGACGGCCTCGCCGAGGTGCCCACGCTCCGCGCCGATCTCCGCGAGATCGGCGTGGAGGCGCTGGCGGGCTTCGACGCGGTCCTGCACCTGGCCGCGCTGTCCAACGACCCGCTGGGCGACCTGAACCCCGACTGCACCTACGACATCAACCATCGGGCCTCGGTGCGCCTGGCCCGGCTGGCGAAGGAGGCGGGCGTCGGGCGCTTCCTGTTCTCGTCCTCGTGCAGCCTCTACGGCGTCGCGGCCGGCGACGGGCTCCTGGCCGAGGACGCCGCGTTCAACCCGGTCACGGCCTACGGCACGTCCAAGGTCCGCGTCGAGCAGGACGTGTCGCCCCTCGCGGACGAGACGTTCAGTCCGACCTTCCTGCGCAACGCCACGGCATACGGTGTCTCGCCGCGGCTCCGCGGCGATCTCGTCGTCAACAACCTGGTCGCGTTCGCGTACACGACCGGCGAGGTGCTGATCGCGAGCGACGGCACGCCCTGGCGGCCGCTGGTGCACATCGAGGACATCTCGCGCGCGTTCCTGGCCGTGCTGCAGGCGCCCCGCGAGCTCGTCCACAACCAGTCGTTCAACGTGGGCCGGACGGCCGAGAACTATCAGATCCGGGACGTCGCCGACATGGTGAAGGACGTCGTCCCCGGCAGCCGGATCAGGTACGCCGAGGGCGGCGGGCCCGACCCGCGCTGCTACCGGGTGAACTGCGACAAGATCGCCCGGACGCTCCCGGAGTTCCGGCCGCAGTGGACCGTGCGCCGCGGCGTCGAGCAGCTCTACGGCGCGTTCAAGGAGCACGGGCTGACCATCGACGAGTTCCAGAGCACGAAGTACCTCCGCCTCAAGCAGATCAAGAAGCTTCAAGCCGAGCAGCGAATCGACGAGACGCTGAGGTGGATCCGGGCGTGATCCTGCGCCTGGGGCTGCTCGGCGGCGTCCTCGCCGCGGTGTACGCCCCCGTTCTGCGCGATCTGGCGAGCATCTGGTGGAGCCGTGACGACTACTCTCACGGCTTCCTCGTGCTCCCGATCGCGGCGTACATGGTGTGGGCCCGGAGGTCGGCGCTCCGGCCACTCCCCCTGAGAGGGGGGAGTGTCTGGGGATTCGCCCTGGTCCTGGGGGCCGCGGCCCTCCTGGTTGTCGGCGCCGCCGGTCGCGCGATCAGCCTCAGCGGCCTCTCGCTCGTGGTGATGGCCGCCGGGCTGGTTCTCGCGGTCCTGGGCGGAAGCTATCTGAGGGCGCTCGCGTTCCCGATCGCGTACCTGCTGTTCATGGTCCCCGTCTTCGACGAGCTGCTCGTCCCGCTTCGCTGGCCGCTGCAGCTGGCCACCGCGCGGGTGACCGTGGGCTTCTTGCAGACGCTGGGCGTCTCCGCGCTGCTGGAGCAGAACTTCGTCGTCCTCGCCGGCAAGACGCTGGAAGTGGCGAGCGCCTGCAGCGGGACGACCTATTTGATCTCGATCACGGCGATCGGGCTGCCCCTGGGGTATCTCGTCCTGAGGACCTGGTGGAGTCGGCTGGCCCTCGTCCTCTGGGCGCTGGCGATCGGCGTCATGGCCAACTGGGTCCGCGTGATCCTCATCGGGATCTGGGCGAGCCGCGGCGGCGAGGTGCTCCACGGCCCCTTCGAGGTCTTCCGCGCGATGTTCGTGTCCTGGATCGGCGTCGCGGCGCTGGTGGCCGCCGCCTGGGGTCTCTCGAAGCTGCAGGGGGCCGCTGCGCCGGTGGCGATTGCGGTTCCGCAAGCCTCCGGGCCGCGCGGCTCCCTGGCGGCGCCCCATCGCGGCTGGCAAGCGGCCCTCGCGGTGCTCGTCGTCCTGGGCGTGTACACCACGCTGCTCGATCGTGGGCCGGTCGATCCGAAGGAGGATCTCACGGCCTTCCCGACCTCCGTCGGCGACTGGCTCGGGCGGAGGGCCGATGCCCGCGACGCGGTCTTCCGCGTGGAGGGCGCCGACCAGGAGCTGGTGCGCGTCTACGAGCACCCGGAGAGCTCGGCGCTCCAGCTCTACGTCGCGTACCTGGCCTCGCAGCAGCACGGCAAGAAGATCGTGGACTACCGGACCGCGCAGCTGCACGAGGGCGCGGAAATCGCCGAGATCGCACTCCGGCCCGGGCATACCGTGGCGGTCAACCGGGGTCATCTGCACGGCCCGAGCGGTGACCGCCCGATCCTCTTCTGGTACGACATCGACGGGCGCGTCATCACGAACCGCTATCTGGCCCGGCTGGAGACGATGCGCAGCGCGCTGGTGCACGGCCGCACGAACGGCGCCTTGGTGCTCATCGCCAGCGAGCGCGGCGACGACCGGGCGACGGCGCGGCGGCTCGAAGTCTTCGCGCGCGAGCTGCTCCCGCAGCTCCGGACGTACTTCCCATGAAACCCGACGCGCTCTCGGTGCGGGCAGTGACCACGCTGGAGGAGTTCGAGACGCTGGCCGGCCCCTGGACTGCGTTGCTTCGACAAGCCGGCGTCGACAACGTCTTCCTCACCTGGGAGTGGCTCTACACGTGGGCCAAGCACTACCTCGGCGCCGACCGGCTCTGGATCGCGCTGGTCTATCGCGAGCCCGACCGGCTCGTCGGCATCGCCCCGTTCTTTATCCGCCGGGGCCGCGCGCACGGGATCCCGCTGCGCGACTTGCGCTTCCTCGGATCCGACGAGGTCTGCTCGGCCTATCTCGACTTCATCGTGTCCCGGCGAGACCAGGCCGCCGTCGTGAGCCGGCTCTACCGCTACCTGCACGAGGAGGTGAGTGCGATCTGGGATACCGTCACGCTGCCCGAGATCCCCGCGGGCTCATCGACGATCGATCTGTGGGATCGGTTGATCCAGGACGCGGGCAAGGTCGTCGACGTCGTCGCGACGACCGCCTGCCCCGTCATGGAGCTTCCGGCAAGCGCCGAGGACCTCACCGAGCGCATGGGGGCCAAGGCGCGCTACAACCTGCTGCGAAGCCGCAAGCGTCTCGAGCAGGCCGGGCGCGTCGTCTACGAGCGCGTCGCCTCGGAGCACGAGGTGCAGGAGGCGCTGGCGACGTTCATCCAGCTGCACCAGAAGCGGTGGGTGAAGACGGCGCCCGGTGGAGCCTTCGCGAGCCCGCGGTTCCTCGCGTTTCACCAGGAGATCGCCAAGGTCTTCAGCGAGCTGGGCTGGCTCCGCCTCGACTTCCTGCGCTTGAACGGCGAGGCGATCGCCGGCGTGTACGGCTACAGCTACCGGCGACGCTACTCCTTCTATCTCCCTGGGTTCGATCCGGCGGTGCTGCCGCGGATGAGCCCGGGCATCCTCCTGCTGCTTCGTTGCGCGGGCGAGGCCGTTCGCGAGGGCGATCGACAGTTCGACCTCCTGCAGGGCGTGGCCGATTACAAGATGGTCTGGGCCGATCGGCTCGAGCGTTGCTTGACGCTTCGACACTACAACCACAACGTCCGTGCCTCGGCCGCCAAGTTGCTGGCGAGCGGTCGGGACGCGGTGAAAGCGCTGGTCCGCTAAATCATGATCACCGTCGGGCAGGTCACCACCTACGACGAGGGCGTCGCCTGGGACCGCTATGTCCAGAACCACCCCAGCGCCTGCGGCTATCAGCTGATCGGCTGGCGCCGGATCGCGGAGCAGGCGCTGGGGCACCTCACGCTCTACCTGATGGCGCGCGATCGGTCCGAGCAGATCCGCGGCGTCCTGCCGATGGTCTTCGTCTCCAGCCCTCTGTTCGGGCGTCAACTGGTCTCGATGCCGGCCGTCAACTACGGCGGCGTCCTCTCGGATCGCGCCGACGCCCAGCGGGCGCTGCTCAATGCCGCGGTCGACCACGCGAAGCACCTCGGCGCCACGCAGGTCGAGCTGCGCCACCAGGCACCCATGGACCTCGACTGGAAGGCCAGGCAGCACAAGGTCTCGATGCGGCTCGATCTACCACGCGAGTTCGAGACGCTCTGGAAGCGGTTTCCGTCGAAGCTCCGGAGCCAGGTCCGGCGGGCGCAGAAGGAACACCTCACCGTCCGCATCGAAACCACCGAGATTCTCGACGATTTCTACCGCGTGTTCGCCCGGAACATGCGCGACCTCGGCACCCCGGTGTATGGGCTCCGCTTCTTCGAGACGATTCTCGAAGTCTTTCCGAAGGACGTCCGGATCTGCGTGGTCTACCGGAATCGAGAGCCGGTGGCGGCGGGCTTCCTGTACGGGTACCTGAACACGCTCGAGATCCCGTGGGCCTCGGCCGACCGGCGCTACAACCACCTGGCGCCGAACATGCTGCTGTACAGCTCGGTGCTCGAATACGCCTGCCGCGAGGGGTTCGAGGTGTTCGACTTCGGACGCTCGAGCCCGAACACCGGGCCGTACCGCTTCAAGGAGCAGTGGGGCGCCCGGCCCGTGCCGCTCTACTGGTACCACTGGTCGGCCGACGGCCGACCCGTTCGCGAGGTGAGCAAGGAGAACTCGCGCTATCACCTCGCCATCAAGATCTGGCAGCGGCTGCCGATCGCCCTCACGCGGGTCGTCGGGCCGTTGATCGTCAGGAATATCCCCTGAAGCCGATCAAGCTCGTCGTCACCATCGATACCGAGGAGGACAACTGGGGATGGGCGGAGCCCGGCCGCTGGACGTGCGAGAACGTCGGTCGGATTCCCTCGCTTCAGGCGCTGTTCGACGACTTCGCCGTGACACCGACCTATCTCGTCACCTATCCCGTCGCCACCGACGACAGGGCGGTGGCCCTCTTGAAGGCCATCCACGACACACAGAAGTGCGAGATCGGGGCGCATTGCCATCCCTGGAACACACCGCCGCTGATCGAAGAGAACAGCGCCGCCTACAGCATGCTCTGTAATTTGCCGGCCGACCTGCAATACGAAAAGATGAAGCATCTCGACGAGGCGATCCAGCGCCGGCTGGGCGTGAAGCCCGTGTCCTTCCGGAGCGGCCGCTTCGGCTACAGCACCGACGTCGCGCGCAATCTCGACCGGCTCGGCTACCAGGTCGAGACGTCGATCACCCCGTACGTCGACTGGACGAGAGAGCACGGCCCGGACTTCACCGCGAGCACACCCCGCGCGTTCAGGTTCTCGAGCGACGACGCCTTTCGCGAGAGCGCCGACGGCAAGCTGACGCAGGTGCCGGCCACGGTGGGCTTTCTCCAGCGGGACTTCGCGCGGAGCAGCGCGATTCTCAGGACGGTGACGCGCGCGCCCCTCCGGAGGCTCAAGCTCGCGGGGATGCTCCACCACCTCCGCCTGGTCAACAAGGTGTGGCTCTCGCCGGAGCAGTCGAGCAGCGCGGCGATGATCGCCCTCGCCAGGAACATGATCGCCAACGGCTACCGCGTCCTCAACATGATGTTCCACTCGCCATCGCTGAAAGCGGGTCTGACGCCGTTCACCCGGACGACAGGCGACGAGAAGCAGCTCTTCCTCCGTCTGCAGGAGTTCCTCGTCTTCGCCCGTGACACTGGCATCGAGTCGATGAAGCTCGCGGACGTTCGACACCTGGACCCATGGGCGCTCACCGCCTCGTAGCCCCGGCCGGCGCGCCGCTGCCGGTGCGCACGGTGCTGCCCGCCCTCTTCAGGCGCAACGACCGCCGTCTGGCCCGGCTGCTGGAGGAGCGGCTCGGCGCGAGGTACGCGTTCTTCGCGTCCTCGGGGCGCGCCGCGCTCGCGGTACTCCTCGCGGCCCTGCGCGAGGGCTCGGACCGGCGCGAGGTGGTGATGCCGGCCTACACGTGCTTCTCGGTGCCCTCCGCGGTGGCCCGGGCCGGGCTCACGATCCGGCTGTGCGACGTCGACCCCAAGACGCTCGACCTGGACCAGAACGCGCTCGCGCGGCTCGATCTCTCCAGGGCGCTCTGCATCGTGCCGTCGGGGCTTTACGGTTTGCCCTCCGACCTGGCCGCGCTGGAGCCCATCGCCCGGAGCGCCGGCGCCGCACTCGTCGACGATGCGGCGCAGTGTCTCGGCGCGACCCAGGCGGGCAAGCCCTGTGGAACCTTCGGTGACGCCGGCTTCTACAGCCTCGGGAGAGGGAAGGGGATCACCACGATGGGTGGCGGCATTCTCGTCACCCGACAAGGCGCTCTCGCCCGGAAGATCGAGCGCCACGTCGAGCGGCTGCCCCGCGCCTCGACCCTGGAGGTCGGTGTCGCCGTCGCGACTTCGCTCGTGTACGCCGCCATGCTCGCGCCGTCACGATACTGGATGCTGGATCGCCTCCCGTTCCTCGGGCTCGGCCGCTCGCACTTCGAGCCCGACTTCCCGATCGCGGCGCTGTCGGCGTACCAGCGGCGCCTGGCGGTCGAGCTGTGGCCCCACGTCGACGCGTACAACCGGATTCGCCGAGCGAACGCCGAGGGTCTGCGGGCCGGGATCGGGGGCGTCGAAGGCATCGAGGTGCCTCGCCCGATCGACGGGACGAGCCCCATCTACCTCCGGTTCCCGATCCTGGCCCGCGACGAGACGCACCGTGGCGATCTGCTCGAGCGGCTCACGCGAGCCGGCATCGGCGCGAGCGCGTCTTACCCGACCTCGATCGAGGAGATCCCCGACATCGGGCGGCACCTGGCCCCTGACCAGGAAGCGTGCCCGGGGGCCCGGGCGGTCGCGGCGCGAATGCTCACGCTACCAACCCATCCCGGCGTCACGCCCGATGACATCGAGCGGACCGTCGCGATCGTGCGCGGATCATGGAGGCCGCGGTGAAGCGCACCGCGAAGGCCGCGCTGGGGCGCGCGCTGGTCCGGACGGGCCTCTGGGCGCGGACGCTGCAGACGTGGGCCCGGCGGCGCACGACGCTGATCCTGACCTATCACCGCGTGATCGAGAAGTGGGACGACACGCTCGGCTACTCGCAGCCCGGCATGGTCGTGACGGCCGCGAACTTCGAGCGCCAGCTGGCCGTCCTGAAGGACGACTTCGAGATGGTGACCCTCGATGCCCTCCTCGTCGACCAGAGCAACGACACCCCGGGGCGCCGTCCGCGCTGCGCGATCACGTTCGACGACGGCTGGCGCGACAACTACGAGGTGGCCTTGCCGATCGTGCGGAGACTCCGCGTCCCCGCGACCATCTTCCTGGCGACGGACTTCATCGGCACCGACCGAACGTTCTGGCACACACGCCTCATCCACTTGCTGGTCCACGGAGATCCGTCGCGATTGCTCGAGTGCCCGCCCGAGCTGCGGAGCTATCCGGCCCCCGTGCGCGACGGGCTCGCGGCGCTGGCCCGGCTCGGCCGCGCGCCGGCCGCGCGCGACCTCGACGCCTTCATCGAGGCCGTCAAGGCGTCGTGCGACGAGGACGCCATCGAGGCGCTGGTCAGCACGCTAGGCCGGGCGCTCGGCGCGTCGGAGCCGATCATTCCCGACCGGAAGTTCTTCCTGGACTGGGGGCAGGTACGCGAGATGGCGGCCTGCGGCGTGTCGATCGCCTCGCACGGCTGCTCGCACCGGATCATGACCCGCCTGCCCGTCGAGGACGCGCGCGCCGAGATGGTGCGATCGAAGGCCGAGATCGAGCGCCGCGTCGGCCGTCAGGTCCCGCACTTCGCATTCCCCAACGAGGCGGCGAGCCCGGCGCTGCTGGCCGCGGCGGAGACGGCGGGGTATCGCAGCGTGTGCGCCGGCGGCATCGCGGAGGGCGCCGAGCCGCGCGGCATCCGGCTGCTGCGGCGGCTCGGGATGCACGAGGGAGTCTGTGGCGACGGGCGCTCCTTCGACGATTCGCTGCTCTACTACTGGCTCTACCGGGCAGGCCGTCGATGAAAGCGCTCTTCTGGGTCTCCGTGCTCCTCGTGGGGTACACCTACGTGGGATATCCGCTCGTGCTGTGGATCGTGACGCGGCTCCGGCCGCGGGCCGTCCGGCGGGCGGAGATCTACCCGCCGATCTCGATCGTCATCGCGGCCCGGAACGAGGCGGACAAGATCCGGACCAAGATCGAGCACACGCTCACCCTGGCCTATCCGGAGAACCGTCTCGAGATCCTGGTGGCCTCCGACGCGTCGGACGACGCGACCGACGCCATCGTCCGCGAGTACGCCGCGCGTGGCGTCATCCTCGTACGCGCGCGCCAGCGCAACGGCAAGGAGCACGCGCAGGGGCTCGCGCTCGCGGCGGCGCGGGGCGAGATCGTGGTGTTCACCGACGCGGCCACGATCCTGGAGCCCGACGCGCTCCTGGGTCTGATCCAGAACTTCTCCGACCCGACCGTCGGAGCGGTCAGCACCGAGGATGCGCTGGTGGACGCCGCCGGCAACCCGACGGCCGAGGGGCTCTACGTGAAGTACGAGATGTGGGTGCGGCGGCTCGAGGGGAGCTTCCATTCGCTGGTGGGGCTCAGCGGCTCCTGCTTCGCGATCCGCAAGGATCTGTGCGCGCCCTGGTCGTCGGTGCTGGCGAGCGACTTCATGGGGGCCCTGCGCACCGCGCGCGGCGGCTATCGGGCGATCGCCGATCCATCGGTGCGGGGCCGCTTCCTGGCGGTGAAGTCCTCCCACGCGGAGCTGCAGCGGAAGATCCGCACGTTCCTCCGGGGCATCACCGTTCTCATGGCCAATCTGGACCTCATGAATCCGCTGCGCCACGGTCGGTTCGCCTTCCAGCTGGCGAGCCACAAGCTCCTGCGGTTCAGCGCGCCGTGGCTACTACTGGCCGCCCTGGCGGCCAGCGGAGCGCTGCGGGCCGAGCCCCTCTACCGTGGGCTCTTCGCGCTGCAGGTGGCCTTCTATCTGATCGGGGCCGCGGGCGGCCGCATCGGCGCGATGCAGCGCTACCGCCTGGTCCGCGTCACCCACTATTTCGTCATGGTGCAGTGGGCCATGTTGGTAGCCTGGATACGGTACGCGCTCGGCCAGCAGCAGGTGACCTGGGAGCCGTCCAAGCGTCCGGAAATCACCCCAACGAGATGACAGCGTGACCGTCCTCCATATCTTCTCGGGCGACCTCTGGGCAGGGGCGGAGGTGATGATCTTCAACCTCCTGAGCCGCCTGCACGAGGACGGGGCCGTGAAGGTGATCGCCCTGTCCTTGAACGAAGGCGTGCTCGTCGACAAGCTGCGCGCGCTCGGCATCTCGACCAGCGTGATTCCGGAGAAGAGCCACACGTTCAGAGCGATCCTGCGCCACGCCACGAGGCTGCTGAAGGACACGCCGATCGACGTCATTCATTCGCACCGCTACAAGGAGAACCTGCTGGCGTGGCGCCTGGCGCGGCGGCTGGGCGTGCGCGAGCTCGTCACCACGATGCACGGCCTGCCCGAGTCGGCGGTGCCGGGCGCCCGCAAGACATGGCTCGATCGCGGGCGGACCCGCCTCAACTACGCTCTCGTGAAGCGCGCGTTCAGCTGCGCGGTGGCCGTGTCCGACGAGATGAAGCGGGTCCTGGTGGGACGGCACGGCTTCCGCGAGGACCGGCTGGCGGTGATCCGCAACGGTGTCGCGTTACTGCTGCCGTCCAGTGCGCCGGCCGGCGCGCGCCGCGAAGGCTTCCACATCGGCACCGTCGGACGGTTCGTGCCGGTGAAGGGCTTCGACCTGTTCCTGGAGGTCGCGGCGCGGCTGCGTCGTGAGTCGCCGTCGGTCCGCTTCAGCCTGCTCGGCGACGGGCCGCTGCGCGAGCAGCTGGCCCGGCGGGCCGTCGCGCTGAGCGTCCAGGATTGCGTCGAGTTCATGGCGCCGCGGTGGGATCCACTGCCGTACTACCGGAGCCTCGATCTCTACGTGAACACCTCGCTCCACGAGGGCATCCCGCTGAGCGTGCTCGAGGCGATGGCCTGCGGCCTGCCGGTCGTGTCGGGCGCGGTGGGCGGAATTCCGGAGATCGTGACCCACGGACAGCACGGGTTCCTGGTGGAGGGGCGCGACCCCGACCGGTTTGCCGAGCGGTGCCTGGCCCTGATGCGTGACGAGCCGCTCCGCCGTCGCCTCGGGGAGCGGGCGTCAGCGTGGACGCGCGCGCACTTCGGCGCGTCGTCGATGGCCCGCGCGTACCGCCGCCTCTACGAGGAGCTGTCCGATTCGGCTCGCGCACCGCGGGAAGTCGGCGCGCCCAGCGTGGCGCGCGAGAAAGGGTAGGGAATGCAGATCAGTGTCTTCGGGCTGGGCTACGTGGGCGCGGTGTCGGCCGGCTGCCTCGCGGCCTCCGGCCACACGGTGATCGGAGTGGACATCAATCCGCAGAAGGTCGATTGCATCAACGGCGGCCAGGCGCCGATCATCGAGCCGGAGATCGACGCGCTCATAGAGGAGGGCGTGCGCAAGGGACGGCTCTCGGCCACCACCGACGCCGGCCACGCCGTGTTGAATTCGGACGTCTCGCTGGTCTGCGTGGGCACCCCGAGCCTGCCCAACGGCAACCTGGATTCGTCGCACGTGGAGAGCGCCTGCGCCGAGATCGGCGGCGCGCTCCGGCGCAAGGTGACGCCGCACCTGGTCGTGATCCGGAGCACGCTGCTGCCCGGGACGACCGACGCGCTGCTGATCCCCAGGCTCGAGACCACCTCGGGCCGGCGGCACGGGCCCGAGCTCGGTGTCTGCTACAACCCCGAGTTCCTGCGCGAGGGATCGTCGGTGAAGGATTTCTACAACCCGCCGAAGATCGTGATCGGCCAGGACGACGCCGCCAACGGCCGCACCGTCGCCGAGATGTACACGGGGCTCGAGGCGCCGGTGGTCCGGACGTCGATCCGGACCGCGGAGATGGTCAAGTACGTCGACAACGCCTTCCACGCGCTCAAGGTGAGCTTCGCCAACGAGATCGGCAACATCTGCAAGCAGGCGAGCGTCGACAGCCACGAGGTCATGTCGATCTTCTGCATGGACCGGAAGCTCAACCTCTCGCCCGCCTACCTGAAGCCGGGGTTCGCCTTCGGCGGCTCGTGCCTGCCCAAGGACCTGCGAGCGCTGACCTACCAGGCCCGCCGCTTCGACCTGGAGAGCCCGGTGCTCGGGGCGATCCTGGCGAGCAACGGGCACCAGATCCGCCTGGGCGTCGAGCGTGCGATCGGCTTTGGAAAGAAGCGCATCGGGTTCGTCGGCATGAGCTTCAAGCCGGCCAGCGACGACCTGCGCGAGAGCCCGCTGGTCGCCATGATCGAGACGCTACTGGGCAAGGGCTACGCCGTCCGCGTCTTCGATCCTTACGTGTCGATGAACCGGCTGGTCGGTGCGAACCGGAAATACGTCGCCGAGCACTTGCCGCACCTGTCGTCGCTGCTGGTCGACTCGCTCGAGGAGCTGATGGCGGCGTCCGAGGTCCTCGTGCTCGGCCACGCCTCCGAGCACGCGCGGGCGGCGACGCTCGCCGCCCGGCCCGAGCAGATCGTGCTCGACCTGGTCGGAGGCGCGCGCGACCTCCGCACCGCCGGGCGCTACGTCGGGATGTCGTGGTAGGGGCGGGGCGGTGAGGCTCGCGCGATGAACATTCTGGTGGTGACAGGGGACGTGCCGGCGACCTCGGGGATGCCCGGCTCTCCGCGGCTCTGGAATCTTTGCCGCGAGCTGTCCCGGCGGCACCGGCTGTTCCTGGCGGTGCGCGGTGAATCCGAAGAGCGGTGGCAGTGGTTCCTGCAGAACCCCGAAGTCTCTCGGGTGTTCGCCGAGGTCACCCGCGTGCCCCTGGAGCCGCCCATCCCATGGTGGGGTCTGCAGCATCATCGGCTTCGCGGGGCCTGCTATCTCGAGACCCGGTATCGGAACCCGGAATACCACCGGCGCCTCGAACGACTCCTCGAAGACCTCGTGGCGAAGAGCCGCGCCGATCTGGTCTACGTCGACGGCCTCTCGATGACGCAGTACTTCGATCGACGCATCGGTCTGCCGATGGTCGCGGACGTGCACGATTGCTTTTCGCTCCTGTTCGCGCGCTCGGCGCGGGCCGAGGCGCGCCGGCTGCGCCGGGTGGCCCTCGCCCTCGAGGCGCGCAGCATCGCCCGCCTCGAGCGCTCGCTGGCCAAGCGCTACGGCGTGGTCATCACGAACTCGACGGTGGACGAAGCCGAGCTGCGGCGCCTGATGCCGGCAGGACGCGTCGTCACGATCCCCAACGGCGTCGATTGCGAGTACTGGGCGCCCGCGCCGAACGGGCACCCCTCGCACCGGATCGTCTTCACGGGCGTGATGGACTACGGCCCGAACGTGGACGCGGCCCGGTACTGCGCCGACGAGATCTTCCCGCTGGTGCGCGCAAAAGTCCCGGACGCTGAGCTCTGGCTGGTAGGGGCGGATCCGGCGCCGGAGGTGTACAGGCTCGGTGAGCGAAGCGGCGTGCACGTGACCGGCAAGGTAGACGACGTGCGGCCCTACGTCCACGAGGCCGCCGTGTGCGTGTGTCCCATCCGCTTCGGCGCCGGGATCAAGAACAAGATCCTCGCCGCGATGGCGATGGCCAAGCCGGTCGTGACCACCAGCGTGGGCCTGGAAGGCATCGACGCCAAGCCCGGCAACGACGTCCTCTGCGCCGACACGCCCCAGGCGTTCGCCGACGAGGTGGCGAGCGTGCTGACCACCGAGAGCCTCGCGCGGCAGCTCGGAGAGAACGGCTACCGGCTGGTCCGGGAACGCTACTCGTGGGCGGCCCAGGCGGAGGCGTTCGAGCGAGAGTTCGCCGTCGCCGCGGTGAAGCGCTCATGAACATCCTCTGGCTCTCGCATCTGCTCCCGTATCCCCCGAAGGGCGGTGTGCTGCAGCGGAGCCACAACCTCATCAAGGAGATCGCGCGCCAGAACAAGGTCTGGCTCGTCGCCTTCAACCAGAAGGCGTTGCTGCGCACGCAGGAGCAAGTGCGTCGGAGCGTCGAGGCTCTCAAGGAGCTCTGTCAGGACGTGGAGGTCGTCTCGATCCCGTCAGACGCATCCCGGCTGAGCTGGCAAAGCCTCGTGGTCCGGAGCCTCGTCACCCGGCATCCCTACACGATCAACTGGCTGCGCTCACGAGAGATGGCGCGCCAGATCACCACGGTCGTGGAGCGTGGGGGCTTCGACGTGGTGCACTTCGACACGATCAGCCTGGCCGAGTACACCCCGCTGGTCGGCGGCCTGCCGAGGATCCTGAACCACCACAACGTCGAGTCCGCGATGATGCGCCGGCGCGCACGCAAGGAGCGGAATCCGCTCAAGAAGCTCTACTTTCACGTGGAGGCCGCGAAGCTCGAGCGTTATGAGATCGAGGTGGCGCCGCGGTTCAACGCCCACCTGACGGTCTCGGAGTCGGACCGGCAGATCCTGCGGCAGCTCGCGCCCGGAGTGAATGTCGACGTGATCTCCAACGGCGTCGACACACACTACTTCCGGCCGGGAGATCCGCCGCGCGCTCCAAGGAGCCTCGTGTTCGCCGGGGGCATGAAGTGGTACCCGAACCGCGACGCGGTGCTGTTCTTCGTCAGGGAAGTCTGGCCGTTGTTGAAGAGAGAATATCCGGACGTCACCTTCACGGTGATCGGGCGTGAGCCCCCCGGCGAGCTCGTGGCCCTGGCACAGCGCGACGCCGGGCTCAGGCTCACCGGCTACGTCGACGACGTACGACCGCTGATCGCGGGGGCCGCGGTCTACGTGTGCCCGATCCGCGATGGGGGCGGGACCAGGCTGAAGGTCCTGGACGCGATGGCGATGGGCAAGGCGATCGTGTCCACATCGATCGGCTGCGAAGGCCTCGATGTCGAGCCGGAGCAGAACATTCTGGTCGCCGATCGGCCCGCCGAGTTCGTCGCCCAGATCGGGCGGCTCATCGAAGATGCGACACTGCGCGAGCGCCTCGGGCGGTCGGCTCGCACGGCCGTCGAGGCCAGATATTCGTGGGAGACGATCGGCCGGCAGCTGAACGACACCGCCGCCTCCGTCGCGAACGGTGCCAGGTCCGCCACATGAACGCGACCCTCCAGAAGATCTACGCGAAGGTGCCGGTGCCCGTGCAGGAGTGGGCGGTGACGCTGCGCGGCCTGCAGATTCGCCGCCAGCGCTACGGCAAGGAGTTCCGCCGCCTCCTGGATGAAGGGCTGACGCGCGAGCGCCAGTCCGAGGGTCAGATTCGCCAGTGGCAGAGCGAGCAGCTGCAGCGGCTCGTTGCCCATGCGCTGACACAGGTGCCGTACTACCGGGAGATCGCCGAGCGGCTGCACCTCGCGCCGGGCGATTTCCGCTCGGTGGCGGACCTGCCCAAGCTGCCGATCCTCACGCGCGACGGCGTTCGCCGGAACTTCGCCCGGCTCGTCGCCGACGGCGTCAATCCCAAGCAGCTCTGGCTCGGTCACACCAGCGGCACCACCGGCTCACCGCTCGAGTTCTACTGGGACAACCCGGTCGTGGTCATGACCAACGTCGTGCTGTGGCGGCACCGCGCCTGCGCCGGGTTCAAGATCGGCGACCCGTTCCTGAAGCTGACGGGCAACGTGATCGTTCCTCTCGCGCAGAAGACACCGCCGTACTGGCGGTACAACCGGGCGCTCAACCAGCTCTTCCTCTCGGCGTTCCACCTGTCGGAGGACGCGCTGCCGCACTACGTCGAGGCGATCCGGCGCTTCGGGCCCCGCTTCATGGACGCCTATCCCTCCACGGCCTACGTGCTGGCCCGGTACGTCGTGAGCCGCAAAGAGACGATTCCGCTACGCGGGGTCTTCACGTCGTCGGAGACGCTGCTTCCGCAGCAGCGTGAGATCATCGAGCAGGCGTTCGTGTGCGAGGTCTTCGACTACTACGGGTTGGCCGAGCGGACGGTGTTCGCCACCGAGTGCGAGAAGCACGCGGGGCACCACGTCAACATGGACTACGGGATCACGGAGCTGGTCGACGCCGACGGCAACCACGTGGCCTCGGGGGAAATGGGGCGCGCCGTGACGACCGGGCTCCACAACTGGGCGATGCCGCTGCTGAGGTACGAGACGAGCGACGTGACCGCGCTGGGCGGGGCGCCGTGCGCGTGCGGGCGGGGCTTTCCCCTCATGACCGCGGTGACCACGAAGGCGGAGGACATCGTCGTCACGCCCGACGGCCGCCACATTTCATCGTCGACACTGACACACCCCTTCAAGCCCATGCACAACATCCGCGAGTCCCAGATCGTCCAGTCGGAGCCTGACCGGATTGTGGTGAAGATCGTCCCTCGTCCGGAGTACACGGACGAGGACACGAAGCAGCTGGTCGCCGGCCTCCAAGAGCGGCTCGGCGACGGCGTGCGGGTGGACCTCGAGTTTCTGTCGGAGATTCCCCGCGAGCGGAGTGGCAAGTTCCGCTGGGTCGTCTCGCGGGTCCCGCTCCGGTTCTGAAACCCTTCAGGTTGCTGAACGCTACTGCGCCGTGAGCCCGGTGGCTACCGACGGAGATACGTTGCTGCTCCCCGCCAGACCGACCTTGTTGCTCGAACACACAATGTTGTCGTAGTAAATCGACTGCGCAGGATGAACGTTTGTTTCAATACCGCCGAAGTAGCCGTCGAACGAGACTGCGTTGAACGGCACCGTAGCATCTTTGGTGTATCCGTCGCCGTTCACGCCGCGGACGTTCACACCGGTATACGATCCCTGGAGCACGTCATTGATCCACCACTTCACCTCGCCATCGTTGACATTGACTGTGTTGACCTTGATGTAGAGCTCGATAGCGTACCAGGGGCCCGCCGTCAGGTTCGTCTGGGCGATATTTTCGCCGAGCTCATTGTCGGACACGTCCCATTGAAGGCGGGCGATGTTCGGGTTGGAGAACGGCCCAGAACAGCAGCCGGTAGGGTTGCGGTAAGAGAATCGGAACCGGTGCTGCCAGTCCCCGTGGGTTGGGCCGCCGTTCCCCGCATAAGCCCAAATGTAAAAATGCTTTGCTCCGCTCCCGCCGGGCACGAACTGGAAGTTGTTCGACCACTTGGCGTACCAGCGGCAGTAGAGCGTCTGGCCCGTACTGATGTTTGGAATCTGGTGTCGTATGGTTCCGGTGGAGATTGCCCCGGTGCCATTGTCGGGATTGATAGGCACCGAAGCTGCCGCGAGGTCCAGGCGAATCGATCGGCTGTCCGTGAGGCCGACCGTCGTGTCGACCTGGGGGATCTTGGAGACATCGTTCCAGTCGTACCACCCGCCCGCTGTGCTGTCCTGAGTGATGGTTGCGAAGTCGTCGCAGATGAAGATGTCGCCGCGGTTGCAGATCGACTCCGCAGCCAAGGCGCGATGAAGCACTGGAATCCCGAGAAATACGACAAAAAGAAGAAGGGCCACGGGTCGGATAATGGTCCTGCTCACCTTCTCTATGGAAGAACTCGACCCTCTCTCCCTTCCGCGCCCCAAGTCCGTCAGGAACATCTCGCTCCTCCGTATGTCTTCCCACCGACCAACCCCTTAGGTTGGATCTGAAAGGATCACCTGCAAGAGGTATGCTGTCACCTAATGTCATGGCTTGAGCCGTATTTCCCCAAGTACTACCGCACAGATGCAATGCATCACCCCTCGTCCACAAGAAATGCTTACCTGTCAAAGAGGAGTACATGTTCCGCCATTTTGGCATCCAGCAGCTGTCAGATCCTGGGTCATCTGATTCGGATTGGAGCGGAATTGGCGTACGGTGTTTCTGATGAGTGACGCTCTACTTCCGCGAAAAGACCCTGCGATTGGCCCGGGCTCGCGTCCCCAAGACTCGGGCATCGCTATCCGACGATCGCTTGTGGGGCCGACCCGGTTCGCCATGGGTCTCCTGCTATGCCACATCGTGCTCGAGTACTTGCGTCCTCAAACCTTCTGGCCTCCTCTCGGCGCCCTGCAACTGCCAGGGGTCGCACTTGCACTCCTCCTCATTGTGACGATCCCACGGGTATTGAACGGCTCTGCACGAATCGCAGGACAAACTTGGCTATTGCTCGGCTTCGTGGCGCTCTCCGGGCTCTCCGCGCTCTATGCCGCGAATTGGTTCCGGGCGTACAAATTCACTTACACCGTAGCAGTGACGATGATCGGGTTTCTAGCGATCGCCTACCTTCTCCGCGATCCTCGGGACTTCAAAAAGCTGCTGGCTGTGCTCGTAGTCATTCACGTCTATCTGAGTTTCGGAGGCATCCTGGCCTTTCTTCACACACAATACAATGACGTCGGATATGCCTCCACAGGCTACGTCGGTGGGGGGTTCTTGAAGGACGAGAACGATTTTGCGCTTGCGATTAACGTCATTCTTCCCTTTGCTCTCTATCTGGCCGTCCAGGCGCGGTCCGGAGTCCCGCGTCTGCTGTGGAGGGGAGCTTCTGCGGTCCTCGTCTTGACTTCGGTCTTCACTTTCTCGCGAGGCGGCTTCGTCGGCTTGGCTGCCATGGCGATCTATTGGGTCATCATCAGCCAAAGGAGGCAGCTAGCGATTCTCGCTTTGATCTCGGGAATCATCCTGGTCGCGGTTGTCGCCCCACCGCAGTACTGGGACCGGATATCGACCATAGCGGCAACGGACCAAGGCACCGCGTGGGAAAGGCAATCCCTTTGGGCCGCCGCACGAGGGATGTTTTACGATTCGCCGATTTGGGGGGTCGGCGCAAACAATTTCGGCATACATGTCCCAAACTACGGTCTCGATTTTGCGCCGGAAATGCGCGAGAATCTGTGGGGAAAGGCCGTTCACAGCATGTACTTCCAACTTCTTGCCGAGTTCGGGATAGTGGGTGTCGTATTGATCGGCTCGACTCTGGTGCTCAACTTTCGCTGCCTGAGCCAGGTTGTTCGCCTCAGCAAACGTGGAGACGTGGTAGCTTCGCTTGGGTTGCTTGCGTCGTCGCTCCAGGCGAGCTGGGTCGGGTTTCTCGTATCAGCGACGTTTCTTTCTGTCCTAGATTTTCCTCATCTCTACTACCTCACTGGTTTGACCGTCGCCTCTCATCGCATGGCGGTCGAGCAGGCTCGAGGTGAGAACCCAACGGGACTCCGTTGACCTCGTCAACAGCTCTCGCAAACGCCGACCGAACCGATCGTCGGTCGTCACGTTCGAGCGCCCCCAAGATCAGATTGCTGCAGATCACCCACGATCTGGCAATCGGTGGTCTGCAACAAGTCGTTGTAAACCTGTGTCGGACTCTCAACCGAAGCATCTTCGACATCGAAGTCCTTTGCCTTCGCGCTCCAGGTGAGTTCGCACCCGAGATCGAGCGTCTGGGCATACCCGTGACGGTCCTGCCACAGAATCCGCGGCATACCGACTATTTTTCTTTCCTCAAGGTCGCCAAGTTCCTACGCGACCGCAAATTCGACGTCATACACACTCACAACACTCAGCCACTTGTAGATGGGACCCTCGGTGGATTACTCGTCGGCGGTGTCCGCACGATAGTACACACCGATCACGCCCGACAGTTTCCTGACAAGCGCAGGTACATGTTCGCAGAGTGGGTACTATCGCACTGGGTATATCGGATAGTAGGAGTTTCGAACGAAACCTCAAAGAACCTGGTCGACTACGAAAAGATCTCGCCAAAGAAGATCGTAACGATAAGAAATGGCGTAGTCGGCGACACGTTTCAGCGTCCCATCAACAAATTTGCAAAGCGCGCGGAGCTCGGCATCCCAAGCTCGGCCCCGGTCATCGGCCTCGCCGCCAGGCTGACGGAGCAGAAAGGGCTTACCTTCCTGCTCCAAGCTCTACCGGCGGTGCTACGAGCGCAACGAGACTTGAGGCTCGTGATCGCCGGTGACGGGCCGCTTCGGCGGAACCTCGAGGAAGAAGCGCAGCGTGTGGGAGTTGGCTCACACGTGCACTTCCTTGGGCCGCGTACAGACATGCCGGACATTCTTCAGCTGTTCGACGTTTACGTCCTACCGTCGATCTGGGAAGGTCTACCTATGGTGTTGCTCGAAGCGATGGCCGCGGGATGCCCCATTGTGGCAACCAACGTGGGCGGCAACCCCGACGCGGTGCGCGACGGCTACAACGGCTATCTCGTCCCAGCCAGGGATCCGGATGCGCTCGCGACGCGCGTTATCGGATTGCTGAGTGACCGCCGCCAACGCGAGGAGTTCGGCCGCAATGGCCGAACGCTGTTTGACCGTGAATTCAGCGCCGCGATAATGGCGCGAAGCTATGAACAGCTCTACTTGCGCCACGCCTAGCCGCTAGCCGATCGCAAGTCCTGCGCGCCTTAGATCAACTTCGTCTCAATGATTATTTTTCTCCTCCGGCGTGCGTTTTACTATAGCCTGCCTGGTTTCGTCTTGGGCGCGATCTGGTTCTCCCTTGTCGACCACTACTACGTCTCAAGGCCGACCATCACGGCCGCCCTGATCGACCAGGCCCGCGAGGCACCCGCCGACCCGGTCCTCGACGAGCTCAGCGGCATTCGCTTCTTTGCGAACGAGTTCGCGGCGCTCGACCGCGCCCAGACGGTCGCGGTCGCCGAGCGCATTCTCCAGGGCGAGCTTGCCCTGCCGGGGGAAAGTCCTCGGAAGATCAGCCTCCAGTTCGATCCCCGAGACATCGACCAGGGGCCACCGAGCTGGCAGCTGCGTCTGTCCACTCTTGTCGTTCCGCGCGTGTTGCTCGGAGCCTACCGCATCACGGGGCGGGACGATTTTCTGTTCGCCGCGCGCGACATGATCCTCGGCCTGGCGAGCTACGAGCGGCGTACGGTGCTCCCGAAGGGGAAGCTCTGGAACGACCATGCGGTCGCCGAGCGGATGCTGGCGCTGGCCGAGTTCTGGACGCTCTACCGCCATCACCCGCGCTACGACGCGCAGACGGCCCGAGACGTCCTCACCTTCGTCGCGCGCAGCGGCCGATTGCTGGCCGATCCCTCGCACTTCACCGTCGCGACGAATCACGGCGTGATGCAGAACCTGGCCCTCTGGCACCTGAGCGTCGCGTTCCCGTCTCTCCCGGACGCGTCGCGATATCGGCAGCTCGCCCTCGAGCGGCTGCGCGAGCAGATGGCCTTCTACGTGAACGACGAGGGCGTCGTGCTCGAGCACTCGGCCGGCTACCACGAGGCCGGCGTGCAGTTCCTCAGCCTGGCGTTCCGGTACTTGTCGCTGCTGGATATTCCGATTCCCGCCGAGTGGCGGGAGAAATATCGCCGCGCCGCTGACGTCTATGCCGAGCTGCGGCGCCCTGACGGATCGCTGCCCGTGTTCGGCGACACCGGCCACGGACCGAACGCCCGCTGCCCGGCTGTTACCGATCTTGGCGATGACGGGCGGGCGGCGCCGCTGCACCACCGGGCCGACTGGTCGCCTGCGCGGGTCCATGTGTCGTATCCGGTCACCGGCTACTCGGTCTGGTGGGATGGGCTCCAGCGCTGGCCGGCGTCACGGGAGCTCGCCCAGACGGTTGTCGCCTGGTCGTATTTCCCCGGCCAGGCGCACAAGCTCGCCGACGAGATGAGCGTCCTGCTCTGGGCCAGGGGAAGCACGTGGTGGACGAATGTCGGGTACTGGCCCTACGGCGTCGGCGGGCGGCGCGAAGCCGAGTCGTGGGGCGGGTCGAACGCGCCTCATCTCGCCGGCGAGAGCGACGCCAGCCTCCGGACGACGCGAATGCTTGCCGAGGCCGCGACGGAAGGCGTGGCGTACATCGACCTCGAGCGGAAGGGGCCGAACGGGTACACGGCGCGCCGGCAGGTCCTTCACGCCGACAAGACGCTCTGGCTGGTGCTCGACCACACGACGGGCAGGCCGGGCGACCGGACGACGACCGTGTGGACCACCACCTATGAGGTCACGATGAGCGACGGGCCCGTTGCCGCGTCGTGGGAGCTTCGACAAGTGTCGACGGGCGACGCGCTCACGGCGTTCATCGTCGGTTCGGCCGGCACGAGCGCGCGAGCGTATCGAGGCAGCGAGGCCCCGTTCGTCGGCTGGCTTGCCGGCCCCGCGGGCGGCCGCCCCGCGTCCGCGATCGTGGTCGAGCAGCCGGCGAACGACGCGTGGGCGGCGACCGTCTGGTCGTTGAGCGATGACCGCCCCGGTGCTCGGCGGGTGGTCGCTCAGCCCGAGATGCGCGCATGGGCCGGGCCGGAGAAGTGGACGCTCCTGGTGCCGGCGGAGAAGGGCACCGTCGAGTTGTCGCGCGAGGTGGACAAGGTCTTCGTGCGAGCAGGCGGCGCCCGCGACCCGGTGCACGTCATGCTGGCGCGGCCGGAGAGTGTCGACCAGAAGATCGCCGAGATTCGAGCGTCTTATCAGCGAGCGATCGCCAAGTACCCGCCGTTCCGGGACGTGATCGACTACCGACTCAAGGCCACGTACGTCGTGATCGGCGCCCTGCTGCTGCAAGAACTCTTCTTCGCGGCTTACGCGAGGCTCGCGGGCGCGTACTACACGCGCGGCCGCTACGCCCTTCTGCGAGGCCTCAGCATGATCGCCTGGATCGGCCTCGGAGCCTGGCTCGTCGTCATCAGGGAGCGCCTGATTTGAGTCGCGCGTGCGCGCTCAGCCCTCCGGCGACGAGCCCCGCCACTGCGCCGAGAGTCTCGACCGGCGGAGCGAGCAGAATGGCGGTAGCGAGCGGGAGGGCGATGGCGAGCGCGGACGCCAGGTCGAGCCGCGCCCACAGGCCGATCGGGACGAACAACGCGGCGAGCCAGACGATCGGGAGCGCGGGTTGAAGCCAGATCGGAATGGGCTGGCCGCCCAGGACCAGCGCCCAGGCTCCACCGGGCGTGTGGCCGAGTCCGCAGCGCTCCGCCGTGTTCACGGTAAGGCAGTAGGTGGAGCTCGTTCGGCGAACCGTGATCAGCAGGGGGCTCTGCGCGGCGACGTCGCGCAGGGCGCCGCGGACGCGGATCGCGGGCGCCCTGAGCCCCCAGGCGACGGCGCGTGTTCGATAGCGGTAGACAAGATCATCCCCGCGGACGCCGACCAGCACGATCTCGCGCGTGTGGCGGTCGTTGATCGTGAACAGGGGAGCGAGGCCTGCCGGGTGCGGCCCGGCGCGGGCGCGCACGACGAGCACGTACGGCAACGCGAGATGCTGGCGCACCTGAGCCGACGCGGCGATCCGCCCTTCGGGAAGCGGGAAGTCGTCGAGCGCGACGTCCTGGACACGACCGCCGTACCATGCGAGGTGGCCGAATCGCGGGGTCCATCCGGCGTAGTAGGTGTCTTCCGGAAACGACGGCGCGAACAGCGCGCCCGTGGAGACCAGCACCGCCGTCGCGGCGCCCGCGGCGGCGATCGCGAGAGCGTTCGCGAGTCGTGGGCCGGGCCGCCACCAGACGCGAGCAGAGCGCACGAGCCCGATGCCGAGCGCCGTCCCCAGCGTGTTGGACAGCACGTCGGACAGGCTCGGGTCGCGCCCGGGAATGGCGAACTGCGCGATCTCGATCGCGAGCGAGAACGCCGCGCCCAGTGTGAGGGCGCGGAGCGGCCGCCAGCCGTCGGCGCTCAGGGCCAGGCCCAGCGGGAGGAACAGCGCCACGTTCAACAGAATGTCGGCCACCGCCCCGTGGCCGCACAGCACGCAAAAGAACGAGGGAACTTGCTCCACCCCTCCGACGGGGACCAGCGTCGATCCGGAAATCACGCCGAGCCAGAGAATCAAGAACAGGCGCGACGCCCTCATACGGTAGGATGAACGAAATGCGTCATTCGCTGCGGGAGATCCTCGATCACCGCGATCTCCTCTACATGATCACCTGGCGCGAGATCAAGGTGAAGTACAAGCAGTCCGTCATGGGCATGCTCTGGGCGGTCCTGATGCCACTGGTCATCGTGTGCGCCGGGCTCGTCGTCCGCTACGCCTTCGCGACCGCCTCCGGCACGCCCCTGGCGATGTCGGACTTCACGTCCGTGACGGTGAAGGCGGCGCCGTGGGCGTTCTTCGTGTCCGCGCTGCGCTTCGGGACGAACAGCCTCGTCACCAACGCCAACCTGGTCACCAAGATCTACCTGCCGCGGCTGATCTTTCCGCTGGCCGCGGTGTTCTCGCAGCTCATCGATTTCCTGATCGCCGGCGTCGTCATCGGCGTCGTGCTCGGGGTCGCGCGCGTGGGGCTCAGCGTGTACCTCCTCTGGCTCCCGGTGCTGCTCCTGTCCCTGATCGTGCTCGCGATGGCGCTCGCCATCTTGTTCTCGGCTGCCAGCCTCTTCTTCCGCGATGTGAAGTACCTCGTGGAGGTGTTCCTGACGTTCGCCATCTTCTTCACGCCGGTCTTCTACGACTCGGCGCTGTTCGGTCGGTGGGCCCCCGTCTTGCTCGTCAATCCCGTGTCGCCCCTGCTGGAAGGGCTCTCGACGACGGTCATTCTGCATCAGGGCCCGCCAGTTCTCTGGATCGTCTACAGCCTCTTCATGACGGCGCTGCTCTTCACGGCCTCCGTGCTCATGTTCAGGAAGCTCGAGCCCTTCTTCGCTGAAAGCGTATGACAACCATGGCCGACACCGTTCTCGACGTTCAGGGGTTGTTCAAGAAGTTCCGGCGTGGCGAGCTCTACACCTCGCTGCGCGACTTGATCCCGGGGCTCACGCGCCGCCTGGCGCGCCGCGAGGGCCCGGGGCAGCTCGAGCAGCGTGACTTCTGGGCGCTCCAGGACGTCTCGTTCAGCATCCAGCGCGGGGAGGCGTTCGGGATCATCGGCGGCAACGGCGCCGGCAAGAGCACGATCCTGAAGCTCCTCACCGGCATCATGCGCCCGACCAGCGGGTCGATCCGCGTCGCCGGGCGCATCTCGGCGCTCATCGAGGTCAGCGCCGGCTTTCACCCCGATCTGACCGGGCGCGAGAACATCTACCTCAACGGCGCCATCCTCGGCATGAAGCGCGACGAGATCCGGCGGCGCTTCGACGCGATCGTCGAGTTCTCCGGGCTCGAGGAGTTCGTCGACACCCCGGTCAAGCGCTACTCGTCGGGCATGTACGCCCGGCTCGGCTTCTCGGTGGCTGCCCACGTCGACCCCGACGTGCTGCTGGTCGACGAGGTGCTGAGCGTCGGCGACTATCTGTTCCAGCGCAAGTGCGTCGAGCGCATGAACTCGGTGATCGCGAACGGCGCCACCGTCGTCTTCGTCTCGCACAACCTCCGCGAGGTCGCGAACCTCTGCCGGCGCAGCCTCCTGCTCGAGAAGGGCCGGGTCCAGCTGATCGGCCCGACCGCCGAGGTGATCCGGACTTACTTCAGCCGGAGCCAGGAGCAGCGTGCGATCGACGCCGAGACGGGCGTGGTGCTCACTCGCGTCACGACGCACGACGACGCCGGCCCCCGCGTCGAGTTCGAGTCGGGCGGCAAGCTGCGCCTGACGGTCGAGGCGCGCGCCCGGACCCGCCACGAAGACCTGGCCGTGGTCATCCGGATCGTCGACGACCACCGCTATCCGGTCTTCGACACCTGCACCCAGCGGTTGGGCGCGGGCCCCATCAACCTCGAGGCCGGCCAGGCCGTCTCGTGCACCTTCGAGCTGAACCTGCACCTCGCCGAAGGCACGTTCCACGTGGACGCGTTTCTCTACCGCTACGTCACCAGCACGAACTACGACGGCTGGCACTCGGCCGCCACCTTCTTCGTCACCGGAGCGCCGGAGGTGCGCGGCGTCGTGACGCTCCAGCCGCGGCTCGCGGCCTTCGACATCGAATAGATGAGCCTGCGCGCCGGCGACTGGGTCGAGGTGAGGAGCGCCGAGGAGATCCAGGCGACGCTCGACGATCGCGGCGAGCTCGACGCGCTGCCGTTCATGCCGGAGATGCTCCAGTACTGCGGCCGGCGCTTCCGCGTGTTCAAAGCGGCGCACAAGACCTGCGACACGATCAAGACCTATCACGGGCGGTCCATGACAGACGCGGTGCACCTCGAGGGGCTGCGGTGCGACGGCGGCGCGCACGGGGGATGCCAGGCCGGCTGTCTCCTGTTCTGGAAAGCAGCGTGGCTCCGACCCGCGACGGCCGCCGCGTCCAACGGACACCCGCGGTCCGCGCCGGTGTCGCCGACGGGACCTGCCGGCTGCGATCGCGAGGCGCTCGCGCGCGCGACCCGCGCGCCGGCCGGCGACGACGGCGAGGAGCGCTATCGCTGCCAGGCGACCGAGCTGCTACGGGCGACCGCGCCGCTCCGCTGGTGGGATCCGCGGCAGTACGCGCGGGATCTCCTCTCCGGCAACGTGCGGCTGCGGGATTTCCTTCGCTACGTGCCGCTCGCGATGTTCAACGCCCTGATGCGCCGGCACTGGCGCCTCCGGCCGTACCCGAACGTGCGCGGGCTCGCCCGGGACAAGACGCCGAAGGAAGTGCTCGACCTCCAGCCCGGCGAGCTGGTGCAGGTCCGATCGAAAGCGGAGATCATGCCCACGCTGGACGGCGACCGCAAGAACCGAGGGCTCGCGTTCGACGTGGAGATGCTGCCCTTCTGCGGCCGGACCTTCCGCGTGCTCCGCCGGGTCGAGCGGATCGTCGACGATCGGACCGGCCGGATGCTCCGGATGCGCAGCGCCTGCTTGATCCTCGACGACGTGACGTGCAGCGGGTGCTTCAGCACGAACCGACTGTTCTGCCCGCGTAACATCTATCCGTACTGGCACGAGATCTGGCTCAGACGCGCGACGCAGGGAGCCGAGTCGGCGCGGTGAGCGTGGTGTCGACCGAGGTCGTCACGGTGGGCGTCCATCCGCCCGTGCGCGCGCGCACCCGGGTCGTCGCGCTGACCCGCCACGACCACGCCTATGACCGGTGCTTCTATCCGGCGCTCGAGAACCTCGGAGCCCAGGTCATCGAGGGCGTGTTCGAGGGGAGCTGGCTCTGGCGCGAGCTGCGCCCGGGCGACGTCCTGCACCTGCAGTGGCCGTCCTTCCTCTATGCGTCGGCGCGCTCACGGCTCGGGCTGCTCCGGTCGTTCGCCCGGTTCGTGGCCTTGCTGCTGCTCGCGCGGCTCTGCGGTGCCCGATTGGTCTGGACCGCGCACAATGTGATGCCGCACGACCCGACGCCGTTTCCCGGCATGGATCGCCTGGGGCGATGGATCGTCATCGCGCTCAGCCACCGCATCTTCGTTCACGGCCCGAGCGCCGCGGCGATCGTCGAGGCGCGCTTCCCCCAGGTGAAGCGCAAGCTCACCCCCCTCCTTCAGCACGGGCCCGTGTTCGACCTCTACCCACGCACACGGTCTCGGCTGCAGGCGCGAGCAAAGCTCGGAATCGCACCGGAAGCCCACGTGCTTCTGTTCATCGGTCAGTGCAAGCACTACAAGAACGTCCACGGGCTGATCGAGGCCTTCCGCGCACTGTCCGGCGACTCGCTGCTGCTGATCGCCGGCCAGTTCCAGCGCGACGAGTACCGGCGAAAGATCGTGGCCCTCGCCGAGGGCGACGCGCGGATCAGACTCTATCCGCAGTACATCCCGGACGACGAGATCCAGGACTTCCTGCTCGCCTGCGATTGCATGGTGCTGCCCTACCTCGAGGTCCTCACATCCGGGTCGGTCATCCTGGCCTTCAGCTTCGGCCGACCGGTGGTCTCGATGGCCCGGGGATTCTTGAAGGACGTCGTGAATGAAGAGGTCGGCCTGCTGTTCGATCCAAACGATCCTGACGGCCTGGCTCGGGCCTTGGTCGAGGTGAGAAAGCGCCATTTCGACGAGGACGCGATCCTGGCGCACGTACGTCGGTTCAGCTGGATCGACTCGGCTCGAGCGTTCCTCGATGGGCTCGACGCTTAGACGCCGCCATGCGCTGCTCGTCGTCCTCGCTGCGGTCCTGCTCGGATGCGGCTGTGGGTCGCCGGGAACACCGCTCTCGGCCACCCCGCACCGTCGAGGCGCGGCCGAGGGGCCACTCGTCGTCGGTCCGGGGCACACGTGGTTCGTCACGGGGGCGGGCGGCCGGCACGCGGTTTTGCTCACCGGCTCTCACACCTGGAACAACTTCCAGGACTGGGGCCTGGCCGACCCGCCGGCGGCGCTCGATTTCCCGGGCTATCTCGATTTCCTCGAGCGTCACGGCCACAACTTCATCCGCCTCTACGTCTGGGAGCAGGCCGCCTGGTTTCCCGACACGCCGGACAAGGTCGTCGTCGCGCCGCTTCCATACGCGCGGACGGGCCCAGGGCGGGCGCTGGACGGCGGCCCGCGGTTCGATCTCGAGCGATTCGAGCCCGGCTACTTCAGCCGGCTGCGTGAGCGTGTCGCCATGGCAGGCGCGCGTGGCATCTACGTCTCGATCATGCTCTTCAACGGCTGGAGCATCGAGCTCAAGGGCAAGAAGTCGGGCAATCCCTGGCGCGGGCATCCGTTCAACCGTGAGAACAACGTCAACGGAATCGATGGCGACGTGAACGGCGACGGCGAGGGCAAGGAGGTTCACACGCTCGCGAACCCGGCGGTGACGGCGCTGCAGAAGGCGTACGTGCGCAAGGTCGTGGACACTGTCGGCGACCTCGACAACGTCCTGTGGGAGATCAGCAACGAGAGCCCGCCCGGAGCCGACGCGTGGCAATACGAGTTCATCCGGACCGTCCAGCAGCTCGAGTCGGCGCGCGGCAAGCGGCACCCGGTCGGGATGACCGCGCTGTGGCCGGCGCCCGCGGACCACAACGCGTCCCTCTTCGCGAGCCCCGCCGACTGGGTCTCGCCCAACGACAATTCGAAGGATCCGTACCAGAGCGACCCGCCGCGGTCGACGGCGCGCCCGAAGCTCGTCGTGTCGGACACGGATCACCTCTGGGGCCTGGGGGGGAACCCGAGCTGGGTCTGGAAGAGCTTCCTGCGAGGGCTTCATCCGATCCTCATGGATCCGTACGTGACGACGATTCACAACAACCTTCCGGTGTGGCCCGCCGGGCAAACCGCCGCCACGCGGCCAACCGACGGTAACTGGGACGGGATCCGCAAAGCCATGGGCTATGCGCGCGCCGTCTCCGAGCGCGTGGATCTAGCATCCATGCGCCCGATGGACGAGCTGGCGTCGACCGGCTATTGCCTCGCCGCGCCGGGACGCGAGTACCTGATCTATCTGCCGTCGCGCGGCGGCCGGCTGCGGAGCCTCGCCGGCCGGGTGCTGGGCGGGCTCGCGGGCGAGCGCGTCGAGGCCGATCTCACCGCGGCCTCCGGCAATCTCGAGGTCGCGTGGGTGGACGTGGAGCGGGGCGTGGTCGTCCCGGGCGCCGGGGTCACCGGTGGGCGCCGGCTCACGTTCCGCGCGCCGTTCGCCGGCGACGCCCTCCTGCATCTGAAGGAGTCACCGCGTGGAGCGTGAGCCGCTCGTGTCCGTGGTGACGCCGTTCTACAACACGGAAGCCTATCTCGCGCAGTGCATCGAGAGCGTCCTGGCCCAGTCGTACCAGAACTACGAGTACGTCCTGGTGAACAACTGCAGCACCGACGGGTCGCGGGCGATCGTGGAGAAGTACGCGGCCGCCGACCCGCGCATCCGGCTGCTCGACAACGCGACGTTCGTGGGCCAGAGCCGGAACTACAACGGCGCGCTCCGCCAGATCTCGCCGGAGAGCCGCTACTGCAAGGTCGTGCAGGCCGACGACTGGATCTTTCCGCGCTGTCTCGAGGAGATGGTGCGGGTGGCGGAGGCGCACCCGACGGTGGGCATCGTCGGGGCGTTCACGCTGCTCCAGAACGTCGTGTACCTCGACGGCCTGGCGTACCCGAGTGCCTGCATGCCCGGGCGCGACATCTGCCGCCGCTTCCTGCTGGAGTCGCTGTACGTGTGGGGGAGTCAGACCGCGACGCTGGTCCGCGCCGACCTCGTGCGCAAGCGCGACCCCTTCTACGACGAGGGCTCACCGTT
>QHSL01000106.1 GCA_003220435.1 Candidatus Rokuibacteriota bacterium | reverse complement strand
GATCTGGGCGAAGGCCGTCTCGTTGCCCTGCCCCATCGACGTCGAGCCGGTGAACAGCGAGACCGAGCCGTCGGGGTTGACGCGCAGCTCGGCGGTGTCCGGGTTCATCGCGGTGTACGGCCCACCGGCGACCTCGATCGGGTTGGCGATGCCGAGGCCCCGCAGCTTGCCCCGCTGGCGCGCCTCGACCCGGCGCTTCTCGAAGCCGGACCGGTCGGCGAGCTTCAGCGCCATCTCCATGCCGCGCGCGAAGTCGCCGCAGTCGTACGTGAAGAGGAGCCCGGTCTTGAACGGCATCGCGGTGGACGGGATCAGGTTACGCCGCCGCAGCTCGATCGCGTCGACGCCCAGCTCGCGGGCCGCCACGTCGATGACGCGCTCGATCGCATAGGTCGCCTCGGGACGGCCTGCGCCGCGGTAGGGGCCGGTCGGCGTCGTGTTCGAGAAGACACCGGTCGTCTGGACGTGGATCGCCGGCGTCGTGTACATCCCGGCCAGGCCGCCCACGTTGTTGGTGCCCGGGCCGGCGCTCCGCGGCGTCAGATACGCGCCGATGTTGAGCGTGATCGCGACGCGCAGCCCCAGGAACTTGCCCTGCGCGTCGAGGGCCAGCTCGGCGGTCGAGACGTTGTCCCGGCCGTGCTCGTCGGTCACGAACCCTTCGCGCCGATCCGAGGTCCACTTGACCGGGCGCCCGAGCCGCTTGGCCGCCCACAGCACCAGCGCATGCTCCGGGTAGGCGCCGCTGCGCATCCCGAAGCTTCCCCCGACCTCGCCGGTGATTACCCGCAGGTGACTCTGGGGCACCCGGAACACCTGGTCGGCGAGGAGCTGGCGCAGCCCGTGCGGCGCCTGGATTCCGGTGTGAAGCGAGTAGCGCCCAGCGCGCCGGTCCCACTCGCCGACGGCGGCGCGCGGCTCGAGCGGCGCGGCGGCCACGCGCGTGACCACGAAGTCGAGGCTGGTGACGTGGGCGGCGCCGGCGAACCCGCGCGCCACCGCGTCGCGATTTCCGGCCTCCCAGACGAACGCGACGTTGTCGGGCGCCTCCGTCCACACCGCCGGCGCGCCGGGGCGGGTCACCTCGGCCGTCGTCGCCACGGCCGGCAGCGGCTCGTAGTCGATCGCGACGAGCTCCGCCGCGTCGACGGCCTGTGAGTGCGTCTCGGCGACGACCAGGGCGACCGGGTCGCCGACGTGGCGGACCCGATCGCGCACGAGCGCCGGCCGCGGGGTGGCGATCGCCGGCGATCCGTCGCGCCGCTTGCGCGACCGGTCGGTCGGCATGTCGCCGAGGCCGTCAGCAGCCCAGTCGGCGCCCGTGAGCGCGGCCAGGACGCCGGGCGCACCGCGGGCCGCCGAGGTGTCCACGGATCTGATGCGCGCGTGGGCATGGGGCGAACGAACCACGACGCCGTGCGCCTGGTGCGGCAGGCTCACGTCGTCGGAGTAGCGCCCGAACCCCTGGATCAGGCGCGGGTCTTCGAGACGGCGAACCGACTGGCCGATCGCGAACTTTTCGACGGTGATTGGTTCACTCATGATGGTGCGGCAGTATACGCGAGGTGCGGAGCGTCGGGAATCCTTGCTCGGGCCCGGGGGAACGCGGTACAAGGGGCGTCCAAAAGGAGAAATCCATGGAAGAGCGGGTGACGTTCAAGTCCGACCGCCTGAAGCTCGCCGGCGTGCTTCACCTGCCCGACGGCCGCGGCCCGCGCGAGCGGCGGCCCGCCTTTCTGGTCCTGCACGGGTTCGGCAGCAGCAAGGACAGCGGCGGCAGCGTGACGACCGCGAAGATGTTCGCCGACCTCGGGTACGCCGCGCTCCGCTTCGACATGCGCGGCTGCGGAGAGAGCGAGGGCACGCGCGGCCGCGTGATCTGCCTCGAGCAGGTCGAGGACACGAAGAGCGCCCTCGCGTTCATGGCAAGCCGACCGGAGGTGGACGCCGACCGTATCGGCGTGATGGGGGCGAGCTTCGGCGCCGCGGTGGCCGTCTACACCGCGGGCGTCGACGGGCGGGTCGCCGCGTGCGTCTCGGCCGGCGGCTGGGGCGACGGCGAGAAGAAGTTCCGAAAGCAGCACGAGTCGCCCGAGGCCTGGAAGCGGTTCAGCACGATGCTCGAGGAGGGCCGGCGGCGCCGAGCGCAGACAGGCGAGTCCATCATGGTTCCGCGCTACGACATCGTCCCGATCCCGCCTTCCCTGCGGGGCCACGTCGCGCCGGGCTCGATCATGGAGTTCCCGTTCGACGTGGTCGAGAGCATGTATGCCTTCAAGGCCAACGACGTGGTCGGCAAGATCGCGCCGCGGCCTTTGCTGCTCCTGCACCCAGCCAACGACTCCGTCACGCCCACCGAGCAGTCGATCGATCTCTTCCGCCACGCCGGTCAGCCGACGGACCTCCACCTGGTCGCGGGCGTCGACCATTTCGTGCTCTCGGAGAGCAACACGCTCGTCGTCACGCTCGTGCGCAACTGGCTCGAGAAATACTTCCCGCTGGCGCCCGGGCCACGATGAGCGACGCGGGCCGCGCGGGCGCCCCCACCGCGGCCGCGATCGCTACCGCCGATGCGCTCACCGGCTTCACGCGCGAGGTCTTCGTGAGCGCCGGGATGTCGGACGGACACGCGGCGATCGTCGCCGACGTCCTCGTGTGGGCCAGCCTGCGCGGCGTCGACTCCCACGGGGTGGCGCGGATCCCGATGTACGTGCGGTTGATCGACGACGGCGACATGAACCTGACGCCCTCCATCACGGTCAGGACCGAGACCGTGGCCTCGGTGTTCTTCGACGCCGATCGCGCCGCCGGGCCGATCGCGATGACCACGGCGACGCACGCAGCCGTGCGCAAGGCGCGCGACGCGGGGATCGGGATGGCGCTGGTGCGCGCGACCACGCACACCGCGGCGCTCGGCTACTACACGCTGATGGCGGCGCACGAAGGCATGGCGGCGATCTCGGTGTCGGCGTCGACGCCGTTCATGGCCTACCACGGCACCCGCGTCGCCGGCGTGTCGACGAACCCGATCTCGATCGCGGTGCCGGGCGGCGAGCGCGGGCCGGTTGTTCTCGACATGTCGACGGGCGTCGTGGCGCGGGGCCGGCTCGTCCAGGCGAGCAAGGCCGGCCAGCCGATTCCCGCCGGGTGGGCCCTCGATCGGAACGGCAACCCGACGACCGATCCCCGCGAGGCGCTGGTCCTCCTGCCCCAGGGCGGCCCGAAGGGATCGGGCCTCTCGCTGATGATCGAGCTCATCACGAGCCTCGTCGCCTCGAACCCGATCATCGCCGAGGCACTGGAGGGGACCGACGAGGGCGGCCGTCACCGGCAGAACGGCCTGGTGCTCGCGATCGATCTGCGCCGCTACGGCGATCCGCTGGCCTTCCGGGCTCAGGTCGACCGGTTGATCGCGGCGCTGAAGGCGCTGCCGCTGGCGCCGGGGGTCGTCGAGGTCCTGGTGCCGGGCGAGCGCGGCGGTCGCACGTACGGGGAGCGCTCCGCCGGGGGCGTTCCCGTCCCGCCCGGGATCATGGAGGAGCTCCGCGTCGTGGCGGACCGCTTCAGGGTCCCGATGTTCCGGTCAACGCGTTAGCGCCTCCGGGTTCTGCACGTTGATCGGCTTGCCGCTCGCATAGGCCAGGATCTGGCCGAAGATCGACTCGAACATGTGCTCGAGCCCGTCCCGCTCGACGTAGCCCAGGTGCGGGGCGCAGATCACGTTGTCCATCGCCAGCAGCGGATGGCGGCCGCCGAGCACGGGCTCGTCCTCGTAGACGTCGACCGCGGCCATACCCGGCCGGCCCGCGCGCAGCGCGGCCTCGAGCGCGCCCGGCACCACGAGGCCGGCCCGGCTCGTGTTGACGAACAGCGCGGTCGGCTTCATGCGGGCGAGGTCGGCGCCGGTGACGAGCCCGCGCGTCTCGGCGATCAATCGCAGGTGCAGCGACACCACGTCCGACTCCGCGAACAACGCCTCCTTGCTCGCCGCGACCGTGAAGCCGTCGGCGCGGGCGCGGCTGACGGAGGCGTCGCGGCCCCACGCGAGCACGTTCATGCCGAACGCCTTGCCGTAGCCGGCCACGACGGCGCCGATCTTGCCGTAGCCGTAGATCCCGAGCGTCTTGCCGCGCAGGCCGACCCCGATCGGGTAGGCCTGCCACTTGCCGGCCCTGAGCGCGATCATTTCCTGAGGAATGCGCCGGAAGGCCGCGATGATGAGTCCCCACGTCAGCTCGGCGGTCGCGTACGACGGCCGGCCCGGACCGGTCTGCGAGCACACGATCACGCCGCGCCGCGTGCACGCCTCGACGTCGATGTGCGGGAAGACGCCGGCCTGGCTGATCAGCCGGAGCTTGTCCAGGCGCTCGAGCAGCGGCCCGCGGATCGGCGTGCGCTCTCGGATCAGCGCGAGCGCCTCGGTGTCCTTGAGGCGCGCGGCGAGCGCATCGACGTCCTTGGTGTGGTCGTTCCAGATCGTCACGCGGTGGCCGGCCACCTTCCCGTAGCACGCCAGCGTCCGGATCGTGTCCTGATAGTCGTCGAGGATCGTGATGTTCATCTCTGGTCGCTCCTGGCCTGATCGGCTTTGACGGCGAGAAACTCCCCATTGCCCACGGGAACGAGACTGGTGACGAAGGTCGCGTCGGACCGCACGAGGGCCACGAACGGGGCCATCTGCTCCGGGTGAGAAATCGCGTTGTCGACGACCAGGAGCCCCCCGGGCCGGAGCACGCGCCGCAGATCCGGCCACCAGCCCGGATACTCCGGTCGTTCGGAGTCGAGAAACACCAAATCGAACATCGCGTCGCCCGACCTGGCCAGCACACGACCGGCGTCGTCGTGAACGAGCGAGATCCAAGGGGCCAGACCGGAGCGGGCGAAGGTCGCCGTGGCGAGCCCGATCTTGTACTCCGCGAGCTCCACGGTGGTCACCGTTCCTCCGATCGCGCGCGCCGCGCTCGCCAGCCATAGAGTCGAGTAGCCGTTCGACGTGCCGATCTCGAGCACCCGCCGGGCCATGCACGCGCGAACCAGCACCGCCAGGAGCTCTCCCGTGTCCCGGGTGATGTTGAGCATCCGGCGCGGGCGCTCGGTCGTCGAGGCGTCGTTGGCCTGGCCGAACTGCTCGAGCTCGGCCAGCAGCTGGTCGAGCACGACTCGACAGCCTAGCACGGCCCGTGGGACAGTAGCCCCGCCGTGAAGCCCGCTGACGTCCTTCAAGGCTTGAGCGACCTCGGGTACGTCGAAGGTAAGAACCTCGTCATCGAGCACGTCGCGGCGACGGACTCTCCTTCGGTGAAGGGCGCTCAGGTCAGATACGACGATCTCCCGCGCGCCGCGGCGGAACTGGTGCGTCTCAAGGTCGACGCGGTCTTCGCGCCGTCCACGGAGACGGCGCGGATCGCCCGGAAGACGATCGACACGATTCCGGTCGTCTTCGTGACGTTCGCCGATCCCGTGCGGGCGGGGTTGGTGGCAAGCCTCTCGCGGCCCGGCGGCAACATGACCGGCCTCACCACGATCACCGGCGAGCTCGCCGGCAAGCGGCTGGAGCTGCTGCGGGAGGTCATCCCGAGGATCAAGCGCGTGGCGGTGATATGGAATCCCGGCAATCGCGACACCGAAGAACAGGTGAACGAGACGCGGACGGCGGCCCGTCGCCTCGGGATCGAGGTGGAGATCCACCGAGCCGCGACTCCGAAGGAGCTCGACACGGTCTTTGCGACAATCGCCCGGACCCAGGCGGGCGCGTTGTTCGTGATCCCCGACACGATGTTCAACCGCGAGCGGAAGCGAATCGCGGAGCTGGCGGCGAAAAGTCGCCTCCCCGTGATCTATCATTGGCGCGCCTATACCGATGTGGGCGGCCTCATGTCCTATGGGTCGAACCTCAACGATCTGCACCGGCGGGCGGCGATCTTCGTCGACAAGATCCTCAAGGGCGCCCGGCCGGCCGATCTCCCCGTCGAGCAGCCGACGAAGTTCGAGCTGGTCATCAACGTCAAGGCGGCCCGCGCGCTCGGCCTGACCTTTCCTCAGTCGCTTCTCGCGCGGGCGGATCAGGTTCTTCAGTGACGCCCGCGACCTGAGAGTGCGAGGAGCACGCGACCATGCGCATCGAGTCCATCGAAGCGATCCCGATCGCGATCCCGCTCACGAAGAACTTCGGCGGCAGCACGTACAGCGTCCTCACGCGCTGCACCGTGGTGACCCGCATGCGCACCGACGCCGGTCTCGTCAGCGAGGTCTACAACGGTGACAACCGCGAGCACGGTCGCGAGATCGTGCGATTGATTCACGAGATGCTGGCCCCGCTCGTCCGCGGCATGAGCATCTTCGAGGGCGAGCGCGTCTGGGAGAAGCTGTTCGCGGTCAGCCACACGAGTCGCGACCGGAAGGTGCTGCTCGAGGCGATCGCCTGCGTCGACTGCGCGCGCTGGGACCTAGTCGGCAAGGCGCTTGGCAAGAGCGTCTGTGCGCTGCTCGGCGGCTATCGGCAGCGCCTGCCCATCATCTCGATCGGCGGCTACTACACGGAAGGCAAGACCCTCGCCGACATCGGTCGGGAGATGGAGGCGTACCGCCGGGCCGGCATGGCCGGCTGCAAGTTCAAGGTCGGCGGGCTCACGCTGGAGGAGGACGCCAAGCGAGTGGACGCAGCGCGCCGGGCGGCGGGCGCCGATTTCGTCCTGGCGGTGGACGCCAACCGCGGCTGGTCGGCGCCGGACGCGATCCGCTTTGCGCGGCTGATCGAGCCGCTCGACATCCGCTGGTTCGAGGAGCCCTGCCACTGGTACGACGACGGGGCGCTGATGGCGCGCGTGCGTCATGCGACGCGCATCCCGATCACCGCCGGCCAGTCGGAGATCACCAGCCACGGCGTGCGTCGGCTGCTCGACGCGGGCGCCGTCGACTTCGTGAACGTCGACGCCTCCGAGTGCGGCGGCGTCACCGAGTGGCGTCGCGCGGCGGCGCTGTGCCGGGCCGCGTCCGTGCAGATGGCCCACCACGAGGAGTCGCAGATCGCTCATCAGCTGCTGGCGGCGGTGGCGCACGGGACCTACGCGGAGTGCTTCGCCGACCCCGAGCGCGATCCGGTGTGGCAGACGATGTGGGCGAATCGCCCCCCGATCAAGGACGGAATGATGGAGGTCGCCCAGGGCCCGGGCTTCGGCCTGATCCTCGACGAGGGCCTGGTCCGGGAGTATCGCGCGGGCTAGCCTTACCCGGCCTCGCTTCTGAGCTCGCGCGCCTCCACTTCCGCCTGACACGCGGTGCAGCGCGGGGCGAAGGGCAGCGCCTTGAGCCGCCCGAGCCCCATGAATACGCCACAGCCGCGGCAGATCCCGTACTCGTCCCGCGCCAGACGTTCGAGCGCAGCGTCGATCTGCGCGGCCTCGCGGCTCTCGCGATCGAGCATGGCCACCTCGAAATCCTCACCGATCGACTCGACCGCGTTGGTGGCAGCCTCCGGACTCCGGCGGGGCTCGCCCGCCCGGCGCTCCGCCATCCTCGTCCGGACGGACCCCTGGAGCCTGGCGCGCCGCTCCAGGAGGAAGGCTTTGAGCTCCTCGACGATCGTGCGATCGAGCGTGTCTGTCGTCTCCATAGCCATCTCTACCTTTCGTACCGATACTGTGCAGCGGACGACGCGGGAACGGCCTTCGACCAGACCACGACCTGCTTGCCACTGGCGTTGTCGTGACGGACGATCGTCTGCATCTCCGTGCCGTCCACGGTGAAGATAGCGACGTAGATGACGTGCGCTTCCTCGCGCCTCGACAAGATGATGCAGGGCGCCCGAGCGTTGTCGGAGCCAGTCCGACACAGCGAGACCGCCTCGACATCGAGGCCCCGGAGCTCTTGTTCCTGGCCCCAGACGCGGAAGACGACGCTCAGGATGAATACGATCGTTGCCATGAGGGTAAGCACCACCTGCGTCGGCACCTCACCCACCTCCCTACCTCATCGTGCGTGATCCGATTGTGTAGTCGCGCCCCGGACGCAGTCGATCAGGGGGTTCACCACTTTTCGGGAGAAATAACCCTAAGGTGATATTCCAGGACACGCTCGACCGTCATGGTTCAGGTGTCGGCGACATCACGGCCGTGGTATTCCGGAAACTCTGGCGAGCGAACCGTCGCTCGATCGAGGCGGGATGCGGGTCAGGCGGCCGACGAAGGGCTTTACGCGGGCGCAGCCGCCCGGACGAGCGCCACGTGCTCTTCGACCGTGTCCTTCGCGGTGATCGCACGGATGACGACCTCGTCCACGACCCCCTGCCACTTGGCGAGCCCCCGCCGGATCGCGTCGGGGCTCTCGGCGGCGATCGCCGTCTCCACCGGCTTCAACCCCATGCGCGCGAAGTTGGCTGCGTACGCCGGAACCGCCGCATACCGGTTCGCCTCTTCCTGCAGCCGATCGCCGGCCGCGGGGCCGAGCGCGGCGCGCACGTAGGCGTAGAGCTGTGGCGTCGGCCGGCGCGCCGCGGCGGCGCCTTCGCGGACGCGGTCGGCGGAGAGGCGCGCGTATTCCGGCGTCAGCCAGTTGAAGAGCACGCCGTCAGCGACCTCACCGGCGAGACGGCACATCTGCGGCCCGAGCGCCGCCACCACGAGCCGCGTCGACAGCGTGGACCGGAGCTCGGCGATCCCCGAGCGCACGCGCTTGAGCGCCTCCGGGTTCGGGCTGCCGACGCCGAGGAGCAGGCGATCGAGCGGGAACGCGTTGGCGGTGACGCCCTGCACGATGCTCTCGGGCCCGCGCGTGTGGAGCGGGATCACGCCGATCCCGAGCTCGAGGCGGCGGGTCTCCCGCGCGGCGTGAGCGAGCGCGGCGAGGCCATCGGTCGAGCCGGGGTGATTGACCCAGAAGGAGCTGAATCCGAGCAGCTCCGCCTCGCGCGCCGACGCGCGGATGATCTCGGGGGTCGTGCCGGCGAACACCGCGAAGCCAAGTCCCATCAGGAAATCTCCTCTCGAACTTCCGCCCGTGTCGGACGCCGTCGGGCAGTATACTCCAGCATACTTGCGATGGGCGGCCTCAGAGACGCGGCTCGAACCGATGCGGGGACCATCACGGTGACGGTCACCTTCTTCGCCGACCTCCGGCGTTTCCTGCCGCGCGGCGCCGACGGCCCGCAGCGCTACACGGTGCCCGGCAACGCGACGGTCGACGACCTGCTCGCGACGATCGGCATCGCCCCCGACGCCGACATCACCGTCGCGGTGGACGGCGAGCAAGCGTCCCGAGAAACGCCGCTGCACGACGCCGCCGACGTGATGCTGCTCAGCCCGATGGAAGGGGGAGCCGCAGCCGAAGGCGAGGCGACCTCGTTCAATGAAGGGGGAGCTTGATGGACCGCTACGCGTACTGGAACAAGATCCTGCACGTCAATCTGTCAGACCGCACGACCTGGATCGAGGAACCCGGCGACGCGTTCTTCCGGCGCTACGCGGGCGGCCGCGGTCTGATCGCCCACTACCTCCTCAAGTACGTGCCCAAGGACGCCGATCCACTCGGGCCGGACAACATCCTCGTGATCGCGCCCGGCGTGCTCACCGGCGCGCCGGTGCCCGGCGCGGGTCGCCACAGCGTCGGCGCCAAGTCGCCGCTCACCGGCGGGTTCGGCGAGTCGGAGTCCGGCGGCTACTGGGGCGCCGAGCTCAAGCGCGCCGGCTGGGACGGGATCGTCTTCCACGGAGTCTCCCCCACCCCGGTGTACCTGTGGATCAACGAGGGGACCGTCGAGATCCGCGACGCCGCGCATCTCTGGGGCAAGATCACCGGTGAGGTCGAGGACATCCTGCTCGCCGAGCTCGGCGACAAGCT
>QHSL01000020.1 GCA_003220435.1 Candidatus Rokuibacteriota bacterium | reverse complement strand
GCCCGTAGTCACCGTCCGGGCACTGGTGGTGCTGGTGAACACGTGCGCGTACAGAAACTCGTTCCAGGCGTGCGTGAACGAGAAGAACGTCACGACCACGAGAGCCGGGAGCGACATCGGCAGCACGATACGCACGAGGGCGCCGACGCGATTACACCCGTCCACCCGAGCCGCTTCCTCGAGATCGACGGGGACGGACTTGAAATAGCCCATGAGCAGCCAGGTGCAAAACGGCACGTCGAATCCCAGGTACGCGATGATGAGCCCGTGCAGGCTATCGGTGAGGCGGAGGACGCTCATCATGGCGAACATCGGAATGAAGAGCAACGAGGTGGGAACGAGGTACGTGAACACCAGACCGCGCGCGAGGAGCGCGCGACCGGGGAAACTGAGCCGGGCAATCGCATACGCGCCCAGACACGCGATCACCATGGACAGCAGCGTGGAGCCCGCCGCTACGGCCAGGCTGTTGCGCAGAAAGAGCAGATAGGGAGTCTCGCGAAACACGGTGGCGTAGTTGTCGAGCGTGGGCCGCTGCGGGATCAGCGTCGCTTCGTAGCCGTAGATTTCCTTGTCGTGCTTCAGCGACGTCGCGATCATCCAGTAGAAGGGAATCGCCGTCCACAGGAGCATCAGCACCAACGCGCCATTCCCCACGCCCTGGAGCACGCGCCGCTGGGTCGTCGCTCTCAGCGCCATGGCCTACTCCCCCTTCTCGCGAAGCATGCGGCGCGTCAGGAACACGATGAAGACGACCAGAATGGGGAAGAAGATCAGCGACACGGCGGCCCCCATCCCCAAGCGCTGGGCGCCGCCCAGCGCCAGATGATAGGCCAGGACAGGAAAGATCATGGTGCGGTCGGATGGCCCCCCGTTCGTCAGGATCAAGACGAACTGGATGCCCGCCGAGGTCAAAATCGCCGAGAGCATCACCGCGGTGATGAAGATCGGCCGCAACCGGGGCAGCGTGATGTAGGAGAATTGTTGAAGCACCGACGCCCCGTCGATCTCCGCCGCTTCGTAGAGCTCCTTGGGAATGGCCTGCAGGCCGGCGAGAAAGCTCATGGTGAAGAACGGCGTGCCCTGCCAGATCACTACCGTGATCACCGAGAGCATGGCGAGGTGTGGATTGGAGAGCCAGGAGATGGTTTCCTCGATCAGCTCCAGACGTACCAGAACGTTGTTGATGAGCCCGCTGGCATCGTCGAAGATCCACCGCCAGTTGAGGGCCGACATGACCGTCGGAATGGCCCAGGGAATCAGCAGAAAGGAGCGAAACAGATTGTTGCAGAAGCGCTCTTGATTGAGCACCAGCGCCATGCTGAGCCCCAGCAGGAACTTGAGCCCCACTCCGATCGCGGTATAGGAGACGGTGTTGACGACCGCACGCAGGAACTGCTCGCTCTGTAGCAACTCACGGTAATTGTCCAGCCCGATGAAGCGACCCGGCGCCCCGGCGGTTTTCGCCTGGAAGGTCATCACGATCGCGCTGGCAAAGGGGTAGGCGACCAGGCCCACGATTACGAGCAAAGCCGGGAACAGGAACAGATAGCCCAGGATCCGGTCGTGCATCACGTACCGCGCGAACTTGTCGCCCCGCCAGCGCAACCCGCGCCGAGACGAGGGGAGGGGAAGACTTACGGTCGTGGACGTGGCCATAGCCCATGTCCTCCATCAACGAGTTCATTGACACGCACCAGGGTCAGGAGACCCGATACCAGACGTCGGGACAGGCTGCAAGGGCTATTTACATGGTTCTCCGGGTGTCAAGCACGTCCCGTAGACTTCATTTCCGGAACCCGCGTCCGTGGACACGCGCCGGCCACGGTGGAGATACCGGTCTAACGGCCGAGAGCGCGGGCCACGGCGTCCACGTCCGATTCAGTGTTGTGGAGATGGAAGGACAGGCGCACGGCGCCGGCTCGGATGGAGGCCTTGATCCCGGCCACGCGGAGCGGCTCCAGGCCTCCTTCGGCGACCACCGTGACGACGGCCGAATCCCCCCTCGGCAGACCGAGCCGTTCGCGCAGCGCGTTCGCGAGACCGAGATCGTGTCGATGGATCGCGGCGATCCCGACCTCGGCGAGCAGATCGAGCGCCGGCACGGTCCCCGCCCAGGACAACCACGCCGGCGAGATGTCGAGCCGGCGGGCATCCTTGGCCAGTCGCAGCGGCGGTCCGTAGATCGAGGCCCACGGATCGTCGCCGGCGTACCAGCCGGCGTGCAGCGGCCGCAGCATCTCGAGCCGCTCCGGCCGGACCACGCCAAAGGCCGTCCCTCGAGGTGAGAGGAGCCACTTGTAGGCGGCGCACGACACGAAATCGAATCGGCCGGCGTCGAACGGCAGCCAGCCGACCGCCTGGGTCGCGTCGACGTACGTGAGACAGCGGTGCTCGCCCGCGGCCGTGGCGAGGGCGTCCAGCCCGCCGGGAACGAGACGGCCATCCGCGGACTGCACCGCGCTCACCGCCACGAGAGTCACGCCGGGGCGGATCGATTCGACGAGGCGGCTCAGGGGCACGGTCTGCACGCGCACACCACGATCGGCGTGCGTCAGAAAGGGGAACAGGACCGAGGTGAAGTCCTCGTCGGCGGCGAGCACACGGGCGCCGTCGGGGAGGGCCGCCGCGACCAGCCCCGTGAACGTCGAGACCTGATTGCCGATGGCGACACGATCACGTGTGACGCCGACCAGGCCGGCGAAACGCCGGCGCGCGCGATCGATCAGCTCGTCGTAGCCCGCGGCCTCGGCCCGACCCGTCCGCCATATCTCGATGGCTTCATCGAGCGCCTCGACCGTCCGTCGCGGGGGCAGCCCGACGCTCGCGGTGTTGACGTAGACGCACGCGGGCGCGAACTCCTTCTGCGCGGCTTCGATGGTGAGCAGGCGACTCCCCTTCCCCGTCTGATCATGGCACGAAGATGATGCGGAGCACACGCCCGCCATGATCGTCCGAGACGTAGAGCGCGCCGTCGCGCCCGACGAGCACGTCGACCGGGCGGCCCCATACGCGATCGCCCGTGCGCCAACCGGTCGCGAAGTCCTCGACTCGCGGTCGCCGGCTGGAGCCTGAAACGACCCGGACGATCTTGTAGCCGGCCGGCGGAAGCTCGGCACGAGAGCCATGGAGGGCGACGAAGAGGTTCCCACGATACGCGGCCGGAAACTGCGTGCCGGTATAGAAGGCGAGCCCGAGCGGCGCCGCGTGCGGGGGAAGCTCGACCGAGGGCAGCGTGACGTCGCGGCAGTCGCCCGTGCCGCGAAACTCCGGATCGGGCGCGACCACGCTTCCTTGAACGTAGCAGTCGGGCCAGCCGTAGTGGGCGCCCTTGCGCACCAGCGTCAGGAAGTCGGGCGGGGCGCGACCGTCGCGCCAATCCCGCTCGTTGACCGTCGTCCACAGCGCGCCGGTCGTCGGGTCGAACGCGAGGCCGACCGGATTCCGGAGCCCGCTCGCGAAGACGCGCTCGTTCGAGCCGTCGGGGGCATAGCTCACGATCGTGGCGCGGCGACGATCCGCCTCGCGGCAAACGTCGCACGAGGAGCCGACCGCGACGAGCAGGCGGCCGTCGGGACCGAACGCGATCGACCTCGTCCAGTGGTGCGCGCCGGGCGGCAGATCGGGGACGATCACGACCGGCTCGGTCGCGCGGTGCGTGGCGGCCTCGTACCGGAATCGCCGCACGCGCCCGGTCTCGGCGACCCAGAGCTCGCCGTCACGGACGACCAGGCCGTGAGGGAGCTGCAGTCCCGAGACGACCGTGACGGGTGAGCGAAGCCGTTCCGTCCGCGAGGCCATGGGCAGGGCCACGATCCGCCCTTCGCTCGGAATCGACACCAGCAACGTCCCGGACGCATCGAGCGCCAGCATGCGCGGTGCCCCGAGGCCCTCGGCGACCAGCTCGACGCGGAAGCCCGGGGCGACGACGAGTGGCGGCGGCTCGGCCGCCGCGGCAGCGGACGCCCCGAGTGCCCCAAGAATCGCAGCGACTGGACCAGACCATTGACCGCGCGCGCGGCGTCCTCTAGCATGCCGCCTCATGACGCCTCTCACCGTCTACGCGCTCGGGCCCGCGGGCTCATGATCCACGCGGAGCACTGGGTCGTCGCGCTGCGGGTCGTCGTCGGCGCGTGGTTCGTGAAAGCCGTGTGGACCAAGTTCACCCTCGCGTTCCTCTGGGACGTGGTTCCCTACCCGGCCGTGTCCCCGCGCTTTCTCGGCTTTCATCCCAAGCGGATCGCCGAGTTCGCCGCCGGGAACCCTGTCGGCTGGTACAAGGAGTTCCTCGAGGAGACGGTCCTGCCGAACAGCCGCGTGTTCGCGACGCTTCAGACCTTCGGCGAGGCGGCGGTCGGCCTCGGCCTCATCCTCGGGCTGCTGAGCGGCCTCACCGCGATCGTCGGGCTCTTTTTGTGCTTGAACTACGGCCTCGCGAGCCAGTGGATGAGCTTCGGACAGCAGGGCTTCCACGTCCTGCTCGTAACGTCCATGATCATCTTCCTCTTCACGCGCGCGGGTCGGACGTGGGGGCTGGACGGCTGGATCCTCGCGGGGGGCGGCCGGCGCTGGCTGCGCGTCGTGATGTGACGCCGGTCGCGCCGCCTCAGGGCGTGTCGGCGATCGCCACGCCCCACGGCAGCGTGCCGCAGGGGACACGTGCGACCACGGTGTTCGAGCGCGTGTCGATCACGGCGAGCTCGTTGGCACGCCCGACCGTTGCGTAGAGGAACCGCGCATCCGGGCTGAGCGCCATCCACCAGGTGCGCGGGCCGACCGCGATGACCGCGAGCACGTTCAGCGACGCGCCGTCCAGAACCCGGACGTCTCCGGACTGACCGTGGGACACGTACAGGCGGGAGCCATCCGGCGTCAGCACGACATCGACCGGGCGACTGCCGCCGGTCGGCGCAGACTTGGCGACACGCATCTCCGCCATGTCGATCACGGAGACGACGTGAGCCTGCTCGCTGGCGACGAAGAGCTGGCGCGAATCGGCCGTGAAGCGCATGCCGCGCGGGTTCTTGGGCACCGGAATCTGCTTGACGACCGTGTCGCTCGCCGCCGCGATGACGTGGATGTCGTCGGAGGTCTCGTTGGAGACGGCGATCCACTTTCCGTCCGGCGAGGCGACCGCGGTCTCCGGCTCCTTGCCGACCGGAATCTTCTTGCGCACCGCCAGTGAGGCGGCATCGAGGACCGTCACCGAGAGCTCGTTCTCGTTGACGACGTAGAGCGTGGTTCCGGCCCGGTTCAGGGTCAGCCCCTCCGGGTCGACGCCCGCCGGAACGGTGCTCAGCACCTCGAGCGTCTTCGCGTCGACCACGCTGAGGCTGTCCGAGTTGCTGTTGCTCACGTAGACCTTCCGGCCGTCCGGGCTCACCGCGACGCCCCGCGGGCGCTTGCCGACTTTGATCGTCCCGACGACGGCTCGGGTCGCCGCGTCGATGACCGTCACGTCGTCGGACTTCTCGTTGGTGACGAAGACGCGGAGCTCGGCGCCGGCCCGAGTGGAGCCCAGCGCGAGGACGAGCAGGACCAGGCCGGCGAGCGCTGATCGGCGCATCGCCGACGAGACTCCTCCAGCGGCGGTCCCCAAGTCAAGAGAGTTCCTTGACATGGATGATGGGCGGCGGTATTTCTCGGCCGCGTCCCGACTGAGGCCGATCGCGCGAGGCGGCGCGACCGCACGCGGGGGGCGTCCCGCAACGGGAAGAAGCGCTCTCACGGCCGCCGGAAGTTGAAGGAGAACGACATGCGACGTCTAGGGCAGCAAGTGATCGCGGTGGTGACCACGCTGAGCTTCTTGGTCCTGATGGTCCAGCCAGCCCTGGCCGCTGACCCGGACATGGATCGTCTGGTCCGGGGCCCGGCAGGAAAGGACTGGGTCACGAACGGCGGCAACCTGACCAACCAGCGTTACTCCACGCTGAAGCAAATCGACACCACCAACGTCGTCCAGCTCAAGGGAGCCTGGATGACCCGTCTCAAGGGCTCCGGCTTCGGCGGCAAGTACTCCTTCGAGGCGTCGCCGCTCGTCAAGGACGGGATCATGTACGTCGTCACGGGCAACGACGACGTCTTCGCACTCAATGCGAAGACCGGCACGATCCTCTGGGAATACTGGTCCGGGATCGACCAGAAGATCTCCACCGTGTGCTGCGGCTGGGTCAACCGCGGCCTGGCCATGGGCGAGGGGCTGCTCTTCTCCGGCCAGCTCGACGCCAACCTGGTGGCCCTGGACATAAAGACCGGCGAGGTGAAGTGGAAGACGCCGCTCGAGAAGTGGGAGAACGGCTACACGATCACGAGCGCGCCGCTCTAGTACGACGGGATCGTCTACAGCGGCATGTCGGGGGGAGAGTTCGGGGTCCGGGGCCGCCTGACCGCGCTCGACGCCAAGACCGGCGCGATCCTGTGGCGGTCGTACACGCTCCCGGCGCCCGGCGAGCGCGGCAGCGAGACCTGGCCGCCCGGCACCGATCACTCGATGCGCGGCGGGGCGACCATCTGGAACACGCCGGCGCTCGATCCAGACCTCGGGCTCGTCTACTTCGTCACCGGCAACTGCGGACCGGACTACGACGGCGCGATGCGCGAGGGCGACAACCTCTACTGCGCCTCGATGATGGCGCTGAAGGCCAAGACCGGCGAGTACGTCTGGCACTTCCAGCAAGTGCACCACGACATCTGGGACTACGACGCGGCCAGCCCGGTGGTCCTCTTCGATACCGTCATCGATGGCAAGCCGCGCAAAGGCATCGCCGAGGCCGGCCGCACGGGCTGGGTGTACATCCTCGATCGGACGGACGGCAAACCCCTGATCGGGATCGACGAGAAGCCGGTCCCCCAGGAGCCGCGGCAGAAGACGGCCAAGACCCAGCCGATCCCGCGCGGCGACGCGACCGTGCCGCAGTGTGCCGAGCTGCTGCCGGGCTATGAGAAGGCCGGGTGCATCTTCGACACCTTCTGGGAGACTCCGGTGCTTATGCAACCGTCGGGGATCGGCGGCACGAACTGGTCGCCGATGCCGTACAGCCCCGACACCGGCTACTTCTACGTGCCCGGCACGGTGCGCACGAGCGCGTTCACGCGCTTCGGCGACAAGTACGTGGTCGGGCTGCGCTACACCGGCGGCAGCCAGTCGGCGCCCATCGGCTCGTCGATGTACGGAACGTTCACCGCGATCGACAGCACGACGAACAAGATCGCCTGGCAGCACAAGACTCCCCACCGAATCGGTGGCGGTGGCGGCTCGTCGGTCACGGCCGGCGGCCTCGTGTTCCGCGGCGATCCCGACGGCAACTTCCTCGCGCTCGACGCCAAGACGGGCAAGGAGCTGTGGCGGTTCCAGACCGGCTTCGGCGCCGATGCGCCGCCGGTGGTCTACGAAGTGGACGGCGAGCAGTACGTGGCGATCGCGACGGGCGGCAACCAGCTGCAGGGCAGCGCGTACGGCGACGCGGTGTGGGCGTTCTCGCTGAAGGGGCAGCTGAGCCCGCTGTGGCCGCCGCCTCCGCCGCAAACGGTGGCCGGACCGACCGGACCGATCACCGCGGGCGTCGACGCCGTCAAGGCGGGTGCCAACAACGTCGAGTACAGCTTCGCGCCGGCGCGCATCCGCATCAAGTCGGGCACGACCGTAACCTTCACCAACGTCGGCGATCTCCCACACTCGGCGACCTCGATGGATCGGGGCAAGTTCGACACGGGCGTGTTGGTCAAAGGCCAGTCGAAGGCCATCACCTTCGCGCAGCCGGGCAACTACTACTACATCTGTCTGCCCCACCCCTGGCAGTACGGCCAGGTCATTGTGGAATAGCCAACGGAATGGGTGTGCGCCCCGCAGGCCGTCGCGGGGCTGGGGCCCCGCCGGCCGAGGGGCGCCTAGAGAGGGACGGGCGCGCCGGCGCCCGTCCCTCATCTCCTGCGTGGTCGCGCTGGGACTCTTCGCCGTCTGCTTCGCCCAGCATGATCAGCCGGCGGCGCAGCTGACGCCGCCGGCGACGGACCAGCTTCAAGTTCTGCTCACGACGTCCGAGCTCCTGGTCGGATCGAATCGCCTCGCCTTCGGCCTGCTGAAGGACGGAAAGCTCCTCGCCGATGCACGGGTCGCCGTGCGCGTCTATGCCATCGAAGGCGCGGATGCGCGTCTCGTCGCCGAGACGCCGGCACGCTACCAGAGGCTCGAGATCATCGAGGCCGGCCAGCGCATCCACATCCACCCGGACGGCTCGCGGCACGGGCACGGCGACGCGACCGACGTGCAGGGCATCTACGTCGCCCAGGTGACCTTGGGGCACCCCGGCGCCTGGGGCCTCGAGGTGCTCGCGCAGGCGGGCACCGGCGCCGTCGAGTCCGCGCGACTGAGCGTCAGCGCGCTGGCGACTTCTCTCACGCCGATGGTCGGGGGGCCCGCCCCGCGCAGCCGGAATCGCATCGCGAGCGACGTGGGCGACCTGAAGCACATCGATTCCAGCGAGCCCCCGGATCCGCGGCTGCACCAGACGCGGATCGCGGACGCGATCGCCCAGGGCAGGCCACAGGTGATCGTGTTCGCGACGCCGAGGTACTGCACCAGCCGGGTGTGCGGGCCGGTCGTGGACATCGTGCGGACGCTGATCCCGACCTATGGCGACCGCGTCGTCTTCGCCCACGAAGAGATCTGGGAGAGCGCGCCGCTCCAGAAGTTCTCTCCCACGGTGGAGGAATGGAATCTGCGCTCCGAGCCGTGGATCTTCGTCGTCGACGGCAAGGGAATGATCCGTGCCAGATTCGAGGGGTTGACGACGCGGCGTGAGCTCGAGGCCGCCGTGAAGCTCGTCCTGGCGCCGGAGAAACGCTAGCGGGTCAGCCAGCCGCGGCCGCGGTCACTGCCCCCGCGGCTTCCAGGGCTGCACCAGAATGAAGTTGTCGCGGTTCGGCATCCTCACCTTGGGCAGCGTCTCGGCATTCATCACGTCCTGCTCCCCGATGATTCCGTTCAGGTTGAGCAGATAGGCCGTGACCGCGTAGACCTCGCTGTCCGTCATCGACAGCGGCTGCAGGAACGGCATCGCGCGCCGGACGTAGTCGAACACGGTCGTCGCATATGGCCAGTAGCTGCCGACCGTCCGCACCGGCGTTTTGCTCGCGAGGGTTCCCTGGCCGCCGGCGAGCCGGTCGTTGGGCCCGCCCACGCCCTTCTCGCCGTGACAGGCCTGGCACTTCTGGGCATAGACCAGCGCACCTTGCGCGGCCGTGCCGGCGCCTTGCGGCAATCCGCGCCCGTCCGGCGCGATGCTGATGTCCCAGCCCGCGATTTCAGCGGGAGTCGCCGCGCGCCCGAGATTCGAAGTCTCGCGCGTGGCCGCGCCCGCACAACCGCCCAAGACGATGACGCAGGTTGCGACCGCGAACGCCTTACGCGTAGACATTTTTGACCTCGCCGTTGGACTCCACGCGCCAGGCCTGGATCGCATGGTAGTGGTAGATCGCGTTGGCGCCGTTCTGGGCGATGAACTCATCACGCGTCGGCTGGACGCGGCCGGCATCGTCGGTCGCGCGACTCTTGAGCACCGTGGGCGCGCCGTTCCACTTCCAGGCGATCCGGAAGCGCGTCAGCGCGTACGCGAGCACGGGGGCCGACAGGGCGGTTTCCGCCCAGGTCTGCCCGCCGTCCGCCGAGACTTCGACCCTGCGGATCTTTCCGCGGCCGGACCACGCGATGCCGGAGAGCTCGTAGAGACCCGGGCCCGTCATCTTCAGGCCCGGCGCCGGCCGCGTGATGACCGATTTCACCTCCATCGGATACGTGAACATCAGCGACTTGCCGTCAGCCTGGAGATCGGTGTACTTCGACGTCTCGTCCTTCGTCATCGTCGGCGTGTCCGTCACCTTGATCCGCCTGAGCCACTTCACGCTCATGTTGCCTTCGTAGCCGGGCAGGAACAGCCGCACCGGATAGCCGTTCTCGGGACGCAGGCGCTCACCGTTCTGGTAGAGGGCCAGCAGCGCGTCGTCCATCGCCTTGGCCATCGGCACGCTGCGACTCATCGCCGCCGCGTCCGCGCCTTCGGCCAGGATCCAGTCGGCCCGAGGGTCGACGCCCGCTTCCGCCAGCAGGAGCCGTAGCGGGACGCCGGTCCATTCGCTGCAGGACACCAGGCCATGGGTCTGCCCGCACGTTTGCGCCGGCGGCGTCGTGCCGAACATCACCGCGCTGTTGCCGGAGCACTCCAGGAAGTGGATCCGCGACTCCATCGGGTAGCGCGAGAGCGCCGCCACCGTGAAGATCAGCGGGCGCGCAACCATCCCGTGAACGAGCAGCTGGTGCTGCGCCGGATCGATCGTGGGAACGCCGTTGTGGTGACGCTCGAAGTGCAGCCCGCTCGGCGTGATGATGCCCTCCAGCGCCTCGAGTGGCGTGCGTGACGCGCCGGCGCCCGTCGTGCCCGGCTGGGAGCGGATGAGCGTGCGCGTCACCTCGCGCTCGAAGGTGGCCGGCGACCCGTACAGGCTCAAAGGAGCGCCGGGGACCTTCATTCCCGCTGGAGCTTCCCCTGGCGCGGCCTTCGCATCGCTGGAAGCGAACGCCATGAACGCTCCGGCGGTCAGGGCGCCCGCGCCGCCCTTCAGGAACACTCGACGATCGAGCAATCCGTTCCCGGCAGGGTCCGGCACATCGTTGAAACGGCGGCGGCGTACGCGCATCGCTGTCCTCCCATCGAGGCGAGTCTGCGCGCGAGGGTAGCCGCGCGGCTCCGGAGGGTCAAGACGCATTCGGTCGGCGGCGCTCGCCCGTCGTATACTCCGACGATCATGACGGCGCGCGGTCTCGCCATCGTGTTGCTGGGACTCGCGCTCCCCTCGTCCATCGTCGTGTGCCCTGCCGCGGCGGTCGTCAGTCGCGTTACCGTCGAATCGCGTCAGGACGTCCTGGGCGGGCGACCCTTCGGAACGGCGGGCGGCTACGAGAAGCTGGTCGGCGTGGTGCAGTTTGCGCTCGACCCGGCCCATGGAGCCAATACCGCCATCGTGGACCTCGCGCGCGCGCCGAGGGACGCGAGCGGACGCGTCACCGCGTCAGCGAATTTCATGGTCTTGCGCCCGAAGGCGATGCCGCGTGAACGCGCGGTCGCGCTTCTCGAGGTCTCGAACCGCGGGGGCAAGGCGGCGTTGCCGTATTTCGCGAGCGCCGCGTGGAGCGCGGACCCGGCAGCCGAGGCCGCGTTTGGCGACGCCCTGCCGTTGCGGCTCGGTCTCACGCTCATCTGGGTCGGCTGGCAGTTCGATGTGCCGCTCCGGGACGGCGCCTTGCGCCTGGATGCGCCCGTCGCAACCGACGGCGGTCGCCCCATCGAGGGCCTCGTGCGCTGCGACTGGACGGTGGACGAGCGCGTCGCCACCCTGCCGCTCGGCCACCGCAACCACCGGCCGTATGCCATCGCCGACACGGAGCACCCCGACAACGTGCTGACCGAGCGTGACGGTCGGCTGGCGGCCCGCCGCGTCGTACCGCGAAACCGGTGGCGCTTCGTGGACGGCGAGACGCGGATCGCGCACGTCGAAGGTTTCGCGCCGGGCAAGATCTACGAGCTCGTCTACCGCGGGCGCGACCCGGTGGTCGTCGGCATCGGTCTCGCCGCGGTGCGGGACATGATGTCGTACGCCAAATACGACACGTCCAGCCCCTTTCCGGTTCGCTGGGGCGTCGGCCTCGGCATTTCGCAAACGGGACGGTTCCTGCGGCACTTTGTCTATCAGGGCTTCAACACGGATGAAGCGCGCCGCGCGGTGTTCGACGGCCTCTTCGTGCACACGGCCGGCGCCGGGCGGGGCAGCTTCAACCATCGGTTCGCCCAACCCTCGCGCGACGCCCATCGGTTCTCCGCGTTCTTCTATCCGACCGACGTCTTTCCGTTCTCGGGCCGAGGTCAACGCGATCCGGATACGGGCACGACGGACGGGCTGTTCGCCCACGAGGCGCACGTGCCGAAGATCTTTTTCACCAACACCGGCTACGAGTACTGGGGCCGTGCCGCCTCGCTGATCCACCTGACGCCGGGCGCCGACGCCGACGTCGAGTTGTCCCCCCACGAGCGCATTTACCACTTCGCCGGCGCACAGCATTTCGTGGTGGACCCGCCGGCCGTGTCCGAGCGGTCCGACACCGTCGTGACGTATCGCGGCAGCCCCCTGAACTTTCACCCCACGCTGCGGTCGCTCTTGACGCGGCTGGTCGAGTGGGTGCGCGACGGGCGCGAGCCGCCCCCGAGTGCGTACCCTCGTCTCGATACCGGCACGCTCGTCGCGGTGGATCGCGTGCGAGCTCCGGCGATTCCGGGAGTCGGATGGCCGCGGGTCGCGCACGAGGCGTACCGCGTCGACTACGGGCCGCGATGGGCGAACGGCATCATCACGCTGGAGCCTCCGCGGCTCGGCCGTCCGTTCCCCGTCCGCGTCCCCCAGGTCGACGCCGACGGCAACGAGCTGGGCGGCGTCCGAAGCCTGGAGCTCCTGGCCCCGCTGGCGACGTATACCCCATGGAGCGTCCGTCGCGGCGCGATCAACCCTGGCGAGCTCGTGGACTTCTACGGAACCTTCATCCCGTTTGCGCGCGACCGGGCGGAGCGCGAACGCAGCGGCGATCCACGCGCGAGCGCGACCGAGCGCTACGGCGACCGGACGCGGTATGCGGAGCTCGTCAGACGCCAGGCCGAGACGCTCGCGCAATCCGGGTTTCTCCTCGCCGAGGACGTGCCTCGCGTCGTGGAGCAGGCTGAGCGTCGCTGGACCTGGCTGATGTCGTCTCACCCGGCCTCGCGGCAATAACGTTGGCTTGACATCGAGTGGATCTCGGAACGATTCTTCCGCCAGGCAGCGGGCAACCGGGATGAACGAGATGCCGCGACGACGAAGCGTGCCCGACCTGCGGCCCGCGCGCCGCGCCGTGCTGAAGCTGGCGGTGAGCATGGGACTGGCGCTGCCAGTCGCCGGCCTCGTCGGCGCCCAGGACGACCGGCGCAAGGCGCGCCCGCAGGTGAACGATCGCCTCGTGTTCGCCGGCGGCGACCGGAAGGGGCAACTCATCACGCTCGTGGACCTTCCCGCCGGCGGGCCGCCCCTCACGGCGTATCCGATGGACCCGACGGCGAGGGTCGTCCGAGACGATTCGCGGCTCAACCAGATCCTGCTCGTCCGCCTCGACCCGACGGAGCTCAACGGCGACACGCGCGCGCGAGCCGCGGACGGCATCGTCGCCTATTCGGCGGTGTGCACGCACACCGGTTGTGACGTCTGGGATTGGCAGCCGGCGTCGAGCACGATCAAGTGCCCGTGTCACTTCTCGGAGTTCGATCTCAAGGAGAGCGCGCGTGTCCTGAATGGTCCGGCGCCGCGACGGCTGCCGGCGCTGCCGCTGAAGGTCGTCGACGGCGCGCCGACAGTGGCGGGCAGTTTCGTCGGGCGTCCCGGCTTCGAGACGGGAGGCTGATCGGAATCGAGACGGCGTCGCGTAGCAGCGCACATGGTGCGCGCCGCAGGCCGTCGCGGGGCTGGGGCCCCGCCGGCCGAGGCTGAGTGGACACGCCAACACGAGGGAGACGAGGACGATGTCGGTGAGAAGGCTAGCGATCCTGAGTTTCGCGCTCCTGATAGGGCTCGGACCCACGATGCTCGCGGCGCAGAGCCCGGTGAGCTACAGCGCGGTGACCGAGCAGCGGCTCCTCAACCCCGAGCCGCACAACTGGCTGATGTACCGGGGCAACTTCAACGGCTGGGGGTATAGCCCGCTCGATCAGATCACCCCGGCCAACGTGAAGAAGCTCGTCCCGGTGTGGACCTTCTCCACCGGCGCGAACGAAGGCCACCAGGCCCCGCCGATCGTCAACAACGGCATCATGTTCGTCACGACGCCTCACCAGCAAGTCGTCGCGCTCAACGCCAAGACCGGTGACCTGATCTGGCGCTACAAGAAGGAGCTGCCGGAGGACCTGGTCCAGCTCCATCCTACAAACCGGGGCGTGGCGCTCTGGGAGGACCGGCTGTTCCTCGCGACCGTCGACGCCCATCTGATCGCGCTCGACGCCAAGACGGGTACAGTCGTGTGGGACACGACCGTCGACAACTACAAGAACGGCTACTACCTCACCCTGGCGCCGCTCGTCGCCAAGGGCAAGGTCATGATCGGCACCTCGGGCGGCGAGTTCGGCATCCGCGGCTACATCGCCGCCTTCGACGCGAAGGACGGGAAACAAGTGTGGAAAACCCACACGATCCCGGGGCCGGGCGAGCCCGGTCACGACAGCTGGCCCGGAGAGACCTGGAAGACTGGCGGCGTGTCGGTCTGGCTCACCGCGCACTACGATCCCCAGCTCAACCTGAGCTTCTGGGGCACCGGCAACGGCGCGCCGTGGATGGGCGATATGCGGCCGGGGGACAACCTGTACTCCGCTTCTGTGCTCGCGCTCGACGTCGACACCGGCAAGATCCGCGGCTATCACCAGTATCACTGGAACGACTCCTGGGACTGGGACGAAGTCTCCACGCCGCTGCTGATCGACTTCCCCAAGGACGGGCGCACCGTGAAGGGTCTGGTGCACCCCGGCCGGAACGGCTATCTCTGGCGGCTGGAGCGCGGCGCCGACAGCATCAAGTTCGTGGACGCGCGTCCCTACGTCACCCAGGAGGTCTTCACCAAGATCGATCCGGTGACCGGACGCCCGACCTACAACGAAGAGCGGAAGCCTCGCGCGGGCGCCACGGTGACCTTCTGCCCCGGGCTCTGGGGGGGCAAGGACTGGACGCCGGCCGGCTACAACCCGAAGACGCAGTACCTCTACATCCCGGCCAACGAGAACCTCTGCAGCACACTGGTGGGACAGCCGAGGCCCGATCCCTACGAGCCCGGCAAGCCCTACCTGGGCATCGAGCGTCCGAAGACCACGATGAGCTGGCGCCAGGGCGCCAGTCACATCGGCGAGCTGCAGGCCTGGGACATGACGACGGGGCAGCGGGTGTGGACTCACAAGTTCCCCTTCATGAACTGGGGCCCCATCCTCACCACGGGCGGCGGCCTCGTGTTCCTCGGCGGCACCAACGACCGTAACTTCTGGGCGTTCGATGCCAAGACCGGTTCCGAGCTCTGGAAGTTCAAAACCAACTCCGGGATCACCGGAGTGCCGAGCTCATTCGCCGTCGACGGTGTGCAGTACGTCGCCGTGCAGTCAGGCTGGGGCGTCGACGCTCAGCGGATGCAAGCCCGGCTCGACACGTTCCGCGGGACGAAGACCGAGGTGCCTCAGGGCGGCGTGATCTGGGTGTTCGCGCTCAGAGACTGAAAGGAAGCCGGCCGGCCTCCTCGAGGGCTGAGAGGAGGCCGGCCAGCCTAGACCGGCACACCCCACACGCGGTTCGCCAGGAGCCCGATGACGAACGTGATGCCGACGGCCGCGGCAATGGTCACGAGATTCGCCACAACTCTCCGTTTCATCTCCATGCCAGAGAGAAACGCCAGGACCATCGAGACGATGATGATCAGACTTCCCGCGGCGAGCACCGAGGCCAGCGCGGTCGTCGCTCCGGCGAGCACCGGGAGGACGGGGACGATGGCGCCGGCGAAATAGCTCACGCCGACGACCAGGGCCGAGCGCAACGGGCTCTCGCCTGTCTCATCCGGCGGAACGTTTTCGCCCAGGAACCTGCGGCGCCCCGTCTCCGTCGCGCGAATTTCCGATTCGGAGTCCACCGCGACCCAGGCGCCGGCCGCCATGGACAGCGCCCCCGCCACCGCCACCGTGCTGGCCGCCATCAGCACCGCCGGCGCGCTCTGGAGGGCGGCGAAGAAGCCGCTGACGGCGCCCAGGATCTCGACGAGCCCATCGTTCAGCCCGAGGAAGATGTTGCGCACACGCTCCGGGTTGAGCCGCGGCTCGGCCGTGCTCGTCACGACGGCGTCCTCGTGCTCGAACTCGTCCTGGAGAATGCTCCGCACGGCCGCTCCACGCGGCCCGTCGCCGTACGTGCCCCAGACTTTGAGATACTTCCGCACGCCGTAGACTTCGATCGCTTCCAGAACGAGATGGATGGCCGAGCTGCCGAAGAGGCGGCAGGCCAGGACGATGAGCTGGAGCTTCAGCCGTCGTCCGAGATCCAGGCGCTCGATGCGCAGACCGAAGAAGTCTTGCCAGAAGGTGAAATGGCGCGCTTCGATGGGGATCAGCCGGTCGAGGATGGCCGCGAGCTCATCGGTGGCTAGCTCGCGCAGGCTCTGGTAGAGCGACAAGTCGAACAGCTCGTCGAGCACGAGCCGCCGCGCCAGCGCCCGGTCGGTCGCGTCTCGCTCGTTCACGGCCCTAGCGCGCCGCCTCCAGCACGGCCTCGCCGAGGCCGTCGATGGCGAACCGCACCCGATCGCCCGGCGCCGGAAATTTGGTGGTGATGCTGCTCCCGGTCATCACGATCATGCCGCGCGCGAGCCGGCGGCCGCGACCGTTGAGGAGGTTCGCGAGCCAGGCCACGGCTTCGAGCGGGTGGCCCATGGCGTCGCCGGTCTTGCCCTGGCCTCCGGGCTGATCGTTCACCCAGCAACGCGTGACCGCGCGCTCGAGATCGACGCCGCGCCACTCCGTGACGGCCGGCCCGAGCACCACGCCGCCGTTCCACGTGTTCTGCGCGACGAGGGTGAAGGCGTCGAGCGTCTTGTAGTCGGCGTTGCCGTCCTCGACGAGCTCGAAGGCGGGCAGGCACGCGGCGACGCGGCTGGCCACCGACGCGCGCGTCCACGGCCCGCCGGTCGCTGGCAGATCGTCGCCCAGCCGTACCGCCACCTCGAACTCGACGCCCAGGTGATGGTAGCCGGCCAGATCGACGCGCGCCGGCGAGGCGTGGACGACCTTCGAGAAGATGGCCCCGGCGGCGGGCTGGTCGACCCCGGTCATCTGCTGCATTGCCTTGGACGTGAGCGCGATCTTCCAGCCGGTGAGCTCGCCGCGCCCGGCCTCGACCATCACCCGATGCAAGGCGTCCTGGATACGATAGGCATCCTCGAGCGGCGCCGCCCGCAGCGCGCCGTCGAGCGGACGATAGCGGGCGCGCGTCGTGTAGGTATCGAAGACGGCACGCGCCGTGGCGCCGATCGTCTCAGGTGTCAGCATCAACGCTCCTCCCCTTCCCGACGCCGTGATGATGATCGTCGAGCTCGATCGGCCGACGATCGACAAGCCGGAGCCAGCCCCTCGCCACCCGATAGATGAACCAGAGGCCGACGACCATGAGGGGCAACCACGCGACGAGCGCGCCGACTCCGAGCGTGGCCACCACGAAGGCCAGGCAGAGGGCGACCCACAGGAGCCCCCACCAGAAGGTCCGGATCTGCCATCGGAAGTGCGACTCGAGCCAGGTCCCGCGCGCGTCGCCCCGGTACAGGTAGGTCACGATGACGGCGATGATCGAGGGCCAGCCCGTGAGGAACGCAAACACGACGCTCGCGGCGGTGACGATCCCCGTGATCAGACTGACGGCGTGCAGGCCGTAGATCACGTGCGTCACCGTGATCACCGAGCGATCGGGCTCCGTGATGGCGTTCAGGGCTTGCTCCCCGAATGGAGTATAGGCGATCGCCGAAGCCTCGACGGGCGCGGACGTATAATCCGCCAGTGAACGTGACGGGAGAGGCTCGGGCCGCCGCAGGTCCGCGCCAGTGGCTTCGCTCCCTGGCGGTGGTCGTCGCGATCGCGGTGGTCTGGGAAGGCGGGAAAGCGCTGTTCGCGCTGCCCAGCTACCAGCTGCCCCATCTCCACGAGATCGCGGCGGACTTTCTGCGCGAGGGCGCCGGCGGCGAGCGGTGGCTCTGGATCATGGCCCAGAACGCGAGCTACACCGCGCTCGAGAGCCTCATCGGGTTCGCGCTCGGCGGTGTCACCGGCCTCGTCCTCGCGATCGGCTTCGCGCACTCGCGATGGCTCGAGCGGGGCCTCCTCCCGTACGTCGTGGCGTCGCAAACGGTACCGATCCTTGCCATCGCGCCGATGGTCGTGGTCTGGCTCGGCACGTCGTGGTTCTCGAAGGCGGTGATCGCGGCGTACCTGACCTTCTTCCCGGTGACCGTCAACATGTCGCGAGGTCTCCGGGCCGTCGATCCCGACGCCCTCGCGATGATGCGCGCGCTGGCGGCGAGCTCGCGGCAGATCCTCTTCAAGCTGCGCTTCCCGGCGGCGCTGCCGTACTTGTTCACGGCGCTCCGCATCTCGGCGACCGCCAGCGTCATCGGCGCCATCGTGGGCGAGCTCCCGGTGGGCAGTCGTTTCGGCATGGGCGTTGTCATCATCAACGCCGCCCAGTACTACAACTGGCGCCCCGCCAATCTCTGGGCCGCCATTCTCGTGTCCGCGGTGATCGGGATCGTCTTCTATCACGCCGTGGCGGCCGTCGAGCGGCGGGTCGTGAGCTGGTCGCGCACCGCGCCGGTGGTTTAGACGTCGCGATGGGCTCGCCGATCGTCGACCTCGCCGGTGTCGCCAAGACGTTCGAGAGTCGCGCCGGCGCCACCGAGGCGCTGCGGGCGGTCTCGCTCTCCGTGGACGCCGGCGAGTTCGTCTCGGTCATCGGTCCCTCGGGCTGCGGCAAATCCTCGCTGCTCCGCATCGTGGGCGACCTCGTCGAACCGTCGGCGGGCGTGGTGCGCGTGAAAGGCAAGAGCGCGCGCCAGGCCCGTCTCGACCGTGACTACGGGATCGTGTTCCAGACCCCGGTGCTCTACGACTGGCGCACCGTGCTGGAGAACGTGCAGCTGCCGCTCGAGCTGGCCGGCCGCCCGCGCGCCGAGCGCGAGCAGCGGCCGCGCACACTTCTGCGCCTGGTCGGCCTCGATGAGTTCGCCGGTCACTATCCCTGGCAGCTCTCGGGCGGTATGCAGCAGCGGGTGGCGATCGCCCGGGCGCTCGCCCTGAATCCGTCGATCCTCTTGATGGACGAGCCCTTCGGCGCGCTGGACGAGATGACTCGGGAGCGGCTCAACCAGGAGCTGCTGCAGGTGTGCGCCGAGACGGCGGCGACCGTCCTCTTCGTCACCCATAGCATCGCGGAAGCCGTGTTCCTCTCCACGCGGATCGTCGTCATGAGCCCACGCCCGGGCGGAATCGAAAGGGTCGTGACCGTCGCTCTGCCGCGTCCGCGCGTCGACGCGACCCGCGCGGACCCGCGGTTCTTCGAGCTGGTGACCACGGTACGCCAGAGCCTACGGGAGGACCCCGGGCTCGCCGGCGATCGTGCGGGCCTCCGCGGGCGCTAGCGATGGGCTACGTGCGCGACTACGCGCCGGCTGCGCTCGTGCTCGTGATGGGTCTCGTCCTCTGGGAGGCGGTCGTCTTCGCGTTCTCGATCGAGTTCTACCTCCTGCCCGCGCCGCACGTGATCGTGCAGAGTCTGCGGGAGACCTATCCCGTGCTCGTGGAGGCGGGACTCTATACGTTCACGGAGGCCGTGCTGGGATGGGCACTCGGCTGTGGCGGCGGGATCCTGGCCGCGATGATCGCCAGCCGCTCGCCGGCTTTCGCCAGAGTCGTGCTGCCGTACGCCGTGGCGTCGGCGTCGGTCCCCATCATCGCCCTGGCTCCGCTCGCCATCGTGTGGTTCGGCGTCGAGCAGGGCTCGAAGATCGCGATCGTCGTGCTGATGACGTTCTTCCCGACGTTCGTCAGCACGCTGCGCGGGCTGCTCAGCGTGACGCCCCAGTCCCTGGAGCTGATGCGCAGCTATGCGGCGACCGAGCGCCAGCTCTTCCTGAAGATTCGGCTCCCCCACAGCCTGCCGATGATGTTCACCGCCTTGCGCGCCTGCGCGACGCTGGCGATGATCGGAGCGGTCGTGAGCGAGTTCTTCGGGGGGCCGGTGAAATCGCTCGGGGTGTACATCAAGAGCACGGCCAGTCTCTTTCAGACGCGGCAGGCCTGGTCGGCGATCCTGGTTGCGTGCGCGCTGGGACTCCTGTTCTACTTCGCGGTGGCGTTGATCGAGCGCCTGGCCATGCCGTGGCACTTCGAGCGAGGCGAGCACTGAACAGAGGAGGAATCACTCCATGCTGAAACGACTGCTCCTGGTGCCGATCACGGCCGCGTTGCTCGCGGTCACCATGCTGCCCGACCGCGGTCTGAGTCAGGCCGCCGACAAGGTCACGCTCCAGCTCAAGTGGGTCACCCAGGCCCAGTTCGCGGGGTACTACGCGGCGAAGGCCAAGGGCCTCTACACCGCCGAAAAGCTCGACGTGACCATCCGCGCCGGCGGGCCGGACATCGTGCCCGAGCAGGTGGTGGCCGGTGGCGGCGCTCAGTTCGGAATCGACTGGCTGCCGAGCCTCCTCTCGGCCCGCGACCAGGGGGCGCCCCTCGTCAACATCGCCCAGGTGTTCGCCTACAGCGGCATGCGCGAGGTCGCGTTCAAGTCATCCGGCATCAAGGGCGCCGCCGATCTGAAGGGCAAACGCGTCGCCGTGTGGTTCGGCGGCAACGAGTTCGAGCTGCTCGCCACGCTCGAGAAGCACAAGATCGATCGGAACAAAGACGTCACCCTGATCCAGCAGCCGTTCGACATGAACCTGCTGCTCCAGAAGAAGGTCGACGCCGCCGCGGCCATGACCTACAACGAGTACAAGCAGGTCCTGGACGCCGGCGTGAAGCCCGACGACCTCGTGGTCATCGATTTCAACCGGGAAGGCACGGCGATGCTCGAGGACGGCGTCTTCGTCAAGGCCGACTGGATCGCGGACGCCAAGAACAAGCAGGTCGCCGCCCGTTTCCTGCGCGCCTCCCTCAAGGGCTGGGAGCTCTGCAAGGACAAGCCGGCCGAGTGCGTGGAGATCGTGGTGAAGGAGAGCCCCGTGCTCGGGCGAGAGCATCAGACCTGGATGATGACCGAGATCAACAAGCTCGTCTGGGGGCCGCCGGCGCCCAAGAGCCCGCTCGGCAAGCTGGATCCCGCGGCGTTCAAGCAGACGGCCGACATCGCGCTGAAGTTCGGCGTGATCAAGAAGCCGGCCGGCGACGGCGCCTACACGCACGAGATCTGGGAGCTGGCCCAGAAGAAGTAGTCGAGATACGCGGCCTCAGCGAAGGAAGCCGGCCACCGAACGGACGAACTTGTCGGACTGCTCGTAGGGAAGCATGTGGCCCGCGTCATTGATGACCTCGACGCGCGCGGGGGGGATCAGCGTTTTCCAGCGCTCGGCGTAGGCCGGCACGATCAGCCGGTCGGACGCGCCCCAGAGGACGAGGCTCTCCGCGGTGAGGCGATACAGGCGCTTCGAGAGCCGTCGGTTCGGGATCGGGAACAGGATCTTGCCCGCCATCGCGAGCCGCCGCTGACTCCCGATGTAGAACTCCTTGAGCGCCTCCATGTCCGAGAGGTCGGCGCCGCCGGTGAGCAAGGCCTGCCCCCGCTGCGGATCGTGAAAGAGCACCTCGGCGATCTGATACGGAAGCAGCGCGAAGATGTCCGGGATCGGGTGCTCGTCCATCCAGAGGCCGGCGGGGCTCACGAGCACGAGCTTGGCGAGATCGTGAGGCGCGAGGCAGGCCATCTCGGCGGCGATCATCCCGCCCATGGAGTGGCCGACGAGGTGCGGTTGCTCGAGCCCCAGCGCCTCGACCAGGTCCCAGCCGTGCAACGTGAAGTCCAGCATGTCCTCGAGCAGCTCCTCGCCCGCGGACTCACCGTACCCCGGCCACTCCGGTGCGAAGACGTGATAGCGCTGCGCGAGCTGGTCGAGGAACGGGTTGTCGTGAAGCAGCCCGCCGGCGCCGTGGAAGAAGACCACGGGAGCGCCGCTGCCGCCCTCGAGCACGCGGCAGCGCGTGCCCTTCTTCGTCTCGACCTCCTGCCACTTCATCGGGGCCACTCCGCACCGACCTTGGCCGCGCCCGGCTGACGCTCTTCGGGACGGATGCGATCGTCCATCGGGTGCATCCACCACCGCTCGTCGTGCTTCCACTCGGGCCACATGTCGCGCAGGCGCGGCATGACCTTCTCGGCAAAGAGCTTCGTCGAGTGGCGCGTCTTCCAGTCGGGCATGTCCCCGTTGTGGAACAGGCAGAAAAGATGTCCGATGTGAAGCCCCTTGATGCACTCCTCGAGCTGCTGCCGCACCGTGTCCGGGCTGCCGGCGATGACGAAGCGCTCATCGACCAGCTGCTTCCACGTGAGATTCTCGAGAATCTTCTGTCGGGCGAGGGTGAGCTGAGCGAGCGCGCCGTACTTGATCGTCGCCATCGTGCGGTAGCCCGCCGGATCGGCGAAGGGCGGGAAGACGTGCAGGCACCGATTGAAGAAGTAGAGACAGTGCTCGGCGTAGAGCCGCTCGGCCTCGGCGTCGGTGTCCGCCACACAGATGATCTGAGCGAAGGCCGCGCGGTAGGGCGACTCGTCTTTCCCGCGCTTCACCACGCGCTCCCAGTATCCGTCCAGCAGCGACTTGCCCCGCAGGTAGCCGAAGAAGGACAGATAGGAATAGTTGTAGTCGTAGTCGAGGCAGAAATCCCACGTCTCGATCGAACCCCCGCCCGGAATGTAGATCGGCGGATGCGGCTTCTGGATGGGCTTGGGCCAGCAGTTCACCCAGCGGAGCTGGTTGTACTTGCCGTCGAAGGCGAAGGGCTCGTCGCTGGCCCACGCTTTCATGATGAGGTCGTGGGCCTCGCGGTACTTGTCGCGCGTCAGGGCCGGGATCTGGCCGTAGCAGAAGTTCGTATCCATGGGGGTGCCGACCGGAAAGCCGGCGACGAGACGGCCTCCCGAGATCACGTCCAGCATCGCGAACTCTTCCGCCACTCGAATCGGAGGGTTGTAGCTCGCGATCGAGTTGCCGATGACGCAGAGCGCGGCGCGTGACGTTCGGCGTGCGAGAGTGGCGGCGATGAGGTTGGGTGACGGCATCAACCCATAGCCGTTCTGATGATGCTCGTTACATCCGATCCCATCGAATCCCAGCGTCTCGGCGTACTCGAGCTGGTCCAGATACTCGTGATAGACGTGGTGACCCTTGCGTGGATCGTAGAGCGTGTTCGGAATGTCGACCCACACGGAGCGGTGTTTCGCGCGAAAGTCGTCCGGCAGGTACGGCCAGGGCATCAGATTGAACCAGGTGAACTTCATGGAAGCCTCCGGGTCAGGCCGCCGTGACGCCGCCATCGACCGGCAGCGCGACGCCCGTGACGAACGACGCTTCGTCCGACAGGAGGAACAGCGCCGCGTTGGCGATCTCGTCGGGCCGGCCGGTACGGCCCAGCGGCACGGAGCCGTGGGCGCGCTTGCGCACCAGCTCCTCCGGATCCATGCCAGCCGTCGACTTCTGATCGGGCCGGGAGACGAACACCCGCAGCATGGGCGTGTCGATCGGGCCGGGACAGACGGCGTTCACGCGAATATTTTCCCTCGCCAGCCGCAGCGCCAGGCTCTTGACGAAGCCTACGACCCCGAACTTGCACATCGAGTAAACCGGGCTGAAGCCGGACCCGACGAGCCCGGAAGTGGACGCCGTGAAGAGCAGGCTCCCGCCACCCCGGGCGCGCAGCTCGGGAATCGCGGCCTCGGTCGTGATCAGGACGGTCCGAAGGTTGAGGTCGACCGCCAGGCTGAAGGCGTTCATGTCGATGCCCTCGACCGCGGCCGGGCCGGGATGGCCGACGTGGTTCCAGACGAAGTCCAGACCCTTGAACCGGTTCACCGTGTCCCACACGATCCGGCGGGAATCCTCGTCCCTCGTGAGGTCCGCCGCGATGCCATGAGCGATACCGCCCGCCGCGGTGATCTCGCCCACCACGCGCTGCACGCCGGCGGCGTTCACGTCCACCACGGCGACCTGCGCGCCCTCTCGCGCGAAGCGCAGGGCCCCGGCGCGTCCCATGCCCGAAGCGGCAGCGGTCACGATCCCGATCTTTCCGGCCAGGCGCATCGGCGGTCCTCCGACAGGAGATTGAGCCCGATCCTACTACAGTGAGAAGCTCGGGAGAGGCGCATGCCGGACGCGCTCAGCGTCCCGATGGCGGTGGGTCGTCGCGTCCGGTTTGACTTGTCTCCCGCGCTCTGACAGGATCGGCGCGAGCTTGACGCACCGATTCGTGCACGCCCTCATCCACGCCGGCCCCACGACTCCTTCAGGAGGCTCATCATGATGCGTCGTCGCTTTGCTGCCATTGCCGGAGCCGCGTTTCTCTGCGCGGCTCCCGCGCTCGCCCAGGACAAACTGCCACCGCTGAGGACCGGCGTCGACGGCACCTTCGCCCCGCACGCCATGCCCAAGCTGGGCGGCGGCATCGAGGGCTTCCAGATCGATCTCTTCACCGAGGTCGCCCGCCGCATGAAGCGTGAGATCACGATCGACGCGGTGAGCTTCTCGACCCTGATCCCGGGCATGCAGTCCGGCCGCTACGACTTCATCGCCGCGCCGACGACGGTCACGAAGGAGCGCGCGGAGAACATGCTGTTCACCGCCGGCTATCTCTGGACGGCGTACCAGTTCGGCATCAAGAAAGGCTCGGAGCCGATCAAGGATTGGGCCGACCTCAAGGGCAAGTCGGTGTCCGTTAACAAGGGCACGCCCTACGAGACGCTGTCGAAGGCCAAGGGCGCCGAGCACGGCGTCACCGTGCAGGTCTACGACACGCAGCCGGACGCCACGCAGGCGGTCCTCTCTGGTCGCGCGTATGCGACGCTCGGAGGCAACACCACCATCAGGTACGCAGCGTCGAAGAACCCGCAATTCGTCGCCGATCTCGAGCTGAAGGACACGCGCGCACACTGGGCGGCGCCGGTGCCCAAGCACAACCCGAAGCTCCGAGCCGAGCTGCAGGACGCGATCGACTGCATGAAGAAGGACGGCACGATCGCGAAGCTCTCGGAGAAGTGGTTCGGCCGCAAGCCCGCGCCCGACGATCTGGAGGTCGTGATCACGCCGGGCTACGGCCCGCCCGGGATGCCGGGCTACGACCCGACGCCCCACGAGCTCAAGTGCAACTGATCCGGGGCGCGTGAACCGGCCGATCGTCGACGCGCGCGGGCTCCACAAGCATTTCGGCTCCCTGCACGTTCTGAAGGGCGTCGATCTCACGGTGGCCGAGCGTGAGCTGGTGTTCGTGATCGGCCCGTCGGGCTCGGGCAAGTCGACCTTGCTGCGCTGCCTCAACCGCCTGGAGGAGCCGTCGTCCGGCAGCGTCGTCGTGGACGGCATCGACATGCTTGACCCGCGGACCGACATCAACCACGCCCGCCAGCGCATCGGCATGGTGTTCCAGTCCTTCAACCTCTACCCGCACATGACGGCGCTCGGCAACGTGACGCTCGCGCTGCGCAAGGTCGCGGGCAAGTCGCGCGCCCAGGCCGAGGCGCTCGGCCGGGCCGCGCTGGAGCGGGTCGGCCTCGCCGATCGCGCCGGCCACACGCCGGGCCAGCTCTCGGGCGGCCAGCAGCAGCGGGTTGCCATCGCGCGCTCGATTGCGCTCGAGCCCCGGGTCATGCTGTTCGACGAGCCGACCAGCGCGCTCGATCCGGAACTGGTGGGCTCGGTGCTCGAAGTCATGCGCTCCTTGCGCGAAAGCGGCATGACCATGATCGTGGTCAGCCACGAGATGGGCTTTGCCCGCAACGCCGCCGACCGGGTGGTGTTCATGGACGAGGGCGCCATCGTGGAGGCGGGGCCGCCCGCCGCGATCTTCGAGAGCCCGGCCCACGAGCGAACGCGCACCTTCATCGGCCAGATCCAGAGGCATTGAGAGGCGACTGGGCCCGCTTCACCGATACGTTCCTCAACGCGAAGGTCATGCACAAGTACCTGCCGGACATCCTGTCCGGCGTGGTGGTCACGATCGAGCTCGCGTTCCTCATCGTCGTCACAGGCATCGCCGCCGGCCTGGCGCTGGCGCTGCTCAGAAGTCTCGCCATCCGGCCGCTCAACTGGCTGATCGTCGTCATCGTCGATCTGTTCCGGTCGCTGCCGCCGCTGGTCGTCATCGTGCTGATCTACTTCGGGCTGCCCAGCGTCGGCCTCTCGCCCTCGGGCTTCGTCTCGACGTGGCTGTCGCTGGCCTTCGTGCTGATGGCCTTCTCGGAAGAGATCTTCTGGGCGGGCATCACCTCGGTGGACAGAGGCCAGTGGGAGGCCGCGCGCTCGACCGGCCTGTCGTTCGGCCAAACCCTGATGAGTGTCGTGCTGCCGCAGGCCTTCCGGCTGACCATCCCGCCGCTCACCAACCGCACCATCGCCATCACCAAGGGGACCGCGCTCGGCACCGTCGTCGCCGTCACCGAGATCCTGGGGCAGGCGAGCTCGGCGATGTCCAACTCCTACAATCCGTCGCCGCTGATAATGGGCGCCGCCGCCTACCTCGTGCTGTTCTTCCCCGTCGTGGTCGCGGCCCGCTGGGTCGAGACCAAATTCGCGTGGAAGCGATGATCCAGAGCTTCTTCAATCCGGAGATCATCGTCGCGTCCTGGCCGATCGTGCGCGCGGGGCTCCTGAACACGGTGCTGCTGTCGCTGCTGGTGGTGCCGCTCGGCCTGGTCGGCGGGCTGATGCTGGCGCTGCTGGCGAGCGTGAAGCATCCGGTGGTCCGCTGGCCGCTGATGGCCTGGGTCGATTTCTTCCGCGCGTTCCCGCCCCTGGTGCTGCTGATTCTATTGTTCGCCGGACTGCCGTTCGCCGGGCTGGAGCTGGGCGGCTTCGTCTGCGTGGCCATCGCCTTCTTCCTCAACACCGGCGCCTACTACGGCGAGATCCTGCGCGCGGGAATCGATTCCGTGCCGGCCGGCCAGATCGAGGCCGCGCGCTCCACCGGCCTCTCGCGCTTGCAGGCCATAGCCTACGTCGTGCTGCCGCAAGCGGTGCGCAACGTGCTCCCGGACCTGCTCTCCAACACGCTCGAGGTGGTGAAGCTCACCTCGCTCGGCAGCGTGGTCGCGGTGCCCGAGCTCCTCTACCAGGCGCGTCAGGCGCAGAGCCTCACCTACAACCCGACGCCCCTCGTGGTGGCGGCGATCGTCTACTTCCTGATGCTGTGGCCGGTCGTGCGGCTCTTGAGCCGACTGGAGAACCGAGCGCTCGCCGGGCGGTAGGACTTCTTCGTCCTCGCGATGGCGCTATGCTACCGGCGTGACACTACGACGCTTCTTCGTCGCTCTCCTCGCGCTGGGCCTCGTGCTCGTCGTGCCTCGCGCGCCGTGGTCCAGCGCGCCGCGCGGCGAGACGCAACGCGCGGCGATCAGCCGGAGCGGGGTGCTCGGCGGCGCGAGCTATCTCATCGAGGTGCCCGAGAGCTGGCAAGGCGGCCTCGTCGTGTTCGCGCACGGGATCCAGCGGGGTCCGGGGCCGGGCGCGGCCGCGGCGCCTCCCATTGGAAGTCACATTCTCGCCGGCGGTCACGCGTGGATCGCCTCCGGCTACCGGGCGCGTGAGTACCAGCCGCACTTGTTCATCGAGGACCTCGTCGCCCTGCGTGAGTTCTTCCTGAAGGAGATCGGCCAGCCGCGCTGGACGATCATCTATGGCCAGTCGATGGGCGGTCACATCGTCGTGGCGTCACTCGAGCTGCACCCGGGTCTCTATCAGGGCGGTCTGGCGGAATGCGGTCTCGTGGACGGCATCGGCATCGCCGACTACCTGATGGCGTACACGGCCGCGGCCGAGCTGATCTCCGGTGTGCCGATGCTCGATGCGCCCGACCGGGAGGCCTTCGCACGGATCCTCAACGAGCGCGTCGTGCCGGCCCTCGGCATGCCCGGCGCGTACACCGCGCGCGGACAGCAGTTCGACAGCGTCGTCAAATACTTGATGGGCGCCGATCAGGCCGGCCACGATCTGCCGCTGCGCCTTCAGGGTCTCCGGCGTCGCTATCTCCTGAACATGATGCACCGACCCCGCGACCTCGAGAACGAGCCGAATCCGGGCCTGCGCGCGGCCAGCACGACTCACATCCGGTACCGGATCGATCCGGGCCTCGGGCTCACCGAGGACGAGCTCAACGCGCGCGTCCGGCGGCTGCAGCCGGTGAAAGACTCCCGCTCACCGAGCGCGAACCCCGTGTACGCCGAACGGACCGGCCGCCTCCGGGCGCCGCTCATCACCCTGCACGAGACCGGTGACGCCTGGGTGCCGTTGAGCCTCGAGCAATCGTACCGTCGCCGCACGATCGCCGCCGGCACCGATCACCTGCTCGTGCAGCGTGTCATGCGCGCTTCGAGTCATTGTGGCTTCGATGGCGAGACGCGCGAGCAGGCGTTCGACGATCTCGTCGCGTGGGTCGAGCGCGGCGTGCGACCGGTCGGCGAGGACGTGCTCGCGCCCGATCTGTCACGCATCGGGCTCAAGTGGACCCTGCGCCTGGACCCGCAGGATCCGCTCTCGCCGCGGCGTTAGCCCTTGACGGCGCCGGCGGTGAGGCCGGCGACGTAGTACTTCACGAAGAACGAGTAGATCAGGGCGACAGGCACGGAGCCCAGCAGCGCCCCGGCCATCAGCTGGCCCCAGTAGAAGGCATCGCCGCGGATCAGCTCGCCCACGACTCCGATCGGCACGGTTCGCACGCTCGAGCGGCTGAGAAAGAGCAGCGCATAGAGGAACTCGTTCTGCGCCAGCGTGAAGGCAAAGATGCCGGCGGAAATGAAGCCCGGCATGCAGAGGGGAAGAATCACCCGGGTCATGGCGCGCCAGCGGCTGGCGCCGTCGATCAGCGCCTGCTCCTCCAGTTCCTTCGGCACCGTCTTGAAGTACCCCATCAACAGCCAGGCGATGAAGGGCACGAGCAGCGTGGGATAGGTCAGCATCACGGCGCTGAGCGTATTGCCGAGCTTCAGCCGGCCGATGAGATCGGCCATCGGCACGAACAGCAGCGACTGCGGAACCAGATAGGTCACGGCCACCGTGATGGCGAGCAGCGACGCGCCGCGAAACCGCATGCGCGCCAGCGGGTACGCCAGCATGGTCCCGAGCAACAGGGAGATGCCGGTCGCCACGACGGCCACCAGCATCGTGTTGGCGATCCAGGTCAGGAAGTTCGTCTCGCGCAGCAGGTCGATGTAGTGGACCAGCGACGGGTGCCGGATGGTCAGCGGCATGGCCTTGGGATCGTACAGCTCGGCATTGGTTTTCAGCGAGGTGGCAGCCATCCACGTAAACGGAAACAGCGCCACGACGGAAAACAGCGCGAGCGGCGCCCACAGCCCAAAGAGCCGCTTGCGCCACGTCAGCTCACCGACCATCTCAGTCCTTCCGCACGTAGTAGGTGAGCAGCACCAGCAGCAGACCCAGCACCGGCACCATGCTGAGCGCCACCGCGGACCCGAGTCCCATCTGCCCCGCGCCCATGCTCAGGCTGTAGGCGTAGGTGGCCATCAAATGCGTGGAATTCGCCGGGCCGCCGCCGGTGAGCACGTAGACGAGCTGAAAGTCGAAGAAGGTGAGAATGATCGAGAACGTCGTGACGATGAAGATCACCGGCAGCAGCGAGGGCAGCGTGACGTGACGGAAGCGCCCCCAGGTGCTCGCACCATCGATGGTCGCCGATTCGTGCTGCTCGACGGGAATGGTCTGCAGGCCCGCGAGGATCGAAATACCGAAGAACGGCAGGCCGCGCCAGGTGTTGACCATGATGATCGAGACCATGGCCATGGTCGGCGTGCCGAGCCAGGACGGCCCCGTCGTCGCCAGTCCACTCACCACCAGCAAGCGATTGAACAGGCCCAGGCCGGGGTCGAAGATCCACTGCCACGCCACGGTACTGAGCACCGTGGGCACGATGAACGGGAGTAGAAGCAGGGCCCGGGTGATGGCCTTGAATCGGAAGTTCTGGTTCATCACCAGGGCCATGCCGAGCCCACCGAACGCCTTCAGCAGGGTGGCGACACCCGTGAACTTGATCGTGTTGCCGACCGACTGCCAGAAGATCGGGTCACTCGCGAGCGTGACGAAATTGCCCAGGCCCA
>QHSL01000105.1 GCA_003220435.1 Candidatus Rokuibacteriota bacterium | reverse complement strand
CGGAATGGTGGTCGGCGTGTCCGAGGGGACCGGCACGTAGCGAGTGCCGTCCGGGCTGAGTGCCCAGACCGGATCGTAGACGGTCGTCACGTAGCCGGCCGGGATCAGGATCTCCGTCAATCCGGCGTTCGGCCCGTAGAAGGTCTCCAGCCGCAGATTCCCGGGCAGGCCCGGCTGGTAAGCGCCGCCGATCCTCCCCGGCGGAAACGGCGTGTGCAGGCGGACCAGCGCGTCCAGATGGTTTTCGATCAGGACCATCATGTCCACCCGGCGCAGTAATTCGCGCAGCATGATGCGCTCGTTGACGCCCTGACGCTGGCCCAGTGGATTGCGTGGATCGGTCACCTCTTCCCAGTTCCTGAAGGCCGCGCGCCCATCGTCGCCCCAGAACTTGGATCGCGCGTTGAGCGTCCGAAAATCGACGAGCGTCTCGGTGAATCCCCGCGCCTTCCAGTCCGCGGCCCGGCGGCTCAGGTATTGCGGGACGTGGAATCTGAACGCCATCGCGAGCTCTTGCTCCTGGACGGTCGCGATGTCGAGGTTCGCAGGCGGCGCGACCTGCCCTTCGGCCAGCGCGACGCAATAGTCGATCGGCTGCATGGTGCCGGTGCCGAAGATCTTCCCGGGCATGAACTCGGTCGGCACGATCGCCGCCGCGAATTCCTTGAACAGGGGCCGCCCGTCGCGCCCGAGCCTGAACAGCAGATCGGGCATGACGATGGGCACCAGCCGCGCGAGCGCTCGCCTGAAATCCGTCGGCATGGCCTCGACGTCGGGATCGCGCTTCCACAGCGGATCGGACGACTCCGTGAGCGTCGCCCCCAACCGGCCGCCGAGGATCGTCTTGATCTCCCTGGCGGCGGCGGTGACGATCGGCTCCTCGGCCTTCGATCCAGACGGGTACACCATCGACTCCCGGACGATGCCGATGCGCACGCCCGTGAGCGCGCCCGGTGTTCCGGACATCTTCGCGTGGCTCGCGTACGGCGTGCTCAACACGGACGAGCGCGGCACGGTCGTGTAGGGATCGCGCGGGTCGTAGTAACCCGCGAGGGGATCCTTCAAGGCATCGACGACCCTGGCGCAATCGGCGAGCGTGCGGCAGAGGATGCCGCTGCGGTCGCAATAGATATCCGCTCCGATGGCGCCACCGTTGAACCCCAGCAGCGATTTGTGAGGAAGGATGAGCGCCACCGCGTTGTGGTTCGCCGGGCCGCGACAAGACGCCCGCGTCTCCTCGCCGAGGCTGGCCATCACCAGATTGGCGCTGACCGACACGCCGGAGCCCGAGCTCGAGCCGAGCGACGCCGAGCGCGTCGTGTCGTAGGGATTCGCCGGATTTCCGCCCCAGGTGCTGCGCTGGTAGCCCAGGGTCGACGGCAGCACCTTGTCGGGCGCGTGGCGGCCGCCCGGATTTCCCGCCCGTCCGTTGTATTCGGTGTTGACGGCCTTGGCGAAGATGATCGCGCCCTTGGTGCGGAGCTGCTCGACCAGGACGTGATCGCGCGCCGGGAAGTCGATGTCGTAGCGCGCGTCGCCGCCGGCGGTCGTTCGCATGTCCTTCGTGTCGAACGGATCCTTGAACGAGAACACGACGCCATACATCGGCATCTTCTCGAGGTCGGGATCGCGTCCATACGTCGCGTCGAGCTCGGCCGCGCGCTCGAGCGCGTCCGGGAGTCTGCGGAACATCTCGCACACAGGGGGCGCGCCGGGCGGCAGCGGCCCCGCCGACGGATGACGGTCGAAATCTCCCCGGCAGGTCACCGACCGCTCTCCCCGAATGTTGAGGGTCGCGAGAGCATTCACCTGCCCGGCATTCGGTTTGCCGACGATCATCCCGTACTGCTGCATCACCTCGGGATCGGAAGCCGTCGTCTCCATGCGCCCGTATTCGAGGGCCGGGCCCCCGTACTTGTGGAGATCAGGCAGGACGGTCGAGGCCTTGACGGTTTCCGTGGGAAAGCGCAGCGGCGCCGCCGCGCGCACGGCGCCCTTCGCTTCGGGCACGGGGGCGCCGTCTTCCGTCACGAGCAGGCCGGCCACCCCGTTGTAGGCGCGCACGCGGGCGATGTAGTGCTGAACGACCGCGACGCAGGTCGTCCGCCCCGACCGGATGGCCGCGTGCAGGTCCTCGATCGTCGCCTCGTCAAGACGAAACGGCTTGTCCTGTGCGCCCGGCTCTGCTGTCACGGCGTCGCCCCCTGGATCTCCGGTGAGATGCGCGCGCCCTCACCGCGCGGTCCAGAGCGAAGAATAGTGTAGAGACGGCCCGGAGGCCAGCGGGCGACGCCGCCACCGCTCCTAAAGCAGGCGACGGGCGCCGATCCAGCGGCGCCGGAACCACTCCTCGTCGAGGCTCGAGACCATGACGACATCGCCGGGCTTCGTGGCGTGGACGAACCGGGCGTCGCCGATGTAGATCCCGGCGTGGCGAAGCCGATCGAAGAAGACGACGTCGCCGGGCTCGAGCTGGTCGCGCGGGACCGCCGATCCCAGGCGGTACTGCTTCGCGACACCGTGCGGCAGCGACACGCCGGCCTGCGCGTAGACGAACAGAACGAAGCCCGAGCAATCGAAACCCGCGGGCGACGCGCCGCCCCTGTCATAGGGCGTGCCGACGTACTTCAGCGATGTCGAGACGACGAGCAACCGCGCGGACGAGTACTCCGCTGTCGCGAGGTCAGGCGAGCTCTTCGGCGTCGACGAGGCGCACCCAGCGACGGTCAGCATCGCCGAGAACACGCCGATCATCCAGGATCCGGAGGGTGCGCGCTGGTGGCCCGGTTTCATCGCTGACGGCTCCACCAGCAAGAGGAGTGCCTCGCCGACCCGCCGCGTGTGATCCTCGAGATGCGCGCCTCGGCGAAGGTGTCGCCGCGTCGGCCGCGAAGATCTTACATGGCCGACCCGGCACAACTTACACGGCGTCGGCCCCCGAACATCCGACGCCACCGATCACGGACCGTCAACCGACCGATTTCCACGACACCTCCTGGATTCTCCTCAGCGTGGCACGGTGACTGCTGCGGAGGCGAGTGGTCACGTACGAGCACTCGGTGTCAGAGGAGGGTTCAGCACGATGTGGAACCCATGGAAGATCGCGACGATCGGATTGTCGGCTGTCGTGGGGACCGCGCTGCTCGCCGGTCTTGTCGTCGGCAACTGGAACGGGCGTGAGACCGATCGTCAGGCCGTCGCCACCGGTGCTCGCGTGCCGACGCAGGCCTCCGGTGTCCCGACGCAAACGACCATCGCCGACTGCAACGCGGTCGCGGTGGCTCAGGTCGGTGGACGCGACAAGACCACGGAGGTCGTGAAGGATGCCGCGATCGGCGCGCTGATCGGCGCGGGGGTTGGCGCGGCGGGCGGCGCCGCTGCGTCCGGCGGGAAAGGCGCCGGCAAGGGGGCGGCGATCGGCGGCATCGTTGGTGCAGGCGGGGGGACGCTCTACGGGCTGAACGAGAACAAGAAACACGACGAAGCGTACCGCGCGGCCTACGCGCGTTGCATGGCCTCGCGCGGCTACCGGAGCTGAAGATGGAAGCGGTGGGCGCTTTCCGCGAAGCGATCGGCTCACTCGATTTCATGTGGGTCGCGGCCAGCGCCGGCTGGCTCGCGGGCCTGGCCGGCGGGATTGCGATTGCCATCCAACGGAGGGCGCTGACGCGCCTTCGCACAGAAATCCGGGCCGGCTGGCAAGACGCCTTCGTCACCTACCAGCGCGCCCACTACTTGCCATTCGCCGAGACGCTTCGAGTCGCGTATCAACGCTTCATCGATGGACGACCAGGCGTTCCGCTCACGTGGGAGCAAGCGACCCATCAGGCTCGATGGCCACGGGACACGCCGCTCCCGCCGGGGACGCCGCTCCGTGACTGGCGATCGCGATGTGGGGCCGCCCTCGGCCGCGACGACGAGTTTCTTCTTCGCTTTTGCGAAGCGATCTATCCACCGGCCGAGCCCTCGAATCTCCAGTCACATCGGGCGCGATCGATCATGACTCCAGAGGAATTCGACGTGTTCCACCGGGCGCGCGTCGGCGTCGCCGACTATTTTCACCAATGCGGGAGCCGGCGAGCCCGGTCCGCGAAGTTCGCGCGGTTCCTCGAGCGGGAGGTCAGGGTCAATCACTACTATCGGATCAAGATCGTCGCGTATCTCGAAATCGCCCTCTCCCGAGCGCGGGCCGACTTTCCCGAGGCCGATCGAGAGCACGAGGGTCTCTTTCGGCTCGGCGGCACATGGCGGGTCGACGACGGGCAAGCGTCAGAGGGAGATGAGACCGACCCGCTTCACACCACGACCCTTGAGAGGCTCGCCTCGCGCAGGCGCTCCAAGACAGTTAAAAGCGCGACGGAGTCGGCGCACGAGCGACGCGGCTCGGCCTCGCCGCGCACGACGGCCTGGAAGTGCTCGATCATGCCGCGGTAAGGATCTCCCCCACCCGCGACCATCGGCTCGACACGACCGTCACGGTGGCGAAGCGTGTACGCCACGTCCTCGAGCCCGGGGGTGTGCGCGCGCTCGACGAGCACCGCGGCTTCGGTCCCGACGATCTCGAGCGATTGCCGCTCGGGAGCGTCGAAGGAGCACTCGATCGTCGCCGTGAACCCATCCCCGAAGTCGAGCCAGCCCGAGAACGAAGCGTCGACGCCCGATTTCGCGAGCGACGCCGCCGCCTCGACCCGCGCGGGGAGCCGACCCGCCGCCGCCAGGAGCGGCGCCACGCAATAGATGCCGACGTCGAGCAGGCTTCCGCCTCCCAGCTCCACCCGCCAGCGATGGTCGTCGGGTCGATCGAGAACTCCGGTGAAGGCGACCCGGGCGAACCGCAGCGCGCCGAGGCGACCGGACGCGACGAGCGCCTCGATCGCCCTCGCCCGTGGATGGAACGGGGTCATGTACGCCTCGAGGAGCGCCACTCCGGCTTCGGCGCACGCGGCCCCCATCGCCTCCGCGTCGGCGGCCGTGGGCGCCAGCGGCTTCTCGCAGAGCACGTGCTTGCCGGCCGCGGCGGCTCGCTCCACCCACTCCCGGTGCAGGCCGTTCGGCAGCGGGACGTAGACCGCGTCGACCTCGGGATCGTCGAGCAGCGCGGCGTAGGTGCGGTAGGCGCGCGCGGCTCCGAAGCGGCCGCCCCCGCCGTCGGCGGCGCTCCCGCTCGCGACCGCGACGAGCCGGGCTGCGGGGCTCGCGACGATCGCCGGCAGCACCGCCTTCTGTGCGACCTGCGCGGTGGCGCCGAGCACGCCCCAGCCGATCGGCCTCAGCTCAGCTCTCCTCGCCCTCGATCACCACCGGCGTCCCGCCTCGTGTGCTCGATCGCTGAGCGGCTTCGAGCACGCCGATGACTCGCCGGACCGACGCCGGCGCGACGGCGAGCGGCTCGCCGAGGTGCAGGTGATCGGCGAGGTTGCGGTGGAACGCGTAGGGCTGCTCGATGGCCGGCGGCAGGCGTGTCTCGCTGATCCCGTATCCGCTCTCGTAGCGCGCGAGCAAGAGCTCGGCGGGCGCCTCCGCGTGATGCGCCTGCGTGGCGACGTATCCGCGGCCGGGCTCGATGGCCTCGAGCATGACCGTTCTGTAGGTGCCGACGAGGGTGCCGGCCGTACCCTGCACGTAGAACTTGGGACGGCGCACTGCGGCGATGTCGGATTGTAGAAATTCGGCTTCGCGGCCATCCGACCAGGTCATGCGCACACGAATCTGGTCGTGATTGGTGACGTCGTGCCACACGCGCTTGTGCCCGTGCGCCTGGACGACCCGCGGAAGCCCGCCGAGGAGCTGGAGCACCCAGTCGACGTGGTGCGATCCCCAGTCGTAGCCGGCGCCGCCGGAGACCGCCGTGTCCGAGTGCCACGTCCGGCAGGGATGCTCGTAGCCGCCCACGAACGTCTCGACGTTGAAGACCTCGCCGAGGAGCCCGGCGCCGACGGCGCGCCGTATGGCCACGAAGTCGCGATCCCATCGGCGGTTCTGGTGGACCGTCAGCATGCGGCGGCTCGCCGCCGCCGCCGCGATGATCTGATCGGCCTCGGCGACGGTCAGACACAGAGGCTTCTCGCAGGCGACGTGCTTGCCGGCGCGCAAGAGAGCCAGGGTCAGCGCCACGTGATGAGCGGGCGGCGTCGCCACGAACGCCACCTCGACATCGTCGTCGCCGACCAGGTCGCTCACCGACGCGTACGTCCGCACACCCGGAAAGTCCGTCTCCGCCGCCTTCCGGCGCTCGACGCTCGGGTCGACGACGGCGACCAGCTCGAGCCCCTCGGTCCGCATCACGCCGAGCCCGTGGTGGTAGCCCATGGCCCCCAGCGGACCATACCCGACGATCCCTACGCCGATGTTGCGGCCGCAGCAGTGCAGGTCGGGGCGCAGCGCCCGCGCGAGCAGCTGGGCGAGCTCGGGCGTGCGGAGCGCGGCATCCGTGTTTCCGAGGCCGCACGCGACCACCCGGCCCGCCCCACGGGGAGTCTCCACGACCGCGGCGAGGTCCCGCAGCGCGACGCTCACGTCGACGATGACCTTGCCGTCCGCGAGCGGGATGAGGGGCACGAACCCGTCGACCACGGCGAACTCGCGCGTGACCCGGGCGGAGATGTGGGAGTGGGCCTCGGTGACCCGCGCGTAGTACTCGCCCGGGGGCGGCTCCGGGCCGGCGATCGCGCCAAGCAGATCGGCCCAGAACCCATCGCGCTCGGCCGGTGCGCAGCCGACCCCCACCAGCGCCGCTCCCCGCTCGACGGCCGTCCGGATCGCGCCGAGGAACTCGAGGGGCTGGGCCGGCTGCGGACCGTCGACGACGATCGCATCGCACTCGGCGACGTCCGGCAACGGCTCGCCCGGGATCGCGAAGCGGATCTCGCCGAACCCCTGGCTCAGGGCGCGGAAAGCGGCGCGACGACTCTCCGTGAGGCGAGGCGACAGGACGAGGATGAGCATATAGATGCGCCGAGACTAGCGCCCCGGACCTGGCGGGTCAAGGATCGGCGGGAGAAGTTCGTGCTAGAGTCGCGGCCATGACCAGCGAAGAGGCGCTGCGCATCCGCGGCTACCTGACGGCCCAGGGCGCCAAGCTCTCGCCCGAGCAACTCATCGGCAAGGTGCAGGAGGCCATGGCCCAGCTCCGGAAGGCCGCCGCCGCAGTGCCCCCGTCGCGCTTCACCGAGCCGCCGGCGCCCGGGGAGTGGAGCGCCAACGAGGTGATGGCGCACGTCGTCGAGGCCGGCCGGCACTTCGGCGCCGCCATCGTGCGCATTCTCGACGGCCAGCCGCCCGGCGAGCCGCGGGACGTCGCCGCCCGCGACACCACACCGCGCCCGCTGGACGAATGGTGGGCGCTGCTCGAGCGCGACCGCGCCCCCCTGTTCCAGCGCGTGCGGAGCGCGCCTCCGATGGCGCGCCTGGACGCCACGATCCCGCATCCGTTCTTCGGCGCGCTGAACTGGCGCGAGACGCTGCTGTTCATGCGGCTGCACGACCTCGATCACGCCGGTCAGCTCGCCAAGGTGGCGGGTGCCTTCTGATGCGTGTCGCGATCGGCCTGCGCCTGGAGGCCAACGAGGACTGGGAACAGGCCGCGACGTACGTGACCGAGGCCGAGCGCCTGGGCGTGGATTTCGTCTGGTCGCACGAGTCCTGGGGCCTGGACGCGGCCACACCGCTGGCGTTCATGGCGGCGCGCACCTCCCGCATCCGGCTTGGCTCGGGGATCATGCAGGCCGGCACGCGGACGCCGGCGCTCGTCGCCATGACGGCGCTGAGCCTGGCCTCGATGTCGTCCGGCCGCTTCGTGCTCGGCATGGGGGTGAGCGGGCCTCAGGTGATCGAGGGCTGGCACGGCCTGCGCTTCGATCGGCCGCTCACGCGCATGCGTGAGATCGTGGAGGTCGTGCGCCGGGTCGCACGCGGCGAGCGCGTGGCGTTCAAGGGGCAGGTCTACGAGCTGCCGCTTCCGGGCGGCGAGGGCAAGGCGCTCCGCTCCTCGGCCCAGCCGCGTCCCGACCTGCCGGTCTACCTCGCCACCCTCTCGCCGCGCGGCCTCGAGCTGACCGGCGAGATCGCCGACGGCTGGCTCGGCACCTCGTTCATGCCCGACCACGCGCGCATCTTCTTCGATCACATCGAGGCCGGAGCCAAGCGCGCGGGACGTACGCTCGGCCACCTCGATCTCCAGGCCGGCGGGGCCGTCGCGTTCGGTGACGATGTCGAGCGGCTGGTGGACGCGCGCAAGCCCGGCCTGGCCTTTACCCTCGGCGCCATGGGCTCGCGCCAGCACAACTTCTACAACGACGCCTTCAAGCGCGCCGGCTACGCCGACGCCGCCACCGAGGTTCAGCGCCTCTGGTTGGACGGCAAGCGCGACGAGGCCGCCGCCCGCGTGCCCGACGAGATGGCGCTGAAGGCGAACCTGCTCGGCACCGAAGGGATGGTGCGCGAGCGGCTGCGCGTGTACCGCGCCAGCGGTCTCACTACATTGCGCGTGGAGCCGGCCGGCGCGACGCTCGACGCGCGGCTGGCCACGCTCGGCCGGCTGATGGAGCTCGTGAAGAATTCGTAGCTCGGTCGGCGCGTTTCGCTCGTCGAGGAGGTGCGGCCATGCCCATACGTCGCGGAGAGGAGTATCTGGAGAGCCTCAGGGACGGCCGCCGCCTGTGGCTGATGGGCCAGCGCGTTGAGGACGTCACCACTCACCCTGCGCTGGCCGGCTGCGCTCGCAGCGTGGCCGCAGTCTACGACCTGCAGCACGACGTGGCACACCAGGAGCTGCTGACCTTCAAATCCCCCAGCTCGGGCCAGCCAGTGAGCCGGGCCTACCAGCTGCCCCGGTCGGTGGACGATCTGGCGCGCCAGCGACACATGTACGAGAGCCTGGTGCGCCGTGCGGGCGGCGTCGCAGCCCGCCTACCCCAGCATCTGGCGACGGTGGTTCTCGGGCTCTACGACGTGCGCGACCTCCTGGGTCGGGAAGACCCCGCCTTTGCGGAACGCGTCGCTCGTTATTTCGAGTACTGCCGCGAGAATGACCGCAGCATCGCGACCGTATTCAGCAATCCCTTGCATCATCGCAATCACCCGGTATCCAAGCAGGAGCCCTTGCGGGTAACGGCACGGCGGCCCGACGGCATCATCGTGCGAGGGGCCAAGGGCGTGGGGACGCAGGCCCCGTATGCCAACGAGCTCTTCTGCATGACAGCGCCAAGGCCCGACCTCACGCCCGAGGAGGGTGTGTACTTTGCGGCGCCCGTGAACGCCGAGGGCATCCACGTCATCTGCCGCGAGCCGCTGGCGTCCTCGAATCCAGCGGACCATCCGGTCAGCCCATCGTGGGACGAGATGGACTCCATCGTGGTGTTCGACGACGTGTTCGTGCCGTGGGAGCGCGTCTTCTATCTGCGGCGATCCCCGGCTCTCGATCTCGAATTCGAGGCGCGGCTCTTTCAGGGCGCCGTCGGTCTTGGTCCCTGGTACGTGCTGGTGCGTATGGCGGTCAAGGCCGAGGTGCTGCTCGGCATCTGCGCAGCCATTGCCGACTCCCTCGGCAGCGCCGCGCAGCCGGCCGTCCAGACGGCCCTGGCTGATGCCATGGTCTATCTCGAGAGCCTGCGGGCTTTCATTCAGGCGGCGGAGGCGAATCCAGTCCGCTCACCGTCCGGCCTGACCATGCCCAACCCATCGACATCACTGGCGGCTCGTATCTTCGCGATCGAGCGCTATCCGTCCCTGCTGCAGCACATCCGGGAGCTCTGCGGCCCGGGCATCCTGATGGCCCCCGGCCAGGCCGATCTGCAGAATCCCGAGATTGGCCCGCACCTGCACCGCTACTTCGTGGCGCGCGATGAGGGGGCGCCGGAGCGCTTTCGTCTGCTCAAGCTGGCCTGGGAGTACGCGTGTGACTCCTTCGGCTCCCGCCAGCTCCTCTTCGAGATGTACAACGTGGGCAGTCTCGCCACCAACAAGCAGCGGCTCGCGAGCACCTACGACACGCGCCCGTGCGTCGCACTGGCCCGGGAGCTTGCAGGCAGTACCTCCGGTGAGCGAGTGGAAGACCGACTAGAGCCGACCAAGAGCAGCTAGGCCGCGATCGAAGGCGAACCGAGGAGGTTCAGATGCCGGACAAGATTCGAGTCGGAATCGTGGGCGCGACGCTCACGCAAGGGGGCAGCGGTTGGGGAGCGAACGCCCACGTCCCCGCGCTGAAGGCTCTGCCCAACTACGAGCTGAAGGCGGTCTGCACCTCGCACGAGGACACCGCCAAGGCTTCGGCCGCGGCGTTTGGTGCCGAACGGGCGTTCCACCGGTTCGGCGACATGGCGGCGCATCCAGAGATCGACCTCGTCGTCGTCTGCGTGCGGGTGCCTGGTCACCGGGACCTCGTCATGGCCGGCCTGCAGGCCGGAAAGCCCGTGTTCTGCGAGTGGCCGCTCGGCGCGAGTCTCGCCGAGGCGGAAGAAATGGCCGGGCTCGCTCGCCAGCGCTCCCTGAAGTCCATCGTCGGCCTGCAGGCGCGCAGCGACCCGACGATTCTGTACGCGCGTGACCTCGTTCAGCAGGGCTACCTCGGCGAGGTGCTCACGGCGAGCCTGAACACCGTTGCCCAGGCCCAGCTGCAGCGGGGCCCCGGCCGCATCTGGCAGGGCGCACGCGCCAACGGCGCCAACACGCTGACCATCGCTGGCGGCCACGCGATCGATGCCCTGTGCGCCGTGCTCGGAGAGTTTGCCGAGCTCTCGGCCCGTGTGTCGACCCGAATCCCGGAGTGGCGCACTCTCGAAGGAAAGCCGGTCCCGGTCGATGCGCCGGACAGCATCAACATCGTGGGCCGTATGGTGAGCGGCGCCGAGGTATCGGTCAACGTTGCCGCCGTTCCCTCGAATCCCAGCGGCAACCGAATGGAGATCTACGGGCGCGAGGGGGCCCTGGTCATCCGGGCGAATGGCGCGCTCAGCCTCGGACCGAACCAGATGCACGCGGGCAAGGGCAAGGAGGCCATGGTGTCGATGCCGGTGCCCGCCAAGTACAGGTTCGCTCCGGACGGCACTCCGGCCGGCCAGCCCTACAACGTCGCCCAGGCATACGCGCGCGCAGCCGACGCCCTGCGCGGCGGTCGATCCTTCGAAGTCGACTTCAACCTCGCCGTCCAGCGCCACAAGCTGATCGACGCGATCGAGCGGTCCGCTGCCACGGGCCGGTCGGTGAGCATGAGCTGACCCAGCCGCCGACGTGGACGACATCTACTGCTTCGGCGGTAACCCGCTGGATCGGGCCAGCGAGCGCCGGGATGACCGCGCGTGGATCGCCGCGCTGCTCGCCGACCTGGAGACGCGCATCCTGCCGCTGCGCGACCTGAAGCCGTTCACTCGCGGCAAGGCGGCGCCGGCGCTCGATTGGCAGCCGGTGGCACAGTGGCGCGACCAGATCGACACGGGCGCGCCGCTCATTTTTCTCGGGCTCGGCGACGGGCGCGCGCATTTCGCGATCGACGCGACCGGGGCGAAAGTCGCCCCCGACGTCGACACCGAATTGATCGACGTGCGCGCCCTCGCCCCGGCCATCGCCGCGGGCGAGGCGGCGATCCTCGCCGAGGCCCGTTCCCTGCTCGACTGGCACGCCCGCCATGGCTTCTGCGCCCAGTGCGGATCGCCGACCAATGTGGCGTCGGCGGGTTGGGTGCGGCGCTGCCCGGCGTGCCGGGCGTCGCACTTCCCGCGCACCGATCCCGTCGTGATCATGCTCGCCATCCGCGGCGATCGGGCCCTGCTCGGCCGCAACCAGCGGCGGGCGGGCGCCCGATTCTCATGCCTCGCCGGCTTCGTCGAGCCGGGTGAAACCCTGGAGGAGGCCGTGCGCCGCGAGGTGCGCGAGGAAGCGGGCATCCGGTGCGGGCGCGTTCGCTATCTGGCTGCGCAGCCGTGGCCCTTTCCGTCGAGCCTCATGATCGGGTTTCTCGCCGAGGCCCTGACCGAGGAGATCACGGTCGACCCCAAGGAGATCGCCGAAGCGCGCTGGTTCCACCGCGATGAGATCCGGGAGATGGTGGCGCGCGCCGTCGCCGGCTCCGACGATCCGTCCAAGGTGTCGCTGCCAGCGCCGATCGCGATCGCCCATCACATCTGCCGGCGATGGTCGAGCGGCCTCGACAGCGTGTGACCGCGCGCGGGGCGTGCATCGAGGTGGATCATGGCGAATCTGATGATCCCGACGGCCGATCAGTTGAAGGCCCTCAGCCCGCTTGAGCGACAGGCCGCTCGTCGGGCGGCCCGCCAGCAACCCCTTACGAGGCTGATCCTACGCACCTTCCTCCAGCGAGGCGGGCCGATCCCGGTCGAGGACATCATCCTGGCCTCCCCCGGTGCTGCACCCGATACCCTCCATGACGCTCTCGTCGCACTCGATGATGACGACTTGATCCGCGTTCGCGCTGGCCAGATCGACGTCGCCTACCCGTTCTCGGCTGCGCCGACGCCGTTTCGGGTCCGACTCTCAGGTGGCCGCGAGCGGCATGCCTGTTGCGCGACCGACGCGCTCGGTCTCGCGCCGATGGTCGGAGAACGCGTCGAGATAGCGTCGTCCTGCCATCACTGCGGGGATCCCTTGAAGCTCGCCGCAACACCCTACGGAGTAGGGCCGGAGGCCGACGGCATCATGGTCTGGTTCGGGAAGCGCGGTGACGACGGATGCAAGGCCTTCGATTCACTCTGAACGACCATCAACTTCTTCCGGTCGGAAGAGCATCTGAGAGCGTGGCGAGACGCGAACCCAACCACTGAAGGCGCCGGGGCGACAGTGGTGGAGGCCTTCAAGGTCGGTGACTGGATTTTCGGTGGCCTGCTGAGGGCAGAGGGAACATGAAGCCTCGCGACTCATCCAGGACGGTTGGTGCGCGGCTCCTCGCCAGGACCTGAAGCTCCGCCAGCGATGAGGCGCTTCTGGAAGAGCTCGACCACTACGCCCCCCGGTCAACCAGGTGCTCGATGCTGCGACGGCGTCGCCTCGGCCACGACCGACACCCCAGAAGGCTCACGATGGCGGTCGTTGACCTGGCGCGCGAGGCGGCGCGCCGCTACACGAAAACCCGCGCTCGGCTTTGTCACAGTCGATCGGCGACCAGTTTGTCGCCGGGCGTATGCTGTTCGCGTGATCAACCTCTGGTCGTTTCACCAGAACCCGTGAGATGGGTAGACTGATATTGAGAGCTTCGCAGAGGAGTTTCAATGATGTTTGGACTTGGGTCTCAGGAACTGCTGGTGATCCTGGTCATCGTGCTGATCCTGTTCGGTGCCAACCGTCTCCCGGAACTCGCTCGATCGCTGGGGTCGAGTCTCAAGGAGTTCAAGAAGGGCATCGACGAGGGCCAGGCGAAGGAGCCGAGCGTCAGCCCGCCGAGTGCTGATCGCGGGGCTGCGACGGCCGGCGAGCGAAGCTGCGGGCAGTGCAAGAACCCACTCGCCTCCGACTGGACCCACTGCCCCCGGTGCGGGACGGCGGTGACCCAAGAGCCAAATATGAAGATTGGCTCGGTCACCTGATGACGCCGCTCCTCTCGAGCACGATTACGTGAGCTGGCCGTGAAGGGATGGCTGATTCTCACGTTCACGCTCCTAACCGGGTTCCTTCTCGGTGTGGGGGCCGCGGTTAAGGGGCCGGACCTCGTGGCCCCCTATCTGCCCAAGTCGATCAGCGGGAAGAGTGAACGGATCGAAGGCGAGGTTTTGCGGAAGCAGCGCGAGTCGAATCGGCTTCTGCTGAAGGTCGCCACGACCCAGGGACCGATGCTGGTCACCTTCACGCAGAAGGTCGCGGAGCTGGACCTGCTTCTGGAACCCGGCGACGCGGTGACACTCATCACGCCCGGCTATGCAAGCTTCGTCGACGATCCCATCCTTGAGCGAGTGAAGCGGCAAGGGGGAGCCGGCGTGGCCCCCTCGCCGGCGTCAAGCCCGCAGGAGCCGTCGGGAAAAGTGCGATGAGCAAATTCTCGACGGAGCGGACGGCGTAGGGCCGGGCTCATCAAACGCGCCGAGCTACCGAGTCCTGTGAGCCACGTCGTTCGGGGAAAACCAGTCCGTTCCTTGAATGGGTTTCTTCCGTTAGCTGGAGCGATCAGCCGCGTGTCGCCTGCTTCCGTCGGAGCCATCCGACGAGCCGGTTTCGGTAGTAATACAGCGGCAGCGCCACCGCCACGACAATCGCCGTGAGTAGGATCACCTGGAGGTAGTCGCCAGATTCTGTCCGAGCGCCCTGCGCCGAGAGTATCCAGGTGCTAGGAAAGCGACCGAGCGTGGAGACCACGGCGAAGACCCAGAACGGCATGGGACTCAGACCGAAGAGATAGCAAGTCACATCCTTCGGGAGGCCGGGCAGCAAGAAGATGATGAAGCAGAGGATGGCCCCCTCCGCTTCGACAATGAAGCCCATCTTGCGCCAGATATCCGGACGCACCAGCTTCTGAACGTAGCGAGCACCAAGCCACCGGCCGACGGCAAAGGCCGCCACTGATCCCACGGTCAGCCCAATCGTCGAGTAGAAAAGCCCGCCCCATAGCCCGAATAGATAGCCGCCGAGGATCCCTGTCAAATCACCTGGGATCGGGGCAATGATGACCTGCAAGGCCTGGAGGCCGATGAAAATGACAGGCGCCAGCACACCCCACTCTCGAAGCGTGTGCTTGAGGAAGCGCTTATCCACGTAGAGGCGGATGAGGAACTGGTGGGCAGGAGCATCGGTCAGGACGAGCCAGCCACAAAAGGCGACGAGCGCGGCGATGATCGCGCTACCGATGAACCAGCTCGCCTTCGTCTTCACGCGTCTCCGCCGGGAGAGCTCGTCGATTGTCGGCTCCTCCTACAACTGCGGCCGGCGTCCCGCCCACGGCCGCGCCGCCTCGAACGCCGCCGCTGCGCGCAGCACCATCGCGTCGGCGTGCCGGCGACCGATCATCTGGAGCCCTACCGGGAGTCCTCCCGCCGTGAAGCCGCATGGGACCGAGATCGCGGGCTGAGCCGTGATCGCGAAGGGGATCGTGAACGGCAGCCACTGGAGCCCGTTGTCGAGCTTCTTGCCGTCGATCTCGGCCGGGAAGGCCCGCCCGATGGGGAACGCGGCGGTCGGCAAGGTCGGCGTGACGAGCAGATCATACTGCTCGAAGAATTGCCGGACGGTGTGCCAGAGCGCGGTGCGAGCCTGGGCGGCCCGTTCGAGGTCGACGGCGGTCATCCGCTCGGCGTGATCCAGCCTCGACAGGAGCGCCGGGTCGATCTGGTCCCTCCACTTCGCCAGGTATGGCGCCATGGTCGCCGCCCGAACTGGCGCCGTCAGATCGAGGAAGAGACCTTCCGGATCGGGAAAGCCCGGATGCGCTTCGTCGAGCCTGGCGCCGACGGACGCGAGCGCTTTCGCCGCTGCTTCCGTGATGCGTCGCACTTCGGCATCGACGGGCGCGAATCCGAGATCGCTGCTCCACGCGGCGCGCAGGCCCCGAATGTCACCATCGGCCGCCCGCGCGAAATCCTCGGCGGCCGCCGGGAGCGACTGCGGATCGCGATCGTCCGGACCCGCCCACACTGAGAACGCCAGCGCGGCATCACGCACCGTGCGCGTGAGCGGGCCGAGGCACGAAAAGCTCGTAAAGCCGTTTGGTGCGGGATATCGCGGAATGCGTCCGACGCTTGGCTTGAACCCGACGACGCCGCAGATGCTGGCTGGAATGCGGATCGACCCGGCAAGATCGCTGCCCTCGGCGAGCGGGCCGAGCCCGGCGGCCACCGCAGCCGCGGCGCCGCCGCTCGATCCGCCAGCGATGCGATCCAGGTCCCAGGGATTTCGCGTGTGGCCGAAGATCAGGTTGTCCGTCACGCCTTTGCACCCGAACTCCGGCGTGTTGGTCTTCCCGAGGACGATCGCGCCAGCGCGCCGCGCGCGCTCGACGACGATCGCATCGGCACCGGGCACGTGATGCTCGAAGATCTTGGAGCCCCAGGTCGTGCGGATCCCCGCGGTCGCCGTGAGGTCCTTGAATGAAATCGGCACCCCGTGAAGCGCGCCAGGAGAGTCGCCTTTCGTCACCGCCGACTCGGCCATCTGCGCCTCGGCGAGCGCGCGGTCGCCGGCGACTGTGCAGAACGCGTTGATGCGCGGGTTCACGCTCTCGATCCGGGCGAGAACGGCTTTCGTCGCTTCGACCGGCGAGATCTTCTTCGAGCGGATGGCCGAGGCCAGCTCGGTCGCGCTCATCCAGCAGAGGTCGTCGTGCGCCATCGGAATCTCCTTCAAGCCCTGCGTGACCACCGAGCGTGAACCTCACCGAGCCGCAACGCAAGAGAGTGCCGCGGTTGGGGGACTGCACGGCGCGTTTAGCGCAAGTCAACGCAAGCTGGCTCCCGATGCCGGGCACCGACAGGGGCGGGCTTGCGGTGGTCACGGCGTCGCCCGGCGCGCGTAGAGTCGGGCCACGACGTCTTCGATGTCGGGCTCGAGCACTGAGATGTCACGTAGTGCCGCCGCTTCCGCGAGCCGACTCACGAGATCGCCCGCCGCCGCGGTGCCGTCCAGCGCGTACGTGATCCGCCGCCCGTTGGCCTGCGTCGACTCCACCGTAACCCCCGGCAGCGCCAGCGGCGCCGCCAGCGGCTCGTCGAGATCCACGACCAGCCGGCGGCGGGAGCCGTACCGGGCGTGAAGCTCATCCAGTGAACCATCGTGCACGATGCGACCCTGATCGATCACGATTAGACGCCGGCACAGCCGTTTGATGTCGGCGAGGTCGTGCGTCGTCAGCACGATCGTCGTATCGCCGGCGGCGCCCAGCGCGGCGAGGAACGCGCGCACGGCTTGCTTGCTCACCACGTCGAGCCCGATCGTCGGCTCGTCGAGGAACAGCACCTCGGGCCCGTGCAGGAGTGCCGCCGTGAGCTCGCCCCGCATCCGCTGGCCGAGCGAGAGCTGCCGGACCGGGACGTCGAGGAAGGCGTCGAGATCGAGTAGCCGCCGGCAGTGGGCCAGCCGGCCGGCGTGCTCCGTGGCCGGCACAGCGTAAACGTGGCGCAGCAGCGCGAACGAGTCCCGCAGTGGAAGGTCCCACCAGAGCTGCGACCGCTGCCCGAAGACGACGCCGATCCGTCGCGCCAGCCGCGTGCGCTGAGGCACCGGCTCGAGGCCGCAGACCCTCACCTGCCCCGCGGTCGGGTAGAGGACGCCCGTCAGCATCTTCAGGGTCGTCGACTTGCCTGCGCCGTTCGGGCCGATGTAGCCCACCATCTCCCCGCGCTCGACGGTGAGAGCGATACCGTCGACGGCGGCGACCCTCAGCGTGCGGCGGCGCAGCCATCCCGATTTCACGCGGACGGTGAACTCCTTGCGGAGCCCGTGCGCCTCGATCACGGTCACGAGCCGGTGCTCCGATAGTGCCGAACCCCCGTCTGCCACACGAGTCCGGCGGCAACGGCCGTCATGACCGCTATGGCCGGCGCAGCATAGCCGAAGAACGCCGGCGCGCCGAGCGGGTCGGGGCGGTCGATCAGCGCCAGCGTCGGATAATACGCTACGAAGGCGAACCCAACGGCGTAGGCGAACAGCCGGCGGAACACCGCGCCGTAGATCGTGATCGGATACTGCGTGAAGTTGAGGCCGCCGTAGGTCAGGCCGTTGGCAATCTCGCCGGACTCGATCCACCAGAACGCCACCGTGGCCGTGGCTACGAAGACAGCCCCGAAGATCACGGCGCCGGCGATGGGAGTCACCGTCAGCAGCGCCAGCCGCGCTGGCGTGAACTCCACCGGCGCGTTAGCCGCGGCCAGAACCAGCATGACGACGCCGAACGCTACCCGCCCGACCCGCCGCGTCGCCACGTCCATCGCCATCAACTGGGCAAGAGAACTCAGCGGACGGACGAGCAGAGCGTCGAAGAGGCCGCTGCGCACGTACTGGCGCAGGCGCTCCACGTTGCCCACCACCAGGTCGGCCGTCGCGAAGGCGCAGCTGGCCAGCGCCGTCATCAGAAAGACCTCGGTGAAGCCGAAGCCGCCCAACGTCGGGGTCACCCGAAACAGCACCACAACGCTCACGATGTCGAGCACACCGAACAGCACGCTGCCCGCCACGTCGATGGCGAGCGACGCGCGGTACTGCGCCTGGCTCCGCACTTGTGCCGCCAACAGATGGCGGTAGGCCATCAGCGTGGAATTAACCACCCTGGATCACCAGCTTGCGCTCGCCGCGCCACTGCACCCAGCGGCACAGGGCGAGGAGCGCTACGACCCAACCGGCCTGCACGCCGAGCAGCCCGAGCTGCACCGTGGGCAAGCCGCGCTCGACGAGGATGTCGAGAGGAATCTGGATGACCGACGGGAACGGGGTGGCGACGATCAGCGCAATCGCCATCGCGTGCGGAAAGAACCAGACGGGGAAGTACAGGCCGCCGAATATCCCCGAGGTCAGCGTCCAGGCGGTTTGGGGGCCGCGGACGTCGAGCAGCCAGTACGCCGCGGCGTTCACGAGGTAGCGGCAGGCGAAGCAGACAATCGTGGCCAGGAGCATCGAGCACAGGAACAGCGCGTAGGTGATCGGTCGCCTCGGTGCATAAAGGTCGAAGACGAGCGCGCCCACGACCACCGGCACCACGAAGCGCGTCAGGACGGCGTAGCCGGCCCGGCCGAGATCGGCGGCGAGCAGCTGCCAGACCGGATCGATCGGACGCAGAAGATCGGCGATCACGTCGCCGGTGCGGATGCGTTCGGCGAGCTCCGGCAGCGCCCACAGGAGGACCACGCCGATCAACCCCTGCCCGGCCCAGACGAAGGTGGCCAGTTGCGGCTCTTCATAGCCGGCCACGGTGCGGGTGCCCGCCTCGATGACGGCCAGCATCACGGCGAAGCGGAGGAATCCGAACACCGAGTTGGTGACGACAGCCGCTATCATCACCTGGCGATAGGTGGCGTATCGGCGGAACCCTGCCGCGGCCAGCGCCAGGTACGCACGATAGGAAGGAGCGCGCGATCCGCTTGAATCTGGGGCCAGGCTATCGTCTGCTCGCACAACCGCGACAGCATATACCGGACGAGGCGTCGATGTCGGCGGGGAGAGACGCCGCAGAAATCGTGAAGCTCCCCGGGCTGGGCTCGAACCAGCGACTTCCTAATGAACAGGCAGTTTCAGAACCGGAACTTCCCAGAGTTTTCGAGTAGTCGGAGGGCTTGCTCAAGGCCGGCTGACGGAGCGTGTTCGCTTCCCGCTCTTCGGCTCGCGCACCCGAACTCACATCAGGTGTGTTGGACCAACATGGAACCAGGGCACCCATCACCCCGGTTTGCGACCGACTTCGCGATCACTTCATAGTCCACGCGCCTTCTCGGCCTCGACGAACCCGGCGATCTGCACCCAGCGCAGCCCCCTGGGATCGTGCGCGACCTCGACCTTGCGGCCCTGGGAGTCTTGAAGCCCGAGCGGATGATTCACGAGCTCGATCAGATTGCCGTCGGGGTCCTTGATGTAGGTGTAGTGCTCGCTGCTGTCCTCCCGGCGTCCCTGCTGCGGGTCGGTGCCGCCGATGTCGCTTCCGGTGCTGGCTGCCGACGTCCTCACGTGAGGGATTCGGAGGTCGTCGAGGTGCGCCAGAGTCGACTCCCAATCGTCGACCTCGATCGCGAAGTGGCTCGACTGCACGATCGTCGGACGCGGCGTCACCGTGAAGTGGATCTCGCTGCTGCCGAGCCTCAGCTGGAGCTGGCGCCGGTTCAGTGCCGGGCCGCGATCGAGGAACTCGGCGCCGAGCACCTTCTCGTACCACGCCCGCGTCCGCTCGCGGTCGCTGATCTGGACGTTCACGTGGTGGATCATCTTGATGGCCATGGGCGGCTCCTATATCCCTTGATACGGGGTACCCCAAGAGTCCTGGAACACGATCTCCTTGAGCGGCCCGCGCCCGACGGGGCCGAACTTTCCCATCGGATAGCCGATCGGCAGGATCGCGTACGAGTGAACACCGGGCGGCAGCCCGAGCGCCGCTTCGGCTTCCTTCTCGTACAGAAGATGTCGCGTCGTCAGGGTCGCGCCGAGTCCGAGCGCGCGGGCGGCGAGCAGCATGTTCTGCACCGCGGGATAGATCGACGCGCCGGAGCTCCGGGTGGGCGCGGCCGCGCCGTCCTCGAGGCACGCCACGATCCACACCGGAGCCTCGTGGAAGTGATCGGTCAGGTACTCCACCGCCGCGTGCTGGCGGTTGTACTGCTCGCGGGTGACGCCGGGCGGTGGGTTGCTCTTGAGATAGCGGGGCCCGACGACCTCGTCGAAGGCGCGCTTGTACCAGACCTGCACGGCCTGCTTGATCTTTCGATCTTTGATCACCAGGAACCGCCAGCGCTGAGTGTTGCCGCCGTTGGGCGCGCACACTCCTGATTCCAAAATTTTTCGGATCAGCTCGTCGGGAACTGGGTCAGGCTTCAGCCGGCGCATGGCGCGCATGTTCTGCATGGTCTCGAAGAGGTCTGGCATGGGGCCTTCCTTTCTTCATCCGATCCGACGTGTCCGAATCATACGCCGACTGGACCCATTGCGCGTCTCACGCGCCAGCATGTAGGCGTCCTTCGGCTCCCGCCGCGTGTGCGCGCCGTTGAGAACCTCGGCGGTCGCCAGCGCGTCTCCCGCGAAGAGATAGGCGCCCTGGAGATACAACGCAAAATCACGCAAGCGATCACCCATGAGCCGGTCGCGGTCGAGGGAGTGCTTCAGAACTCTCGGGAGGAGTTGGCTCCCCGGGCTGGGCTCGAACCAGCGACTTCCTGATTAACAGTCAGGCGCTCTACCGACTGAGCTACCGGGGAGTGACCGGACCGCCCTACTTCGTGCTGATTATATAGTAGCTTCCACCGCGCCTATCGCTTCGCTCCCGAGTCTGTCGCTGAACCGTTCGGACCCGGTTCGGGCGTTCAGGACTGCGCCGGCCTACCCTCTCGCCCCCCGGTGGTAGCGCCACACCGGATCGAGCGAGAACCAGCGGGTCGGCGCGGCCAGCATCGAGCCGAGCGTGGCCACGTGCTGCCGGTAGAGCGAGGATCGGAAGTAACGGTCGAGATCGACCGGGTAGTTCGAGTCGCCCAGGATGAAGAACATCCCGGACGCGTCGACCACCTCCCCTACCAGCATCCGCGTGGGGCGAAGGCGTTGGATCAGCTCCGCGCTCAGCCTCTTGAGACGCTCGGCAAACTCGGCCGCGAAGGGCGGCTGACACGTCAACAGTCCCGCGATGCCGTAGGGACCAGCGTGCGGGACCATCACGAACTCGTCGATCATTTCGGCGCGGAGCGGGGGCGTGCTCACTTTTGCGTGAGCCGCGGCGACCTCGTCCAGTCGGGCCATAGCCCGCTGACGCTCCGTAGTTACCAGCCCTGCGTCGTCGGCGTACACGACGAGACCGATGAACTCTACGCCGAGGAAATGCTCTCGATACATCAGCGATTCCCTCACATAGGGGAGCCTCTGGGTATAGACCTCGTGGGCGCGCAGGAGCTCCTGACGGAGGACAGTCTCGTGACCTTCTAGCGCGACCCACCGGCGGAGAATACTCGGCACCCTATCTCCCGCCCGGCGAGCACGAGGCGACCGAGGGTATGCCGCTCCCACGGTGCCATCCTGTCAACCCTACCCACCGGCGCCCGGATACTAATCCACCCTTGACTACTTAGCACTCATCGTCTACAAGTGCTAACGCAGTCTCAACCTCAACTGGAGGCATCAGGCAGATGAAGATTCGTCCGTTGCACGATCGAATCGTGGTCGAGCGTCTCGAGGAGAAAGAGGTCAAGAAGGGCAGCATCATCATTCCGGATACGGCGAAGGAAAAGCCCCAGGAGGGCAAGGTGCTCGCCGTGGGCAATGGGAAAGTCGGCGATAACGGCAAGAAGATCCCTCTCGACGTGAAAGCCGGCGACAAGATCCTGTTCGGCAAGTACTCCGGCTCCGAGGTCAAGATCGACGACAAAGAGTACCTCATCATGCGCGAGGAAGACGTCCTCGCCGTTCTCGCTTAAGGAGGAACGCGATCCATGCCGAAGCAGCTCAAGTTCAACGAAGAGGCCCGGAGCGCGCTGCTCAAGGGCGTCAACATCATGGCCGAGGCGGTGAAGGCCACGCTGGGCCCCAAGGGCCGCAATGTCGTCATCGACAAGAAGTTCGGTAGCCCCACGATCACCAAGGACGGCGTCACCGTCGCCAAGGAGATCGAGCTCAAGGACAAGTACGAGAACATGGGCGCCCAGATGGTCAAGGAGGTCGCGTCGAAGACCTCCGACGTCGCCGGTGACGGCACCACCACGGCGACCGTGCTGGCGCAGGCGATCTTCCGCGAGGGCCTGAAGAACGTCACCGCCGGCGCCAACCCCATGGGCCTCAAGCGGGGCATCGAGGCGGCGGTCGAGGCCGTCGTTGGCAATCTCAAGACCTTCTCGAAGTCGACGAAGGACAAGAAAGAGATCGCGCAGGTCGCGACGATCGCGTCGAACAACGACAAGACGATCGGCAACCTGATCGCCGAGGCGATGGAGAAGGTGGGCAAGGACGGGGTCATCACGGTCGAGGAGTCGAAGTCGGCCGACACCGTGCTGGACGTGGTCGAGGGCATGCAGTTCGACCGCGGGTAT
>QHSL01000019.1 GCA_003220435.1 Candidatus Rokuibacteriota bacterium | reverse complement strand
CAGCTCGTCCGGTTCGAGCCGGACATGACGCCGGTCCCCGAGCTGGCCGAGTCGTGGCAGGTGAGCCCCGACGGCCTGCAGTGGACGTTCAAGCTGCGCCAGGGCGTCAAGTTCCATGACGGTCAGGAGCTGACCTCCGCCGACGTGAAGTTCACGTTCGATCGGCTCTTCGAGAAGTCGCCCGGCAAATCGGACTTCATCGCCGTCGACAAGGTGGAGCCCAGCGGCAAACACGGAGTGAAATTCATCACCAAGGAGCCGTTCGCCGGATTGCTGGCGGCCCTCGGCGGGTTCTGGGGCTTCATCATCAGCGAGGCCGGGATCAAGAAGCACGGCGACCTCAACAAGGCCGCGCTCGGCACCGGGCCCTACATGCTGGACGACTGGAAGGTCGAGCAACAGATGGTCCTCAAGAAGCACGGGGGCTACTTCAAGAAGGGGCTGCCGCACGTCGACCAGGTGGTGCTGCGGGTCATCCCCGACGAGGCCAACATCGTGGCCGCGCTGCGCACGGGCCAGATCCACCACGCGTTCATCGAGGACAACAAGAACTACAACCTCCTCAAGGAGGAGAAAACGCTGACCGGCTATCGCTCGTCGCGCCTCGGCTACGACTTTCTCAACATCAACGCCAGCCGCGGGCCGCTGAAGGATGTGCGCGTCCGGCAGGCGATCTCGTACGCGATCGACCGGGCCCAAGTATTACGGGTGGCCGCCTCCGGCTTCGGCCGGCTCACGGCGCCGGCCACCGCGCCCATGAAGCAGTGGCAGCTCCCCGAAGAGCAGTGGATGAAGTACTATCGCCCTGATCTCGACCGCGCCAAGAAGCTCATGACCGACGCCGGCCAGGCGGCTGGCTTCACCGTGAAGCTCGGCGTGATCCCGACCTTCCCCACGATGGTGTCCGGCGCGCCGGTCGTGGCCGCCCAGCTCAAGCGCATCGGCATCAACGTCGAGATCGAGAACGTCGAGTACGCGGTGTGGATCAAGCGGTGGCTGGCCAAGGACTTCGACATGACGATGAACACCACGCCGGGCTACGCCGATCCCGATACCGCGTTCTTCCGCGCCCTGCACTCGACCAAGGGCCAGAACTGGAACTCGTGGAGCGTGCCCGACCTCGACGCGCTGCTGGAAGAGGGCCGGCGCACGATGGACCCGAAGAAGCGCAAGGAGATCTACGACCGCGTCCAGGTCATGATCCTCGAGAACGTGCCGCACCTCTGGCTCTTCTCGGCCGACACGATCGACTTCACCCAGGCCACCGTCAAGGGCTTTCGCCAGCACCCCACCACGCTCCTCTACGGCTTCGAGGGCGTCTGGCTGGACAAAGCGTAGGTCCGGCGACGGTGCAAACGGTGGACGTGGAAGGGAGAGGGTTTCATGACCCGCTATCTCGTCGTCCGCCTCTACTCCATGGCCCTTACTCTTCTTGGTCTATCTCTTCTCGTCTTTCTCATGCTCCGTCTCGTCCCCGGCACCGTCGTCGAGCAGATGATCGGCGCTGACGCCATCGTGAGCCCCGCGATGGTGGCGGAGCTCAAGCGGTTCTTCGGCCTCGATCAGCCGTGGTGGCAGCAATACGGACGCTGGGTCGCCGCCCTGGCCCAGGGCGATCTCGGCACGTCGTGGCGCACCGGCAAGCCCGTGGTCACGCTGATCCTCGAGCGGCTGCCGGTGACGATCGAGCTGACGTCGCTGGCCGTGGGCTTCGCGCTGATGCTCGGCATCCCGGCCGGGATCCTGTCCGCGACCCGCCGCGACCGGGCGATCGACAACGTCACCCGCGTGGGTACGCTGCTCGGTCTGTCCGTCCCCGTGTTCTGGCAGGGCACGATGCTGATCCTGTTCTTCTCGATCTACCTGCGCTGGATGCCGCCGGTCGTGTGGGTCGACTTCTGGACCGACCCGGCGCGCAACCTCACCATCATGCTGCTGCCGGGGCTGTGCCTGGGCACCGCCAGCGCGGCCAACATCGCGCGGACCACACGGGCCTGCATGCTCGACGTGCTGCGCTCGGAGTACATCCGCACCGCGGCCGCCAAGGGGTTGACCGACCGCGTGCTGATCCTCAAGCACGCGCTCAAGAACGCGCTGGTTCCGATCGTGACGGTGGCCGGGCTGCAGATGGGCATCCTGCTCGGCGGCACCGTCGTCGTGGAGGAAGTGTTCACGCTGCCGGGCATCGGGCGCCTGGTCCTGTGGTCGATCTACCAGCGCGACTACCCGCTGACCCAGTCCACGATCCTGTTCATCGCCGTGATGTTCATGACCATCAATCTGGCCGTGGACGTGTTGTACGGGTATCTCGATCCGCGGATCCGTTACAGCGCGTGACGGACGTCGCGGCCCCCGGGGTAAGGAGACCTCATGCGCTCGGGTTCGCGCTCGAGTTCAGGGGCGAAGCACGTGATCCACGAGCGGCGACCATACCTGGGCCCGACCGCGGCCGACGTCAAGGCCGTCTTCTCTGCTCGGGACCCTCAATCTTCTCCACGACGCGCACTGGTAGGACGCGAAGGACATTCCCACGGGAGAAGCGTTCGCCGCGCTCGCGGCGCCGGCGTTTTGCGTGGCCTAATCTAGCGAGGTTGCACTGACGCGGCGGATCGGGACGTTGGTGTAGACGACGGTGCCGTCGGGCTGGAAGACCCGGTGGATTCCGGTGCCCTCGAACCGCTCCCACTCGATCGGCGCGCCGTAGAGGCGCAGCACGCGCGCCACGTATTCCCGAGTCTCCGGATAGGGCGGGATGCCGCCGTACACCGCCACCGCCTTCTCGCCCGCGTTGTAGGCCGCGATCGCGAGCGGCAGATCGGAGCGGAACCGCGCCATCATGGCGCGCAGGTGGCGGGTGCCCGCGTGGATGTTCTGGCGCGGGTCGAACGGGTCGCTCACACCGAGGAGCGCGGCGGTCTCCGGCATCAACTGCATGAGCCCGCAGGCGCCCGTCCGGGACACCGCGCGATGATCGAATCCGGATTCCGCGACGATGACCGCGCGAATCAGGCGCGCCGGCACCGAGTATCGAGCCGATGCCTCCGCGATCTCACGCTGGTATCGGTGGCCTTCCGCGACCGTTCGCCGCGCTGTCTCGGCGACGGCGGGCGTGGCCACCGTCATTGCCGCGGTCAAGGCGATCAGGACCAGGGACCGGGGACTCAAGCGTTCCATGCCAGTACTGCAGGGCAAGAACGATACCGAGAGGGAATTTCCCCATATCTCGCGACCTTCCGCCGCCCTGGTCAGAGATGGGCCTGGTGGGTCCCTGACCGGGAGGGGCTAATCTCTGGTCAGGGCACCCGCTCGAGGCGGTCGGCCAGCCGGGTTGCCGCGACGCCGCCGACGAGCGCTGTCGCCAGCGTGAGCAGCAGCGCGACGGCGGTCGTTCCCACCCCGGGGACCATCGGGCGAAACGCGGGCGTGAGGCCCATCGCGAATCCCCAGATCGCGAACAGGCTGACGGCGTAGGCGAGCGTCGCCGCGACAGGTCGTCGCCGCGGGTCGAGCGCCACCATCGCCAGCATCGGCACGAACGCGAGGAGCCGCGAGAGGTTTCCGCCCGGCGCGCCGCCCGGCGTCGTTCCGTTCTTCTGCGCGATCGCGTGGGTCACCGCGATCGGCGAGGTCGGGTCTTTCGCGATCTCCTCCTGGATGAAGGACACCGGCTGGAGGATGTCGAATCCTACACGTGCGATCGCGCCGCCGATCATGCCGATCGCCATCGCGATGGCCAGCACGACGAGCGGCGCCGAGCGTCCGCCTGTCAGACGCGCCGCCGCGACGAGCGCCAGCGGCAGGAGCAACGCGCCCAGGATCGGATACGAGTAGAACGAGATCCCGCCGTAGAGGAACGCGAGCCGGCCCGTCGGTCGCAGCGCCACGCCGAGGCTACCGAAGAACATGCTTCCGGCGATGACGAGGCCCACGTAGCGCGCCCAGCCTTGCGCCGGATACGCCTCACGCGAGATGAGCAGACAGGCCAGCGTGTTGACCGTGACGCCGCATAGTCCGAGCAGATGCGGCGGGCTCCACAGCGTCACGTCGATCCCGAACAGGCGATGCCAGAGGTCGTCGATCGGCGCCGCCAGCACCGTGAGCGCGATGCCGCATGCCGCCAGGAAGAAGCCAGGGGTGCCCCTGAGGCCGGCCACACGCGTGGTGCCACCGGGCGCGGCGTCGCGCCCCCGAGCTGCGCGGCCGGCAACCAGGTGGCGGAACGTGTCGCGGGCCAGCACGCCGAAGCTGACAAGCACGACGAGGGCGACGCCGCCGTAGGTCATGACGTGCGGCGGGATCCAGAACGAGTCGCGCCCGACCTGCACGTGCCACTGGATGTCCCACTGCACGCCCCAGCCGGCGATGAGATTGCCGGCTAGAAGGGTCCAGAACGCGATGCGGTAGAGGCCGAGGGATTCGACGCCGGTCACCGGCGCGGCCGTGGTACGCCCGAGCGGCGCGGTCTGCACGGAGCTCATCGGTGCTTCTCCTTTGGGGCGGGAGGTTGCTTGGTATCGGTAGCGGGCGGGCGCAGGCAGGCGCCCAGCCGGCGCAGGAAGCGGGTCTGGCGCCGCTGAAACTCGGCGTCACCCACCCGCGCCCCGGTGACCATACGAACCAGTTGAGGAAACGCCAGCGGAAAGATGGTGAGCGCCATGAGCGACAGCACCAGGTACTCGGGCTCGAGGTCTCCATGGAGCTGCCCGGCACGCTGCGCGTCCCGGAGGCGCTCGGTGCCCTCCACCCACGCCTTGCGGCGCTCCTCCTCGGCGATCGGCCTGCGGTCACCGCTGCCGAGCGCCTCCCACTGGAGCAGGCGGATCCCCTCGCCGCGCTTCGACGCGCGCTCGAACAGGAAGGGCAGCAGGTCGACCACGTCGGCGGGTGCGGCGGCCACCAGATCGAGGTTCGTGCCGATTCCCTCGCGAAGGATGGCGCGGTACAGTGCCTCCTTGTTGCCGAAGTAGTGGTAGAGCATCCGCTTGTTCACCGCCGCCGCCCGGGCGATCGCGTCCACGCGGGCGCCGGCGAACCCCTTGTGCACGAACTCGCGCCGCGCCGCACGGAGGATGCGCTCGCGGGTTCGCAGGGGGTCGCGGGCTGAAGTAACCATCTGGATACTTTCTCGTGGAGAGAGTATCCATACGGTTACTTGTCTGTCAAGACTTCGCACGGTGGGCGGCACCAGGGCGCTCCCGGCACGTCCCAGCGCCCGTGGAGTTTCCGGATCGTGGGGCTTCCGGAAAATGTCATCTATAGGTTGCGTCTGGTTTCTGTCCTCGGGCGGTTACGTTGTCCGACAATCGAGCATGGTGTACGTTGGATGAGGTCGCTATGTCGTGATTTGAGGGTTCCATGAAATTGGTTCTGATCGCTCTGGTGGTCCTGCTCCTAGTACCCGTGACCGCGCCGATCGACGCTCACGCCACGAGCTGGACCGCCGACATGCTCATGAACAATCTCAACGCGGGATTGCCCTGGGACATGGCGGTCTTCAAGATCGACTCGATCACGTTCGCCGCCCCCGGCATCAGCAACGTCAGCGACCCCGGCTGGGCGCCCGAAACGCTGGACAGCACGCACACGCTGCTGACGATCTCGGGCCCGGCGCGTCTGAACAACCTGTACTTCACCCTGTACTTCGAGGCGTCGCCCACGACGCCGTTCAGCTTCGACTCGTTCCAGTACCTGAACGGGCACCTGCTGGCGAACGATACGACGCACGCCGTCTGGAGCGGTAGCCGGTGGACGTTCACCGACGCCCCGGGCCTCCCGTCGCCCGTGCCCGCGCCGTCCGCGTTGCTCCTCGTCGGATCCACGCTCGGCGGGCTGGCCGGCGTGTCCTGGTGGAGGGCCCTCAGGGCCAAGTAGCCCCCACCGCCGTACGATACGGGTATGTCGACGCCGCATACTCGTCCGCACGTCGTGATCGTGGGCGGGGGGTTCGGTGGGCTGTACGCCGCCCGCGCGTTGGCGGGTCGTCCCCTGCGGGTCACCCTGCTGGACCGTCGCAATCATCATCTCTTCCAGCCGCTGCTGTACCAGGTAGCCACCGCCGCCCTCAATCCCTCGGACATTGCGGTCCCGCTCCGCTCCATCCTGCGCCGCGCGACCAACGTCACCGTCTTCCTGGCGAGCGTGGAGAGCGTGGACCTGGCCGGCCGACGCGTCGTCCTCGATCGGGGCGAGCTCGGCTACGACGCACTCATCCTCGCGGCGGGCGCCAGCCACTCGTACTTCGGCCACGATGACTGGGAGCTGCTGGCGCCCGGGCTCAAGACCCTCGAGGACGCGCTCGAGATCCGGCGCCGCGTGCTGCTGGCCTACGAGGCCGCCGAGCGCGAGCACGACGGCGCCGAGCAGGAGGCGCTTCTCACCTTCGTGGTCGTCGGCGGCGGCCCCACGGGGGTGGAGCTGGCCGGGGCTCTCGGCGAGATCTCCCGCCGGACCATCACCCGCGATTTCCGGCTGATCGATCCCGCCCGGGCGCGCATCGTCCTTGTCGAGGGCGCGCCGCGCATTCTCACGGCCTTTCCCGCGTCGCTCTCGCTCGAGGCGCAAAACGCGCTCCGGCGCATCGGCGTCGAGGTGCGCACCGACGCCATCGTCACGCGGGTGACGGCGGACGCCGTGTGGCTGGGCGGCGAGCAGATCCGCGCGCGCACGGTGCTCTGGGCGGCCGGCGTGGCGGCGGCGCCGCTGGCGCGGACGCTGGGCGCGCCGCTGGACCGCTCCGGCCGCGTCCTCGTCGAGCCGGACCTGTCGATCCCGGGGCACGCCGAGGCGTTCGCGATCGGCGACGTCTGCGCGTTCCTGCATCAGACGGGCGCGCCGCTGCCCGGCGTGGCGCCGGTCGCCATCCAGCAGGGCCGCGCGGTGGCGGACAACGTGCTGCGGCGGCTCCACGGGCAGCCGACGCGCCCCTTCCGCTATCGGGACAAGGGCAGCATGGCGACGATCGGCCGGGCGGCCGCCGTTGCGGTCGTCGGCCGCATCAAGCTCTCGGGGCTTCCGGCGTGGCTCGCCTGGCTCCTCGTGCACATCATGTTTCTGATCGGCTTCCGCAACCGGCTGCTGGTGCTGTTCGAGTGGGCTTGGGCGTACGTCACCTGGCACCGCGGCGCCCGGCTGATCACGGGGCCGTGGAAGGGCCGCGGCTCGAGCGACGCCCGGGGTCAGGGCGTGTAGTCGACCTTCTTGGGCTCGACCTTGCGCAACAGGTCCGGATACACGAACGCGCCGTAGTCGATCGGCTTGGTGAGCTTGCCCTGTTGCTTGAGCTGCGACTCGGCCAGCCGGAACATGTTGATGGTGGTCGCACCCAGCTCCATGTCGAAGGTGAGCTTGGTCATGAGCTGCTCCACCATCGGCGGGTCCAGGTTCTTGAGAAAATCGGACACGTCCTTGGCGGCGCGCTTGCGGTCCTTGTTGATCATCTCCGTCGCTTCCACCAGCGCGCGCATGAACCCGTCCGCCTGCGCCGGGTTCTTCCGAATCCATCCCAGGTTCATGTAGATGTACACGCCCTGCTCCAGGATGCCCTCCTGGTCCTTGAGCACCCTGGTGTTCTTGACGGCCGCCAGACCGCGGCTCACCCAGGGTTCCCAGACGGCGAAGGCGTCGATGTTGCCGCGCTCGAGCGCCGCGACCATCTCCGGCGCCTCGACGTTGACCACCGTGTAGTCGGCCGCGTTGAGCTTGAGCTTATCGATCATGGCCAGCCAGAACACCTCGCCACCGGAGCCCCGGGCCACGCCCACTTTCTTGCCTTTGAGCTGATCCAGGTTGTCGATGTTGCGTCCCACGACGGCGATCCACCGCACCAGACGGGTGGCTTGGGCGACGACGACGACGTTCGGGTCCAGGTTATGGTTGGCGACTCCGGCAATCTCCGAGCCGAAGGCCGATTCGATCTGCCCGTTGATGAGGAAGGACACCATCGCCGAGCCGGACGGTCCCGTGTTGATGCGCACGTCCAGCCCGTGCTTCTTGAACAGGCCTTCCTGCTGGGCCACGTAATAGGCGGAAAACACCGGATCCACCCCGGTGGCGATGGTCATCTTGGTCTGCGCCCACGCCGCGCCGCTCCAGGTCAGCAGGCTCAGCACGAGCAGGCATCGGGCACTGAGTGTCATCATGAACGTCGCCCTCCTAGGTCGCCGGCGAATACTTGCCCGCGAAGGTATAGATGCTCCACCGGAACATGCGATCCACCACGAAGCCGAGCAGCCCCAGCGTGACCAGAGAGACGAAGATCTCGTCCACCAGCATGAACAGCCGCCCGTCCCAGAGCATCTTGCCGAGCCCGTCGTTCGCGGCGATCAACTCGGCGGCCACGATCGTGGTGAACGAATTGCCCATCGCCAGGCGCATCCCGGTGAGGATATAGGGAACGGTCGCCGGCATCGCCACGTGAATGAAGATCTGTGCGCGCGTCGCGCCCAGCGATTGCGCGGCCCGGATCTTGTCGGGCGCGATGGCCGAGACGCCCGCCGCCGTGTTCAGGATGACGATGAAGATCGTCGTGTAGATGATGAGAAAGATCTTGGAGGCCTCGCCGATCCCGAACCAGATGACCGCCACGGTGATCATGGCCACCGACGGGATGAACCGCAGGAACTCGGTGTATGGTTCCAGGACCCTGCGCACGGGCCGGAACGAGCCCATCGCCAGCCCGATCGGAATGCCCAGCAGCGAGCCGGCAATGAACCCGGCCAGGATGCGCTGGAGGCTAGCCGAGAGGTGCTCCAGCAACACGCCGTTGCGCACCAGCAGCACGCCCTTCCTGAACACCACGGTCGGCGGCGGGAAGAGGACGGAGCTGACCAGGTAGAGGGATGCCAGCTGCCAGATGACGAACAGGCTGATGAACCCGAGCACGTAACCGCCGTACCCGCTCAACGCGCGGCGCGCGGCGCCGTCGGAGTCTCGGATCACGACGCGCCCACGATGGATTTGGCGACTTCGTCCCGGATCATCTCGTAGACCGCCTTGTAGTACCGGAGAAATGCGTCGTCGGTGCGGCTGCGGGCCCCGTTCAGCGCCACCTCCACCACACCCTTGACCTGCGAGCGGGGGCCGGCGCGCATCACGCCGATCCGCTTGCCGAGCGTGACCGCCTCGTCGATGTCGTGGGTGATGAACAGAACGGTCGTGCGCGTAGCCTGCCAGATGCGGGCCAGCTCCACCTGCATCAGCGAGCGGGTCTGCGCATCCAGCGCCGCGAAGGGCTCGTCCATGAGCAGCATCTTCGGCTCGTTCACCAGCACCCGCGCGATCTGGATGCGCTGCTTCATCCCTCCGGACAGCTCGGCCGGATACTTCTGCTCCTGCCCCCTGAGACCGACCAGCTCGAGGTAGCGCAGCGCGCGCTCGCGCCGCTCCGCCTTGCCCACGTGCCGCATGCGCAGCCCGAACTCGACGTTCTCCACGGCGGTCAGCCAGCCGTAAAGCGAGTCGTCTCCTTGAAAGACCACCCCTCGGTCCCGACTGGCGCCCGTCACCGGGCGACCCTCCATCAGGATCTGGCCCGTCGTCGGGGTCTCGAAGCCCGCCAGCATCTTGAGCACGGTCGTCTTGCCGCAGCCGCTGGGGCCGAGCAGGCAGAAGAACTCTCCGGGCTCGATCTCGACGTTGAAGTGCTCCACCGCCGGGTAGTCGACGCCCTGCAGCGACCGATAGGTCTTCTCGACATCGAGGAACGATACCAGCGGCATTGGCGTCCGCCCTCGCCGGGCGGCTCAGCCTAACACCGCCGACTCAGTCCAGCCAATCCTGCTCTTTGAGCTTGCGGGGCAGGTACTTCTTGGTGAGGAACTGGAAATCTTTGTTGGCGAGCGCGTCGAGCTCGTACTTGAGCCCGCTCGAGAGCATCCGCTTGATCTCGGCCTGCCAGCTCTTCTTCTGGAACCACGTGTAGCCGAGGAGCTCCTTGGCCCGCGCGACGTCCTTGTCGTTGAGCTTGATGCCCACGTTGCGCGGGAGCTCGTACGCTTCGGGATCGGCGCTCGAGAGCCCGACGAACTTGGCCTTCGGGATGGCCATGCGCTGGCTCTCGAAGGCGAGGTTGATCGAGCCCTGCTTGATGACCGAGTAGATGTAGTAGCCCCACGGGTCGTTGTCGACCAGGACGTAGACGGGGAGCCTCTTCTCCTCGTGCAGCCGCCGCGCCAGACGCCGAACGCCGCGGGGCGGCTGCCCGTTGCCCGTCAGCAGCACGCAGTTGTACCGGCGCCAGAACTTGTCCTCGGAGAGGCGATTCCACTGGGTGCCCTTCTCGACCAGGAGCAAGAAATCGGCGGTGCACTGCCTGATCTGCAGATACTCCGGCTCGACGATCGACGGCACGGAGTAGCCGCCCTTCCCGAGCCGCGCGCAATCCACCCGGTCGCCGTCGTCGACCAGCACCAGCGGCCCCACGATGGAGCCGGCGTTCTCCGCGCGCACGTGCAGCTCCTCGCGCAGCGCCTCTAGCGACACCTCGAGGTCCTCGATGAGCGGGTCGGACTCGTCCTGGGTGTCGAGCGTGTTTTCGTGCGAGTTCTTGATCGTGTGCTTGCTGCGATAGTAGATCTCCCTGAGCGAGGTCGTGAGGTTCGCACGCTGCAGCTCGCAGAGCGCGTCGGCCACCAGGACGGTCTGCATGAACTTCTTGGCCATCCCGACGTTGAAGAACGACCGGGCCTGCTTCCGCTTGCCCATCTCGATCAGGCCCTTGCGGTCGTTGAAGGTCACGTTCGACAGCGAGCGGACCGGGATCGTGAGCGTCGGATCCTGGCGTCGCTCGGCGGCGTGGATCACCACGTCGGCCACGCCGATCAGCTTCTTCTCGACCGCGGTCGCCGTCCGAGCCTTCTGGGCCATGCGTGCGTCCTAGCCTCTCTTGCGCGCGGCGCGCTTGCTCTTTGCCCGCCCCTTGGTCTTTCCGGCCCGCCGCGCGGGCCTGGCGGCCGTCGCGGCGGGACCTCCGTTCGGCGACGCGGCGACGACCGGCGCCGCGTCGATCGCCGCCGGCACCGCGCCCTCGACGCCCTCGGGCGTGACGATGATCGAGTGCGGCAAGCCTTCCGGGCCGCCGCCGTTCTGCCCCAGGAGCTCGTCGGTCTTCTCGCCGCCGGTCCGCTTCATCGCCATCTTCTGGAGCTGGTCCCGCAGCTTCGCGACGGCCAGCTTGCCACTCTTGAGTCGGTTGCACGACTCGACGACCTCTTCGATGTAGAGCTCGAAGATGTTGCGCCGGCGGAACTCGCTGTGGGCACGCTCGCGGCGCCTGAGAAACGCGCCGAGTCGCCGGCCGCACTCGCGCAGCGCCAGCGTGATCTCCTTGCGGATCTCGTCGTACTCCGCGATCGCTTCCTTGGATTCGCTGGTGAACGGGACCCAGACCGACGCCATGTGGACGAAGATCACCATCGGGCCCGACGGCACCGCGCCGCGTGATTGAGCCACCCCGTAGTTGCGCCACGTCGTGTCCAGCACCGCCTTGTAGCACACGCAGGCCGACTGCTGGTAGAGCAGCGGAACCCGATTCGCGTAGCGGATGACGCGGGCCAGCTCGCTGTCGTTCTCCGCGGCCTCGCCTTCCGCGAGCGGAATCTCTTTCCTCGCCTGACGCTCCTGCGCCTGCTCCGGCCCCTTTCCGTAGGCCAGGCCCGCTTCGATCACGAAGGGGTTCCCACGGTACACGGCGGGCGGGCGGCTCACCGCCGTGTAGAAGTCGCCTTTGATCTGCTGGTACAGGCCCGCGAGGATCGCCTGCTCGCCGATCGGCGAGAGACAGTTGGTCGGCGGCGCCATGATCTTGGTCGCCTGGATACCCTTGTAGAGATTCTCGGCCGCCTGGCCGTGGACGTCGCGCGGACGCGCGCGCGGCGAGAGACCCGCGGCTTTGCAGATGTCCTCGGCCAGGCGCGGCGACACCCGACTGAAATCGCCGGCCAGGAACCCCGAGAGCCAGTGGCTCTTGGTGTCCTGCAGCATCTTCAGCAGCATGCCGAGCTCGATGCCGTACGGGTGCGGCTTGATCTCGCGGGGCGCCGCCGGGAGCTGGTCGTAGGTCCGGCGAAACTCCTTCGTCTCGCCCTCCGGCGTGAGGTACGTCAGCTTCACGTGCGGGTTGGCGATGATCGTCTGCTCGACGTACTCGTCGACCGAGGCCCGTCCCTTCTGATAGCGCCCCTCGACCTCCAGCGTGACCTGCGTCCCGCGCGGAGACTCCCAGTCGATCTGCTTCTTCTCCAGAATCATCGGCTCGTTCTTCTTGGTGTCGATCTGGACTTCGAAGTAGTGGGCGGGCGCCCGGGCGCTCGTGCGCGAGATGATCTGGACCGGCTTGCCGGTGGTGAGCTGTCCGTACATGCCGGCCGCCGAGATGCCGATGCCCTGTTGGCCGCGGCTCATGCGCAGCCGGTGGAACTTGGACCCATAGAGGAGCTTCGCGAAGATCGGCGGGATCTGCTGGCGGACGATGCCGGGGCCGTTGTCGGTGATCGTGATCCGGAACCGGCTCGCCTGACTCGCCGGGGGTGGCGTTGTCCCGTTGGATCCGTTGGCGACGGCCTCCAGCTTGACGACCACGTCAGGGAGGATCCCGGCCTCCTCGCAGGCGTCGAGCGCGTTGTCGACGGCTTCCTTCACGCACGTCAGCAACGCTTTGCGCGGGTTGTCGAACCCCAGGAGGTGTCGGTTCTTGGTAAAGAACTCGGAGACCGAGATCTCCCGCTGACGTGCCCCCATCTCGACGGCGGACACCGTTGGCTTGGGCAGGGCCGCGGGAGAGTCAGGCTTCGACGGGCTTTCTTTCCGGCCAGGGGCTGCCATCTGCCCCCATTAGAAGCAGAGTCACACGCGAGGACTCAAGTTTTTACGAAGGCCTGACGCGCGCGGGCGCCTTTCGGTCCGCGCTACCGGTCGAGCCACACCTTCTTGTAGTGAACTTTGAACTCGGCCTGGTAGACGTAGTCCTTCATCCACGGCTGCGCGATCTGGTAGAACGGCGACCCCGAGATGGTGTTCCAGTAGAGCTTGTCGGCGCTGAACTCCTGGAACTCCTTGGCGATGGCCTTGCGCTTGGCCGGATCCATCTCGCGCGCGTAGCGGCTGTAGTATTCGTCGACCTTGGGATCGGTGTGGCGCGTGCTGTTCCAGAACGCGGTGCTGGCCGACAGGTAGGAGTTCTGGTCCACGGTCAACAGGGACGCGAGATCCTCGACGTACATGTCGAACGGGCCGTCCTGGGTGGCCGTGAGCATCCAGCTCGGCTTGTCGACCAGCCTGATGTTCGCGGTCACCCCGAGGCGCGCGACCTGCTCCTTGATGACGGTGGCGATGACGCTGAAGACGGATTTCTCGGTGTTGGTCATCAGCTCGAAGGTCAGGGGCTTGTGCGGGCCGTAGCCGGCCTCGGCCAGCAACGCCTTCGCCCGGGCCGGGTCGTACGGGCACATGGCGGTGACGTCCACGGTGTCCAGCGTGCCCGGCGGAATGATCCCGACCCACGGCGTGGCCTGCCCCTTGAACGCGATCTTCACGATCTCCTTGCGATCGATGCCGTAGCACCCGAGGGCCTTGCGGACCCGGAGGTCGTTGAAGATCGCGTGCGGCGCGCGGTCCTTCGACATGGGCTTACCGTCCGCCGGTACCGTGACCTTCATCATCGCCACCATCGGCGTCGTCTCTTTGCCGGTCATGACATGGGCGCGCGGGTTCTGGGCGCGAATGGTGTCGACGTGATCGGCCGAGAAGTCGGCGATGAAATCGATCTCGCCCGCCTTGAACGCGGCCATCTGCGTGACGGGGTCCTTGATCACGCGGATCACGACGCGATCCAGCAGGGGGAGGCCCGGCTCGTAGTACTTGTCGAAGCGGTCCATGACCAGATGGGTGCCCTTCACCCACTCGACGAGCTTGAACGGCCCGCAGCCGACGACCGCCTCGGGCTTGCCCGCCTTGCGCTCTTCGAGCGTGTATTTTTGCGTGGCGGTGGGCGAATAGAGGACGAGCCCCATGCGGTACGCGGCAATCATGTGCAGCATGAAGGCGTACGGATGCTTGAGTCGGATCTGCACGGTGTACGGCTCGACCACTTCCACCGAGTGCACCGCCTCCATGAACGACCGCATGCTGGACCGGTTCGCGGGGTCCATGATGCGGTCGATCGAGAACTTGACGGCCGCGGCGTCGACCTTCGTACCATCGTGGAAGAGGATGTTCTTCCGGAGCCTGAAGGTATAGAGAAGCCCGTCATTCGAGATCTGCCACGATTCCGCGGCCTCCGGGATGAACTTCCCGTCCGGGGTCATGTTGATGAGGCCGCACCCGATGTTCGTCGCGACCCAGACCATTTCGTAGCCGGGCACGGTGTGAAAGTCGAGCCCCAGGATCTCGTTGCCGTAGGCGACCCGCAAGGTCCCGCCGCGTTTGGGCGTCTGGGCGGCGGCCAGGTCCGCCAACAGGACGGGGATGAGCAGGAGCGCGATGGATCCGACGAGGCGAGCGAAGGAGCGACGCGTCAGGGGCATGATCGTCTTCCTCCACGAATTGTTGGGCGCGTGAGGTCCCCTACTCTACACCAGCTCCGCTAGAATTGGGCCATGCGCCTGCCCTTCGCGCCGCCGATCGCGCCCATGCTGTCGAAGGCCGCCGAGGCGTTGCCCGGCGGCGACGGCTGGCAATTCGAGCCCAAGTGGGACGGCTTTCGAACGCTGGTGTTTCGCGACGCCGACGAGGTTCTGTTGCAGAGCCGCGACGAGAAGCCGATGAACCGCTATTTTCCCGAGCTCGTCGCCCCTCTGGCCGCGACGCTGCCCGAGCGCTGCGTCGTCGACGGCGAGATCGTCATCGTCGGAGGCGACGGGCTCGACTTCGAGGCCCTGCTGCTCCGCATCCATCCGGCCGCGTCGCGGGTCAAGCTCCTGGCCGCGCAGGCGCCGGCGTCGTTCGTGGTCTGGGATCTGCTGGCGCTGAACGACGAGGACCTCCGTGCGTCGCCGCTGGCGGCGCGGCGTGAGCGGCTCGAGCGGGCGATGGCCGGTGCCGCACCGCCGGTGCACCTGTCGCCGGCCACGCGCGATCGCTCCCTCGCGGAGGACTGGTTCCGTCGCTTCGAGGGCGCCGGGCTCGACGGCGTCATGGCGAAGCGTCTGGACGAGCCCTACCGCGCCGGCGAGCGCACGATGATCAAGGTCAAGCACGCGCGCACCGCCGACTGCGTGGTGGCCGGCTTCCGCTGGCACAAGAACGGCGCCGGCACCATGATCGGCTCGCTCCTGCTCGGCCTCTACGACGATGACGGCACGCTGCACCACGTCGGCGTCACCGCGTCGTTCACCAACGCGGTGCGACGGCAGCTCGTCGCCGACCTGGCGCCTCTCCGCGAGGGCGCGCTCGCGGGACATCCCTGGCGTGACTGGGCCGAGGCGCAGGAAGAGGCGAGCGCGACGGGCCAGCGCCTGCCCGGCGCGAGCAGCCGCTGGAACCGGGGCAAGGACCTGAGCTGGGAGCCGCTCCGGCCCGACCGCGTCTGTGAGGTCGCGTACGACCACATGCAGGGGACTCGCTTCCGACACGCCGCGCAGTTCGTGCGCTGGCGCTCCGACAAGCGTCCGGCAGACTGCCGCTACGATCAGCTGGAAGCGACGCCGGCCTACGAGCTCGAGCGTGTGTTCGGCGCGCGCGACCCGCGCCGGACGGATTCCCAGGGATCGTAGTCCGGATCGGGCGGCTCCTCGGCCGGACGCTCGCTCTCCGGAACGTGACGCAGGTTGACTCGAATGCGCGTCCACGTGCTCGAGCGGCCACGCATCGAGTCGACGAGGACGTCGTCGACCTGCAGCCGCGCCGCCGCGTCGGGATGGCGCGTCTTCCAGCGCTCCAGCCCCGCGCGCGCGTCCGCCTCGTGCTCCGCCTTGGCGACCGTGATCAGCGGCTGGAGCGCCCGACGGCGCCTCGACGGCGCGACGCGCGGTGGCTCGTCCTCCTGCTTCTTGTAGTGGGGCGGCCACGGCGCGTCGCCGAGGCCGGCGGCTTCCTGCGCGGCGGAGAGCTCGAGCAGTCTCTCGAGCGATCCCGCGGCGGCGTCGATGCCCGCCGACGCGTCGCCGCGCTCGGCCAGGCGCGCCGGCGCCGTGGCCAGCGTGAAGGCGGCCGGATCGCAGTCGGCGACTTCGTCCCACACCAGCGGCATCGAGACGCGCGCGTCGCGGGTCGGCCGCACCGACCAGGCCGACGCCACCGTGCGGTCCTTGGCGTTCTGGTTGTAGTCGAGGAAGACGCCGTGGCGCTCTTCCTTCCACCACTTGCTGGTCGCCTGCGCGGGCGCGCGCCGTTCCACCTCCCGGGCGAGCGCCAGCGCCGCGCGCCGCACCTGGTCGAAGCTCCAGCGCTGCTGGATCCGCACGTTGACGTGCATGCCGCGTGATCCCGACGTCTTGGGCCAGCTGCGCAGGCCGTGTTCGCCGAGCACCTCACGGACGATCAGGGCCACCCGCCGCACGTCGTCCCAGCTGGTCCCCGGACCGGGATCGAGGTCGACGCGCAGCTCGTCGGGGTGCTCGAGGTCCTCGACGCGGACCGGGTGCGGGTTCAGGTCGACGCACCCCAGGTTGACGATCCACAGAAGCTGCGCCGCGTCGCGCACGACGACCTCTTGCGCCGTCCGCCCCGATGGAAATCGGAGCTCCACCGTCTCGATCCAGTCGGGACGCTGCGCGGGGGCCCGCTTCTGGAAGAACGCCTCGCCCGCGGCGCCCTCCACGTAACGCTTGAGCACGATCGGCCGTCCCGCGATCCCCCGCAGCGCCCCGTCGGCGACGGCCGCGTAGTACGTCGCCAGGTCCAGCTTCGTGTGGCCGGCGTGGGGGAAGTACACCTTGTCCGGGTTGGTGATGGCCACCTCGCGACCCGCGACTTCCAGCACGGCCGGCCGCGCCTGGCTCATGGAAATCGCGTGGTCGCTACTTCGACCATAGCCGCCGGGATGCCAGCTCCGCGCCCTCGGCCAGCGCCCGGAACTTCGCCCACATCACCGTGGGGTGCTGCCGCTGGTACATGGCGCCCTGGGCGAAGCCGCAGTCGGCGCCCGCGATCACCCGATTCCGTCCGACCACGCTGGCGAAGTTCAGGAGTCGCTCCGCCACCGTCTCGGGGTGCTCGACCACGGCGGTGGTGTGGGCGATGATACCCGGGATCAGGATCTTGTCATCGGGCAGCTTGACGTCCTTCCAGATTCGCCATTCGTAGGAGTGGCGTGGGGTCGCCGCCTCGACGGAGTAGGCCTGGGCCTTGACCCGTAGCATGAGGTCGACGATGTCCTTCAGGGCGAGATCGCCCTCGTGCGGGCCCTGCCAGCTTCCCCAGCAGAGGTGGTAGCGCACCCGATCTTCGGGGAGGCCGGCGAGCGCGTGATTCAGCGCTTCGATGTTCATCGCCTGCGTCTTCCGATAGTCGGCGAGCGAGGGAGCGGGCATGATCATGTCCCACGTCTCCCCCAGGCCGGGGTCGTCGATCTGCAAGATGAATCCGGCATCGACGATCGCCTTGTACTCGGTCTTCAAGGCCTCCGCGATGGCGAACCGGTAGGCCTCTTCGTTCGGGTAGTACCGATTCTGGTCGCGCCCCACCATCCCGGGGGCGACGGCCGGAAGGAACGCCTCTTCGACGCCCACGGTCTGAAGGGCGGCCTTGAAATTCTCGAGGTCGCGTTTCAGCAGCGCCTGGCCTTTGTAGGAGATCGGGCCCGTGCACACGGACGGAGGCGCGGACGGCGGCATGGCCGCCGGCAGGTACGTTTCGTAGTATTCGCGGAAGGCGCGCCATTCTCGCCGCGTGTCGAGTCTTCTCGCCCACGTTCCGCTCGTATTCGACGCGGGCACCGTGGGGTCATCCGGCTTCATCGGGGTGAACCCGGTGAGCCGCTCGTCCGTGTAGCCAAGGAAGCTCGTCTTGCTCATCTCGCCGTCCGAGACGATGTCGATTCCACCCTCCGCCTGCCTGCGTACGACGTCGGCCACCGCGCTGCTGACCCGCCGCGCCAGCTCCTCCGCGTCGACGGACTGACCGTTGAGTCGCGCGCGCAGGAGCTCACGAATGCCTTCCGGTCGGGGGATGCTGCCGACGTGGGTGGTGAGGATGCGATTGGTGCTAGTCTTCATGGCGTCACCCCTAAGGAAAGGAGAAGGACATGCCAAGCATTGAACACCACGGCGCGTCGATCTACTACGAGGAGTTCGGCCGGGGGTTCCCCATCCTCACGTTCGCGCCGGCGGGACTCCAGTCGACCATCGAGGTGTGGAGCCGCCCCGCCGCACCCGTGAACCCCATCACCGAGTTCGCCGCCGATTTCCGCGTGATCGTGATGGATCAGCGCAACGCCGGCGGTCGGTCCCGCGGCCCGATCACCGCGCAAGATGGCTGGCACACCTACGCGGCCGATCACATCGCGGTGCTCGATCGGCTGGGCATCGACCGGTGCCACCTGTACGGCCAGTGCATCGGCGGATCCTTCATCATGAGCCTGCTGAAGTCCCAGCCCCAGCGCATCGCGAGCGCCGTGCTCGCGCAGCCCATCGGGCGGGTGGGAGCGATGGCGCCTGGTCGCGCCGCGAGGTTCAACGCGTGGGCCGAGACTCTCACGGACCATCCCGAGGCCACCCCGCAGGCGCTGGACGCGTTCCACCAGAACCTGTACGGCCCCGGCTTCGTCTACAGCGTCGACCGCGCGTTCGTGTCCACGTGCCAGACCCCGTGTCTGGTGCTGGCGGGCAACGACGAAGCGCATCCGTTTCCGATCTCCGAGGAGGTCGCGAGGCTGCTCCCCAAGTGCGAGCTCATCCAGGAGTGGAAGCAGGGCGCGCCCCTGGCGGCCGCGAAAGTGCGCATCAAGGAGTTCCTCGCGAAGCACACGCCCGCGCGCTGATCCCCCGGGTCGTCGGGCCGCGACGGCGGCGCGGCGCGCCTACGACGCGCGGCGCGCCGCCGTCACATTGCGGGCGATGAACCCCTTCACCATGGCGTGGGCGCGGTCGGTCTGGGGCCCGGGCTTGGCGACCCACTCGTGCTCGCACCCTTCGAACACGTGCAGCTCGCAATCGCCGCCGGCCGCGCGGTACGTCGCGGCGAACTTCTCCTGCACGGCCGGCAGCACGTTGTCGTCGAGCGCGCCCTGCATGATCAGCATCGGGGGCAGCGTCGCCGCCTCGCGGCGATCGAGGATCTGCTGGGGATTGCCTTCGAAGATGGCCTCCCACGGCTGGAAGTAGGCCTTGTTGTTCTTGATCATCCCCTCGCGCTTCATCCGCTCCGCCTGCTGGTAGCGCGCGAAGGTGTCGCTGATCGGTGAACGGGTCGCCACGTACGCCACGCTCGCGTCGACGCCGGGGACCGCGGACAGAGGAATCGCGTTGTACCGCGCATCGCGGGGGCGCAGGGCCAGGAGCTGAGCGACGTGGCCGCCGCTGGAGCTGCCGAGCACGCCCAGGTTCGCCGCGTCTCCGTTCCACTCCGCCGCCTTCGATTTGAGCCAGCGGACTCCGTAGTTCGCATCCTGGACCGAGGCGGGATACGGGGCTTCCGGCGCGAGCGTCAGGTCGACGGCGACCACCAGCACGCCGCTCGCCGCCACGGCGCGGTCCATCGGCTCGTTCGCGAAGCGGTCCTTGTTGTTCCAGGCGCCGCCGTGCAGATCGAGCAACGTCGGAAACGGCCCGACGCCCTGCGGCTGATAGATGCGGGCCTGCAGCATCCGCCCGCTCGTGGCGCGCCGGAACTCGACCTCGCTCACCTTGAGCTCGAACTTCGCTGCCGGATCGTAAGCCGTCTTCATCACGGATCCTCCCGTCGCACGATTCGCATGAGCGGAGGCCGACCACAGCGTCGAGACGATCGGCACGCCGGCCGCGCCGAGCGCGGTCAGTCTGAGAAGATCCCGGCGTCCGAGCGGCTGCTCCATGACGACCTCCCTATAGGCGCGCCTCAGCCGGCGGGGCCCCAGCCCCGCGACGGCTTGCAGCGCGCACTTCCAACCTACACGAGCTTCAGGTTCTTCAACGGCAGGCTCCGCACCGGCTTGCCGGTCGCCGCGAAGATCGCGTTGAGGACCGCCGGGGTCACCACCGAGATGGTCGGCTCGCCCACGCCGCCCCAGAAGTCGTACGTGGGGACGATCACCGTCTCGACCTTCGGCATCTCGGCCAGGCGCAACATCTGATAGCGATCGAAGTTCAGCTCGGTCATCCGCCCGTTCTCGACCTTGCATTCGCCGTAGAACGCGGCGGTCAGGCCGTAGACCACCGAGCCCTCGACCTGCGCGGCGATCTGGTCGGGGTTGACCGCGTGGCCGCAATCGAGCGCCAGGACCATGCGGTGCACCCTCACCTTGCCCTCGCCGCTCACCGAGACTTCCGCGACCGCGGCCGAATAGCTCCCGTACCCCATGAAGTGCGCGATGCCGCGATGGACGCCCGCCGGCAGCGGCGTGCCCCAGTGGCCCTTGTCCGCCGCGGCGTTGAGGACCGCGAGATGCTTCGGGTGCTTGCCCATGAGGGCGCGGCGGAACTCGAGCGAGTCGGCGCCGGCGGCGCGCGCCGCCTCTTCGATGAAGCACTCCATGTACACGGCGTTCTGGTTGGTGTTGACGCCGCGCCACGGGCCGACCGGCACGTGGGTGTTGCGCATCGCGTACTCGATCAACAAGTTCGGCACGGTGTACCCGAGCTGGGCATCGCCCGGCCGCGCCGTGTACCCCTGGAGCTGGCGATCGTCCTTGCCGTTTGCCACCATGGCCGGGTTCACGAACGCGTTGATCGACTGGCCGGAGATGCGGACGTGCAGCCCGACGAGATTGCCCTTGTCGTCGAGCCCCGCGGCCAGCTTGCACTGCGAGATCGGCCGGTAGAAGTCGTGCCCCATGTCTTCTTCGCGGGACCAGATCATCTTGATCGGGACCCCGGGGAAGTGCTGCGCGATGTTGACGGCCTGGCGAACGTAGTCCTGATTGCCGCCGCGGCGGCCGAAGCCACCGCCCAGGTCGTGCCGGTAGACCTCGCACTTCTCCAGCGGCACGCCCGACTGCTCCGACAGCGCGGCCAGCGAAGCCTCCGAGTTTTGCGTCGCCACCCAGCACTCGGCGCGATCGGCCGAGAGCTTCACGGTGCAGTTCATCGGCTCCATGGTGGCGTGAGCCAGGAACGGCGTGCTGTACACGGCCTCGATCTTCTTCGCCGCGCCCGTGATGGCCCCGACCGCGTCGCCCTCGTTCCGGAACGCGTACGCCTCGCTCGCGCCCAGTCCTTCCTCGAGGTGCTTCGCGATGGTCGCGCTCGACTGAGAAGCCCCCGCTCCCTCGTCCCAGACGATCGGCAGCGCCTCGAGCGCGGATTTGGCCCGCCACCACGTGTCGGCGACGACCGCGACGGTCGAATCGTTCACCTTGACGACGCCGCGGACGCCGGGCCGCCCGGCGATCTTCGATTCGTCGTAGCTGACGAGCTTGCCGCCGAACACGGGACACGCCTTGACGGCGGCGTTCAGCATGCCCGGCAGCCTCACATCGAGCGCGTAGACCTTGCTGCCGTTGAGCTTGTCCGCCGTGTCGAGCCGCTTCATCGGCTTGCCGGCGATCTTCCAGTCCTTGGGATCCTTGAGCGTGATGCTCTTCGGGTCCGGCGGCGTGAGCTTCGCCGCCGCGGCGGCGACCTTGCCGTACGTCGTCCTACGCCCGGACGCCGCGTGCGTGATCACGCCGTTGGCCACGCCGACCTCGGCGACCGGCACCTTCCACTCGTCGGCCGCCGCCTGCAGCAGCATCATGCGCGCGGCCGCGCCGCCGCGGCGGACGTAGTCCTGCGAGGTACGGATGCCGCGGCTGCCGCCGGTCGACATCTCGCCCCAGACGCGCTTGCGCGCGAGGTTCTCGCCCGGCGTGATCGACTCGGTCGCGACCTTCTTCCAGTCGCACTCGAGCTCTTCGGCGACGAGCTGGGCGAGACCGGTGCGCGTGCCCTGCCCCATCTCCGAGCGCGCGATGCGAATCACGCAGGTGTCATCGGGCTTGACGACCACCCAGGCGTGGACTTCGACACCGGCGTCCCCCGCGGTTTTTGCTTCGGCGGACGCTCCGAACGGCAGGCGGATCCCGAGGGCCAGGCCACCACCCGCCACGGCGGTACCGACGATGAAGCGACGGCGCGAGAGTTTCGTGTTCATGTCACGCCTGCTTTCTGCCGGCGGCCATGTGTACCGCCGCCCGGACGCGCTGATACGTTCCGCACCGGCAGACGTTCGACATCGCGTCGTCGATGTCCTGGTCGGTCGGCTTCGGCTTCTTCCTGAGCAGCGCCGCCGCCGCCATGATCTGCCCGGACTGGCAGTAGCCGCATTGCGGGACGTCGAGCGCCGACCAGGCCTTCTGCACGGGATGCGAGCTCGTGGAAGACAACCCCTCGATCGTGACGACCTTGTCGGTGGGCTTCACGCCTCCAACCGGCAGGACGCACGAGCGCACCAGCTCGCCGTTGATGTGCACGGAGCAGGCGCCGCATTGCGCGACGCCGCAGCCGTACTTGGTGCCCGTCAGGCCCACCTGCTCGCGGATGGCCCACAGGAGCGGCGTGTCGGGCTCTACCTGCACGTCACGGATCTTGCCGTTGATGTTGAGCTTGGCCATGAGCGTCCTCCCCGGACTCGCCTCGACGGCGATCGCGCGGCTAATCCTCCCTCAGAATGTCGGCGAGATAAAGCCCTCATTGACGCCTTGACCACGAGCCCGCGCCGGGGCAGCATTGGCTCCGCTGCGGGGCGACCCGAAGGCGAACCGTTCCAACACGTCACACGGAGGGAAGGGGAACATGGCGCACACGTACCAGACCGACCAGTACGAAGGCATGATCGCCGAAACAGTGACGATGCGCGGGCACAACGGGGACACGATCGGCGCCTACGTGGCGCGACCGCTCGGCTCCGGTCCGTTCCCCGGCATGGTCGTCATCCACCATGCGCCGGGCTGGGACGAGTGGTACCGGGAGTGCACCCGCCGCTTCGCCCACCACGGCTATGTGGCGATCTCGCCGAACCTTTATCACCGGGACGGCCACGGCACCCCCGAGGACGTCGGGGCCAAGGTGCGCGCGGCGGGCGGCGCCCCGGACGCCCGGGTGCTCGGCGACCTCGACGGCGCCAACGCCTGGCTTCGCTCGCTGCCATATGTGACCCGCAAGGTCGGCATCTTCGGCACCTGCTCGGGAGGCCGGCAGGCGTTTCTGGCCGGCTGCCGGGTCAAGGGCCTGGACGCGGTGATCGAGTGCTGGGGCGGCCGCGTGGTCCAGTCCAAGGAAGAGCTCACCCCGAACCAGCCGGTGGCGCCCATCGAGTACACCAAGGACCTCTCGGCCCCGATCCTCGGCCTGTTCGGGAACGAGGACAAGTCACCGACGCCCGAGCAGGTCAATCAGCACGAGGCGGAGCTGAAGAAGCACGGCAAGCAGTACGAGTTCCATCGCTATGACGGCGCCGGTCACGGGTTCTTCTACTACGACCGTGCGGCGTACCGTCAGGAGCAGGCCGTGGACGGCTGGAAGAAGCTCTTCGCGTTCACCGAAAAAACGCTGCGGTAGGCGGACACAAGGACCCAGCTATGTGCACGATGATCGCCCACCAGGTGCAGATCATGGGCCGCGCAAAGAGTGGCCTGGAGTGGTTCGAGGTCCGCGAAGCCAACGTCTCGTACGACCACCCGTACGATCTGCCGCTCGAGCACGCGCTCAACCTCGATTTCGTCAACGAGGCGCTCGGCCCGGGCGCGCGGGTGGCGGTGGAGCTGAGCGTGGATGCGGCGCGTCAGCTCGTGAAGGCCATCGAAGCCGTCCTCGCGCAGGCCGACCAGCGTGGAGTGCTGGAGGACGTGCCCGTCATCGCGGTGCCGGCACACATTCGTCAATAGGCAACGGCGTATCGGAGCCACGCGGCGCAGGTCCTCACTGCGCCGCGTGCGCGACGACCGCATGATCCGCCTCCGGACTGGTGGTAGGGTGAAGGGGTGAGCGACCCGCACTGAAGGAGGTGCGTCATGGTTCGGAGATCTCGCTGGGTGTCGATCCCGCCCGCATGCCTCGTGATCGTGGCGCTGTCGTGCGGCGCCGCCGGTGCCGCCGACCAGACGAAGGTAAACCAGGCGACCAAGCGAGTCGAGCTGGGCGCCAAGCAGATCGGGCAGGGCGAGGTTGGTCCGGGGTTCAAAGAGATGTTCACCGGGATCGGTCACACGATCGTCGAGGGCGCCAAGTTCAGCGGCGATACGATCGGGGAGTTTTTCAAGAAGACCTTCGGCAAATAGCAGCGCCGCCCGCTCCTCTCTTCGGCCTTGAAGCCGCCTCGGGGTCACTTCATAATCGCGCCACCGGTCGACCCCCAGGGAGGCTCCATGGCCCGCATACCGCTCGTCACCAGAGAACAGATCGTCGAGAAGGAAAGGCCCGCCTATGACGCCTTCATGTTGAGCCGAGCGAACCGGCCCAACATCGGCCCGTACTCGCTGCTCCTGCACATGCCCGAGATGGCGCAAAGACTCGAGGCCCTGCGGATCTACCTCCGCGCCGAGGCCAGCCTGTCGCCGAAGCTGCAGGAGCTGGTCATGATTTCCGTGGCCCGGGAGATGAGCTGTGCCTTCATCTGGCACGCTCACGCCGCCGCGGCCCGGCAGGCCGGGGTGCGAGACGACATCGTGGACAACATTCGCGAGCGGCGCGCGCTTGCCAACCTCGATCCCGAGGAGCAAACCGTGGTGGACTTCACCCGCGAGCTCCTCCAGAATCGCAAGGTCAGCCGGCCCACATTCGATGCCGCCACGGCGCGCCTCGGGCAGCGCGGGACCATGACACTGACGAATCTGATCGCCTGCTATTCGGTGCTGGCGTACAACATGAACACGTACGACCTGGAAGCCCCGGCGCATCCGACGGAAAAGGCGTTGACGGCGTGAGGGAGAGTCGACCATGACCAATGACGCTCTGCGTACGATCTTGCCGGTGGCCGGCTGGGGCGAAGAGCGCGCGGTCGACATCACCGGCGGCACCGATCCGATACTGCCGACGCCGTTCCGCATCGGCGAGACCAGCGCCGCCGCGCTCGCGGCGGTCGGCCTGGCCGTCTCCGATCTGTGGGCATTGCGCACCGGGCGGCGCCAGGAGGTCGCGGTCGATACGCGCCACGCGACCGCCTCGCTCCGCAGCGGGCACTACATGCAGATGGACGGCGCGCACGTGTCGACCGAGCGCAACACGATAATGGGCGTCTATCCGGCCAAGCACGGCCGCTGGAGCTACCTCCACTGTAATTTCCCCAACCATCGCGCGGCCGCCCTCAGCGTGCTCGGCGTGCCGGAAGATCGCGAGGCGGTGCGCAAAGCGGTCGCGCAGTGGGACGCGCTCGAGCTCGAAGAGGCGATCATCGCCGCGAAGGGCGCCGGGGGCATGGTGCGCACGATGGACGAATGGGCCAAGCACCCGCAGGCCGCCGCGATCGCCTCGCTGCCGCTGATGGAGATCGTCAAGATCGGCGACAGCGCACCCGAAAAGCTCCCCGACGGCGATCGGCCGTTGACCGGCATCCGGGTGCTCGATCTGACGCGAGTGCTCGCCGGGCCGACGTGCGCCCGCACCCTGGCCGAGCACGGCGCCGATGTCTTGAAGATCACCGCCAAGCACCTGCCGAACATCGGCTACCAGGAGTACGACACCGGCCACGGCAAGCTCTCCGCGCATCTCGATCTGCGCGAGCCGAAGGGCCTCGAGACGCTGCGCGGGCTGGTGCGCGAGGCCGACGTGTTCTCGCAAGGCTACCGGCCGGGCACGCTCGGCCAGCGCGGGCTCTCGCCCGAGGCGCTCGCGAAGCTGCGGCCCGGCATCGTCTTCGTCTCGCTGTGCGCCTTCGGCCACGTCGGGCCGTGGGCGTCACGTCGCGGCTTCGACACCGTGGTGCAGACGGTCAGCGGCATCACGAGCCGCCAGGGTGAGCTGTTCCCTGGCGCGTCGCCGGGCCCACAGTTCTACCCCGTGTCGGCCATCGACTACCTGACGGGCTATCTGATGGCGTTCGGCGCGCTGGTGGCTCTCGCGCGCCGCGCGCGCGAGGGCGGCAGCTGGCTCGTGCGGATTTCGCTTGCGCAGACCGGGCGCTGGCTCGTTGGACGCGGCCAGGTGCCGGAGGCCGAACTGAAGGACGTGCCGAAGGAGTTCACTTCAACAGAGCTCGAGCGCTGGTCGATGACGAGCGATACGCCGGTCGGTCGGCTGCGTCACCTCGGACCGGTGGTGCGCCTCTCCGAGACGCCGCCGCGCTGGGCGCGGCCCTCGGTGCCGCTCGGCTACAACGAGCCGGCGTGGCCGGCGTAACAGGAGGCAAGACATGCGAGCCGTGACCTTTTCCCAATTGGGTGGCCCCGAGGTACTGCAGGTGTCGGAAGTGCCCGAGCCGCAGCCCGGGCCGGGCGAGGTGCGCATTCGCGTCGCGGCGGCGACGGTCAACCCGACCGACATCAGCTTCCGCTCCGGACGGCAGCTGACCCTTGCCCAGCTGTCCGAGATGGGTGTGCTGCCACCCTACATCCCCGGCATGGAGCTGGCCGGAGTGGTGGACGCCGCCGGCGAGGGCACGAGCTGGCGTACCGGAGACCGGGTGATGGCGATCGTCAACCCGCGCCGTCCGGGCGGCGGTGCGCAGGCCGAGCTGGTGGTCGTTCCGGCCGCGTCCGTCGCCCGCGTGCCCGAGGGAACCAGCCTCGAGGCCGCCGCCACCCTGCCGATGAACGGGCTGACGGTGCGCCTCGCCCTGGACCGGCTCGCGCTCAAGGCGGGGCAGACGCTGGGCGTCACCGGCGCGGCCGGCGCAGTCGGGGGCTACGCGGTCGAGCTCGGCGTCAGCGAGGGACTGCGCGTGATCGCCGTGGCGCGGGCACAGGACGAAGCGCTGGTGAAGCGCCTCGGCGCGAAGACGTTCATACCGAGCGGCGACGGGGCAATCCGCGGCCTCTACGACGCGGCGCCCGGAGGCGTTGATGGACTGATCGACGCGGCCGTGCTCGACGCCGCCGTCCTGCCCGCGATCCGGGATGGCGGCAAGCTGGCTACCGTGCGCGGCTTCGCCGGCCCATCCGAGCGAGGCATCACGATCGAGCCGGTGCGGGTGGCTTCGTACGTGCACAACCAGCAAGCGCTCGATCGGCTGGGCCATCTCGTCGCCGAAGGCCGGCTCACCCTGCGTGTGGCGGAGACCTTTCCGCCCGAGCGGGCGGCGGACGCGCAGCGCAAAATGGCCGCTGGCGGGACTCGAGGACGGCTGGTAATCGTCTTCCAACAATAGCGGGGTGACGCGATGACGAACGGCAAGGGGCCTTTGAACGGTGTCCGCGTGATCGACCTGGGTCGTCATCAAGCGGGGCCACGTTGCGCCCAGGTGCTCGCACGTCTCGGAGCAGAGGTGATCAAGATCGAACGCCTCGGCGGCGAGGAAACCCGCTACCACGCGCCGTGGGTCCGCAAGCAGAGCGCGTACTGGGTCCAGTACAACAGCGGCAAAAAGAGCCTGAGCATGGACTTGCGCAAGGAGGCCGGAAAGACGGCGCTGCGCAAGCTGATCAAGATTTCCGACGTGGTCGTTCAGAATTTCCGCCCCGGGACCATCGAGGAGATGGGCTTCGGCTACGACGTGCTGAAGTCGCTGAACCCCCGCATCATCATGGTCAACGTGTCAGCGTACGGGCAGTTCGGTCCGTATCGCGATCAGATCGGCTACGACCCCATCGGCCAGACCATGTCCGGCGTCGCTATGGTCACCGGCGAAGATGGCATGCCGCCGATTCGCGCCGGGGTTCCCATCATCGACCGCACGACCGCGCTGCACTCTGCGATCGGGACGCTGGCCGCTCTCCACGAACGCAGCCTCTCTGGCGAGGGACAGTGCATCGACGTCTGCCTGGCCGACTCGGGCTACAGCATGACCGAGATCCCCATCACCGCCTATCACGGGGCCGGAACCGAGCCGCAACGGGGCAAGTCCGAGGCGCCGCCCAGCGGCATGTACCCCTGCAAGGACGGCTGGGTCTTGATCGCGGCCGGAGATCAGCACCACTGGCATCGCGTGTGCGCGGCGCTCGGAAAACTCGAGTGGCAGGAAGACCCGCGCTTCACCACTCGCCGCGAGCGCAGCAAGCACGCGGAGGTCGTCAACGAGGCGATGCGCGCCTTGATGGCCGGCATGACGATGAAGGACGCCATCGCCCACTTCACGCGCCATGATGTCGTCGCGGCTCCGGTGAACACCATCGCGCAGGCGGCGCGCGATCCCCACCCGTGGGAGCGGCGAGCGATGGTCGAGGTTCCCGATTTCCTGGCCGGCACCATCGCCGTGTCCGGTGACTTCTGGCATTTCAGCCGCACGCCGGCCGTCGTCGGCTCCACGCCCAGAGTGGGCGAGCATAACGAGGAAGTGCTGGGTGGTCTCCTCGGCTACTCCAAGGAAGAGATCGCCGAGCTGTACGCCAAGGACGTGATCGGGAACCGGGATCACTACGACACGCTTACCGGATAAACGAACTGGAGGATGACGTGGCGAGACTACCCCTGGCGACCCGAGAGAGCGTTCCCGAAGCTCAGCGGTCCGTCTTCGACGACATAGTGAAAAGCCTTGGAGCGGTTCCCCGCTATGGCCCAGGCTCCGTCATGGTCCATGTGCCGCAAGCGCACCTGTGGGCCACCGGCCTGAACCACTACCTGCGCGATGAGTCATCGCTGCCGAAGAAAATCCAGGAGCTCGCGATGCTGGTCACCGCGCGAGAGCTGGACTGCCAGCACATCTGGAACGCGCACGCGGCGTCCGCGCGCAAGGCCGGGGTGCGCAGTGAGATCGTCGATGCGTTGCGCGACCGCAAAGAGCTTCCCGCTCTGGCGGCCGACGAGGCGGCGGTGATGAACTATGGCCGCGAGTTCTTCCGTACTCGCCGGGTGAGCCGCGGCGGGTTTCAGGCCGCGCTGGAGCAGTTCGGCCGCCAGGGAGTCGTCGAGCTTGCGTTCGTCATGGGCAACTACAGTCTGCTAGCGCTGCTCATCAACTCGTTCGACACCGACTTGCCGCCGGACAGGACGGAGCCGCTCTTGCCGGTGTAGAGCGTCCGTATCGAGGGGTGGTCGACCCGGAAGCGCGATGGCTCCCGCGATGAGATGCCGCGGTTCGACGTGCGCGGCGCGCAGGCCGCCGCGGGCTTCTCCTCCACCGTCAACGACCTGAGCAAGTTCGCGCGGTGGCAGCTTCGCGTGCTGCGAACCGGCAAGACCGATGTGCTTCGCGCCGCCAGCCTGCGGGAAATGACGCGCATCCAGTGGACCGATCCGGACGGCAAGACTACGTGGGGCCTCGGGTATAGCGTGAGCCGAAGCGGCAACGATCTCGTCGTGGGACATGGCGGTCGGTGTCCGGGCTACCGGACGCTGCTGACCACGCTTCCACAAAAGGACCTGGACTATGCCGGCCGGTACGAGCCCAAAGTGGGAGCGGCCGAGATCAGCGTTCAGCCATGAGGCGGCGACCTGGTGATGCTCCCGCTGCCGACCGACAATCCCGGG
>QHSL01000068.1 GCA_003220435.1 Candidatus Rokuibacteriota bacterium | reverse complement strand
CCGGGTCGAGTCTCTCTCAAGCCACCCCCGGTCAAAGCCGACCTCACGGCACCCGCTACAATCAAGACAACGCGGCGAGCCTACTTCGCCGAGAGCGACGGCTTCGTGGACACGCCGGTGTACGACCGCTATGCGCTGGCTGCCGGAATGACGCTGACCGGCCCCGCCATCGTCGAGGAACGAGAATCCACCGCCGTGATCGGCCCCGGTGGCCGCGCCCGCGTGGACGACGGACTGACGCTGGTCGTAGAGCTTCCGCGCTGATGGATCCGATTACGCTCGAGATCTGCTGGAACCGGCTCGTGGGCGTCGTCAACGAGCAGGCGGCGGCGCTCCAGCGCACATCCTTCACCTCGATCGTCCGCGAGGCGGGCGACCTCTCGGCGGGCGTCTTCGACCGCCGCGGCTTCATGGTGGCCCAGGCGGTGACGGGCACGCCCGGCCACATCAACTCGATGGCGCTGGCCATGAAGCACTTCCTGGCCGCCTGCCCGCTCGAGACGCTGCAGCCGGGCGACGTGCTGATCACGAACGATCCGTGGCTCACGTCCGGTCACCTCAATGACGTCACGATCTGCTCGCCGATCTTCTGCGGCGACGACTGCGTGGCCTTCTTCGCGTCGACGTGCCACACCGCGGATATCGGCGGGCACGTCCTGTCGGCGGAGGCACGCGAGGTGTACGAGGAAGGGCTGCTGATCCCGATCATGAAGCTCTACGAGGCCGGCCGTCCGAATGACGCGCTGATCGCGATCATCCGCGCGAACACGCGCCTGCCCGAGATGGTGCTGGGCGATTTCCACGCCCAGATCGCCGGCGGCGCCGTCGGCGGCGAGCGCCTTCTGGAGTTCATGGCGGAGTTCGGGCTCCAGCGGCTCGAGCCCCTGGCCGACGCGATCATCGGGCGGACGGAGCGTGCGATGCGCGAGGCGATTCAGGCGCTCAGGCCCGGGGTCTACACGAACGAGATCACGTCGGACGGCTTCGACGAGCCGATCACGATCCGCGCGCGCTGCGAGATCCGCGGCGACGAGCTGCTCGTCGACTACCGGGGCTCGTCGCCGGCGAGCCGGCGCGGCGTCAACGTCGTGATGAACTACACCGAGGCGTACACGACCTACGGCGTGAAGGTCATCGTGAGCCCGGACGTCCCCAACAACGAGGGCGCGTTCCGGCCGCTTCGCATCACGGCGCCCGAGGGGTCGATCTTGAACGTGAAGCGGCCGGCGCCGGTAGCGGCGCGACACATCGTCGGTCACTTCCTGCCCCACGTCGTCGCCGGCGCGCTGGGCCAGGCGCTGCCCGACCGGGTGATGGCCGAGGGCTCGGCGAACATCTGGGGAATTCAGGTGTCGGGCAAGGACCTGTCGGGCCAGCCGTTCAGCTACATCTTCTTCTCGTCGGGCGGCACTGGAGCGCGCGCGACGAAGGACGGGCTCTCGGCGACGGCGTTCCCGTCGGGAGTGCTCGGCACGCCGGTCGAGGTCATCGAGAGCCTCTCGCCTCTGATCGTCGAGCGCAAGTCCCTGCGCGAAGGGTCCGGCGGCGCGGGCAAGTACCGCGGCGGCCTCGGCCAGACCATCGCCTTCCGCGTGCGGACGCGCGAGCCGTTCGTGACCTCGATCCTTTGCGACCGCACGGTGCGGCCCGCCGCTGGCTTCCTGGGCGGCGCCGCCGGCGCGCCGGGCCGCGTGCTGATCAACGGCGTGGCGCCGACGAACCCGAAGGCCGAACAGATCGTGCCCCCCGGCGCCCTCGTGGAGGTGCAGCTCCCGGGCGGTGGGGGCTATGGACCGGCAGCCGACCGCGATCCCGAGCTGGTCTCGCGGGACGTGCTCGAAGGCTACGTCCCCAGCTCACGAAGCTGAGAAGCGAGCCGCCCCTCGGGCGCGAGCCTTCGCGGCTTCGACATCGCGATCGCGCGCCGGGCCCTTCGTCACGAGAGAATCGAGCAACGCCCGCACGGTCCGCGCGACCTCGTCGACGGCGTGCGTGAACGCCTCATCGTTGGCCTTGGACGGCTTCGTGAAGCCGCTCAGCTTCCGCACGAATTGCAGCGACGACGCCCGGATCTCGTCGTCCGTGGCCGGCGGCGAGAAGTTGTGCAGGGTCTTGATGCTTCGGCACATGAGGAGTCCTCCCCCTCCAAGGATCTCATGTGACGGCGATGGCCTTCGACCGCTTGCTTGGTGGCGACGTCCAGATCCGGATAGGTCTGGCCGATGAAGTCCCACGCGGCGCGCGGTGGGCCGCGCGGCGCCGAGCGCCGCGTCGAGCCGCTCGAGACGCCCGCCTTCGAGCCACATCACTTCTGCTCGGCGACTTTGCGCAGCTCGGTGACGACCGCCTGGCCCGCTCTGAACAGTTGAGCGTACCTGCCGGAGTTCGAATAGACGGACGCCGACTCGCTCTCGATGACCCGCGCCCCGTCGAACGTGCGGAGGTAGAAGCGCACTTTGCCCTTCGACGGATACGCGTAGTCGTTGGTCGGCGCCGCCTCGTCGTGATGGGACTCGGCGGCCTTGACGAAGCGCAGCGCCGCGGCGCGCACGCTGTCGTGAGCGGCGCTGGCCCCGATGATCCCAAAGGTGGCCGTCGTGTAGAGGCTCGCCGATCCGTCCCGGGCCGTCACGATCGTGGCCGTGTGCTCACCGATCGGCCAGTCCATCGCTACCCCGAAGACGCGCGGATACTCTTTCGTGGGCTCGAAGCCGAGCGACGACGCCGGCGACGAGAGGAACGCGAACCTGAGATCTCGCATGGCCTGCGCGGAGTTTTTGGCGGTCTGAGCGAGCGCGGCGCCCGAGGCCACCCCCAGAAGCAGCGTCGTGACGACGAGCAGTCGGGTGGCGCACACGGGTCGCCCGGAGGGGCTAGCGGCGCGGCGTATCGCCGAGGGCGACCACGACCAGCGAGCCGTGAGCGTCGATGGGGCGTACACCGCGTCCGTAGGCCGCCACGTGGTCACAGAGCCAGCCGACGCACGGCGTGCGCGAGTCGATCGTGCTCTTGATCGCCGCCCACTCGTCGGCCGCCGCGGCCCCGAGCGCCCGGTGGCGCGCGGTCGACTCGATCACGAGGATCAGCCGCGCGCCGTCGCCCTCGAGCCGCTTGAGCGCCGTCAGCGTGGCGTCGACGGACCCCTGGACGAGCGTGTTGGCGTCCGGCGTCGAGCGCCCGTCGAATCCTTCGGCGTAGCCGAGCCCGGTCGAATAGGCCGCTTCGAGGCACGCGGCGCTGGCGAGGGGCTCGCCGGTCGAGGCACCGTATACCCTCGGCGCCGAGAGCACGCTGCAGACCGTCCGCATCTTCGGGCCCATCAGCACGCGCCAGGGCTGCAGGAACGCCTCCGCTGGCGTCCCGAACCCGGGCTTCACGAACGCGAGGCCGAGACCCCGCGGGTAGCGCATCCTGAACGGCCAGCCGGCGAGGATGAGCCGGGCGGCGCCCTGTCCCGCCTCGGTCAGGTCATTACCGCTGGCGGCGGCGACTCCGCTCACCGCGCCCTCGCCGTTCGCCAGGCAAATGACCAGCGCCCCGGCGGTCACGGCACCGTTGTGCGTGAGAATCGCCGAGGTTGCACCCCCGGCAACCCCTACGGGACCGAGGACTCCCCGGATCAAGGGCACGACGTCCTGGGCAGGCACCCCGGCAGTCACGAGCAGCACAAGGTCGGGGGAGGCGCCGTGGAGTCCGGTGCGCGCCATCGCGGTCGCCCGGACGGCGGCCCACATCGAATCCTGGTGGGAGGCGAAACCGATTCCGATCTGGAGGGTCTTGGACTGTGTCTCGACAGGGATTGTCCCGTACATGATCCCGAGCGTGTGCAGCCGAGGTGCCAACGGGAACCGTCTTCAAGATCAGCTACTTCCGGAGCGGGGAGCGGGCTGGGATGTCAGTTAGGCAAACAGAGTGTGCCGATTTAGAGCATGCCGTACTCCTTGAGACGCCGATAAATCGTCCGGCGAGAGATGCCGAGGGCGCTCGCCGCCGCCTCCTTGTCGTCCTTGTAGAAGGCGAGGGCGCGCAGGATGAGGTCCTTCTCGACGTCGGCGAGCCGCGGCACAGTCCCCGTCGCCGTCGACGACGTCGCCGGAATCGCGACGGCGGTGCCGAGGGCGGGCAGGTCGGCGAACGTGATCTGCTCCCTCGCGCCCATCGCAAACGCGCGCTCGATGACGTTCTCCAGCTCACGTACGTTGCCGGGGAAGTCGTAGGAGCTGAGCGCGGCGAGAGCGTCCGGCGTGATGCCCTTCACGTCCCGCCTGAAGCGCCGGTTGTAGCGACGCAGGAAGTGGTTCACGAGGGCCGGAATGTCGTCCCGGCGTGCCCGCAGCGGCGGCAGGCTCACGCGGACGACGTTGAGGCGGTAGTAGAGGTCCTGGCGGAATCGGCCGTCGGCGATGGACCGGTCGAGGTCTCGGTTCGTCGCCGCGATGACGCGGACGTCCACGGAGTGCGCCTTGGTCGAGCCGACCGGCCGCACCTGCATCTCCTGGAGGACCCGCAGGAGCTTCACCTGGAGCCCTGGAGAGAGCTCGGCGATCTCGTCGAGGAAGATCGTGCCCTCGTTGGCGCCGCGGAACAGGCCGAGCGCGTCGGACACCGCGCCCGAGAAAGCGCCGCGGACGTGACCGAAGAACTCGGACTCCAGCAGGTCCTCGGGGATCGCGCTGCAGTTCACCGGAATGAACGGCCCCTTGGCGCGAGGCGACAGCCGGTGGATCGCGGCCGCGACCAGCTCCTTGCCGGTGCCGCTCTCCCCCTCGATCAGCACGGGAGAGTCGGTGGTGGCCACCTTGCCGATGATCTCCTTCACGCGCTGCATCGGCGACGCGTTGCCCACGAGCTCGTTGACGCTCAGCTCCTCGCCGAGGCGCGCACGCAGCGACTGGACCTCGCCCTTGAGGAACCGGCGCTCGGTCACGCGCGCCATCAGGTGGCGCAGCTCGTCGAGGATCAATGGCTTGGACAGGTAGTCGTACGCGCCCTCCTTCAGCGCCTCGACGGCCGACGCGATCGTCGGATAGCCGGTCATCACCACCACCTCGATCGACTCGTCGTGACGCTTGATCTCGCGAAGGAGATCGAGCCCGGTCATCTCCGGCATGCGAATGTCGGTGATCGCGGCGTCGAACAGCTCGGTGCGGATGGCTTCCAGAGCCTCGGTCCCGGTGCTGACGCACGTGACCTGATAGCCCCACTGCGTGAGGGCTTCCTTGAGCAGCTTCAAGATCGAGGTCTCGTCGTCAACTACGAGGATCTTGGCGGATTCCATCACTCTTCCAACCTAGCACGATAAAGATGTCAAACTGACAAGGTATAAATCGAGGGCCTACCCCACGGCAGCTTGCGCCCGGGCGCGGGCCATGTTAGCGTACATGTTGACTTTTTACCGAGGAGACCGCGACATGGCGAATTCCGGAACCGTCCACCTGACCGAGCAGAATTTCGACGAGACACTGAGCCGCGAAGCCGGGCTCATGATGGTGGACTTCTGGGCCGAGTGGTGTGGACCTTGTAAGGCGATCGCACCGATCCTGGAGGACCTGGCGCTGGAGTCGGCGGGCCGCGTCACGCTTGCCAAGGTGAACGTCGACGAGAACCCCGGCCTTGCCGCGCGCTACGGAATCCGCTCGATCCCGACGATCCTCTTCGTGAAGCAGGGCAAGGTCGCCGATCAGGTCATCGGCGCGGTGCCCCGGGCTAAGCTCAAAGCGAAGCTGGACGCCCTCGCCTAGCTCGCCTCGGCGGGAACCGCATCAGCACCTCTGACATAGGCATTCCATCCGAACGACGGCTGATTGAGATCATCCGGGGCGCGGTCCGGCGAGTACCGGGCGTCCGCGTCGGGATCGGAGACGACTGCGCCGTCCTCGAAATTGGTGCCAAGAGCTTGCTCCTGGCGACGACCGATCTCCTCATTGAGGACGTCCACTTCCGCCGCCGCTGGGCGAGCCCGGCCGACATCGGATGGAAGTCGCTCGCCGTGAATGTCTCCGACATTGCCGCGATGGGCGGGAGGCCCCGCTGGGCGTTGATCGCCCTGGCCTGTCCCGAGACTGTCCGGATGGACGAGGCCGAGGCGTTCTACACCGGTGTCCGGGCGCTCGCCGCACAGGAGGACGTGGTGGTCGTTGGCGGCGATACTTCCGTGTCGCCCCAGGGCTGGGTCGTCAACGTGACGCTGCTCGGCGAAGCTGCGCATCCGCCGATCCTGCGCTCTACCGCCCGCGTAGGAGACGTCGTCGCTGTCACCGGGTCGCTCGGCCGCTCGGCGGCCGGACTGGCCGTTCTTGAGGCGCCGCACGCGCCGACCGGAATGACGGCCGACGTCCTCGCCGACGTGACGACCGCGCACCTGCGGCCCAGACCCCGGACGCGTGAGGGACAGTGGCTCGCGCAGGCCGGAGGCGTCACCGCGATGATGGACCTCTCGGACGGGCTCGCCGCCGACCTCGGCCATATCTGCGAGGAGAGCCGAACGGGCGCCCGCGTGGAGCTGAGACGGGTTCCCGTCGACGCCTCGGTGCATGCGGTCGCGCTGGCGCTCGGGCGCGACGCGCTGACCTGGGCGACCGGGGGCGGTGAAGACTATGAGCTTCTGCTCACGTGCGAGGCCGGGACGTTCGATCGTCTGGCGGACGGCCTCGCAGGTGCGACCGGAACACGGCTCACCGCCCTCGGTGATGTCGTCGACGCCGCGGATGGCATCCGCTACCTCGACGCCTGTGGGGAGGTCGTGCCGGTGGGCAAGGGGTTCGAGCACTTCGTGACGGGCCGCCCGCGTGGCTGACAACATCTTCCTGCGGCTCTGGTTGCTCGGGCTCCTCATCGCCTGCTCCGCCATCCTCACCGGCGCCGAGGCGGCGTACTTTTCGCTCGGGCGCGCGCGGCTCAAGCGCGTCACTCCGGATGGCGAAGCGGCCAAGCCGCACTTCGGGCGCGCCCACGACCTGCTGGTGACCCTGCTGGTCGGGATCACCGTGATCAACATCGGCGCCGCCGCGCTCGCCGCGACGATCGCGGACGACCTATTCGGCCAGCGCTGGGGGCTGGTCGTGCAGATCGTGGTGCTGGTCTTCATCCTCACCACGTTCGGCGAGGTGCTCCCGATGACCCTCGCCGTCAAGTATCCCGAGCAGTTCCTGGCGCTGGCCGGCCCGCCGGTGGCGTGGCTGGGCGTGCTGCTGCGGCCCGTCCGCGCGGTGCTCACCGGGCTGACCGACCTGACCGTCAGGCTCATCGGGCGTGAGCGCGTCGACCCGATGCTGAGCGAAGAGGAGCTGCGGACGCTCGTCGACGTGGGCGCCAGCGAGGGCGTGGTCGCGCGCGAAGAGCGCGAGATGATCCACAAGGTGTTCGAGCTCGAGGACACCCCGGTCCGCTCGGTGATGGTGCCGCGCACCGACATGATCTGCCTCGACATCGAGACCGCGCCGGCCGAGATTCTGCCGGCGCTGCGGGAGCACCTGCATTCGCGCGTGCCGGTCTACGAGGGCTCGATCGACGTGATCGTGGGCATTCTCTACACCAAGGACTTGCTGCCGTACATCGAGGGGTTGCCGCCCGGCTTCGACCTGCGAGAGCACCTGCACCCGCCGTACTTCGTGCCGGAGTCCAAGCGCGCCGACACGCTGCTGCAGGAGTTCCAGGCGAAGAAGCTCCACATGGCGATCGTCGTGGACGAGTACGGCGGCACCGCCGGCCTCGTCACGCTGGAGGACCTGCTCGAGGAGCTCGTGGGCGAGATCTCCGACGAGTACGACGAGCCCGAGCGCCTGATCCAGCGGGTCGACGCGACGACCTTCCGAGTGGCCGGCAAGCTCCCGATCGAGGACCTCAATGCCGTCACCGGCCTCAAGATCTCCAGCGCCGGCTACGACACGGTCGGCGGCTGGGTGCTCGACCTGTTCGGGCGCGTGCCGCGCCGGGCCGAGCGCACCGAGACGCCGGAGCTTCGATTGACCGTCGAGAAGGTGGAGCGCACGCGCATCGTCGAGGTGCTGGTCTCGCTGAAGAAGCCCGTCCCGAAGGAGGCGGCGGCGTGAGCCTCCTCTGGCTCGCCGGGCTCTGTCTCGCGCTGACGATGTTCTTCTCGGCGGCGGAGATGGCGTTCATCGCGGCCAATCGCCTTCGCCTCCGCCACCTCGCCGAGGAGGGGAGTACCACCGCGGCACTCTACCTGGAGGCGTTCCGCCAGCCCGAGCGCGCGCTGTCGACCGCGATGATCGGCGTGACGGTGGCGCACATCGTGGCGGCCTCGGCGGTGACGTGGAGTCTCCTGCCGGTCTTGGGCAGCATGGCGCCGATCGTGGTGACGCTGCTGTTGACCCCACTGATGCTCGTCTTCGGCGAGATCATCCCGAAGGCCATCGCGCGGGAATGGGCCACGAGCCTGATCTTGAGACTCTACCGGCCGCTCACCTGGACGGCCACGCTGCTGGTACCGTTCGTGGCGGTCGCCAACTTCGTCGTCGGTGCGGTCCTGAGGACCTTCGGCGGGCGCCAGCCCGACATGCGCGCGTTCGTGTCGCGCGAGGAGCTGAAGGCACTGCTGCAGATGGAGCCCGACGAGGCGGATGTGACGACGAACGAGGCCAAGCTGATCGACAAGATCTTCGACCTCGGCGACACGACGGTGCGCGAGGTGATGGTCCCGCTGGTCGAGGTGGCCATGCTCCCCGACACCGCCTCGCCGCGGGACGCGGTCGCGCTCGTCCGAGAGCGTGGGTTCTCTCGGATCCCGATCTACCGGCAGCGCGAGACCAACATCGTCGGGGTGGTCAGCGTGAAGGACCTGTTGAGCCGCGGCGCGTCGGTGCCGACCCTGGACGTGCTCAAGCGCACGCCGTACTATGTGCCCGAAACCAAGCGCATCGACGACCTGCTTCGCGAGATCCAGCGCAACCGCACCCACATGGCCGTGGTCGTGGACGAGTACGGCGGCTCGACCGGCGTCGTGACGCTCGAGGACATCCTCGAGGAGATCGTCGGAGACATCCAGGACGAGCACGAGCGGGCGCCGGCCGCGGCCGAGCGGCTGCCGGACGGCAGCTACCGGGTCGCCGCGCGCGCGAACATCGACGAGTTGAACGAGGCGTTCGACTGGACGCTGCCCAAGCGCGACTACGAGACCGTCGCGGGTCTCGTGCTCGCCACCCTGCATCGCATTCCGCGGGCGGGCGAGGAGTTCCAGATTCCGGGCTACACGATGACCGTGCTCGAGGCCGACGCCCGGCACGTCTCGGCGGTCAAGATCACGCCGGTGGCTCCCACCATCGGCGCCAATCAGGGAGGATCCTGAACATGGCTGGAACGATGGTGGAGTTCGCGTCCAACGGCAGCAAGACCGCGGCTTACCTGTCGACGCCCGCCTCCGGCAAGGGCCCGGGGGTTGTCGTGCTCCAGGAGTGGTGGGGGCTGGTCGGTCACATCAAGAACGTCTGCGACCGCTTCGCCGCGGAGGGTTTCACGGCGCTCGCGCCCGACATGTACCACGGCAAGACGGCCAGCGAGCCCGACGGCGCCGGCAAGCTCTTCATGGCGCTCAACATCTCGCAGGCCGAGCGCGATCTGCGCGGCGCCGCGACCTACCTGCTGGGCCAGTCGTCCGCGAAGAAGCTCGGCGCGGTAGGGTTCTGCATGGGCGGCCAGCTCGCCCTCTTCGCGGCTACGCTCAACCCGTCGGTCGGCGCGTGCGTGAACTTCTACGGCATCCATCCCAACGTGAAGCCGGACTACTCAAAGCTCTCGGGACCGGTCCTGGGTCTCTTCGCGGAGAAGGACGGCTTCGTGACGCCCCAGGTGGCCAAGGACACCGACGCGGCGATCAAGAAGGCCGGCAAACAGTCCGAGTTCCACATCTACCCGGGCGTGGACCACGGCTTCTTCAACGACGACCGCGCCGACGTCTACAACAAGGCCGCGGCGACCGACGCGTGGAGGCGGACGCTGGCGTTCTTCCGCCAGAGCGTGAAGTGAGGTGGCTGGGGGGCCTCCGGGGCCCCCCGCCTCAACCCGATACGGCGACGGCGCGCGATGCGTCGCGGATCACCTGCACCGCCGAGCGCCCGAACACCGAGGCCACCAGCAGTCCGATCACGATGTCCGGTACCGGCGAGCTGGTCAGCCAGACCAGGACGGCGGCCACCAGGACGCCCGCGTTGCCGATCACGTCGTTCCGTGAGCAGATCCAGGCCGACCGCATGTTGATGTCGTTCGTCTCGCCGTCGCCAGAGCACCATCAGGCAGAACAGGTTGGCGGCGAGTGCGAGCACGCCGACCGCGCCCATGACGTCGGCCGCTGGTGTGAGCCCTCGCGCGATCTTCACCGCCACCTGGACGAGCACGTCGATCCCGAAGGCGCCCATGATGACGCCTTTAGCAGCGCCGCGCGGGCTTGCCAGAGGAGACCCCGGCTGACGACGTAGAGGCTGAACCCGTACACGATGGCGTCGTCGAGCATGTCGACGGAGTCGGCGAACAATGCCGTCGAGTTGGCGAAAATACCCGTCGCGCTCTCGACCAGGAACATCACGACGTTGATCCAGAGGACCGCGTGGAGCACGCGCCGTTGCTCGCGCGGGATCTCTCGGACTTCGCAGCACGCGTCCAGCAGGACTCGAGTCTACGCGACCGCCGCGATTTCAGGGCCCCACGCATGCGAGCCCGGCCGGCCGACAATCCCCGTCAGTCGGCCGGGTCTGACTGTCACACGCCTGAACCCCGAACGCTCCAAGTCACTATTCGACAACGCGAAGTTCGGCTGGCACCGCCCCTGCACTTCCGGAGGTAGGTCGAGAACGAACGACGAAAGGAGACTACCCATGGGCTCGGAACTGAAATCGGCGGTGAGTCTGATCGCGTTGGCCCTGTTGCTCGCGGCGCTCGCAGCCTGCGCGAAGTACCCTTCGGTCGTCGCCACGGCGGGGACGACGCCCGCCGCGACCGCGCCAGCGCCAATGCCGCCCCGATAAACCTCGCCTCGAAAAGCCGCCGCGCCTCGCGGGCGCCGACTCGGTCGGGCGGCTACGCGGAGGCGGCGGCCGCTTTTTCCTTCCGCTTCCTCCGGCCGGTGGCGCCCGCTTCACCGCGCGGCGCCCGGGCCTTTTTCTCGGTCTTCGTGTCCTTGTCCTTCGGCGTCTCCGCGCGATCGACCAGCTCGAGGAACACCATCGGCGCGGCGTCGCCCGGACGCCGCCCGGCCTTGACGATGCGGGTGTAGCCGCCGTTGCGATCGGCGAACCGCGCCGCGATCGTGTCGAAGAGCCGGCCCACCACCTCGGCGTCGGGGACCATCGTCAGCACCTGCCGGCGAGCGTGGAGATTCTCGCGCTTGGCCAGCGTGACCATGTGGTCGGCCAGCCCGCGCACCGCCTTGGCCTTCGTCTCGGTGGTGACGATGCGCTCGTGCCGGAACAGCGCCACCAGGAGGTTGCGGAACAGCGCCCAGCGGTGCTGCGTGAGGCGTCCGAGCTTGAAACCGTCGTTCCGATGTCTCACCGCACGACTCCCCTTCCAAGGGCGCCGAGGACGTTGGGGTCGATCCGCATGCCGAGCGACAGCCCGAGGGCGGCCAGCGCCGTCTTGATCTCGTCGATCGACTTGTCGCCCAGGTTCTTGACGTGCTCGAGATCGGACTCGGACTTCTGCACGAGGTCGACCACCAGGTTCAGCTCGGCGTTCTTCAGCGCGTTGATGGCGCGCGCCGGCAGCTCCAGCTCCTCGAGCGGCTTGGCGAGGGCTTCGCGCAGGAACGCCTCGCCGTCCCCGCCCTCGGCCTCCTCGTCCTCGGGCGGCGCCGTCGAGGCGAGCGGGCGGAAGTGCTCCTTGAGATAGGTCGACGCCCGCGTGAGCGCATCGTCCGGGCTCACCGAGCCGTTCGTCCACACCTCGAGCACCAGCTTCTCGTAGTCGGTGATCTTGCCGAGCCGCGACATCTCGACGTTGTACGCCACCCGCGTGATCGGCGAGTAGGCGGCGTCGATCGCCAGGGCGCCGGCCGGCGTGGCCGTGGTCGCGCGGTCGACCGCCTCGTAGCCGCGGCCGATGCCGACCCCGAGCTCGATCGCCACCCGGGTCGCCGACTCGATCGTGAACAGGTGGACCGCCGGGTTCACCACCTCCACGTCAGTCTCCGGCACATCCGCCCCGGTCACGGTCTTCGGCCCGGTGACGTCGAGCCGGAGGACCTTGGGCTCGTTCGACGGCACCTGGATGGCGAGCTTTTTGAGGTTGAGCAGGACGTCGACCGTGGTCTCCTTGACCCCCGGGATCTTCGCCTCGGCGCTCTTCACCCCGTCGATGCGCACCCAGGAGACCGCGGCGCCCGGCACGATCGCCAGCAGGGTCCGCCGCAGCGAGCTCCCGACCGAGAGCGCATAGCCCTTCTCGAAGGGCTCGGCGACGAGACGCCCGTACTGGTCACTCAAAATCTCCCACTCGATCCGCTTCGGCTTCTGAAATGGAATGCGTGGCATAGCATAGCCTTCCTTACTTGCTGTACAGCTCGACGATGAGCTGCTCGGCGACGGGAATCTGGATGTCGTCACGCAGCGGCAAGCTCCGGACGACGCCCTTCTTCTCGTTCGGTTCGAGCTCCAGCCATTGCGGCACCTGGCCGCGGCCGGCGTTGAGGTTGTCGTCGATGCGGGGCTGCAGCTTGGAGGTCGGCCGGAGCTGGACCGTGTCGCCCACCTTCACCAGGAACGACGGGATCGACACCTTCCGTCCGCTCACCTGGAAGTGGCCGTGCGCCACCATCTGCCTCCCTTCCCGGCGCGACGCCGCAAAGCCGAGCCGATGCACGACGTTGTCGAGGCGCAGCTCGAGGAGCCGCAACAAGTTTTCGCCGGTGACGCCCCTCTCGGCTTCGGCCCACTGGAAGTACTTGCGGAACTGGCTCTCCAGCACGCCGTAGATCCGCTTGGCCTTCTGCTTCTCGCGGAGCTGGACGCCGAAGGCGGTCAGCTTGCCGCGGTTGAGGCCGTGCTGGCCCGGCGGATAGTTGCGCCGCTCGATCGCGCACTTGTCGGTGAAGCAGCGGGCGCCCTTCAAGAAGAGCTTCTGCCCCTCGCGTCGGCACAGCCGGCACTTCGCGTCGCGATATCGCGCCATCGCCGGCCCCTACACCCGCCGTCGCTTCGGCGGCCGGCAGCCGTCGTGCGGGATCGGCGTCACGTCACGGATCGCGGTGACTTCAAGGCCGGCGGCCTGCAGCGAGCGGATCGCCGCCTCGCGCCCGGCGCCCGGGCCGCGGACGAAGACCTCGATCTGCTTGAGGCCGAACTCCATCGCCTTGCGCGCGGCCAGCTCGGAGGCGGTCTGCGCCGCGAAGGGCGTGCTCTTGCGCGAGCCTTTGAACCCGGCGCTGCCGGCGCTCGACCAGGACACGACGTTGCCGTTCCGGTCGGTGAGCGTGACGATCGTGTTGTTGAACGTCGCCTGGATGTGGGCGATGCCGGTGCGCACCTCGCGCCGCTCGCGCCGCTTGCCGCCCTTTTTTCGTGGTGCTGGCTTGCTCTCTTCGGCCATGCCTTACGCTCCTGCTTTCTTCGGTGCCGCCGCCGCGGCCGGGGCGGGCGCCGACGGCGCCGCCGCCGTCGTCTTCTTCTTCACCATCACGCCGCGCTTCGGACCCTTCCGGGTCCGGGCGTTGGTGTGCGTGCGCTGTCCCCGCACGGGCAATCCGCGGCGGTGTCGAATGCCGCGATACGTCCCGATGTCCATGAGTCGCTTCACGTTCATCGACACGTCGCGGCGTAGGTCGCCCTCCACCTTGAACTCCCGCTCGATGATCTCGCGGATCCGGGCCACTTCCTCGTCCGTCCACGCCTTCACCCGCTTGCTGGGATCGACGGTGGCCCGCAGCAGGATGTTCCGCGCCGTGGAGCGCCCGAGACCGTAGATGTACGTGACCGCGACTTCGCCCCGCTTCTCCCGAGGCAGATCCACTCCCGCCACTCGTGCCATAGGTGCCTCCGTCCTCTCAGCCCTGTCGCGCTTTGTGCCGCGGGTTCTTGCAGATGATCCGCGTCACGCCGCGACGCTTCACAATCTTGCAATGCTCGCAGCGAACCTTGACCGACGGCCGAACTTTCATCGTCGTCTGCCCTCGTCCCCCGCCCTACTTGAAGCGATAGGTGATGCGCCCGCGCGTGAGGTCGTACGGCGACAGCTCCACCTTCACGCGGTCGCCCGGCAGGATGCGGATGAAGTTCATCCGCATCTTCCCGCTGACGTGCGCCAGCACCTTGTGTCCGTTCTCGAGCTCGACCCGGAACATCGCGTTGGGCAGCGGCTCCACCACCGTGCCCTCGACCTCGATCGCGTCTTCTTTTGGACTCATCGCCCTCGACTCGCGCCCGTCGCGGACGCCACCGGCTCGCCCGCCAGACGCGTCAGCACTTCGGGGCCGTTGTCGGTCACCGCCACCGTGTGCTCGAAATGCGCCGCCAGGCTCCCGTCCTGTGTCACCGCCGTCCAGCCGTCGTCCAGGATCCGGACTTCGAAGCTTCCCATCGTCACCATCGGTTCGATCGCCAGCACCATGCCGGCTCGCAGCTGCGGGCCGCGGCCAGGATCGCCGAAGTTCGGGATCTGCGGCTCCTCGTGCAGCGCCCGTCCGATACCGTGACCGACGAAGGCGCGCACCACCGAGAACCCGTGCGCCTCGACGTGCGACTGGACCGCGTGCGACACGTCGGAGAGCCGCCGGCCGGGCCGGCACTCCTGGATGGCGCGGTCGAGGCTCTCCCGCGTGGTGTCCAGGAGCTCCTGGACCCGCGGCGGCACCGGGCCGATCGGCAACGTGAACGCGCAATCCGCGTAGTAGCCCTCGACGATGCAGCCGAGGTCGAGGCCGACGATGTCGCCCTCGCGGATCTTGCGCCGGGGCGACGGGATGCCGTGCACGACTTCCTCGTTGATCGAGATGCACGCGGTCGCCGGAAAGCCGCGATAGCCCTTGAACGCGGTCGCCGCGCCCGCGCGCTGGATGAATGCCTCGACGTCCTCGTCGATCTCGAGCGTCGACATGCCCGGACGGACGAACGTGCGGAGCCGCTCCATGACGCCGGCCAGGACGTGGCCCGCCCGCCGCATGAGGGCGATCTCCCGCGCCGACTTGAGCACGATCACCGCGCCGCTCCCACCGCCGCCCGGATCGCGTCGCGGATCGCCTCGACCGGGCCCTCGCCGGACACCGTCGTTAACATGTTTCGCTGGCGGTAGTAGTCGAGCAGCGGCGACGTCTGCTTCCGGTAGACCTCGAGGCGGTTGCGGACGGTGGCTTCGCTGTCGTCGACCCGCTGGTAGAGCTCGCCGCCGCACGCATCGCAGACGCCGGCGCGCTTCGGCGGGCTCGACGTCAGGTGGTACGTGTGGCCGCACGCGCGGCACACGCGCCGTCCGGTCAGCCGGCGCAGCAGCTCGGGCTCGGAGACGTCGAAGTAGAGGACCATGTCCAGCGCGTGGCCCGCGTCCTTCAGCAGACGCGCCAGCGCCTCGGCCTGCGCGATGGTCCGCGGGAAGCCGTCGAGGATGAAGCCCCGCGCCGCGTCCGGCGCACCGAGCCGCTCGGCGGCGGCCCCGACGACCACCTCGTCGGGGACGAGCGCGCCCAGGTCCATGTAGCGCTTGGCTTCGAGCCCGAGCGGCGTCCGCGCCGCCGCCGCCTCGCGCAGCATGTCGCCGGTCGCCACGTGCGGCACGCCCCACTCGCGCGCAAGCTCGCGCGCCTGGGTGCCCTTACCAGCGCCCGGAGGTCCGAGAAACGCCACGCGCACGCTCAGCTTCCCCCGTACCCGGCCGAGCGGCTCTTCGACTTTTTCAGGAAGCCCTCGTAGTTCCGCATGAGCAGATGGGACTCCATCTGCCGCACGGTGTCGAGCGCCACGCCCACCACGATCAGAAGGCTCGTCCCGCCGAAGTAGAACGGCACGTTGAACCAGCGGATGAGGTAATCGGGCAGCACCGAGATCAACGCCAGAAACAGGGCGCCCGGCAGCGTGATCCGGGTGAGCGTCCGGTCGATGTACTCGGCCGTCTTCTTGCCCGGTCGCACGCCCGGGATGAAGCCGCCGTACTTCTTCATGTTGTCGGCCAGGTCGATCGGGTTGAACACGATCGCGGTATAGAAGTAGGCGAAGAAGACGATCAGCGCCATGTACGTCACGGTGTAGAAGACGCGCCCGGGCGACATCGCGTCGGCGATCGCCTGCATCCACGGGTGCGGCACGAAGCGCGTCAGCGTCGCCGGGAACAGGATCAGCGACGACGCGAAGATGACCGGGATGACCCCGGCCGTGTTGATGCGCAACGGGATGTGCGTGGACTGACCGCCGTACACGCGCCGGCCCACGACCCGCTTGGCGTACTGCACGGGGATCTTCCGCTGGCCCTCCTGCATGAGCACGACCGCGGCGGTCACCGCGACGATCACCAACAAGATCGCGATCACCACGAAGAGCTTCAGCTCGCCGGTCGAGATCAGCGTGTAGGACGCGGTGAGGGCCGACGGCAGCCGCACCACGATGCCGGCGAAGATGATCAGCGAGATCCCGTTGCCGATGCCCTTCTCCGAGATCTGTTCACCCATCCACATGATCAGCGCGGTTCCTGCGGTCAGCGTGATCATCGTGAGTAGCCGGAAGCTCCAGCCAGGCGTCGGCACGATCGAGAGCCCGGTCGGGCTCCGCATGCTCTCGAGGCCGTAGGCGATGCCCAGCGACTGGACCATCGACAGCGCGATCGTGCCGTAGCGGGTGTACTGGGTGATCTTCTTGCGGCCCGCCTCGCCCTCCTTGGCGAGCCGCTCGAGCGTCGGGACGACGACCGTCAGGAGCTGCAGGATGATCGACGCCGAGATGTACGGCATGATGCCGAGCGCGAAGATCGACAGCCGTCGAAGGTTGCCGCCCGAGAACAGGTCGACCATCCCGAGGAGCGTCCCCTGCACCTGATCGAAGAACTGCGCCAGCGCGTGGCCGTCGATGCCGGGCGTGGGCACGTGGGCGCCCAGGCGGTAGGCGACCAGGATCAGCGCGCTCATGAGGACGCGGCGCTTCAGCTCCGGGATCTTGAAGACGTTCTGGAAGCTCTGGAGGCTCTCGATCACGAAGCCGGCACCTGCGCGGCGATCGTCTCGACCCGGCCGCCCTTGGCCTCGATCTTAGCGCGCGCGGACTGGCTCACCGCGTGAGCGCGAACGGTCAGCGCGTGCGCGACGTCGCCGTCGCCGAGGATCTTCACGCGCGAGCGCGTGTTCTTGATCAGCCCCGCGGCGACGAGGCTCGCCGGATCGACCACGGCGTTCGCGGCGAAATCACCCAGCGACTCGAGGTTCACGATGGCGTAGACGGTCTTGCCGCCGTGCGGCATAAAGCCGCGCTTGGGCACGCGCCGGTAGAGTGGCATCTGCCCGCCCTCGAAGCCGCCGTGCTTGCCGCCGCCCGACCGGGCCTTGTGGCCCTTGTGCCCCTTGCCGGAGGTCTTGCCGTGGCCGGAGCCGGGCCCGCGACCGATTTTCTTACGCCGCTTCGTGGCGCCCGGCGCCGGGCGCAGCTCGTCAAGCTTCACGGGTCACCTCGAGCACGTGGACCACCTTCGCGATCATGCCCCGCACCGTGACCGAGTCCTGGTGCGTGACCGAGTGGCGGATCCGGCGCAGCCCCAGCGCCTTGACGGTCGCCTCCTGCTTGGGCGAGAGGCCGATGATCGAGCGCGTGAGGGTGACCTTAAGCTTCTTGTCTGGCACCGACCGCCTCCTCCACCACGGGGCCCGCGCCGTCGCCGCGTCGCCGCGCCGCGTACAAGTCTTGAAGGCGCTTGATCCGGCGCAGCGCGTCGATCGTGGCCTTGAGCACGTTGTGCGGGTTATTGGAGCCGAGCGTCTTCGTGAGGATGTCCTGCACACCCGCCGCCTCGAGGATCGGCCGCACCGCGCCGCCGGCGATGACGCCGGTGCCGGCGACCGCGGGCTTCAGGAAGACGCGGCCCGCGCCGAAGTGGCCGGTGATCTCGCAGGGGATCGTCGTGTCCTTCAGCGGCACGAAGATCAGGTCCTTCTTGGCGTGCTCCACCGCCTTGCGGATCGCCTCGGGCACCTCATGGGCCTTGCCGAGGCCGACCCCGACGTGTCCGCGGCCGTCGCCCACGACGACGAGCGCCGTGAACGAGAACCGGCGACCGCCCTTCACGACCTTGGCCACGCGGTTGATGGAGACCACGCGGTCATTCAGCTCGAGCACGCTCGGATCGATCTTCGCTTCGGCCACTCAGTTCTCCCTTGGGAGAAGGGGGCTCCGCCCCCCTCTCGACTCCCCTGCGAACACGCGGGGCGAGCGGCGCCGCCCCCCTCTCGACTCCCCTGCGAACACGCGGGGCGAGCGGCGCCGCCCCCCTCTCGACTCCCCTGCGAACACGCGGCCGCTAAAACACCAGGCCGCCGGCGCGCGCCGCGTCGGCGAGCGCCTTCGCGCGTCCGTGGTACATCTACCCGCCGCGATCGAACACCACACGCTCGACCCCACGGGCCTTCGCCTGCTGGGCCAGCAGCTCGCCGACGAGCTTCGCGGCGGCGACGTTGCCCCCCTTTGGCTGACGCGCCCGGAAGACCTTGCTCCGGCTGTCCACCGCCAGGAGCGTTCGGCCCGCGTCGTCGTCGACCAGCTGCGCGTAGATGTGGTTCAGACTGCGGAACACGGCCAGCCGCGGCCGCGCCGCGGAGCCGCGCACGAACCTCCGCAGCCGCTGATGCCGGACGTCGCGCGACGCCCGCCGTTCCTTCGTGATCATTTCGCCCCCGCCCCGGCCTTCTTGCCGACCTTCCGCCGAACCACCTCATCCGAGTACCTGATGCCCTTGCCCTTGTAGGGGTCGGGCTCCCGCAGCGCCCGGAGCTTCGCGGCCGTCTGCCCCAGCACCGCCTTGTCGGCCGCACGCAGCGTGATCGACACCTGCCGGTCGATCTCCACGGTGACGCCATCCGGGAGCGGGAAGATGATCGGGTGCGAATAGCCGAGCGCGAGCTGGATCGCCCGTCCCTGGACCTGCGCCCGATAGCCGATCCCCACGATCTCGAGCTTCCGCTCGAATCCGTCCTTCACGCCCGTCACCATGTTCGCGACCAGCGCGCGAGCCAGCCCGTGCAGGGCCCGCACCTTGCGGTCGTCCCCGCTGCGCGAGATCACGACCTGGTTGTTCTCGAGCTTGGCGGTGAGGCCGGCGGGGACCGCCTGCATCAGCTTGCCCTTCGGGCCCTCGGCGCGCACGGTCGCGCCCTCCACCAGCACCTTCACGCCCTGCGGGATGTTGACGGGTTGGCGTCCGATCCGCGACATGGCGCCCCTACCACACGTAGGCGAGGACTTCCCCGCCGACCTTTTGCTTGCGCGCGTCCCGGTCGGTCACGACGCCCCGCGAGGTCGAGACCAGCGCCACCCCCATCCCGGCCAGAATCGACGGGATCCGGTTGTGGGTGACGTAGATGCGCCGCCCGGGCGTCGAGACCCGCACGAGCCCGGAGATCATCTTCTCGTTGGCCGCGCCGTACTTGAGGTAGACGCGCAGGGTTCCCTGCTTCTTGTCCTCGAGCACCCGGAAGTTCTTGATGAAGCCCTCGTCCTTCAGGATCTCGGCGATGCGCACCTTGAGCCGCGAGGAGGGGATGTCCACCTTCTCGTGCTCGGCGCGGCTCGCGTTGCGCACCCGCGTCAGCATGTCGGCGATCGGATCGCTTCGCATACGCCCTACCAGCTCGCCTTCACGATGCCCGGAACCTCGCCCTTCAACGCCAGCTCGCGGAAGCAGAGCCGACACATCTCGAACTTCCGGAGATAGCCGCGCGGACGGCCGCACAGCTTGCACCGGGAGTAGGCGCGCGTGCTGAACTTCGGTTGACGCTGAGACTTCATGATGAGTGCGGTCTTTGCCATGATCCGGCTACTCCCTGAACGGCATGCCGAGGTGGGTGAGGAGCACCTTCGCGTCCTCGTCGGTACGCGCCGTGGTGACGATGCTGATGTCCATGCCGCGAACCTTGTCCACCTTGTCGTAGACGATCTCGGGGAAGATCAGCTGCTCGCGGAGGCCGAGCGCGTAGTTGCCCCGGCCGTCGAAGGCCTTGGGCGGCACGCCCCGGAAATCGCGCACGCGCGGCAGCGCGACGTTGATGAGGCGGTCGAGGAACTCGTACATCCGGGCCCCCCGCAGCGTCACCTTGGCCCCGATCGGGACGCCCTCGCGCAGCTTGAAGTTCGCGATCGACTTCTTCGCTTTCGTGACGACGGGCTTCTGGCCGGCGATCGCTTGGAGATCCGCGGTCGCGAAGTCGAGGATCTTGGCGTTGTCGCGGCCCTCGCCCACGCCCATGTTGATGACGACCTTCTCGAGACGCGGCACCTGGTAGGGATTGGCGAACCCGCGCTCCTTCATGACCGCCTGGACCACGGTCTTGTGGAAGAGCTCCTTGAGGCGCGGCTTCGTGTCGCCGGTCCCCTTCGGCCGGCCCTTGGCGACCGCCGGCGCCGACACCGGCGCTCCCGCGCCTTTCTTCGGCTGGGCCTTCGCCGCCGGCGGCTTCGCCGGCGCCTTCTGCGTGGTTCCCTGTTCTTTTGCCATGGTCTCAGCCCTTGTCGATCGCTTCGCCGCACCGCTTGCAGACGCGGAGCTTGCGGCCGTCGGCGAGCACTTTGATCCCACTCCGCGACGGCTTGTCGCACCGGCCGCAGACGACGAGGACGTTGGAGAGCGCCAGCGGGCTCTCGCGTTCGATGATGCCGCCCTGCCGCAACCTCTGCGTCGGCCGCTGGTGCTTCTTCATCATGTTGAGCTTTTCCACCAGCACCCGCCCAGCGACCGGCAAGACCCGCAGCACTTTACCGCGCTTGCCGCGCTCCTTGCCGGCGATGACCGCCACCGTGTCGCCACGTCGCACGTGAACCTGTTGCATCAGATGACCTCGGGCGCGAGTGAGATGATCTTGGTGAACTGCCGCTCGCGCAGCTCGCGCGCGACCGGCCCGAAGATGCGCGTGCCCACCGGGTTCTCGTCGGGCTTGATCAGGACCACCGCATTGCGGTCGAACCGTATATACGACCCGTCCCCGCGCCGGACCTCCTTGACGGTCCTGACCACCACCGCGCGGGCCACCTCCCCCTTCTTCACGGTGCCGTCCGGCGCTGCCTCCTTGACGGCGACGATGACGGTGTCGCCGAGCGAGGCGTAACGCTTGTTGGCTCCGCCCATCACCCGGATGCACTGGACCTTCTTGGCTCCGGAGTTGTCGGCGACGTCGAGCATCGAGCGCGGTTGGATCATCGGTCAGGACACGTGGCTCAGAACCTTGCGGATCCGCCAGCGCTTCTCCTTCGAGATCGGCCGAGTCTCCTCGATGAGGACCCGATCGCCGATCCGGCTCGCGTTGTTCTCGTCGTGCGCCTTCAGCTTCTTCGACATCCGGATGACGCGCTGGTACCGGGGATGGCGGAACACCCGCTCGATCCTCACCACCCGCGTCTTCTGCATCGCGTCGGACACCACCACGCCCTCTCGGCTCTTCCGCTCACCCACGGGATCCGCCCTTCCGCTCGCGGAGCACGGTGTTGGCCCGCGCCAGATCTCTCCGCGCCTGGCTCAGCCGCGACGGGTTCTTGGCCATCCCCGTCGAGAGCTGAAACCGAAGATTGAAGATCTCCTCCGAGAGCTCGCGCGCCTTCTGGAGGACCTCGTCCTCGGAGAGATCGCGCCACTTCGCGGCCTTCATCGTCGCTCCTTATCGCCGGTGCTCCCGACCATGTGAAGGGCTCGCCTCGGCCCCGGCTCGGCTCGCACCTTCTGACCGATCCGTTGAACCGCTCGCCTCGCCCCCGGCTCGGCTCGCACCTTCTGACCGATCCGTTGAACCGCTCGCCTCGCCCCCGGCTCGGCTCGCACTACCACTACAAGGCTCGGGTGCGCGACACGAACTTCGTCGCGATGCCGATCTTCTGCGCCGCGGTACGGAACGAGACGCGCGCCACGTCCTCGGGCACGCCGATCATCTCGTACAGGATGCGGCCGGGCTTCACCACGGCCACCCATTCCTCGGGATTTCCCTTGCCCTTGCCCATCCGCGTCTCCGCTGGCTTCTTCGTCACTGGCTTGTCCGGAAAGACTCGGATCCAGACCTTGCCACCGCGCTTGAGACTCCGGGAGAGCGCGACGCGCGCGGCCTCGATCTGGCGGTTGGTCACCCAGCCCGGCTCGAGGGCCTTGAGGCCGAAGTCGCCGAAGGCGAGCGTCGACCCGCGCGTGGCGATGCCCTTCATCCGCCCGCGCTGGGCCTTCCGGTACTTGACGCGCTTCGGCATCAGCATCGGTGGGCCGCCTCATGCTTCCGCGGGCGCGGTGCGGAGCACCTCGCCCTTGAAGACCCAGACCTTGACGCCGATGGTGCCGTACGTCGTGTGGGCGGTGGCCAGCCCGTAGTCGATGTCGGCCCGGATCGTGTGGAGCGGCACCCGCCCGTCGCGGTACCACTCGCGCCGTGCGATCTCGCCGCCGCCCAGCCGCCCCGCGCACGCGATCCGGATCCCGTCGGCGCCCAGCCGTAGCGCGGACGTCACCGCCTTCTTCATGGCGCGGCGGAAGGCGACGCGCTTCTGGAGCTGGAGCGCCACGTTCTCGGCGACGAGCTGGGCGTCGAGCTCCGGATGGATGACCTCCTCGATGTTGAGGTAGATCTCCTTGCCGGTGCGCGTCTGCAGCTCGTTTTTCAGTTTCTCGACCTCCGAGCCCTTCCGGCCGATGATGATCCCGGGCCGGGCGGTCGAGATCGTGATGCGCGCGCGATTGGCCGAGCGCTCGATGTCGATCTTCGAGATGCCGGCGTGGTAGAGCTGGTCCTTGATGAAGCGCCGGATCTTCACGTCCTCGTGCAGGAGGTTGGCGTAGGCCTTCGTGGCGAACCAGCGCGAGCTCCACGTCCGGGTCGCCCCTAGCCGGAAGCCGATCGGATGCGTTTTCTGGCCCATCGTCTACTTTTTCCCCTTCGACTTCGAAGTGCGCTTCGCGGCCGGCTTGCGCGGCGCCCGCGCAGCGCCGCGGCGCCCGCGCGCCGGCGCGGCTTCCGCCGGCCGCTCCGCGGGAGGCGGCGGTGTCGCCGGGCGAGCCGGCGCGACCGGGCGCGCCGCGATCGCGCCGTTCGTCTCGTCGCTCACCCCGATCGTCAGGTGGCTCGTCCGGTGCTTGATCGAGAAGGCGCGCCCCATCGCGCGGGGCTGCACACGTTTGAGCACCGGCCCGCCGTCGGCGATCGCCTGGACGACGCGCAGGTCGTCGAGGTTCCGCACCTGATGGTTGTGCTCGGCGTTCGCCACCGCCGACCGCAGCACCTTCTCGATGAGCCGGGCCGCGGCCCGCGGCGTGTACTCGAGGGTCGCCAGCGCCTCGGCGACCGGCTTGCCGCGGATCTGATCGAGCACAAGCCGCGCCTTACGGGCCGACACCCGCACGAACCGCGCCCGCGCCATCGTTCGCATCGCGCTCAGGTCTTCCCGGTCGGCGAGGTCGCCGCTTTCTCGGCGGTGCCGTGGGCCCGGAAGGTCCTCGTCATCGCGAACTCACCCAGCCGGTGTCCCACCATGTTCTCGGTCACGTAGACCGGGATGAACTTCTTGCCGTTGTGGACGGCGAGGGTGTGGCCCACGAACTCGGGCGGAATCGTCGACCGCCGCGACCACGTCTTCAGCACTTTCTTCTGCCGGGTCCGATTCAGATCCTCGATCCGCCCGAGCAGCGTGGGATCGATGTACGGCCCCTTCTTCAGCGAACGCCCCATCATCCGCTCCTATTTCGTCCGTCGCGTCACGATGTCCCGGTCCGACGGCTTCGCGCCCCGCCGCGTCTTGTAGCCCTTGGTGGGCTTACCCCACGGGGTCATCGGATGGTTGCCCTTGCCCTTGCCTTCGCCGCCGCCCATCGGGTGATCCACCGGATTCATGACGGTGCCGCGGACCGTCGGACGGAAGCCGAGCCAGCGCTTGCGGCCCGCCTTGCCGATCGACACGTTCTCGTGGTCGAGATTGCCGACCTGGCCGACGGTCGCCGCGCACTCGAGCGAGACCATCCGGACCTCGCCGGAGGGGAGCTTGAGCGTCGCGCGATCTCCCTCCTTCGCGAGGAGCTGCGCCTGCGTCCCGGCGCTCCGGCAGAGCTGCGCGCCGCGGCCGGGATGGAGCTCGATGTTGTGGACCAGCGTGCCGAGCGGGATGTTGCGCACCGGCAGCGCGTTTCCCGGCAGGATGTCCGCCTGGGGGCCCGACATGACGGTATCGCCGACGCGAAGCCCATGGGGCGCGATGATGTACCGCTTCTCGCCGTCTCGGTAGTAGAGCAGGGCGAGCCGCGCCGACCGATTCGGATCGTACTCGATCGCGGCCACGCGCGCGGGAATCCCGTGCTTCTCCCGCCGGAAGTCGACCTTCCGCACCATCTGCTTGGCGCCGCCGCCCCGGTGGCGAACGGTGATCCGGCCGTAGACGTTCCGGCCGTTCGTCCTCCGCTTGGGCGCCAGCAGGCGCTTTTCCGGCTCCTGCTTCGTGATCTCGTCGTAGGTGACGTAGGTGAGGTAGCGCAGCGCGGCCGACGTCGGCTTGACGGTACGGATAGGCATGCCGCTAGGCTCCCTCGACGATTTCGATCTTGTGGCCGGGCGCCAGCGCTACGACCGCCTTCTTCCAGTTCGGCCGCCGTCCCTCGGCGCGCCCCATCCGCTTCAGCTTCCCCTCGAACGTCGCCGTGCGCACCGACGACACCTTGACGTTGAACACGGTCTCGACCGCGGTGCGGATCTCGACCTTGTTGGCGTCCGGGCGGACTCGGAACGTTACGGTGTTCTGCTCTTCCTTCTGGCGCATGCTCTTTTCCGTCATGAGCGGGCGGATCAGGATCTCGCGTGCCGAGCGGGTCATTGTGGCGGTGTCCTTGAGGCCAGCCTGGACCGAGGGTGGCCTGATGTAGGTGCGTGCGGCTCCGTCCGTCCGCGTCGCTGCGCGCGCACCGTGCTCATTTCTTCAGGGCTTCCGCCAGCGCGACGAGGCCGTCGCGCTCGAAGACGACGCGGCGCGCGTGCAGGAGCTGGTAGACGGACACGTGGAGCGGCGTCTCGACGGTCAGCCAGGGCACGTTACGCGCGGCGCGCGCCATCGGCTCGGCCAACTCGCGCACCACCAGCAGCGTCCGCTCGCCCGTGATCCCCAGAGCGCCGAGGCGCGCCACCAGCGACTTGGTCTTTCCGTCGGAGCCGTCGAGCGCCTCGACCGCCGAGAGCTCGCCCGCGGCGAGCTTGGCCGCGACGGCGGCACGTAACGCCTCGCGACGCATCGCACGCGGCATGGCCTGGTCGTAGCTGTGGGGCGTCGGGCCGAACGGCTTACCGCCCCCCTTCCACTGGGTCGCGCGGATCGAGCCCTGCCGCGCTCGCCCCGTCCCCTTCTGCTTCCACGGCTTGCGCCCGCCGCCGGACACCTCGCTGCGTCCCTTGGTATCGTGGGTACCGGTTCGGCGGTCGTTGAGCTCGCGCTTCACCGCCTGGTGCAGCAGCGGCACGCGGATCTCGACGCCGAAGGCGTCGAGCTCGAGCGACCCGGTCTGCTTGCCTTTCGCGTCCACCACCTGCACCGTTGGCATCGCTATTTCTTTTCCGCCGCTTTCGTCTGCTGGGCCTTCGTCGCCTTCACGGACTTCCGCACCATCACGAGGGACCCGTTGGCGCCCGGCACCGCGCCGCGCACCAGCACCAGACTCTGTTCGGGCAACACGCGTACCACGCTCAGGTTCAGCACGGTCCGCCGGTCGCCGCCCATGCGCCCGGGGAGATGATGCCCCGGCCACACGCGCGAGGGATCGGACGAGGCGCCGATCGACCCGGGCGCCCGATAGAACATCGACCCGTGGCTCGCGTCGCCGCCCGCCCAGCCGTAGCGACGGACGCCGCCCTGGAACCCCTTGCCCTTCGTCAGGCCCACGACGTCGACCAGCTCGCCCGGCGTGAACATCTCGACCGTCAGCGATTGGCCGAGCTGATAGCCCTGGAGCTTCTCGGTCTTCTCGAGCCGGATCTCGCGGATCACGCGCATCGGCGGCACGTTCGCCTTCTTGAACTGCCCGGCCTGCGGCTTGGACACGTTCTTCTTTTTCTGCTCGAAGCCGAGCTGAAGCGCGTCGTAGCCGTGGGACTCCGCGGTGCGGATCTCGATGACCGGGCACGGCCCAGCCTCGATGACCGTCACCGGCACGTGACTCCCATCCTCCGCAAACACCTGGGTCATCCCAACCTTCCGCCCGATCAGTCCTTCTTTACGCGCCATCGCGACCCCGCTGTAAGAGCGGCCGATGAAAACCGCCCATCTGCTTCGTTGCCTCCTCGCTCCTCCCTGCGGCGTATGCGGCATACGCCTCAGTCGTCGCTCGTCGGCGCCTCGCATCTGGGACGGTTTTGATCGGCCGCGAGCAACAGGAGCTTGGTTGCGATCTGCCGAGATGGGCGGTTTTCATCGGCGCTATAGCTTGATCTCGACATCGACGCCGGCAGGCAGGTCGAGCTTCATGAGCGAGTCGACGGTCTGCGGCGTCGGATCGACGATGTCCAGCAGCCGTTTGTGCGTGCGCATCTCGAACTGCTCGCGCGACGTCTTGTCCACGTGCGGGCTGCGCAGCACCGTCCACCGGTTGATGATGGTGGGCAGCAGGACTGGACCCGACACGCGGGCGCCCGTCCGGCGCACGGTCTCGACGATCTCCTTGACCGACCGATCGAGTAGCTGGTGATCGTACGCTTTCAGACGGATGCGGATCTTCTGATCGGCGGCCAGGGTGGCCATACGCTACTCCGTGATCTCCGTGACGACACCCGCCCCCACCGTCCGTCCCCCCTCCCGAATGGCGAACCGCAGCTCCTTCTCCATCGCGATCGGCGTGATCAGCTCGATCGCCATCGTCACGTTGTCCCCCGGCATCACCATCTCCACCCCCTGGGGCAACGTGCACACCCCCGTCACGTCCGTCGTCCGAAAGTAAAACTGCGGCCGGTACCCGTTGAAGTACGGCGTGTGCCGCCCCCCCTCTTCCTTGGTCAGCACGTACACTTCCGCTTTGAACTTCTTGTGCGGCTTGATCGAGCCCGGCTTCGCCAGCACTTGGCCGCGTTCGACCTCGTCCTTGTCCACCCCGCGCAACAGCGCCCCGATATTGTCCCCCGCTTGCCCCTCGTCCAGCAGCTTCCGAAACATCTCCACCCCGGTCACCACCGTCTTGCGCGTGTCGTGGATCCCCACGATCTCCACTTCTTCCCCCACCTTCACGATCCCCCGCTCCACCCGCCCCGTCACCACCGTCCCCCGCCCCGTGATCGAAAATATGTCCTCGATCGGCATCAGGTACGGCTTGTCCACCGGCCGCGGCGGCGTCGGAATGTAGCTGTCCACCGCCTCCATCAGCTTCCAGATCGCCTCGTTCGCCTTCCCGTCCTCCGGCTTCTCGTTGGCCTGCAGCGCCGACCCCCGAATCACCGGCACCTCGTCCCCCGGAAACTGGTACTTCTTCAGCAGCTCCCGCACCTCCAGCTCCACCAGGTCCAGAATCTCCGGGTCGTCCACCATGTCCACCTTGTTCATGAACACCACCAGAAACGGCACGTTCACCTGCCGCGCCAGCAGCACGTGTTCACGGGTCTGGGGCATGGGACCGTCGTTGGCCGCGACCACCAGAATGGCGCCGTCCATCTGCGCCGCCCCCGTGATCATGTTCTTGATATAGTCCGCGTGCCCCGGACAGTCGATGTGCGCGTAGTGCCGCTTGGCCGTCTCGTACTCCACGTGCGCCACCGCGATCGTGATCCCCCGCTCCCGCTCTTCCGGCGCGTTGTCGATCGACCCGTATTCCCGCACCGCGATCTGCTTGTTCTTCGTGTGCAGCACCTTCGTAATCGCCGCCGTCAACGTCGTCTTGCCGTGATCGATGTGCCCGATCGTCCCCACGTTCACGTGCGGCTTCGTCCGCTCGTACTTCGCCTTCGCCATTCCTCACGCCCTCCCGTTGGCGGTAGCGATATAGATCCTGGAGCCCATGTCCGGGATTGAACCGGAGACCTCGTCCTTACCAAGGACGCGCTCTGCCGACTGAGCTACATGGGCGCTTGCGCGAGACTTGGAGCGGGAAACGGGATTCGAACCCGCGACCCCCAGCTTGGAAGGCTGGCGCTCTACCACTGAGCTATTCCCGCGCCTTGTACGGAGCCACCCGTATCCTTCTCAGCCCACCCTCGGTTCGAGCCGACCTCGTGGCACCCGCTACAATGGTGGGGAGGGGAGGATTTGAACCCCCGAAGGCGCTTGCCAGCAGATTTACAGTCTGCCCCCTTTGGCCACTTGGGTACCTCCCCGAATCCGCCGGCACGCAGTGATAACTCCTCGAAAAGGCTGGCGCTGGCGGGAGGATTTGAACCCCCGACCCACTGCTTACAAGGCAGTTGCTCTGCCCCTGAGCTACGCCAGCACAGACAAAACTTCACACTAGGCTTGACTTTCCGATAAGTCAAGCGATTTACCCTTAGAACTTCGCTGTCGCGCCACCTCGTAAAAGATGACAGCGCCGGCAGCCGCAACGTTCAGCGACCCCACCCGTCCCAGCATCGGGATCGTGACCAGGACGTCACAGGCTCGCGCGACGTGAGAGCGGAGTCCCTCGCCCTCGCTCCCCAGAACCACGCAGAGAGGCCCGGTCAGGTCGGCTGCCCACACGGGAACACCCGACCCTGTGACGCCGCCGTAGACCCAAATGCCGGATTTCTTCAGTACTTCAACGGCATTGACCAGGTTCGTCTCACGCGCGACCGCAAGGTATTCGACCGCGCCCATCGCGGCCCGGGCCGCGGCGTCCGTGAGGCCAACCTGGTGGTGCTTCGGCACGATCACGCCGTGGGCGCCGAACCCTTCGGCCGTCCTGAGCAGGGCGCCGAAGTTCCGCGGATCCTGGATCTGATCCAGGGCGACGAAGAACGGCGTCTGCCCCCGAGCGCCGGGGATCTCGAGGAGCGCGGCGAGATCGACATACTCCGCCGAGGCCACGCGCGCGACCACGCCTTGATGCCGGTCCGATCCGGCCATCGCGGTGAGCTGGTCGCGCGTGCGGTAGGCGACCTTCACCCCCGCGCGCCGCGCCAGGGCGACGACCTCCGTCAGTGGCCCTCGCGCGCCGGCCAGCACCGCGACCTCGTCCGCACGCCGGCCACGCGCCCGCAGCAGCTCGAGCACCGGGTTGCGGCCGTAGACGCGGCCCTCCGCCATCACGACCCCTTCGGGGTGAGCCGCGGCCCCGCCGAGGTGTCCTCGACGAGCCAGCCAAGCCGTGCGATCTCGTCGCGCAGCTCGTCCGAGCGCTTGAAGTCACGGCGCGCCCTCGCCTCGCCGCGCGCGACGACCAGTCGTTCGACCTCGGCCGGCGGACCCTCCGCCGCGGCGTCGCGGCCAAAGAGCCCGAGGACACGCGCCAGCTGCACGAGCTCGTCGACTCCGGCCACGAACCCGCCGCCCGGCGCGATGACCGCAGGCCCGCGGTCGCGGGCCTCGGCCAGCGCCCGCACGAAGTCGAAGAGCGCGGCGAGCGCTTGCGGCGTGTTGAAGTCGTCGTCCATCGCCCGCGCGAAGCGTGGGCGGAACTCGGCGAAGGCGGGGGGCAGCGAGGCCGCGGCCGCGCCGCCGCGCACGGCGGTCGCGTCACGCCGGAGGCGCGCGAACCGGTCGAGGGCGCGCGCGCTCTCTTCGACCCGCTCCTCGGACCACTCGATCATGTTGCGATAGTGCGTCCCGAGCACCCAGAGCCGGAGCGCGTCGGGATCGTGACGCTTGACGACCTCCCGGATGTTCAACGTGTTGCCGAGCGACTTCGACATCTTGTCCTTGCCCATATTGACCATTCCGTTGTGCGCCCAGTAGCGGGCGAACGGCCGGCCGGTGCACGCCTCGGCCTGGGCGATCTCGCACTCGTGGTGGGGAAAGATCAGGTCCTCGCCGCCGCCGTGGAGATCGAACGACTCTCCCAGGTACTGCATCGCCATCGCCGAGCACTCGATGTGCCAGCCGGGGCGTCCCGACCCCCACGGGCTGTCCCACGCCGGCTCCCCGGGCTTGGCGCCCTTCCAGAGCGCGAAATCACGCGGATCGCGCTTGCGCTCGTCGACCTCGACGCGCGCGCCGGCGAGGAGCTCGTCGAGATTCTTCCCGGAGAGCCGGCCGTAGGACGGGAAGCGACGGATCTCGAAATACACGTCGCCGTCGATCGGGTAGGCGTGACCGGACGCCACCAGCCGGCTGATGAGCTCGATCATCTGGGGCACGTGCTCCGTCGCCTTCGGGTCGACGTCGGGGGCCAGGACCCCGAGCGAGGCCATGTCGGCGCGCTCGGCGGCGATGAAGCGCTCCGCGAACTCGCGCGCGGTGACGCCCTCCTGGCTCGCCCGCTTGATGATACGGTCGTCGACGTCGGTGTAGTTCTTGACGAACGTGACCTGGTAACCCTTGAAGGTCAGGTAACGGCGAATCACATCGAAGACCATCGCGCTTCGCGCGTGGCCGACGTGCGACTGATCGTACACGGTCACCCCGCACACGTACATGCCGACGTGAGGAGCGGCCAGCGGGACGAACTCCTCCTTCGTCCGTGTCATCGTGTTGTAGATCCGGATCATTCGGTCACCTCGACGCTCACGACCGCCATCGCGGCCATGCCTTCCTTGCGGCCGAGCAGGCCGAGCCCTTCGGGGCTCTTCGCCTTGACGCTCACCCGGTCGATCGCGAGCCCCAGCACGTCGGCAAGCCGTTTGGCCATCTCCGGCAGCAGCGGGGCGAGGCGTGGCACCTGAGCGAGCAGGGTCGCATCCACGTTGACGAGCCGGCCCCCGTGCGCGCTCACCAGCTCGACGACACGGCGGAGCAGGACCAGGCTCGAGATGTTGCGGTAGCGCTCGTCGGTATCGGGGAAGTGGCGGCCAAGGTCGCCGAGCGCCACCGCTCCGAGCAGCGCCTCGCCGACCGCGTGCGACAGCACGTCGGCGTCGGAATGACCGCCGAGCCCGCGGTCGGACTCGACGGTGACGCCACCCAGAACGAGCGGCCGGCCGGCGACGAACGGGTGGAGGTCGAACCCCAGACCGATGCGCGTCACCGGGAGCCCGCTCGGCGGACTCGCCGCAGGTCGTCCGGTACGGTGATCTTCACGTTCTCGACCAGCCCGCGCACTACCCGCACCGGATGCCCGAGCCGTTCGACGAGCATCGCGTCGTCGGTTCCGACCACGCCGTCGCGGCGCGCCTTCTCGTGCGCCTCGCGGAGGAGGTCGGCGCGGAACGCCTGCGGGGTTTGGACCACCCAGAGCTCCGAGCGATCGAGCGTCGCCTCGACCACGTCGTTCCGCACGCGCTTGACGGTCTCGACGACGGGCAGGGCGCAGATCGCGGCGCCGAACTCCACCGCGGCTCCGACGACGTCCGCGATGAGGCGATCGGAGATCAACGGACGGACCGCGTCGTGGACGACGATGATCTCGGCGTGCTCGGGCACCGCCCGCATCGCGAGCCACACCGAGTCCTGGCGCGATCCACCCCCGACCACCACCGAGACCGGCACGCGGCGAGCCAGGGACGACAGCGCGCGGCGGGTGCGCTCGACGTGCGCCTCCGGCGCCGCCACCACGATCGCCCCCACGCCCGGATGGCGCACGAAGTGGCCGAGCGTCATCGTCACGACGGGAACGCGCCCGATTTTCATGAACTGCTTCGGCGTATGCGCCCCGAAGCGGGCACCAACCCCGCCCGCCGGGATGACGACGGCGATCGTGTTCGTTGGCTCGCCTCGCTGGCGGCTGCGGCTCGCATTGCGCGGCACCACGCTCACGCGCCTCACGCGGCGTCGCCCTCGCCCAGCACCGCGGCCAGGGCGTCGCCGACGGTCGCCACCCCGCGGACGTCGATCGGCGCCTTGGCCGGCTCGACAAGATTGCTCCGCGGGACGATGGCGCGGCGGAAGCCGTGGGCGGCCGCTTCACGCAGGCGCTGCTCGAGCCCGGCGACCGCGCGAACCTCACCGGTAAGCCCGACCTCGCCGAGCACGAGCACGTCAGGGGGTACCGGGCGGTCCAGGTAGCTCGAGGCCGCCGCGATGACGATGCCGAGGTCGGCGGCGGGCTCGGTCACGTGGCCGCCACCCGCGACGTTCACGAACACGTCCTGGCTCCCGAGCGGAACGCCCGCGCGCTTCTCCAGCACCGCCAGCAGGAGGCACACCCGATTGTAGTCGGCGCCGAGGACCGTCCGCCGCGGCATGGCGGCCGACGCGCGCGCCACGAGCGCCTGGAGCTCGAGCAGCACCGGCCGCGTTCCCTCGAGGCTCGAGACCACGACCGAGCCGGGCGCTCCTTGCGGGCGCTCGGCGAGGAAGAATCCGGATGGGTTCTTGACCTCAGCGAGCCCACCCTCCGCCATCTCGAACACGCCGATCTCATTCGTGGAGCCGAACCGGTTCTTCACCGCGCGGAGGACCCGGTACGCGTGGTGCTGCTCACCCTCGAAGTACAGCACCGTGTCGACGAGGTGCTCGAGGACCCGCGGCCCCGCGATGGCGCCTTCCTTCGTGACGTGACCGACCAGGAACGTCGCGATGGACCGACCCTTGGCCAGCGTCATCAGACGCGCCCCGCACTCGCGCACCTGCGCCACGCTGCCCGGCGCGGACTCGAGGTCGGGGAGGAAGACGGTCTGGATGGAGTCGACGACGAGGCCACGCGGCTTCACGTCATCGAGGTTCGTCTGAACAACCGATAGATCGGTCTCCGCCAGCAAGAGCAGCCGATCGCTCGCGACGCCGAGCCGGTCGGCGCGCATCTTCACCTGGGCCGCCGACTCTTCGGCGGTGACGTAGAGCACGGGTGGAGCGCTCTGGGCGAGCGCGCACGCGGCCTGGAGCAGGAGCGTGCTCTTGCCGACTCCCGGGTCGCCGCCGATGAGCACCAGCGATCCCTGGACGACGCCGCCGCCGAGCACCCGATCGAGCTCGCCGATCCCGGTGCGCACGCGGTTGTCGTGCTGCATGGAGATGTCCTTGAGCGGCCGGGGGCCTTGCGACGGCGCGACGCTCCCGCGCTTGCCGCGCGCGGGGCGCGGACGCTCCTCGACGAGCTGGACCCAGCCGGCGCCGGCGCGCAGGCAGTCCGGACACGTGCCCGCCTTGGCGCTCGCGAACCCGCACTGCTGGCAGCGGTAGGCGCTAGCGTCGCGTGCCGTCATCCTTCGACGTCGCTCCTTTGCCGTCCCCGAGGCCACGGATCAGCGATCGCAGCAGGAAGCTCCGCTGCGCGCCATCGAGGATGGAGACGAGGCGCTCGTAGAGCGTGGGGTCGGCCAGCAACGCCCCCACCGTACCTTCGCCCTGGTTGATCTTGTCGCTGATCGCCCGGAGGTTGGCGACCGAAGCTTTGAGGTCTTGCATCGCCAGCTTGAGGTCACCGCCGTCCCCCGAGTCCGCCACCAGGCTGCCCAGCGTGCCGCGGCCGCCCGCCACGCGATCGGATACCTCGCGGAGGTTGTGGGAAACCATCCGGAGGTCCTCGAGCACCGGCTTGTACTTCGGATCGAACAGGAGGCCCGGCAGCAATCCCCCATCGCGCTCCGGGTGCTCGACCACGGCGCTGATCCGATCGATCGCGGCCACGAATCGCTTCGCCGCGGCGGTGCTCTCGGGGGAGATGAGGACGCCGGCCGCGCTCTGCCCCTTCTCGACCCGCTCGGCCATCGTTTGCGCCGTCGCGATCAGCTCGTTCACCCGTCGCAGCGCGACCGGCTCCTCGTACAGAAGCACGTGCGCCCAGCCACGGCCGTGCTCGATCTGATCGACGGCTCGGCCGAGCTTGTTGACGGTCGTGGCGGCGTCCTCCACGAGCCCCGATTTGTTCACCCGGTCGACCGTCTCGCGCAACGAAGACGCGAGCGCCGCGACGTCCTTCGCCGTGCTGGCGCCTTCGGCCATCACCCTGGCGAAGTCGGACGGATCCCGCGTGGCCAGCGCCTCGCCCGGAGCGAGCGCCGGCACCGTCGTGGTCCCACCGGTGATCTCCACGATCCGGTCTCCGAGCAGCCCCTGGGTCTCGATGCGGGCGACCGAGTCCTTGCGGATCCGGTCGGAGTAGCGCCGGGCGATGTTGAGCTCGACGCGCACCTTGCCGCCCGGCTCGCTCGGGAGCCGCACGTCCACCACGCGCCCGATCTGCACGCCGGCCAGTCGCACCGTCGCGCCTTCCACCAGGCCACCCACCTCGTTGAAATCAGCGTGGATGGTGTAGCGCGCCTCGAACAGCCGCGCCCGGGCTCCGAGCGCGTAGACCATGCCGAGGAAGGCGGCGAGCGCGACCAGGACGAAGATGCCGACGCGAAGCTTCAGCCCGATCTCGCGCCGGTCGTCATTCATTGGTACCCACCATATGTGTTCACCTCGCGCGGCCTAGTGGGCCGCTCCGGCCAGGAAGGCCCGGACCGCCGGATCGTCCCCGGAGAACACCGCCGAGGACGGGCCGAGGGCGCCGAACCGGCCGTCGATGAGGACGGCCACACGGTCCGCGACCGTTCTCGCCAGGTCGATGTCGTGGGTGACGACAATCGCCGTGTCGCACACCCCATGGCGCAGCTGGAGAATGAGATCGGCCACGAGCCTCGAGTTCGTTGGATCGAGTCCGCCCGTCGGCTCGTCGAACAACAGCATCTCCGGCTCGACGGACAGCGCGCGGGCGATCCCCACCCGCTTCCGCATGCCGCCGGACAGCTCGGACGGCAGGAGCGGCAGCACCTCGCTCGAGAGACCCACGACCGACAGGTTCCGGACGACGCGGTCGGCGATCTCCGCCTCCCCGAGACTGGTGTGCTCGCGGAGAGGATACGCGACGTTCTCTCGGACCGACAGCGAATCGAACAGCGCGGCGCCCTGGAACACGTAGCCCATCCGCCGCCGGATCGGGAGCAGCTCTTCTTCCGTCAGGTGCTCGATGTTGCGCCCGAAGACCCGGAGCCGGCCGCCCTCGGGGCGGATCAGGCCCGCCACCAGCCGGAGCAGAACCGTCTTGCCGGCGCCGCTGCCACCCATGATGACCAGGGTCTCGCCCTTGGTCAGCGTGAACGACACGCCTTTCAAGACTTCGGTCGAGTCGAAGTTCTTCCTCACGTCGACCGCCTCGACCATGCCGTCCGACATAGTTCTAGTAAAACAGCGTCAGGAAGAGCTTGGTCAGGAAGAAGTCGGAGACGATGACCGCCATGGTCACGTGGACGACCGTGGCCGTGGTGGCCCGCCCGAGCCCTTCTGTCCCGCCCTCCGTGCTGAGGCCGTTGTAGCAGCCGATGAGCGTCACGAGCGCGCCGAAGAATACGGACTTGCCGACGCCGGTCACGAAGTCCTTGGGCACCACCCAGTACGTCGTGATGTTCCAGTAGGCGTACATGTCGGCGCCGCGCTCGAGGTACATGATCACCATGCCGCCCAGCACGCCGAGCGCGTCAGCCAGCACCGTGAGCAGCGGAAACACCACCAGCGCTGCCAGGACCCGGGGAACCACGAGGCGCTTGATGTAGTTCACGCCGAGCGTCCGGAGCGCGTCGATCTGCTCGGTCACCTTCATCGAGCCGAGCTCGGCCGTGATCCCCGACGCGACCTTCCCGCCGACAAGGATCGCGGTCAGGACGGGCCCGAGCTCGCGGAGGATCGCGAGCGCGGCGATCGGGCCGACGTAGCTCTCGGCGCCAAAGCGGGCCATGTTGACGGCGCTCTGGATCGTGAAGACCATGCCGGTGAAGGTCGCGGCGGTCAGCGCCACGCCGAGCGACCGCACGCCCATGGTCTCGATCTCCTGGACCACCAGGCGGAAGTACTTTGGCGGCAGCGCGAGGCTCCGGAACACCTTGCCGGTCAGGAGGCCGACGCCGCCGTACCACACGGCGGTGCGTCGCAGGTAGGCTTCCATCAGTCGGCTCGCTCCTTCTCGAAGCTCTCGACGAACCTGAGAAAGTCGGGGCGCCACGACTCGAATGACGGCGGCGGCGCGACGTAGACGAAATCGTAGACGCAGCGCTCGTCCTTCATCACGTACGCCTCGATCCGCGTCGGCTCGTCGGGGGAGGCGAGCCGCCCGTCGAGCACTCGGTGAACGGCGCGCCTCCCGTTCAGCGAGACTTCCTCCCGCGTGATGGTTGCGCGGTCTCGTATCCCGATCAACAACTGGCGCAGCAGCAGGTCACCGCTGCGCGCCGTCGACCGCTCGTCGCACTCGGCGTTCGCCAGCATCGCCGCTCCGCCGCCGTGGTGACGGAGCTCCAGGTCCGCCCGGCTCGCCTCGGCCACGACCCATGCGGGGCTCGGCAGCGCCACTCGGTAGCCCTTCGGTGAGTGGTAGATGCCGTTCTCGATCCGCCGCCCGGCGCACGCAGCCAACGCGATCATGGCCACGAGTACGAGCGCCGCGGGAGCGCGGCACACGTGATCGCTACCGATCCGGGATGGTCCGTCCCGCGTGCCGGCGCGCCAGCTCTTTCAAGACCTCGCGGAGCGGAATCCCCCGCGCCCCGAGCAGCACAAGGGTGTGGAACCACAGGTCGGCGACCTCTTCCACTACACGCCGGTCTCCCTGACCGCCCAGCGCCGCCGTGATCACCTCGGTCGCCTCCTCGCCGACCTTCCGGCATACCTCGGCCTCGCCCGCCGACAGAAGGCCCGCGACGTACGATCCCGCCGGCCGATTCGCCTTCCTCTGCTCGATGGTACGCTCGAGCCGCTCCAGCATCCCGGCCGGAGCGGAGCGCAGCGCGATCTGCTCGCCGTCCTTCAGCGGCGTGAAGAAGCACGTCCGCTGGCCCGTGTGGCAGGCGACGCCCTCCTGGTGGACCTGGACGAGCAGCACGTCGGCGTCGCAGTCGGCGAAAACCGAGTGGACGTGCTGGATGTGTCCGGACGTCTCGCCCTTCCGCCAGGGCTTCGCCCGCGAGCGCGACCAGAAGTGGGACAGACCGCTGGCCAGTGTGGCCTCGACGGCCGGGCGGTCCATCCACGCGACCATCAGGATCTCGCCGGTATCGACCTCCTGGACGACGGCGGGGATCAGCCCCTGGTCGTCGAACTTGAGCTCGTCGAGCGTCACGGCTCGCACCGCATCTCGACTCCCCGTTCTCGTAAGTACGCCTTCGCCTCGGCGATCGTGTGGGTGCCGAAGTGGAAGATCGACGCCGCCAGCACCGCGTCGGCGCATCCCTCCACGAGCCCCTCGTAGAGGTGCTCGAGGGAGCCCGCGCCACCCGAGGCGATCACCGGCACCGACACCGCCAGCGACACCGCCCGCGTGAGTTCCAGATCGTAGCCGTCCTTGGTTCCGTCGCGATCCATGCTCGTCAAGAGGATCTCGCCCGCGCCAAGGGCCACCGCCTCACGCGCCCACTCGACCGCGTCGCGCCCGGCCGGCCGCCGCCCACCGTGGGTGTAGACGCCCCACCGCGCCGGCTCGCCTGGCCGGCTCTGCTCCCGCCGGGCGTCGATCGCGGCGACGATGCACTGGCTGCCGAAGCGCTCGACCGCCTCGCGGATCACTGGGGGGCGATCCAGGGCGGCCGTGTTCAGCGAGACCTTGTCAGCCCCCGCCCGGAGCAGCCGCCGCACGTCGTCGACCGAGCGGATACCCCCGCCGACCGTCAGCGGCATGTAGATACCTTCGGCGGTTCGGCGCACGACGTCCAGCATGATGTCGCGGGCCTCGTGCGAGGCGGTGATGTCCAGGAACACCAGCTCGTCGGCGCCCTGGGCATCGTACGCGAGCGCGGTCTCGACGGGGTCCCCGGCGTCGCGCAGGTCGACGAACTGCACGCCCTTGACGACGCGACCGTCCTTGACGTCGAGGCAGGGGATGACGCGCTTGGCGAGCACGGTCAACCGCACGAGGCGACCGCGGCCTGCGCTTCGCGAAGATCGATCGCGCCGGTGTAGAGGGCGCGGCCGACGACGGTCCCGGCGACACCGGCGATCGCCGCCAGCTTCCTCAGATCTTCGACTCGGCCGACGCCTCCCGAGGCGAGGACGGGCAGGCCGACCTCGCGCGCGAGCGCCGCGGTGTCCTCGACGTTGGGGCCGAGCTCGGTGCCGTCGCGGCTCACGTCGGTGTAGAGCAGGGCCGCTGCGCCGGCGTCGCGCGCCCGCGCTCCGACCTCCACCGCCGTGTCGTCGACGACCGCCGTCCAGCCCTCGACCGCCACGCGCGACCCGCGCGCATCGACGGCCACGACGATCCGCCCTGGGTGGCGCCGGCAGACGTCGCGCAAAAATGCCGGATCGCGCGTGGCCCGCGTGCCGACCACGGCCCATCGCGCGCCGGTCTCGAGGACCGACTCGACGGCCCGGAGGTCGCGCAGGCCGCCACCGACCTCGACCGGGATCGGGGCCATCGCCGCGATGATCTTCGTGACGAGCGCGCTCTGCCGGGGCTCGCCGGCAAATGCGCCGTCGAGATCGACCACGTGGAGCCGCTCGGCGCCGAGCTTCTTCCAGCGGAGCACGGCCTCGAGCGGGTCGTCCGAGAAGACGGTCTCCTGGTCGCTGCGACCCTGGCGGAGGCGCACGCACCGCCCGTCTCGGAGATCGACCGCCGGGATGACGATCACGCGCCGTCCTTCACGATCGCGGCGAAGTTCTCGAGCATGCGCAGGCCCCACCGCTGGCTCTTCTCCGGATGGAACTGCGTCGCGAAGATCCGCCCAACCTCGATCGCCGCCGCAAACCTGATCCCGTACTGACACCAGGCGATGCGCACAGGCCGCGCGTCCGGAGCCACAGGCATGCCGAGACGGTCTGGACGGACGTCCGGAGCCACCCGCATCTCGAAACGGTCTGAGCGGGCATCCGGAGCCACCCGCGCTTGTGTCAGGCCACCCTCGGTCAAAGTCGTGCTCACGGTCCCCGCTACAACCGGATAAAAGGAGTGAACGAAATAAAACCGCGCGTCCGACGGGATACCCTCGAAGAGCCGGAGGTCTCCCACGTGCTCCACGCGGTTCCATCCCATGTGGGGGATCTTGGGCCCGGGCGGGAGACGGCGCACCGCCCCCGGAACGACGTCGAGCCCCCGGCCCTCACCGAACTCCTCGCTCGTGGAGAAGAGCAGCTGATAGCCGAGACAAATCCCCAGGAAGGGCCGCGTGCCGTCGAGCGCCCGGCGCAGCGCGGGCAGGAGGCCGAGCTGGTCGAGGTTCTTCATCGCGTCGTGAAACGCGCCATCCCCGGGCAGCACCACCGCCTGCGCCTCATCGAGGGCGCGCGGGTCCTGGGTGACCACCGCGGGACAGCCAACTCGCCGAAACGCTTTCTCGACGGAGCCGAGATTGCCCCTTCCGTAATCGATGACGGCGATCATCGGCTCGCCTCGCCTCCGGCTGCGGCTCGCACTGCGGCGATCATCGGCTCGCCTCGCCTCCGGCTGCGGCTCGCACTGCGGCGATCACAGGCTTCCCTTCGTCGAGGGGAGGATGCCGGCGATGCGCGGATTCAGGCGCGTTGCGTCGGCCAGCGCTCGGCCGACGGCCTTGAACACCGCCTCGGTGATGTGATGGAGGTTGTGGCCGTAGTGCATGGTCACGTGCAGCGTCATCTCGGCATTGAAGGCAAAGGCCCGGAAGAACTCCTGGAGCAGGTCGAGGTCGAAGTTCGACACCCGCGCGCGCGCGACCGGCACGCTGAACACCAGGAAGGGTCGCCCAGACAGGTCCACCGTCGCCGAGACCAGCGCCTCGTCCATCGGGATCGCGGCCATCCCGTAGCGGACGATGCCCCTCTTGTCGCCGAGCGCCTGGCGGAGCGCCTGCCCGAGCACGATCCCTACGTCCTCGACCGTGTGATGTTGATCCACCTCGACGTCGCCCTGCGCGTCGACGGCGAGGTCCATCAGCCCGTGCTTCGACCACGCTTCCAGCATGTGGCTGAAGAACGGGATCGGCGTCTGCACCTTCGAGCCGCCGGTGCCGTCGATGTTGAGGTGGAGCAAGATCTCCGTCTCCTTCGTCTTGCGCTCGACGCGCGCCTGCCGGCTGATCGTCTCGGCGCTCATGCCCTTCCCCTTTCGTCCGTGCGCAGCCGCAGGTCGGCCGCGTTCCCGTGTCCGGCCAGACCCTCGACGCGCGTCAGGGTCCTCAGATGCGGGGCGGCGGCGCGCAACCCGCCCGGCGAGTAGTCGATCACGCTCGACCGCTTCACGAAGTCCTCGGTACCGAGCGGCGACGCGAAGCGCGCGGTGCCGGCGGTCGGCAGCACGTGGTTGGGCCCGGCGACGTAATCCCCGACGACCTCGGGCGTGTGGTGGCCCAGGAACACCGCGCCGGCGTGCCGCACGCGCGGGAGCAGCGCGGCGGGAACAGCGACCAGCAGCTCGAGGTGCTCGGGCGCCAGGCGGTTCGCGAGCGCCACCGCCGCGTCGAGATCCGCCACCCGGATCAGGGCACCGTTCGCCCGCAGCGCCTCGGCCGCGATCTCGCGGCGCGGCAGCGCGGTCAACTGCCGCTCCAGGGCCGCCGCCGCGCGTGGGATCAGCTCATCGCTATCGGTGATGAGGACCGCGCGCGCCATCGGGTCGTGCTCGGCCTGCGCGAGCATGTCGGCCGCAACGCAGTCGGGATCCGCGGTCGCGTCCCCCACGACGACGACTTCGCTGGGCCCGGCCACCATGTCGATCCCCACCTCACCGTAGACGCGCGCCTTGGCGAGCGCGACGAAGATGTTCCCGGGGCCGACGATCTTGTCGACCCGGCGGATCGACTGCGTGCCGTAGGCGAGCGCGGCGACCGCCTGAGCCCCGCCGATCCGATATCCCTCGGTCACCCCGGCGATCCGCGCCGCCGCGAGCACCGTCGGCTCGATCCGGCCGGTGGACCCCGGAGGCGTCACCAGCACGATCTCCCGCACGCCCGCCACCCGCGCCGGGACCACGGTCATCAACACCGTCGACGGGTAAGCAGCCCGGCCACCCGGGACGTAGACGCCGACGCGGTCGAGCGGGCGGATCTCCTGGCCCAGGACCGACCCGTGCTCGTCGGTGATGCGCCACGATTTCGGCATCGCCGCCGCGTGATAACGCTCGATGCGATCGGCCGCGTACTCGAGGGCGGCCCGCACCTCCGGAGCGGCGGCGTGCTCCGCCGCCGCGAAGTCGGCGGCGCGAAGCGCGAGGTCCGCCGCGCCGGCGGCCTTGAAGCCGTCGAGTTGCGCCGTGTATTCGCAGAGCGCGGCGTCGCCTCGCGCGCGCACCGCGGCCAGGATCGCGTCGACGGTCCGATGGATCTCAGGAGCGACTGTCTCGGGCGAGCGCTCGAGCGCCGCCACCACCGCGTCGACGCCGAGCCGGCGCGCGTCGAGCGTGCGGATCATGCGCGGGCCCCCCGCGGCGGCCCATTCGAGAGCGGCGCCGGCGCGTTCCGGCCGGCGGCGGCTTTCAGCTCGTCGATGAGCCCGGTGACCGCCGCGTGCTCGGTCTTCATCGACGCACGATTCACGATCAGGCGCGCGGTGGACCGAGTGATCTCGGCCACCTCGACCAGGCCGTTGGCCCTCAGCGTCTCGCCCGACTGGACCAGATCCACGATGCGCTCGGCCAGCCCGACGAGCGGCGCCAGCTCGATCGAGCCATCCAGGTGCACGATCTCCACCTGGATACCGCGATCGGTGAAGTACTGCTCGGCCAGCCGCGGATACTTCGTCGCCACGCGCACCCACGACCACTTCGCCGGATCGTCGCGCTCCCACAGCTCGCGCGGCTCCGCCACCACCAGGCGGCAGAAGCCGAAACCGAGGTCGAGCGGCTCGTAGACGTCGGGCTCCTGCTCCAGCAGGACGTCCTTGCCCACGATCCCCAGGTCGGCCGCGCCGTAGAGAACGTACGCGGGAATGTCGGTCGGCTTGAGGAACAACAAGCGCAGCCCGCGGCGGACGTCGGTGAAGATCAGCTTCCGCGAATCCTGGTCGATCCCGTCGACACCGAGCTCGTGGAGCAGCCGGAGCGCAGCGTCGAGGAGGCGGCCCTTCGGCAGGGCGAGCGTCAGCTGCTCCTTCATCGGCGCCTCTCGATATGCGCGCCCAGCGCATGGAGCTTCGTCTCCAGCCGCTCGTAGCCCCGGTCCAGGTGGTAGACGCGGGACACCGTGGTGCGGCCGCGAGCGGCGAGGGCCGCGAGCACGAGCGCGGCCGAGGCGCGGAGATCCGACGCCATCACCGGCGCGCCCTGATACCGCGACACGCCGCGGATCATGGCGATCGCGCCGTCGGTCTCGATCGAGGCGCCCATCCGGGCAAGCTCGGCGACGTGCATGAAGCGGTTCTCGAAGATCGTCTCGGTGACCCGCGACTGGCCGTCGGCGAGTCCGAGCAGGGTCATCAGCTGCGCCTGCATGTCCGTTGGGAATCCCGGGTACGGGCTCGTCGTGACGTTCGCCGCGCGTGGGCGCTCAGGCCCCCACACCCGGACCGAGTCCGCGCTCACCGCGAGGGCGACGCCGCACTCGTCGAGCTTGGCCAGGACCGCCGAGAGGTGATCGGGGACCAGATCGGTGACGGTCACGTCACCGCCCGTGATCGCGCCGGCGACGATCAGCGTGCCCGCCTCGATCCGATCGGGAATGATCCGGTGCACGGCGCCGCCGAGCTCGGAGACGCCCTCGATCGTGAGCCGCGTGGTGCCGGCGCCGTGGACCCTCGCCCCCATCGTGGCGAGCAGGTCGGCCAGATCGACGATTTCCGGCTCCCGCGCCGCGTTCTCGATCACGGTCGTGCCCTCGGCGAGCGCAGCGGCCATCATGAGGTTCTCGGTCCCGGTGACCGTGACGAGGTCGGTGGCGATCCGCGCGCCCTTCAGCCGGCTGGCGCGTGCCACAACGTATCCGTCCTCCATCGCGATCTCGGCTCCGAGGCGCGCCAGCCCCTTGAGGTGTTGATCGATGGGCCGGACGCCGATGGCGCAGCCGCCGGGCAGCGCGACGCGCGCCGTGCCGTGGCGCGCGACCAGGGGGCCGAGCACCAGCACGGAAGCGCGCATCGTGGAGACCAGCTCGTACGGTGCGACGTTGTTGGTGACCCGCGCCACCTGCGCCGAGACCGTGCCGCCCTCCCGCTGGACGGTCGCGCCCAGTCGCTCGATGAGCCGCACCATCGTGCGCACGTCGTCGAGGTCGGGAACGTTCGCCAGCTGGACGCGGTCGGCCGTCAGGAGCGTCGCGGCCAGCGCCGGCAGCGCCGCGTTCTTGGCGGCGCTGACGCGGACCGAGCCCCGGAGCGGAACGCCACCGTCGATCTCGAGCCGGGCCGGCATCAGGCGCTCCCGGCGACGAACCGGTCGACGCCGGCGAGATCGGCGCGGACGGCTACCGACCGCCAGCCCGAGCGGGAGAGGAGCTCGGCGGCCGCGGCGGCCTGAGCGCCGCCAGCCGTCTCGACGACGAGCACGCCCGCGGGGCGCAGGCGCGCGCGCGCGACCGCGGCCAGTCGCCCGATCAGCACGAGACCGTCGGCCCCGCCGTCGAGCGCCATGCGCGGCTCGTAGCTGCTCACCTCGGGCTCGAGCCCCGCCACGAGCCCACTCGGGAGGTACGGCGGATTGCTCACGATGAGATCGGCGTCGAGATCGCGCACGCCGTCGAGCAGGTCCGCGGCGACGACCCGGATGCGGGACGCCAGGCCGAGGGCTCGCGCGTTGCCGAGTGCCACGGCCGCGGCCGCCGGCGAGACGTCGATCGCGACCACGTCGAGATCCGACCGCTCGCTCGCCAGCGCGCAGGCGATGCACCCGGATCCGGTGCCGAGATCGAGCGCCAGGAGCCGGCGCCCACCGGGCACCGGCAGGAGCGCGAGCGCCCACTCCACGAGCGCTTCCGTTTCGGGCCGCGGTACGAGCACCGCGTCCGTGAGGCGGAGCCGAAGGCCGCAGAACTCTTCCCAGCCGAGGATCCGCTGGAGCGGCTCGCGCCGCGCGCGGCGACGCACCGCGTCCGCATAGCGCTCCGCGAGCAAAGCCGAAAGGGTCCGGCGCAGATCCATCCGGACGGCGGCGCGGCCGATGCCCAGCAACCCGGCCAGCAGCCACTCGGCGTCGACGCGCGCAGTCGGGACGCCGGCGGCCTCCAGGGTTGTCGTGGCGGCCGCGAGCTGCTCCCGGAACGTCAGCTCTCCCAATGTCACCGCGGCGCCCATCAGTGCTCCACCCGCTGGAGCCGCTCGGCCTCCTCGGCGGCGACGAGAGTGTCGATCAGCTCGTCCAGGTCGCCCTCCAGCACGGCGGGGAGCCGGTGGAGCGTGAGCCCGATGCGGTGATCGGTGACGCGGGTCTGCGGGAAGTTGTAGGTGCGGATCCGCTCGCTGCGCTCGCCGGTACCGACCTGGCTGCGCCGATCCGCCGCGATCGCCGCCTGCTGCTCCTCCAGCGCGCGCTCGAGGAGCCGCGCCTTGAGGACGCGCATCGCCTTCGCCCGGTTCTTGATCTGCGAGCGCTCGTCCTGGCAGGTCACCACCAGACCGGTCGGCAGGTGGGTGATCCGCACCGCCGAATCCGTCGTGTTCACGCCCTGCCCGCCCGGGCCGGACGACCGGTACACGTCGACCCGGAGGTCCTTCTCTTCCACCTTGACGTCGACGTCCTCGGCCTCCGGCAGCACGGCGACCGTGACGGTCGAGGTGTGGATGCGGCCACTTGACTCGGTGATCGGCACGCGCTGCACCCGATGGACGCCACGCTCGAACTTCAGCCGGCTCCAGGCGCCGCGACCGTGAACGAACAGGATTGCGTCCTTGACTCCGCCCACGCCGGTGACGCTGGTGTCGATGACCTCGACCCGCCACCGCTGACGCTCGGCGTACTTCGTGTACATGCGGACCAGCTCCGACGCGAAGAGCGCGGCCTCGTCGCCCCCGGCGCCGGCGCGGATCTCGAGGAAGACATTCTTCTCGTCATTCGGATCACGCGGGAGCAGGAGGCGCTTGAGCTCCTCCTCGAGCGCCGCTTGGCGGCCGGTGAGCTCGTCGACCTCCGCCTGCGCCAGCTCCGCCAGCTCGCGGTCGCCGCCCTCGGCCAGGATGTGGCGCGCCTCGCCGATCCGCCGGAGTACATCGCGGTACTCCGTGAAGCGCTCGACGATCTCGACGGTGTCGGCGTGCTCCTTGCGGAGGCGCGCGTATTCGGCCGGCTGGGCGAAGATGGCGGGATCCGACAGAACCCGGGCGATCTCGTTGGATCGCTCTTCGATCTGACGGAGCTTGTCAAACAGCATCGCGGCTCAGCGCCCCTTTGCTCGGGCACGACTCGGCCGTGCGCGCCGCAGGCCATCGCGGGGCTGGGGCCCCGCCGGCCGAGGTGCGGCTATGAACAGACAAACAAAAACCGGCGGGAGTCCTGACGCCGCCGGCGTGGGAGCGCGAGCTACGAGGTCGTGGTCTGACGCTTGTACTTCCGCTGGAAGCGCTCGACCCGGCCGGCGGTGTCCATGAGCTTGTGCTTCCCGGTATAGAAAGGATGGCACTTGGAGCAGACCTCCACGTGAATGTTAGGCCGGGTGGAGCGGGTGTGCACCACCTCGCCGCACGCGCACGTGATGGTCGTGTCCACATAGTCCGGATGAATACCCACCTTCACTGTCGCCACCCCCTCAAGGTCCCCAAGAATACCACCCCGGCCCGAACATGCAAAACCCTAGCCCATCGAGTGCATCGAGGCCAGGAACTCCTTGTTGGTCTTGGTGAGCTTGAGCTTGTCCAGCAAGAGCTCCATGCCCTCGACCGGGTTGAGCTGGGACAGCGCCTTGCGGAGGAGCCAGACCTTCTGGAGCTCGTCCTTCTCAAGGAGCAGCTCTTCCTTCCGGGTTCCCGACTGCTCGATGTTGATGGTCGGGAAGATGCGCTTGTCCATCAGCCGGCGGTCGAGGTGGACCTCCATGTTGCCGGTGCCCTTGAACTCCTCGAAGATGACGTCGTCCATACGGCTGCCGGTGTCGACGATGGCTGTCGCCATGATCGTCAGCGAGCCGCCCTCCTCTATGTTCCGCGCCTGTGCGAAGAAGCGTCGCGGGCGCTGCAGCGCGTTGGCGTCGAGGCCGCCCGACAGGACCTTGCCAGACGACGGGATGACGGCGTTGTGGGCGCGCGCAAAGCGGGTGAGCGAGTCGAGCAGGATCACGACGTCCCGCTTGTGCTCGACCAGCCGCTTGGCCTTCTCGATCACCATGTCGGCGACCTGGATGTGCCGCTGCGGCGGCTCGTCGAAGGTGGACGAGATCACCTCGCCCTTCACCGACCGCTGCATGTCCGTGACTTCCTCGGGACGCTCGTCGATGAGGAGGACGATCAGGTAGACCTCGGGATGGTTGGCTGCAATCGCCTGGGCGATGGACTGGAGCATCATCGTCTTGCCCGTCCGAGGTGCGGCGACGATCATGCCGCGCTGGCCCTTGCCGATCGGACACAGGAGATCCATGACGCGGGTCGTGAGGTTCTCGGAATCGTGCTCGAGGCGCAGCCGCTCCATCGGGTAGAGCGGCGTCAGGTTGTCGAAGAAGATCTTCTCGCGCGCCTGCTCGGGAGTCTCGAAGTTGATGGCCTCGACCTTGAGCAGCGCGAAGTACCGCTCGGTGTCCTTCGGCGGCCGGACTTGACCCGAAATGGTATCGCCCGTGCGGAGGTCAAATCGCCTGATCTGGGAGGGCGAGACATAGATGTCGTCCGGCCCGGGTAGATAGTTGTAGTCCGGGGCCCTCAGGAAGCCGAACCCGTCTGGCAGAACTTCCAGAACTCCCTCGGCGAAGATCAGGCCGTCTTTTTCCGCCTGCGATTGCAAGATCTTGAAGATCAACTCCTGCTTGCGGAGCCCGCCCATGTTCTGGACGTTCAGGTCCCGGGCGATCACGTTGAGGTCCGAGATGCTCTTTTCCTTGAGCTCGGAAAGGTTCATCCCGTTTACTTCAGAGTTCTGCGTCGGACTTCCTTGGCCTCTGTCTCGGCGGGTCATCGGCGGGCTCCGGGCGCGGCGGGTGGCGCCGCATGCAAGTGAGTCGGTTAAGCTTTCTGCCTGATTTTCGGCGGGGTTACAACAGTAACGCTAGTCGCTATATTGCCATTCGGCCGCCTCGCTGTCAACGATTTTTCACAGCTGACCGTCCAGACGCACGTCGATGATCGCGCGCTGTTTGATCTCTTTCAGCCAGGTGTCAAGCCGGGCATCGAACTTTTCCCTGAAGAGGATGTCCCTGATCTGAGACTTGACGCGGGTCAGCCCTTCGCCTTCCAGCGTCTCCTTCGATTCGAGGCGAAAGATGTGATAGCCGATCGTCGACCGATAGGGCACGGAGATCGCTCCTGGGCTGAGGGCGAGGATCTGCGTCTCGATGTCCTGGGCGAGCTCGCCCCGTTTGAGCGTCCCGAGGTCGCCGCCATCCCGGGCGCTGGCGTCACGGGAGTGCTGGCGCGCGAGCTCGGCGAAGTCCGCGCCCTGGAGCAGCTGGGTCCGGAGCATCTCGGCTCGGATGCGGGCCGACTCCCAGCCGACGTCGGTCATGCCACCCTCGGGCAGGACCAGGATGTGCCGCGCGTGGTAGGCCAGGCCGGTCTCGAGCTTGGCGCGGTTCGCCTCGAGATACTGTGTCACCTCCGCCTCGGTCACCGACACCCGGAGCCTCACCTTGCGACCAACGATCCGGGTCCGCCGGAGCTCGTCCCGGATGCGCTTCTTGGCCGCGTCGAGCGTGAGCCCCTGCGCCTTGAGCAGGGCCTCGAGCGCGTCCTTGTCCTTCAGATTCATCCGCTTGATGCGATCGGTCAGCTCCTCTTCGACCTCGGCGTCGTCGATGACGATCTTTTCTCGCTCGGCCTCCTGGATCTGGAGCCGGTTGTCGATCATCTTCGTGAGGAACTGCTGGACGAGCGCGTCCGACGTCTCCGGCGCCCGCTCGCGGTTCTCGTACCGATAGATCGCGATCGCCTCCTGGAGCTCGAACAGGGTGATGGCGTCGTTGTTGACGACGGCCAGCACGCGGTCGGTCACGCTCTGGTCGGCCGGCGCCACGTTCCTGGGTACGGCGGGGGACGACGCCGGCGGAGGCGCCGCGGCCGGGGCGGTCGCGGTCGGCTCCGTCGCCGTCGGTGGCGTCTCGCCGAGGAACGGCACCCACTGAGGCACCGCGCAGCCGCCGAGGGCGAACAGCAGAAGCGTTGTGACGGCGAGCCGTCGGCTCACGACCGGCCCAGGTCGTCGAGCAGGCGGAGCAGCGAGTCGCGGACGCGCGGCCATTCGCCGCGCTCTACCGTCGCCTCAAGGGTGAACTCGCGCTTCATCTTGAGTCGGCCGCGGCTCCGCTGGATGGTGCGAACGAGCCGCTCGGGATCGAGCGTGGTTCCGGGTGAGAATGTGACCAGAGCTTTGCCCTCGCCCGCCTCGATCTTCTCGACCCCCACCGTGCGCGCGGCCACGCGGATGCGGACGATGTCCAGGAGCTGCTCGGCCGCAGGCGGAAGTGGACCGAACCGGTCGGCCAGCTCCGCACGGAGATCGGCGACCTCCGGATCGCTGACGGCTCCGGCGAGGCGCTTGTAGAGAGCGAGCCGCTGGTTGACCTCTGGAACATACTCGTCGGGCAAGAACCCCTCGACGCTCACGCTGATCACGGGATCGATCGTGGCTGCCGTCGGGACGCCGGCCAATTCTCGCACAGCTTCGGCGAGGAGCTTCGAATAAAGATCGTAGCCGACGGCGGCGATGTGGCCGTGCTGCTGGGCGCCCAGGAGGTTCCCCGCCCCGCGGATCTCGAGGTCCCGCAGCGCGAGCTTGAACCCAGAGCCGAGCTCGGTCAGCTCCTGAAGGGCCCGGAGGCGCCGCTGCGCCTGCTCGTCCACCCGACCGTCCGCCGGCACCAGCAGATAGGCGTAGGCCTGCTGGCGCTCCCGGCCGACCCGCCCGCGGAGCTGGTAGAGCTGGGCCAGGCCGAAGCGATCCGCCCGGTTGACGATGATTGTGTTGGACGCTGGGATGTCCAGGCCGGACTCGACGATCGCCGTCGAGACGAGGACGTCGGCCTGACCCGTGACGAACTTCACCATCGTGGCCTCGAGCTCGCGCTCCTTCATTTGGCCATGGCCCATGATCACGCGCGCCTCGGGAACCAGCTCCTGGACGAACTTCACCATCGAGGGCAGCGACTGGACCCGGTTGTGGACGAAGAACACCTGGCCGCCCCGCTCCAGCTCACGCTCGAGCGCCTCCTTGATGACCGCCTTGCTGAAGCGGCGGATGACCGTCTCGACCGGGAGCCGGTCCAGCGGCGCAGTCTCGATCACCGACATGTCCCGCACTCCGGAGAGCGACATGTAGAGCGTTCGCGGAATCGGCGTGGCCGTGAGGGCCAGCACGTCCACCGAGGCGCGCAGCTGCTTCATCCGCTCCTTGTGGGCGACGCCGAACCGATGCTCCTCGTCGATGACCATCAGGCCCAGATTCTTGAAGGTGACGTCCTTCGAGAGGAGCCGGTGGGTGCCGATCACGACGTCGACGCTACCCCGCCGCAGCGACTCGATGACCGCCTTCTGCTCCTTGGGCGAGCGGAAGCGCGACAGCAGCTCGACCTTGGCCGGAAAGGGCGCGAAGCGGTCGGCGAATGTCGACCAGTGCTGCTGGGCCAGCACCGTCGTCGGCACCAGCACCGCGACCTGCATGCCGTCCGCCACCGCCTTGAAGGCGGCGCGGAGTGCGACCTCTGTCTTGCCGTATCCCACGTCGCCGGCGACGAGGCGGTCCATCGGCCGCCCCGATTCCATGTCGCGCTTGGCTTCCTCGATCGCCCGCAGCTGATCCGATGTCTCCTCGAACCGGAACGACGCCTCGAACTCGCGCTGCCATGACGTGTCCGTCGCGAACGCGTGCCCGCCCGCCACCGCGCGCTGCGCGTACAGGCGCAGCAGCCCCTCGGCCATCTCGCGCAGCGCCGCGCGCACCGACTCCTTGACCCGCTGCCAGGAGGCGCCGCCGAGACGATCCAGCCGCGCGGCCTCGGTGTCCCCGCCGAGGTATTTCGAGATGCGGTCCAGGCGCTCGACCGGCAGGTAGAGGCGGTTACCCTCGGCGTACTCGAGCAGCAGGAAATCGCCTTCGCGATCGCCGATCTTCATCGTCTGCAAGCCGAGGTAACGCCCGAGCCCGTGGTCCTCGTGGACGACGACATCGCCGATCGCCAGATCGGTGAACGCGGTGAGCTCGGCGCCACGCTGATACTTGGGCCGGCGGAGCGACCGCCGCCGGGAGCCGAAGACCTCGCCCTCGGTGAGCACGATGACGCCGAGGGCCGGGATCGCGAAGCCGGCGGAACAGTCGCCGACGACGATCGCCAGCGGCTCCACGCCATCGAGCGACGACGCGATAGTGGCTTCGACGTCGTGCTCGCGCAGGATCTGGCGCACGTGTTCCGCCTGGCGCTCGTCGGCGGCGGTGAGGCGAACGCGGAAGCCCTCGGCGCGCCAGCGCCCCAGCTCCGCGGTGAGCTCCTTGAAGCGTCCGGTAAAGCCTGAAACTTCGAGCGTCTCCAGCGTGAACTCCGTCGCGGGAGCGGCGCCCGCCGCCGCGCTGGAAGTGCCGGCGAGCAGGCTCAGCTCGACGAGCTGCCGCCCGCCGAGCCGCTCGCGGAGCGGCGGGCCGGCCGGCCCGTCCTCGGTCGGGCCGTCGAGCAGCTTCGGCACGTCGACCACGACCGGCGCCGACGCCGGCAGATAGTCGAACAGGTGGGCATCGCCGGGCTCCGGCGCCTCGTCCTCCGCCGCGAGCGGCAGGACGAGCAGCTCGTCGAGAGGCCCGACCGAGCGCTGCGACGTCGGATCGAACAGGCGGATCGACTCGACGTCGTCGCCAAAGAACTCGATCCGCGCCGGAGCGGCCTGGCTCGGCGAGAAGACATCGACGATGCCGCCGCGCAGGCTCCACTGTCCGACGGCGACGACCGTCTCCACCCGTTCGTAGCCGCAACGCTCGAGCGCCTCGAGCAGCAGCTCGCGGTCCAGCCGGTCGCCAGTCGAGAGCCGGAGCGTGCGCGACGCGAACTCGGCGGGGCTCCAGAGTCGCGCGTCCAGGGCCAGGGGCGTGGCGACCACGGTGACCGGCTCGGCGACCGCCAGCCGCCGCGCGATCGTTGCGCGCTCGGCGTCGGCCTCGCGATGTTGCCCGCCGCGCCACAGTCTGGGCTCCGGCTGGGGGAACTCGAGCACCGAGGCGCCGAAGAGCCGAAGATCCTGCGTCCAGCGGTGCGCGTCGGCCATGCTGCCGACGACGACCAGCGCAGGGCGCGGATGGATCTGGAGCAGCTCGGCCACGACGAGCGCGCGGGCCGCACCGGTGAGGCCGGCGACGCGCAGACGGACTTCACCCTCGGCGAAGGATTTCGCCAGCTCGTCGAAGGCCGGCCACTCTCTCAACATCTCGCGAAGACCTCTACCCTACCACGGCCCTCGTCGCCGTCCGTCCCTTGACGGGCGTGAGGCGGGGTGCGTTGGGGGAGGGGTCACCGAGACCACGCGGCACGCGTTCGCTTCCCCGCGGCGGCTGGGCTCCATCCCGGCGCACGTTGCCCGCCAACCCTCAAAGGGAACGGGTCCTGGTGACCCCTCCCAACGCACCCCGCCTCACGCCCGTCACCGCTCGAGGGCACGAGACCCGCGGTGGTCGAAGCGCTTGGACCTCTGTCGCAAGATGCTGAGACCGGCAAGCGTAGACGGGGTCGGTGAGCAGGGGGAGTGGCGGGGGGTCGCGAGGACCCGTTCCCTTTGAGCGGCAGCGGAAGTTGCGCGCCCGGATGGAGCCAAGCCGCCGAGGAGTAGCGAACGCGTGCCGCGTGGTCGCCGCGACCCCCCCCACCACCCCCGCTCCCAGGCCCCGGCGACGAGCTAGCGGGAGGAGGGTTTGGCGAGATAGAAGGAGAGGGTTTCGAGCTCGATCGAGAGGTCGACGTGCTTGAGGCGCACGTCCTTGGGAATTTTGAGCCGCGCCGGCGCGAAGTTCAGGATGGCGCGGATACCTGCGCTCACCAGCAGGTCGGCCACGGGCTGCGCTGCTTCGGCCGGCACCGCCATGATCGCGATCTGGATGCCGCGCGCCTTGATTTCCCGGCCAAGTTCGCGGCTCGAGAAGATCGGCGTCGACTCGACCTCGCGCGCGACCTTTGCCGGGTCCTCGTCGAAGATCGCCGCGATCCGGAACCCCTGGCGGGTGAATCCCTTGTAGTGGAAAAGCGCCGACCCGAGATTGCCGAAGCCCACGAGCGCTACCGCCCACTCGCGATCGAGGCCGAGAATTCGCTGGAGCTCCGCCTTCAGGCCGGACACGTAGTAGCCGATACCGCGGACGCCAAACTCGCCGAAGTAGGCGAGGTCCTTGCGCACCTGCGCCGAGTTGAGGTTGAACCGCTCGGCCAGCTCCTGAGAGGACACGGTCTTGACCCCGTCTTCTTCCAGCTGCAGCAAACAGCGGGTGTAGACCGAGAGGCGACGGATCGTCATCTCGGGGATCTTCGGAAGGCGGGAGGCGGAGCGTCGTGACATCGGAGGAGCACGCCGGGCGCCCCGCGAGGACGGCGCCCGGCCTGCGATAGTCTCCTACCCGCTCGACGTCACGAGAACTGGATACCCTTCACGAAGAGCAGAATCAGCGCGATCACGAGCGTGTAGATGGCGAGCGACTCGATGAGCGCGAGACCGATGATCATCGCGGTCTGGATCCGCGCCGCCGCGCCCGGCTGGCGGGCCATCGCGTCGACGGCCGACGCCACCGCCCGGCCCTGACCCAAGCCGCACAGCCCGGCCGCGATCGCCATACCGATGCCCGCCGCGATGACCGCGAATGGGGCGATCCAACCGCCCGTGGCCGGAGCGCCCTCGGCGGCGATTGCCAACCCCGGAAGCCAGAAGACCGAAAGTCCTCCCAAAATCAGTGACCGTCGCACGAGCGTCCTCCTCTGTACGTGTGGTCTGCTAGTGGTGCTGCTCGGAATGATGCTCGGAGTCTTCGATCGCCACCGAGATGTAGAGCATCGTCAGCATCACGAAGATGAACGCCTGGAGAAACGCCACCAGGATCTTCAGCGGATAGAGAAACCCGACCGTGAAGGCGATCGTGACCACCCCGCCGATCCCGCCGACGACAGCGCCCACGACGCTGCCCGACAGCGCCCAGCCGATCAATCCGTCCAGGCCCATCAGCAAGAAGATGACGGCGAGCAGGATGTGCCCGCCGACCATGTTGCCGAAGAGTCGCAGCGTGAGTGAGAGCGGCCGGGCGAGGTGGCTGATGATCTCGATCACGAACATCAGCGGCTTCAGCGCGAGGGGCACCGGTCCCGCGAAGTGCTTGAGATAGGGAAGCAGCCCTTGCTTGCGTACCCCGATCCAGTGGTAGGCCAGGAACACCACGAGCGCGCACGCCCCGGTGGTGTTGAGGTTGCCGGTCGGGCCGGCCAGCCCCGGCACCAGGCTCATGAGGTTGCCGGTGAGGATGAAGAGCCCCAGCGTCGCCAGCAACGGCAGGAAGCGCCGTCCTGCGACGCCCATCACGTCGTCGATCATCTGCTGGAACTGCTCGAGCACGACTTCCAGGAAGTTCTGGAGCCCACGCGGCACGAGCTGCACGTTGCGGGAGGCCACAAACGCGACGGCGGCCAAGATGACCATCACGAGCCAGGTGTACGTGACGTGGTCGGGAATTCCCGGCAGGCGGAAGATCGGCGGATGCTCGATGGCGTCCACGCTCAGGCTCCGCCGCGGGCCGACGTGAGCCCGCGCACGACCACGTCGCACGGCAGCACGGTGAATCCGGCCACCAGCGCGATCGGGTCGGCCCATCCGGTTTTGAGGAGAAGCGCGCACGTGACCATGCAGGCGGCGAACCGCAGCCCGGCGCCGATCACCCATGCCGACACCGGCGCTCCGCCCGCGGCGGTCGCGGCCGCCGCACGGGCGACGAGCCACCGGAAGCTGAACACCGCCAGCCCTCCGCCGGTGAGGACGCCGCCCGCCACCGGCGCGCCAGCGACGAGGCCGCCGAGCGCGGCCAGCACCGCGACGGCCGCGCACGTGTCGAGAGTCACCTGCGCCGTCAGCTCACCTGGAGTCATCCAGATCGCGCTCCGCACGACTCACCGAACGAAAGAGGTTCACGAATCCCGCCGCGATACCGAGCACGAGCCCGACCAACAGGAGCCAGGGCGTCGTTCCCAGCCACCGGTCCACGTAGTAGCCCCCAACCAGCCCGATCACTGTCGCGACGACCAGCGTCAGACCGATCGAGGACAGCTCTCCGAGCGCTTTCCAGGTCCCCTGCTCCCCGGGCGGCGCCATGTGAACAAGGACACTAGCATAATGACCTGAGACGGACAAGCGATCGCAAGTGGCTGATTTGACTGGGTGGATCGGAGACCTCGGCGACGCAGTGAAGCACAACCTAGCCGAACATTCCACCCATTCGCGTCCCGGCGATCCGGTTGATGACGATCACGCTCACCGCGGCCACGACGATCAGGATGACGCCGAGGGCCGCCGCCTCGTTGGCGCTGCCCGCGATGTAAAAGGAGAAGATCCCGACCGTGATCGTCTCCCAGCCGCCGAGCGACAGGAAGAGCACCGCGGAGGCCTCTTGCAGCGACGTCATGAAGGAGAAGAGGGAGCCCACGAGGACGCCGCGCCAGATCAACGGCAGCGTGATGTCGCTGAACGAGCGCCAGCCCCGCGCGCCCACGCTCGCCGCCGCCTCCTCCATCGAGCGGTGCACCAGCAGCAGCGACGCGTAGGAGCCGCGCACCGTGTACGGCAGCCGGCGAATCGCGAGGACGAGCGGCAGGACGATCCAGAGGCTGGTCAGCGCCCAACCCAAGCCGGGCAGCTCGAAGTGGAACGCGCGGACGTAGGCGATGCCGATGGCGGTCCCGGGAATCGCCAGGATCAGCGTGTTCAGTCCATCGAGCGTGTCCCGCCCGGGCACCCGCGTGCGCGCCAGGATCCACGCGATGGGCACGCCCACGACGATACACAGCGCCACCGCCAGCCCGGAGTAGAGGAAGCTGTTCACGATGTACTTCGGCGTCTCGACGATGACGCGCTCGAAGTAAAGGAACGTGTAGCGGACCGGGAACGGGGTCAGCGACCACCCGCGGCCGACGGACGCGAGCGCTACGCCCAGATACGGGACGAACGACAGCAGCATCAACGCCGACAGGAACGCCACCGCTCCCGCCTGGCCCAGGGGCGAGAGGCGCCGGCGCGGTACCTTCGAGTACGAGAGCGACGAGTAGTCCTTGATCGCGACGTAGCGGCGCGCCGCGATCAGGAACACGACGGCCAGCGCCACCATGAGCGCCGAGATCACGATGCCCATCCGGAACAGGCGCCGATCCACGAACTGGACGATGTTGAGGTACGCCTGCGAGGCGAGGAGATCGTGGACACCGAGCACGAGCGGGGTCGCGAAGTCCGAGAAGGTCCAGATGAAGACCAGCAGCGCGCCGGCCACGTAACCGGGCGTCGTCAGCGGCAGCGTGATCGTGACGAGCTTCGTCCAGCCCCGCGCCCCGACACTCTCCGCCGCCTCCTCGAGCGCCGGGTCGATTTTGGCGAGCGCGTCGACGACGTTCAGCGTAATCATCGGGAAGAGGTGGAGCGTCTCGACCAGCAGCACGCCGTGGAGCCCGTAGACGAAGTTGACGGGCCTGGCGAGCCCGAACCAGTCCTCGAGGAGCACGTTCACGGTTCCCGCCCGCCCCATGATGAACGTGAACCCGAGGACGCCCACCAGCGGCGGCGAGATGATCGGGATCAGCGTCAGGTAGCTGAACAGGTTGCGTCCGACGAAGTCGAAGCGGACGAGGAGGAACGCGACCGCGAATCCCAGCACCGACGTCGCGGCCACGGTGCCGAGCCCAAGCAGCAGCGAGTTCACCAGGGAGCGCAGGTAGAAGCGGTCACGGGCGAACTCGACGAAGTTGCCGAGCGTCAGCCGGCCGGCGTCGTCGCTGAACGCGTCGTACAGGATCCGCGCGAGCGGGTAGACGAGGAACAAGGCGAGAAAGAGCCAGATGAGTCCGACGCCGAGCGCCGGCCCGAAGCGTCCGGCGCGCGGCGACGCCACACTGGGGGAAGCGGACGTCGTCTCGCGAGTCATTCGTCGGGAAGCGTCAGCGTCGCCGACGCCGGAAACGTGAGGCGCACCGGCGACCCCGTCGGCAATACCTCGTGGTGCCAGGGATCCCCCACGTCGACCTTGAGGACGACGCCGGCGCCCACGTCGACATCGTAGCGGAGCGTGTTGCCCAGGTACGCGGTCAGCACGACCCGACCCGCGAACGTGTTCTCGGAGCCGGCGCCGAGTCCGATGTTCTCGGGCCGCACCGCGAGCACGCAGCGCTCGCCGGGCCTGAGCCGCGCGATCGGCGAGCCCCGCACGACGCCGATGGCCGTCTCGGCGGTGACGCCTCCGCCGTTGGCCTCGCGGCACGTCCCGGGCAGGAAGTTGTTGGTGCCGACGAAGTCGGCGACGAACCGGCCGACGGGCCGCTCGTAAAGCTCCTTGGGCGCCGCCACCTGGAGCACACGCCCGTCGCGCATGACCGCGACCCGATCGGAGAGCGAGAGCGCCTCCTCCTGATCGTGGGTGACGTACACCGTCGTGATGCCGAGATCCTTCTGCAGCTTGCGGATCTCCGCGCGCACCTGGACCCGGACCTTGGCGTCGAGGTTCGACAGGGGCTCGTCCAGCAGCAGGATGTCCGGGTTGAGCACGAGCGCGCGCGCGAGGGCAACGCGCTGCTGCTGGCCGCCGGAGAGCTGGCCCGGATAGCGGTGCTCGAGGCCCGCCAGGTTCACCTTGCCCAGGCCGGCCTCAACGCGCTCGGCGATCGTCGGCCCGTCCAGCTTCCGCAGCTTCAGCCCGTAGGTGATGTTGGCCTGCACCGTCATGTGCGGCCAGAGCGCGTAGTTCTGGAACACCATCCCGATGTTGCGCTGGTAGGGCCGGAGCCCGTCGACCCGGCGGTCGCCGAACCAGATCTCGCCGTCGTCGAGCGTGGAGAAGCCGGCGACCAGCCGGAGCAGCGTCGTCTTGCCGCACCCCGAGGGGCCAAGCAGGGTAAACAGCTCGCCATCGCCGATCTCGAGGGTCGCGCGGTCGACCGCGGTCACGCTCCCGAATCGCTTGAGAACGTCCCGCAGCCCGATCTTCACCGCCCCTCCCCGGCTACGGTTTCTTCCAGGTCGCTTCGATGTCGGCGCGGAACTTCTGCTTGAGCGCCTCCGACCGCTTCTGCGCGACGTCCTCGTCATAGACGTTGGCGACCTCACGCTCGAAGTAGGAGCGCACCCCGCCGGTGAACTCCACCGCCATTTCGGCGGTCGAGCCGGGCGCGCCCTGGACCCTGTATCTCGGCGTGATCGGGAAGAGCCCGCGCTCCATGAACACCCTCTGCCCGCGCTCGCTCAACAGGAACTCGATGAAGGCCCGCGCCGCCTTGGGGTTGCGGGCGCCGGCCAGGATCGCCATCGGCTCCGGCGTGACGAACGCGTTCTTCGGGGCCACGAACTTGAGCTCGAAGCCCGCCAGCTTCTCCTCGAACGCCATGTACGACGGGACGGCGAAGCCGGCGCTGTACTCGCCCTTGGCGACGACCGTCGGCACGTCGCGGCTGCGGGCGGTGAAGAACCCGGTGTTCGCGGCGAGCTTTCGCAGCCACTCCCAGCCCTTGTCCTCCCCGTGCATGGACAGGATCACCTCGTAGGTCGCGTTCGACGACGAGGAGCGGGTCGGCGCGCACTGGGCCACCTCGCCCTTGAGCTTCGGGTTCAGCAGGTCGTCCCACTCCCTGGGCTCGGCAAGGCCCAACCGCTGGATCTTCTTCGGATGGTAGACGAGCCCGTACGGCTCGAGCGCGGTGCCGACCCAGAAGCCGTCCTTGTCCTTGAGCGGGATGGGCCGGGGCTTGCCGATCGACGCCGGGATCGAGTCCCACGCCTCGCGCGAGATCTCGACCTTTTGAAGAAGCTTCTGCCCGGCGAGCTTCTCGAACAGCGCCGACTCGCCACCCCAGAAGATGTCGGCGTCGGGCCGGCCCTTCCACTCCACGATGCGGCCGTACGCGACCGGCGTGCCCGCCGGGATCGCGCTCACCTTGAGCGCGACGTTCCACTTCTCCTTCGCGTAGTCGGCGAACGCCTTGAGGGCGGCGTCGTGGATGAACTTCGAGACCGGCGTGATCAGCGCCAGCTCTCCCTCAATCGGCGCCTGCCCCAGAGCCGTTCCGGAGGCGCCGGCCACGAGCAGAGCCGCGAGCGCCAGAGCCGCCGAATGTCTCATCGATCGTCTCCTCTCATGCCGTCATCCATCCTTTCGATCGCTCCACCGCCCGCCGCCAGCCGTCGCAGCGCGCCATCCGCGCCGCCGCGTCGAGCGTGGGCGTGAACCTTCGCTGAAGGGTCCAGCGCCGGCCGACCTCGTCGAGCGAGCGCCAGACGCCGGCGCCCAGCCCCGCCAGGTAAGCGGCGCCGAGCGCGGTCGTCTCGATCACATCGGGTCTCAGCACCGCGACGTTCATGACGTCGGCCTGGAACTGACACAGGAAATCGTTCGCCGCGGCGCCGCCGTCCACCCGGAGCTCCCGAACCGTGCGGCCGGCGTCGGCCGCCATCGCCTCCAGCACGTCGCGACTCTGAAACGCGATCGACTCGAGCGCCGCCCGCACGAGGTGAGCGCTCGTCGTCCCGCGCGTCAGCCCCACGATGGTGCCGCGCGCGTACATGTCCCAGTGGGGCGCGCCGAGACCGACGAACGCCGGGACGAGATAGACGCCAGCGGTGTCCGCGACCGATTCCGCGAGCGTCTGGCTTTCCGCCGCGCTCCGCAGCAGCCCGAGCCCGTCGCGCAGCCACTGGATCGCGGCCCCGGCGATGAACACGCTGCCCTCGAGAGCATACGTCGTCCGCTCGCCGATCCGCCACGCGATCGTCGTCACGAGCCCGCGCGACGACGCGACCGGCGCCTCGCCGGTGTTGAGCAGCATGAAGCACCCGGTGCCGTAGGTGTTCTTGGCCGCGCCGACCTCGTGGCACGCCTGCCCGAACAGCGCCGCCTGCTGGTCGCCGGCGATCCCTGCGATCGGCACGCCGCGCGGGAGCCAGCCCAGATCCACCGTCTCCCCGACGACGCCCGAGGACGGCGCCACGCGGGGGAGTACCCCACGGGGAACGCCCAGGAGCCCGAGCAGCTGGTCGTCCCACTCGGCGGTACGAAGATCGAGGCAGAGCGTGCGCGAGGCGTTCGTCGCATCGGTCGCGTGGACGCGGCCGCCCGTCAGCTTCCAGAGGAGCCACGAGTCGACGGTGCCGAACGCAAGTGCGCCGCGCTCGGCGCGGGCACGGGCGCCGGGGACCTCGTCGAGGAGCCAGCGGATCTTCGTGCCGGAGAAGTAGGCGTCAAGGACGAGCCCCGTCTTGCCTCTCACCAGCGATTCGAGGCCGTCGGCGCGGAGCCGGTCGCACATCGGCGCCGTCCGGCGGCACTGCCAGACGATCGCCCGATGGATCGGCGCGCCCGTCGCGCGCTCCCAGACGAGGGTCGTCTCGCGCTGGTTGGTGATCCCGATCGCCGCGATCTCGTTCGCGGCAACGCGCGCCTCGGCCAGCGCCGCCCGTGCCGCGCGCTCGACGGTCGACCAGATCTCCTCCGGGTCGTGCTCGACCCAGCCGGGCTGGGGAAAGTACTGGGGCAGCTCGGCGTACCCTCGCGCGAGGACGCGGCCGTCGGGATCGACGACCAGCGCGGTCGATCCGGTCGTGCCCTGGTCGAGGGCCAGGACGTGACGGCGGGCGGTCATCGAGGGAGCAGACGCCGGGCCAGGTCCGGGCGATCGCTCATCACGATGTCCGCGCCGAGATCGATCATCCTCCGGAGATCCGCCTCCTCGTTCACGGTCCACGCCGAGAGGCGGATCCCGGCGGCGCGCGCGGCCACGATCACGTCGGCGTCGATCAGCCGGTGATTCATGCCGAGATCGGTCGCGCCGAGCTCCCGCGCGCGGCGCACCGCCTCGGCCGGCCGCGCGCGGTCGCGCTCGACGTCGCCGCGCGAGACCAGGAGCATCGTGCGCGCCTTGCCGTCCAGCTCGCGCAGGCGCCGGAGCGTCTCGGGCTGGAACGCCTGGATCGTCGCGCGCTCGAGCAGACCGCGCGCGCGGTGCAGCCCCAGCACCTTCTCCTCGATGCCGGGATACCGCTGGCCCTTCGCGCCCACCTTGATCTCGGGCAGGAGCCCCACCGCGGCCGGCGCCGCGAGGTCCAGCAGCGCGCCGAGCGTGGGCACCGCCTCAGCGGTGGCGGCGCCGGCGCGCGTCCGCAGACGCACGGGCGTCAGGTCGGCGAGCTTCAGGTCACCCACCGCGCCTTTGCCGGTGGTCGTACGCTCGAGGGTCGGATCGTGGAGCACGATCACTTCGCCGTCGGCCGTCTGGTGCAGGTCGAACTCGAGGAAGTCCACCCTCAGCGCGATCGCGCTCCGGAACGCGAGCAGGCTGTTCTCCGGCCAGAGGGCGGCGCCGCCCCGATGAGCGGCGACGAGCGTCGCAGAGCCCGAGCCGGACGGTGCCGCGAGCGCCGACAGCGCCAGCAGCACGCCGACGAGGATTGCTCGCTTCACGGCCCCGCCGTGAGCACGCGCTTGGCGAGATCGGGGCGGTCGGTCGTGAGCACGTCGACGCCGAGCGCGTGCATCCGGCGCATCTCCGCCTCGTCGTTCACCGTCCACGCCCCGAGCGTGATCCTCGCGGCGCGCGCCGCCGCCACCACGCGCTCGTCGACGAGCGTGTGCTCGAGCCCGAGATCCGTGACGCCGGCGGCGATGGCCCGGTCGACGGTCGTCTCGGGGCCCGCGCCGGCCCGCTCCAGCATCCGGCGCGCGATCAGCAGCGTCGTACGGGCGCGGGGCGCCAGCGCGCGCACCCGGGCGATCACCTCGGGATCGAACGCCATCAGCGTCACGCGCTGCTGGAGTCCGGCGGCCGCGACCGCGGCGAGGACCCGTTCCTCCAGCCCGTCGTAGCGCGCGCCCATCCCGGGCCCCTTCAGCTCGACCAGGAGCCCCACCGTCGAGGTGGCCGCCGTCCCGAGCACATCGTCGAGCATCGGCACGTGCTCGACGGTCACGGCGCCGCCCGGCCCCCTGAGACGGACGCGCCGCAGCTCGGCCGGCGTCAGCGACGAGACCGGGCCGCGACCGTCGGTGGTTCGCTCGAGCCTCGCGTCGTGGATCACCGCGACGCCGCCGCCGGCGGTCAGGTGCACGTCGAGCTCGAGCAGGTCGCTGCCGAGGGCGATGGCGTTCCGGAAGGCGAGCAGGCTGTTCTCGGGCCACAGCGCTGCGCCGCCGCGATGCGCCGCGATCCGCGTCACTTCTCGGACTCGATGAGGCCTTTCACGAACCACCGCTGCATGAGGACGATCACCGCCACCGGCGGGAGCAGGACCATCATCGCCGCGGCCATCGCCACGTTCCATTCCGGAAGCTGCGACGTGCGCGGAATGAGCGAGTCGATCCCGATCACCGCCGTTCGCATCTCGGGGCTGTTCGTCACCATGAGCGGCCACAGATAATCGTTCCATCCGTAGACAAACAGGATGACGAAGAGCGCCGCGATGTTCGCCGTCGATAGCGGCAGCAGGATCGACCACAAGAACCGCAACGGCCCGGCGCCGTCGAGCTGGGCCGCCTCTGCGAGCGAGTCGGGGATCGTCTGATAGTACTGACGGAAGAGAAAAGTCCCAGTCGCCGACGCCATGAGGGGCACGGTGAGCCCCCAGTACGTATCGACCCAGCCGAGGACGCTGACAACCTGATAGGTGGACACGATCCGTACCGGCACCGGCAGCATCAGCGTGATGAAGATCATCCAGAAAACGATCTGCTTGCCCCGGAAGTTGAAGTACACGATCGCGAACGCGGACAGCAGCGAGATGACGATTTTCCCGAAAGCGACCGCGAGCGCAACGATCGCGCTGTTCAAGAGGAGCCGCCCCATCTTCGCGCGCGTCCAGGCGTCAGCGTAGTTCTCGAGCATGTGGGTCGAGGGCACGAGCTTTGGCGGGAGGCTGGTCACCTCGCTGAGCGTCTGCGTACTGATCACGAACGCATAGTAGAGCGGAAACGCGAGGACCACGACCGAGGCGATCAGAATCGCGTGGGCGATCGGACCTCTCCAGTCCGTGACACGCGGCGCACGGGTGACGGGCACGCCGCGGGCCAAGTCCGCCGAAGCGACGACCTCAGCTCCGGTGACGTGCCCGCCGATCGCCATCAGTACGTCACCTTCTTCTCTGCGTAGCGGAACTGAACGGCGGTCAGCGCGACCACCAGGAGCATCAGGATCACGGACTGCGCCGCCGAGTATCCGAGCTGGAGGCCGTCGAAGCCGTCCTTCCACGCTCGGTACACCAGGATCGACGTCGCGTCGCCGGGTCCTCCCTGGGTGACCGCGTGAACGAGGCCGAACGTGTCGAAGAACGAAAAAGTCATGTTGAGTGTGAACAGGAAGAAGGTGACCGGCGACAAGAGCGGGAACGTGATCGCGAAGAATTTCCGGATGGGGTCGGCGCCGTCCACGCTGGCCGCCTCGAGGACGGAGCCGGGGATGGCCTGCAGCCCGGCGAGGTAGAACGCGAGGTTGTAGCCGAACTGCTTCCAGATCGCGGCGACGACGATGAGCGTGAGCGCCACCCAGCCCTTCAAGAACCAGTTGAACTGATAGGCCGTCACGAACGACAAGACGTACGGCAAGACACCGAACGAGGGATGGAAGACGAAGAGCCAGATGACGCCCGCCACGGCAGGTGCGATCCCGTAGGGCCACAGAAGGAGTGTCCGGTAAACGGCGAGGCCGCGGATCCTCGCATTGGCGAGTGAGGCGAGCAGAAGCGCCAAGGCCAGGCCGACGAAGGTCACAACGAGCGAGAAGGCGAAGCTCGTCGCGACGCTTCGAAAGTACGCGGGATCGCCGAGGAGCCGCGCGAAGTTGCCGCTCCCGATGAAGATGAGTCGGTCGCCGAAGGGCGACGCCCGATAGAGCGACAGCCGCAGCGAGTCAAACGCGGGCCAGAAGAAGAAGACGATGGTGACGACGAGCTGTGGCGCGACCAGAGCGTAGGGCAGCCAACGGTTGCGGAAGACCGTGCGTTTCATCCGCGCGCACGCCGGTCTACTTGTAAAGCGCCGCGAACTCCTTCAAGATCTCGTTCGCTCTCGCGACCGCGTCGTCGAGGCCCTGCTTCGGCGTCTTGTTCCCGCTGAAGATGTTCTCCATCTGCTCCTCGATGGCGTCGCGGACAGAGTTGAAGTTCCCGAGCCGGATCCCCTGGCTGTTGGGTGTCGTCTTTCCGCTGTTCATCTGGTTGACGGCGGTCTTCTGGTGCGGGTTCTTCGCGTAGTGGCCGGACGCCTCCATAGCCTTGGCGGCGGCGTTCGTGAGGGGCAGGTATCCAGTCACACCCGCCCACCACGCCTGGTTCTCGGTCGAGGCGAGGTACTTGAAGAATTGCGCGACGCCCTTGTACTCCTCCGGCCTCGCGCCTTTCATCACCCAAAGCGTGGCCCCGCCGATGATCGAGTTGCCCTGCGGGAAACCCGCCAGGCGTGGCAGGAACCCCGTGCCCCAGGTGAACTTCCCTTCTGAGGCACGCGTGAGATTCCCGAGGTACGCCGACGAGGTGGTGAAGATGCCGCACTCGCCGGCACCCATGAGTGCCTCGGCTTTGTTCAGCCGTCCGCCGTACGTGAACCAGCCTTCCTTCGAGCCGCGCGCCAGCAGCTCCATCATTGTCACGCCGAACGGGCCGTTGATCCGGAGCACGGTCGCAAGGCCGTCGAATCCGTTACTGCGGTCGGCGAACGGCTGGTCGTGGTAGGCGTGCATGTTCTCGACGAGCACCCACGACGGCCAGGCCGAGCCGAACGGGCACTTGACACCCGCGGCCTGGAGCTTCTTCGCCATCGCCTCGACCTCGTCCCAGGTCGCCGGCGCCTTGTCCGGGAGTCCCGCCTTCTTGAAGAGGTCCTTGTTGTAGTAGAGGATCGGTGTCGACGAGTTGAACGCCATCGAATAGAGGTTCCCGCCCGATGAGTAATAGCTCTTCACCGGTCCAATCAGGTCGTTCCAGTCGATCGCGATGGTGTTGTCCTTCATGAGCTGGTAGACCGGGTAGACGGCGCCCGACGACAGCATGGTCTGGGTACCGACTTCGAAAACCTGGACGATGTGCGGCGGCTGCTTTGCCCGATAGGCGGCGATCGCGGCGTTGAGAGTCTCCGGATACGAACCCTTGTGTACCGCCTTCACCACGTAGTCGGTCTGCGACGCGTTGAACTTGGTGGCGATGTCGTTGACCCGATCGCCCAGCACGGCCGTCATCGCGTGCCAGAACTGGATCTCCGTCGCCGCGACCGACGTCGACGGGAATCCCGCGACGAGCATCGCCACTGCGACGAGAACGATCACCAGCGAGCGCTTCATGCGGACCTCCATGATCTGGTGCGGGTTCGGTGCGCGCACTATAGCACAGGGGTGCGCGACGCTACGGTGACGCGGCCGCGACGCGGGGGCTACGCGCGGAACTTGTGCGAGCGCGCGACGTGGGCGCCGTAGGCCTCGAGCTCCGCCTGGAGCCGGCGGGGCGTCCAGCCGAGGAGCTGCGCCATGCGCCGGCCGATCGACTCGGCGCAGTCGAGCCCCTGGCAGCGGCTGGTGCCGATGCCGGTCCGCCGGAGCAGCACGTCCTGGAGCGACACCGCCAGCTCGTCCTGCACCGCGTGGTGCAGCTCGGCGACGACGTCGGGGTTGCTCGGGCACAGCCGCTCACCCCCGCCGGCGAGCTTGCCGGAGAGATCGGCCACGCGCGTCCAGGCGCGGCCGTAGGTCGTCACCAGCGCCTCCAGCGTCTCGCGGTCGAGCCCGGTGGCGGCCGCCTCGCCCGAAACGTCGAGCCACGCGCGAGCCTCGACCTTCGTCGGCTCGTCGTCGGTGCCGTCGAGCGCGAGCCGGTCGGTGCGGCCGGCGCCCCGGCGGCCAAGCGTGCGCATGACCTGGTCGCCCAAGCCGGCGGCGAGGCTCCGGAAGCAGGTGAGCTTGGTGCCGGTGATCGACAGGAAGTGGCCTTGCTCCTCGACGACCACCTTGTGAGCGCGCGACACGTCGGACTCGCGCTTGCCCTCCTCGAACGAGAGCGGCCGAACGCCCGCGTACGTGTACACGACCTCGTCGAGCGCGACGCGCGGGTCGGGCAGGGCGTTCCGTACTTCGCCGAGAAGGTAGTCGACCTCGTCGCGCGTCGCATGCAGGCGATCGAGATCGCCGTCGAAGTCGCTGTCGGTGGTCCCGATCAGCGAGAACTCCCGCCACGGGATCACGAAGATCATCCGGTCGTCGCCGGTGGAGTGGTAGATCGCGCGATCGGTGAGCCGGGGCAGCAGGCAATGGATGCCCTTGGTGCGTCGCAGGATCCGCTTGCCGCGCTCCGTCACGCCCGCCGCCGCGCGAATCTCGTCGACCCAGGGGCCGGTCGCGTTGACGACGATGCGCGCGCCGAGCGTCGCGACCCGGCCGGTCAGCAGGTCACGCACCTTGACGCCCCGGATGGCGCCACGCGGGGCACGCACGGTCTCCTCGATGAGGGCGTAGTTGAACGCACGCGCGCCGTGGCGACACGCCGACAGGACGTTCTCGAGGCAGAGCCGCTCGGGGTACACCAGCAGGTCGTCGAAGTAATACCCGGCGCCGCGGAGGTCACGCGCGCGTATCGCGGGCTCGAGGGAGAGCGCGTCGATCGGGGGCAGCACGCGGTACCGCTCGCGGCCACGCCCGGGCGTGAGCCAGTCGTAGAGCTTGAGCCCGATGCGGACCTTGACGAGGCTGCGTGAGGACTCGCGGTAGACCGGCACCAGGAACGGCAGCGGCCGGATCAGGTGCGGCGCCAGCCGGCCGAGCGTCTCGCGCTCGCGGAGCGACTCCCGGACCAGCCCGAAGTCGAGCAGCTCGAGGTACCGGAGGCCGCCGTGGATGAGCTTCGACGATTGCGACGTCGTCGCCGAGGCGAAGTCGGCCTTCTCGACGAGCGCCACCGACACGCCGCGAAGGGCCAGGTCTCGCGCCACCCCCGCGCCGGCCATGCCGCCTCCGACGACGACGACGTCGTAGTCGGCGTCTTCCAGAGGCCACGGACGGCTGTTCATCGGATCGGGCGTGCAGTCCCGCTCATGAGTCTCCCCGGGGCGCCGGCCGCGCGACCCCAGCCCTCACCGTACTGCCCGGCCACGAGGGGCGTCAACTTCGACGCCCGGGGCCGTCAACTTCGCGCGGCCGTCGGCCGCCTCGTCACCGCACGAGGTCGCGAATCGAGGCGACGACGAGGTCAGGCGCGGTCTCCGCGATGCGCGGGTCGCCGGCCCGCGTGACCCCGCTCAGCACCAGGACCGTCGCGAGGCCGAGCCGCTTGCCCATCACCACGTCCGTCTCGAGGCGATCGCCCACCACCACGCACTCGCGCGCCGACGCTCCGAGCCGCTCGAGGGCGACCTCGAGGATGATTGGCGACGGCTTGCCGACGATGACCTCGACCGCGTGGCCGGTCACCGCCTCGACGGCCGCCATCATCCCGGCGCAGTCGGGGATCTCGCCGTCCTCGGTCGGGCACGTCCGGTCGGGATTGGTCGCGATCAGCCGAGCGCCCTGGCGCACCGCCTGGAGCGCGGTGTTCAGCTTGGCGTAGTCGAAGGTGCGATCGAAGGCGATCACGACCCAGCGGACACGGGGATCGCCGCGCACCTCGAAGCCGTGGGCGCGCAGCTCGGCGATCAGGGGCGGCTCGCCGATCACGAACACGGGGGCACCCGGGTCGAGGCTCGCCAGGTGGCGCGCGAGCACGAGCGATGAGTTGATCACGTCGTCCTCGTTCGTGGGAATGCCGAGCCTGGTCAGCTGGCGGGCGTAGTCGGCCCGGGTCTGGAGCGGCTTGTTGGACAGGAAGGCGACGCGCCGGCCCGCGGCCCGGAGGGCCGCGATCGCGCCGTCGGCGCCCGGGATCAGCGCCTCGCCCCGGTACACGGTGCCGTCGAGGTCGAAGAGCCACCCGCGGTGCGGCAGGACGATGGTCATGGGGCCGGCCGACCCCATTCCCCTAGCGGAGCAGCGGCGCGACGGCGGCCTGGGCGAGATCGGCGAATGGCGCCGGGATGACCCCGAGCAGCACGATCGCCAGCAGCGCGATCGTCAGCGCCAGGCCGCCGGCGAACGAGGGTACGTACGACGTCGCCGCGCCTTCGGGCTCACGCATGTACATCAAGACGACGACGCGGAGGTAGTAGTACGCCGCCACCGCCGAGTTGAGCACCGCGATGACCGCGAGCCAGAGATAGCCCGCGCGCACCGCGGCCCCGAACAGGTAGAACTTGCCGACGAAGCCGGCCAGCGGTGGGATTCCGATCAGCGAGAGCAGGAAGAGCGCGAGCGCCGCCGCCAGCACCGGATGGCGCCGCGCGAGCCCGGTGTAGTCCGCGACGTCTACGGCCTCGGCGCGGGCGCGCTCGCACAGCGTGATCACCCCGAAGGCGCCGGCGGTCGTGAAGGTGTACGTCAGTAGATAGAAGAGGACGGCGCCCACGCCGCCGGGCCCGCCGGCGAGGAGGCCAATCAGCATGTATCCGACGTGGGCGATCGACGAGTACGCGAGCATCCGCTTGAGATTGGACTGGGCGATCGCGACGACGTTGCCCACCGTCATCGTGACGGCCGCGCCGACCCAGACCAGCGCGCTCCAGTCGGCCGGCACCCCGCGGAGCTGGACCGCCAGCACCCGGATCAGCGCCGCGAACGCGGCCGCCTTGGATCCAGTGGCGATCAGCACGGTCACGCTGGTCGGCGCCCCCTGGTACACGTCCGGCGCCCACATGTGGAAGGGGACCGACGAGATCTTGAAGCCGAAGCCCACCAGCAGGAGCCCGACGCCGATGACGAACAGGGGATCGTTGGTTCGTCCGGCCATGGCCAGCGCGATCCGGTCGAGGCTCGTCGTGCCGGCGGCGCCGTAGATGAGGGCGATGCCGTAGACGAGAAACGACGAGGCGAAGGCGCCGAGCAGAAAATACTTCAGCGCGGCCTCGCCGGACGCCAGCTCGCGCTTGAAGAGGCCGGCCAGCACGTAGAGCGAGAGCGACATCAGCTCCAGGCCCAGGAACACCACGACCAGGTCGCCGGCCGCGGCCAGGAGCATCATGCCGGCGGTCGCGAACAGCACGAGCGCCCAGTACTCGGCCGAGTCGCTACCGGTGCGCCGCAGGTAGTCCATCGACAGCAGCACGACCAGCGCGGCGGCGTAGCAGATCACGACGTTGAAGAAGAGGGCGAAGTTGTCGAGCACGATCATGTCACGGAATGCGCGGCCCGCGGTGCCCCACCGGCCCAGCGTCACCAGGAGCGCCGCCACCAGGCCCGCCAGCGCGACCCCCGCCGGCAGGTCGCGGCTGATCCACCGCGGGCCCAGGTCGAGCAGCAGCACCAGCGCCGCGCTGGCGAGCACGATCAGCGTCGGCAGCAGAGGTCCCAGGACGACGGGCGGGAACGTGATCGCGTCCATCACCGATTCGCGCTGGTCTTGCTCTGCACTTGGGCGATCAGCGCCTCCACCGCCGTCTCGGTCTTGCCGGTGAACGCGCCCGGATAGACGCCGATCCAGACGATGAGCGCCACCACCGGCACCAGCACCGCCCACTCGCGCGGCGTGAGGTCGCGCAGGGCGCGGTTCGCTTCGTGAGAGATCTCGCCGAAGATCACGCGCTGGTACATCCAGAGCAGGTAGACCGCGGCGAAGATGATGCCGCTGGTCGCGACCGCGGCGAGCCAGACGCTGCGCTGGAAGGCGCCGACCAGGACCAGGAACTCCCCGACGAAGCCGTTGAGGCCGGGCAGCCCCAGCGACGACAGCACGACCACCAGGAACAGCGCGGAGAAGGCCGGCACGACCCGCCACAGGCCGCCGAAGTCGGCGATGAGCCGCGAGTGGCGGCGCTCGTAGATCATCCCGACCATCAGGAAGAGGGCGCCGGTGGAGAGCCCGTGGTTCACCATCTGGATAAGGCCGCCCACGAGCCCCTGCTGGTTGAGCGTGAAGATGCCGAGCATCACGAAGCCGAGGTGGCTCACGCTCGAATAGGCGACGAGCTTCTTCATGTCCGGCTGCACCGTCGACACCCACGCGCCGTAGACGATCCCGATCACCGCCAGCGCGAACACCACCGGCCCGAAGGCCAGGGTCGCGTCCGGGAAGAGCGGCAGACAGAACCGCAAGAACCCGTAGGTGCCCATCTTGAGCAGCACGCCCGCCAGGATCACGCTGCCGGCGGTGGGCGCCTCGACGTGCGCGTCGGGCAGCCAGGTGTGAAAGGGGAAGAGCGGCACCTTGATCGCGAACGCCAGCGCGAACGCCAGGAACATGAGGTTCTGGCCGAGGCCCGGCGCCATCACGAACTGGGTCAGCGCCGGCAGGTCGAACGTGTAGCGGCCGCTCGCCGCCCCGTACTGATAGTAGAGCGCCAGGATCGCGACGAGCATGAGGACCGAGCCCACCATCGTGTACAGGACGAACTTCACCGCGGCGTAAATGCGGTTGGGCCCGCCCCAGACCCCGATGATGAAGTACATCGGGATCAGCATCGCCTCCCAGAACACGTAGAAGAGGAAGAGGTCGAGGCTCACGAACACGCCGAGCATCCCCGTCTCGAGGATCAGCATCGTCGCCACGAACCCCTTGACGCGGTCCTCGATCCCGTCCCACGCCGACGCGAGGGCCAGCGGCATGAGGAAGGTCGTCAGGAGCACCAGCAAGAGGCTGATGCCATCGATCCCCACGTGGTAGGACACGCCGAGCGTCGGCATCCAGGGCCGGTGCTCCTCGAACTGGTAGCCGGGGTCGGCGCCGTCGAACCCGAAGTAGAGCGGCAGCGAGAGCGCGAAAGTGACCAGCGAGATCGCCAGCGCGACCACGCGGATGATCCCGGCGCGCCGCCCGGGGATGAACAGGAGAGCCAGCCCACCGGCGCCGGGCAGAAACGTCACCGCCGAGAGGAGCACGAACGGCATTTACCGAGACAGCAGGAAGACGACGATGGCGACCGCGCCGCCCAGCATCGTGAGCGCGTAGTTCACGGTGAAGCCGGTCTGGAGTCGGCGAAGGCCCGTCGCGCCGGCGACGACGGCGCGGCCGAGCGCGTTGACGAGCCCGTCGATCAACCGCAGGTCGAACACCCGGGCGAGGAACTCGGAGAGCGTCAGGAGCGGACGCACGATCAGCCCGTCGTAGAGCGCGTCGACGTAGTACGCGTTGAGGAGCCACCGGTGGAGCGGTGTCGTCGGCCGCCCGATCTCGTCGGCGCGGATGGGCGAGGCCATGTACTTGGCCCAGGCCAGGGCGATGCCCGCGACGAACGCCGCGACCGTCATGACCAACAGCATCAGCGCGACGGCGCCGCTGTGGCCGCCATCGTGCACTGGGAACACCGGCGCCAGGAAACGGGCGAACCGCGTCCCGTGCGCCGACGGAATCCCGAAGGCGACGCCGGCGACGACCGTCAGCAGGGCCAGGACCGCGAGCGGGAGCGTCATCACCCCCGGCGACTCGTGGACGTGGTGCGCGGCTTCCTTACTCATCCGCGGGCCGCTGTAGAACGCGAGGAACAGCATCCGGGCCGTGTAGAACGACGTGAAGAAGGCGCCCAGCAGCAGGAGCGCCCACATGGCCCGATGGCCGCTCACGAAGGCCGCCGCCAGGATCTCGTCCTTGGAGAAGAACCCGGCCAGGCCCGGCAGGCCGGCGAGGCCGAGCGCACCGATCGTCGTCGTGATGGTCGTGGTCACCATCCTCGAAGAAAGCCCGCCCATCTTCCGTAGATCTTGCTCACCGCCGAGGCCGTGGATGACGCTGCCGGCGCCGAGGAACAGCAGCGCCTTGAAGAAGGCGTGGGTCACGAGGTGGAAGATGCCGGCGGCGTACGCGCCGACGCCGACCGCGGCGAACATGTAGCCGAGCTGGCTCACCGTCGAGTACGCCAGCACGCGCTTGATGTCGGTCTGGACCAGGCCGATCGTGGCGGCGAAGAGGGCCGTCGCCACGCCGACCCACGCGACGACCTCGAGCGCGACGGGCGATTGCTCGAAGATCGCGTGGCTCCGCGCGACCATGTACACGCCGGCGGTGACCATCGTCGCCGCGTGGATGAGCGCCGACACCGGCGTGGGCCCCTCCATCGCATCGGGCAGCCACGTGTGCAGGGGCAGCTGCGCCGACTTGCCGCAGGCGCCCATGAACAGCAGCAGCGCGATCCCGGTCGCCGTCGCCGGCGGCAGCTCGGTGGCGGCCTTGAACACGCCGTCGTAGTCGAGGGTGCCCAAGGCACTCCAGAGCCACATGATGCCGAGGCCGAAGCCCGAGTCGCCGACCCGGTTCACGATGAACGCCTTCTTGCCGGCCTGCGCCGCCGCCGGGCGGGTGTACCAGAAGCCGATCAAGAGATACGAGCACAGACCGACCGCCTCCCAGAAGACGTAAAGAAGGAGGAAGTTGCCGGCCAGCACCAGCATCGTCATCGAGAACACGAACAAGTTCAGGTAGGCGAAGTAGCGCGCGTAGCCCGCGTCGTCGTGCATGTAGCCGGCCGAGTACAGATGGATCAGCGCGCCGACGCCGGTGACGACGAGCAGCATGACGGCGGTCAGCGGATCCACGTACGCGGTCACCGACGTCTCGAAGTCGCCGGCCGCGATCCAGCTGAACAGCGTCGCGGTCACCGTCTCGCCCGACGCGACGCGCGAGAACAGCGCGCACGACGCGAGGAACGATCCGGCGAGCGCGGGCACCGCGATCCAGTGCGCGCGACGACCGATGGCGTTGCCGAAGAAGACGTTGAGGGCCGCGCCGGCGAGCGGAAGCGCGGGGATCAGCCAGACCGTGGTCGACACCGGGTCATGCTAGCGAGCGCCCACGGGGGTGTCAAGCAACGCGGCCTCGTCGTCACGCGCGCGGCGCGTACATGATCAGCGCGACGCCCGCGAGGCACACGAGGCCGCCGAGCAGATCGAACCTATCGGGGACTTCCCGGGCGAGCGTCCAGCCCCACAGCAGCGAGAGCACGATGAACACGCCCCCGTACGCCGCGTAGACGCGGCCGAACGGCGCCGGCTGCAGCGTCGGCACCACGCCGTAGACCACGAGGATCGCGCCACCGACGACGCCGAGCAACGCGCTCCGCCCCTCGCGGAGCCACAGCCACAGCAGGTAGCCGCCGCCGATCTCGCAGAGCCCCGCGAGCACGAACAGCACGACGGAAGCGACGATCCGTTCCAAGGTCATGACACGATCCGCATGGTATCATCCGCCTCGTGCCCCAGCGGTCCGGCCCGAAAATCTGGGCGCTCATGTTCCTGGTGCTGCTCCTGGCGGTCGTCGGCACCGTGTCGTACCTCGGCTGGCGGCAGTCGGTGCCCGGCGTGCAGGCCCTCACCACGCCGCCGCGCTTCCTCGGGCAGAAGACGGCGTTCACCGTCGTCGTCGAGGCCCGCCGAGGCAACGTGGCGCAGGTCGAGGTGCGCGTCGTCCAGAACGGGAAGTCGACCACCGTGGCCAAGCAGGAGGGTGGTCGCGTCGGGCGCCTGGAGGTTCGGATCGCGGTGGAGAGCGCCACGCTCGGGCTCCGCGAAGGCGCCGCGACGGTCGAGGTGTGGGCGCGCGACGACTTCTGGCGGCCGCTGCGGCGTGACGATCGCGCGATCGCCGGCTATCCGGTTACCGTCGATCTCACGCCGCCGAAGATCGAGGTGCTCGCCGCCACGCGCTACATCGCGCCGGGCGGCAGCGGGCTCGTCGCTTTCCGGGTGACCGGCGCCGCCCGGGCCGACGTCACCGCCGGCCCGCTCACGTTCCGCTCGTTCGCCTTCGGGCCGGCCGAGCGCGGCGCGCGGGTCGCGCTGATCGCGCTGCCCTGGGACTTCGATCCGGCGGTGCCGTTGACGATCCGGGCGTCGGACGAGGCCGGCAACGCCGCGACGCGCGGGATCCCCGCCGAGCTCCTCCCGCGCAAGTTCCCGCGGGACACGATCGAGATCAAGGAGCCCTTCCTGCAGGCCAAGGTGCCGGAGCTCCTGCCGCAGCGACCGCCGGCCCAGCCGCTCGTCGACGGTTTCCTGGTCATCAATCGCGACCTGCGCCGCCAGGCCGAGGAGGCGAAGCGGCGGATCGGCGCCGCCAGCGCCGACAAGCCGCTCTGGGAGGGGCCGTTCGTCCAGCCGCGCAACTCGAAGGTGTTCGCGAACTTCGCCGAGATGCGCACGTACGTCTTCGGCGGCCACGAGATCGACCGGCAGGTGCATTACGGGTACGACCTGGCGTCGACGCGGCAGTCGGCGGTGCCGGCCGCGAACAAGGGCGTGGTCGCCTTCGTCGAGCCGCTCACAATCTACGGCAACACCATCGTCATCGACCACGGCCTGGGCCTGCAGACGCTCTACGCCCACCTCTCAGGGCCAGGAGATCGGGCGCACCGGCTCGACCGGGCTCGCGATCGGCGACCACCTCCACTACGAGGTGCTCGTGAACGGCGTGTCGGTCACGCCACTCGAGTGGTGGGACGCGAAGTGGATTCGCGATCGCATCGGCAAGCCGCTGAAGGAGGCGGGCCTGCCGGAGATCAGCGGCGCCGAGGCGCGCGACGAGGACCCGGGCTCACGCCCGGCGACGCGCGCCGCCCGCCGCCGCGGGCGCTAGGCCCTCAGAAGGTTCAGCCCGGTCCGGCGACCTTCCGGCATCCCGACGGCTTGTGGACACGCTCGGCCGACGGGGGGAACTTCGCGAGCTTCTCGGCCGGCCGGCGCGGCCGCGCGACGAGCTCACCGCCGCAATTCGGACACCGCCCGCCCAGCACCGTCTCGGCGCACGTCCGGCAGAACGTGCACTCGAACGAGCAGATCATCGCCTCCGGCGAATCGGCCGGCAGGTCGCGGTCGCAGCACTCGCAGCCCGGTCGAAGTTGCAGCATCGTGGGTCCTCCGGCAGCGCGCCGGCGGCGACACGGACGCTCTCCGCGGCTCCGCTAGAACGCGCCGAATTTCTCGTAGGCGGCCAGCGGGGTCATCCCGCTCCGGACCGCCGTGCGCACCCGGTTCTCAGTCGCGACCAGCTTCTCGCAGCGTCCCAGCACCTCGTGGGCGGCGCGGCGAGGGATGACGACGACGCCGTCGAGATCGCCGACCACGATGTCGCCGAGGCTCACCCGCACGCCGCCGATCGTCACCGGCTGACCCCAGTCGACCACCCGCCAGCGGGGCACCGAATCCTGGGGCGTCCGGTAGCGCACGAAGGTCGGAAAGCCCAGGCGCACAATCGCGGCGGTGTCGCGCGTGGCCCCGTCGATCACCGCGCCCCGCACGCGGCGGGCGCGGAACCAGGCCGCGCTGAGCTCGCCGAAGTGCGCCGCGACGTTGTCGTGGGCGGCCACCACCAGCACCGAGTCCGCCGGCGCCGCGCCCAGCATCGCGAGGAAGCGCCGCAACGTCTGATCGCGGTCCCGGGGAGTCCCGGTGTGCGGACGCCCGCGCACCGTGAACGCGTACCCGGCCGTCCGCATGGAGTCGGCGAGCGGCTGGATCGTCGGCGGCAGCGTCTGACGCCGGAGCCCCATCTCGTCCATCACGTCCGTGATCGCGGCGGTGTAGATCTTCGCGAAGCGGCGCGGCAGGTTGTCGCTGGGACTCATCGCGTCTCTCCCCGCCGGTGGCGCGGCCCGGCGCGTAGGGCGGTGCGCGCCGCAGGCCGCCGCGGGGCTGGGGCTCCGCCGGCCGAGGCGCCCCTGGAAACAGTGGTCGGCACCGCGAGCTAGCGCCCGAGGATGCCGGTGAGGAGCGCGCGCGGCGGGACGAAATCGCCGATCACGCCGAGCAGCACGTCGAGCAACCGAGGGCGGCGCGCGAGGAGCCGCGCCGCCAGATTGGCGAGCGCGCGGTGGCCGATCACGAACTGGAGCGCGCGCGTTACGCGCTCCTTGTCGGCGAAGGCCAGACGCCGCGCGCGCTGGTAGCCGGCGAGCGCCTGCGCCGACACGTCGCCCCGGCGCAGCGCGTGCACGGCCGTCTCCGCCGCGAGCTCGGCAGACCGGAGACCACTGAAGATCCCCTCGCCGGTGAACGGATCGAAGAAGCCCGCGGCGTCGCCGACCAGCAGCACGCCGCCGGCGCGGGGCGGGTCCACGACGTACGCGAGCGGGCCCATCGCGCGCACCGGCGCGGCCCGGCGCGCGCCGGCGACGCGCCGGGCCAGGTGATGCAGCTGCTTCACCCGCGCGTCGAAGAAGGCATCGAGCCGCGCGCTCCACGGTACCGCGTGGGCCATCGGCACCACAACGCTGAGGTTCGCGCGACCGGGGGCGATCGGGTTGAGGATCGCGTAGTCCGGAGGATCGACGAAGATCTCGCCGTAGCGTCCGAGGTCGGCCACGTCCTCGACGTAGGTGACCAGCGCCATGCGCTGGAGCCGGTGCGCCCGCCGGAGGCCCAGCCGCTGGGCGATGACCGAGGCGCGGCCGTCGGCGGCGATGGTGAGCGGCGCGCGAAGGGTCAGCCGCCGGTGGTCGCCGTCGATCGCCTCGACACCCACCACGCGATCGCCCGAGACGATCACGTCTGTGACGCGCACCTGCTCGCCGAGCTCGACCGGGAGCGCCCGCACGCGGTCGACCAGGATCGCGTCGAGCGCCTCGCGCGGGATCGCCATCGCGTGCTCCCGATACGGTTGCCAGGAGTCGATCCGACGGTACGTGCCGACGAGGACCCGGCCGTCGGGCGCAGTGATCCGCATCCCCGCCAGCGGACGCGCGACGGCATCGACCGGCTTGAGCGCGCCGAGGCGATCGAGCAGCCGCGGCGCCTCCGGGCTCAGGTACTCCCCGCAGATCTTCGGCCGCGGAAAGCGCGCGCGGTCGACGACACGCACCGAGAGGCCGTGCTCGGCGAGGAGGATCGCGGTGGCGGCACCCGCCGGTCCGGCGCCCACGACGATCACGTCGGCGGTCACGACAGGACCGCCAGCATGCGTCCCAGCACCGGGTATTCGTGGATCGTCAACCGATGCGCGCCCGCCCGCGCGGCCAGCGCCCGCAGCTCGTCGCTCGAGTACGAGCGCCGCACCGACAGCGGGCCGTCGTGCCGCGAGATCTGGTGGCAGCGGAAGAGCCGGGTGGCGATCCACACCAGGCCGAGCGAGAGGCGGCGGCGCAGAAGGTCGTTCACAACGACGGCGATCGCCGCGGCCGCGGTCATCCGCCGTAGCCCCTCGACGGCCTGCTCGGGCTCGAGGTGATGGAGCGTGAGGCCGGCGGTGACGATGTCGGCGGCGCCCTCACGCAACGGCAGCGCGGCCGCGTCGCCTCGCACGAGCAGGACTTCGGGATAGCCCGCGGCCACGCGCCGGGCGAAACCCAGCACCACCGCGTCGCGCTCGATCACGACGACCCGGATGGCCCGACCGCTCCGGCGCGCCCACTGGACCAGCCGCACCGCGAACGCCGCGGCGCCGCCGCCCACGTCCACGACGCGCAGCGTGTGGTCCCGCGCGACGCCGGCGGCCAGGCGCCGGATTTCGCGCAGGCTCAGCGCGTAGCCACCGAACCACGTGTTGAGGCGATCGACGTCGGCGAGCGTGGCCGCGAGGTCGGCGGCGCCGACGTCGCCGTCCAGGACCTCCAGCGCGCCTTCCGCTCGCCGCATCACCATCGGAGCAGCGCGCCCTCGGCGGCGAAGCCGGGACCGAGGGCGATCATCACGCCCCAGGCGCCCGGGACCGGGACCTCGTGGCGGAGCGTCTCGTCGAGCACGAACAGGATCGTAGCGGACGACATGTTGCCGTAGTGCCGGAGCACCGAGCGTGAGTGGCCCACCTGCTCCTCGGAGAGCTCGAGCAGCGCTCTCGCGCGATCGATCACGCGCCGGCCGGCGGAGTGCAGGACCCAGTGAGCGACGTCCTCGCGCTTGAGCCCCTGCGCCGCCATCAGGATCGCCGCCATCTCCCCCATCATGCCGGCGCCGATGCGGCGCACGTCCTTCGAGAGGATCACGCGCGGCCGGCCGCCCGGGTACTCGAACCCCATCGCGTCGAGGTGCTCGGGCCGGAAGAGGGTCCGATGCGCGACGATCGAGGGCCCAGCGCCGTCACTGGCGACGGCCACCGCGCCGGCGCCGTCGGCGAAGATCGCGTGGGCGACCGCGCTCTCGAGTCGGTCGTCGAGGAAGTAGGCGGCGGAGCAGATCTCGACGGCGACCACGAGCGCGCGCCGCTCCCGGGATGCCGCGACGTAGTTCGACGCCTGCTGGAGCGCCACCATCGCCGACGCGCAGCCGGTGTCGCCCACGTGCACGCGCTGGATATCCGCGCGGCAGCCGAGCCGGCCGACGAGGTGCGCGTCGAGGCTCGGGGTGAGGCGCCCCGTGCACGTGGTCGTCGCCAGGAAGTCCACGTCGCGCACCTCCCAGCCCGCCGCAGCGAGCGCGCGCCGCGCCGCCGACTCGCCGAGCTCGAGCGCGCCGGCGCGGAAGCGCGCATTCAGCTCGTCCACCGACTCGTTCGGACGGAAGGTCGCCGGGTCGATGCAGAGATTGCGGCCCTCGATGTCGCTCCGGCGGAAGAATCCCCGCCGCTCGTCGTCGCGATAGCCCGCCAGCGTCAGCAACTCCGCCTGCGTGAACCGGTTCGCCGGCGTCGCGGTGGCGACCGCGATGATCTTGGGGATCGCCATTCCTCCTCCTGGCACGACGAGCATCGAGTAAGATGAGGGCACTTCGAGGATACTGCGAGGGTCCAGCCCATGCCACTCTTCAGCTTCGAAGGCAAGAGTCCGAAGATCCACCCGACCGCGTTCATCGCGCCCACCGCCGTGATCGTCGGCGACGTGACGATCGAGGAGCGCGCCTCCGTCTGGTACAACGCCGTGCTCCGCGGAGACTTCAATCCGATCGTGGTCCGCCGCGGCGCCAACGTGCAGGACTGCGCGGTCGTGCACGTCACGCCGCGCGGCGGGACCGAGATCGGCGCCGGCGCGACGGTCGGCCACAACTCCACGATCCACGCCGCGTCGCTGGGCGAAGAGTGCTTGATCGGCAACGGCGCGACGGTGCTCGACGGCGCGCGCATCGGCGTCCGGGCAATGGTGGCCGCGGGTGCCCTGGTGACGCCCGAGACCGAGATTCCCGACGGCACGCTGGCGCTGGGCGCGCCCGCGAAGGTGCGCGGGCCACTCGCCGGCACACCGGCCGAGCGCTGGGTGCGCGCGAACCCCGAGGGCTACCAGGCGCTCGCCCAGCGCCACAAGGCCTCGGTCCAGCCGTGTTGACGTCATGACGCTGCGGAAGATCGCCGCGCGGATGGAGTGCCGGGGTTACTCGCCGCTCTGATGGATCCGATCGATCCGGCCGCGCTGACGGCGTTGCATCGTGCCTGTCTCCCGGAGCTCATGGGCATCCGGTTCGTCGAGGCCTCCCGGGACCGGCTCGTCGCCGAGCTCACGATCCGCGACGATCTGCGCACCGTCGGCGGGGCGCTCCACGGGGGCGCGATCATGGCCTTCGCCGACACCGTCGGCGCGACGGCGACGTTCATTAACCTGCCGCCCGGGGCCTCGACGACGACGCTGGAGTCCAAGACCAACTTCTTCGCGGCCGGGCGCGACGGCGTCGTGCGCGCCGAGACGACGCCGCTGCATCGCGGCCGCACCACGATGGTCTGGCAGACGCGCGTGACCGACGCGGCGGGCCGTCTCCTGGCGCTGGTGATCCAGACGCAGATGGTGCTCGCCCCTCGATAGCCGGCGCCCGGGCAGCCCGTGGTTGACAGGGCCCCCCGCCCCCTGGTAGCGTCCGCCGTCATCGGGCGCGTGCCCGATGACGTGTCCGCTCCGCAGTGAGTTCGGCGTCCCGTCCTATTCCGTTCTGGCCAACGTCCCATTGCTTCGGGAGGGTGTCAGATGACGACAGGGATCCGACGTCACCGGACGTTTACCGCCTTCGTGATCCTCGCCGTCGGCTGCCTGGCCGTTCCGCTGGTCGCCGGGGCCCAATCGACCGAGACGCCGCGCCGCGGGGGAATCTTGTTGGCGGCCATCGGCGCCGACGCGCCGGGCCTCGATCCCCACCAGGAGCAGACCTTCGCCACGCTCCAGCCGGTCGCCCCGCTCTACAGCACGTTGCTGCAGATCGATCCGTACGGCTATCCCAACGTCATCGGCGACGTGGCCAGCGAGTGGAAGATCTCGCCCGACGGGCTCGTGTACACGTTCAAGATCCGCCCGGGCATCCGCTTTCACGACGGCTCGCCGCTGACGTCCGCTGACGTCAGGGCAAGCTACGACAAGATCCTCTTCCCGCCGGAGGGCGTGCGCAGCATCCGCAAGCATCATTACTCTGCGGTGGCGAGCGTGGAGGCGCCGGATCCGAGCACCGTGCTCTTCAAGCTCAAGTTCCCGTCCGCCTCGCTCCTCACGAACCTCGCCTCGCCGTGGAACGTCATCTTCCCGAAGAAGTACCTCGACAAGGATCCGAACTACTTCAAGAACAACGTCATGGGCTCCGGCCCCTTCAAGTTCAAGAGCTACACGCGCGGCTCGACGTTCGAAGGCGAGCGGAACCCTGACTACTTCGTCAAGGACCGGCCCTACCTCAACGGCTACAAGTACTTCATCAGCACCGAGACGTCCGTGCGCGCCGCGGCGGTTCGGTCCGGTCGCGCCTACGTCGAGTTCCGCGACCTGCCCCAGGCCGAGGTGGACGCGATCAAGAAGCATCTCGGCGACAAGGTCGTCGTCCAGCAGACCCCATTCGTCATCCACTTCGACGTCGCGATGAACAACACCGTGAAGCCGTTCACGGACATTCGCGTGCGGAAGGCCCTCAACCTCGGCATCGATCGGTACACCGGGGGCAGGGTCCTGTACGGGCTCACGGGTCTCCGGGACGTCGGGGCGTTCACGCGTCCGAATACGGAGTGGGCGATGGCGCCCGCCGAGCTCGAGAAGTACCCGGGCTTCGGGCGCGACGCCGAGAAGAATCGCGCCGAGGCCAGGCGACTGCTGGCCGAGGCCGGCTACCCGAACGGCTTCAAGGTGGTGCTGAAGAACCGCAACATCAAGCTCCCCTACCAGGACTGGGCGGTCTACGTGATCCAGGAATGGCGCAAGATCGGGGTCGAGGCCGAGCATCGACCGCTCGAGACGGCGGCCTGGTACGCGGACGGGCGCGACCAGGGAAACTTCGAGGTGATGGTCTTCCCGACCGGCCACTTCGTCGACGATCCCGATGCCTTGCTCGCGCCGTTCATCACCGGGTCTTCTCAGAACTGGGCCCGCTTCTCCAACCCCGGGATCGACGACCTGTACGCGCGGCAGGCGCGGACGCTCGACCCGGTGGAGCGCCGGAAGCTCGTCATCGAGCTTCAGAAGATCGTGCTGGAGAACGCGTACCACATCCCCGGTCTCTGGTGGTCGCGCAACGTCGTGCACTGGGCCAAGATGAAGAACTGGGTGGCCCCACCGAGCCACTTTACGAACCAGAAGCTTCAGGACGTGTGGCTGTCCGAGGACTGAGGCAATCGAGGAGGACCAAGGCATGCGACGCCTCTCGGCGCTCTTTACCGGCTTCACGCTCGCGGTCCTGATCGGCGTCCTGGCCGTACCGACCCCGGCCACAGGCCAGGCGACCGGGACTCCCCGCCGGGGCGGAATATTGTTAGCGGCCATCGCCGCCGACGCGCCGAGCTTCGACCCCCACCAGGAAACCACCTTCGCCACCATCGAGCTGGTGGCTCCGCTCTACAGCACGCTGCTCCAGATCGACCCGCTCAGTTACCCGAAGATCATCGGGGATCTGGCTACCGAGTGGAAGATCGCGCCCGACGGGCTGACCTACACGTTCAAGATCCGCCAGGGGATCAGGTTTCACGACGGCTCGCCGCTGACGGCGATCGACGTCAAGGCCACCTACGACAAGATCGTCTTCCCACCGGCAGGGGTCCGCAGCGTGCGCAAGAACGCCTACGCGGCCATCGCGAGCGTCGAGGCCCCGGACCCGAGCACGGTGGTGTTCAAGCTCAAATTCCCATCGGCGTCGCTCTTCTCCAACCTGGCCTCGCCGTGGAACGTCATCTATCCAAAGAAGTACCTCGACCGTGACCCGAACTACTTCAAGTCGAACGTCGTCGGGTCCGGACCTTTCAAGTTCAAGAGCTACACGCACGGATCCACGTTCGAGGGCGAGCGAAATCCCGACTACTTCATCAAGGATCGTCCGTACCTGGACGGGTACAAGTTCTATGTCAGCACCGAGACATCCGTGCGGGCGGCGGCCCTTCGTTCCGGGCGCGCCTGGATCGAGTTCCGCACCATGCCCCTGGCGGAGGTGGAGGCGATCCGGAAGACGCTCGGGGACAAGGTCGTCGTGCAGGAAACACCGGCGACCGGCTTGTTCGGAATCGCCATGAACCAGACGGTGAAGCCCTTCACCGACGTTCGTGTCCGCAAGGCCCTCACGCTGGCGTTCGATCGCTACACGGCGGGCCGGGTGCTCTACCCGCTCGCGAGCCTCAGGGACGTCGGGGGGCTGATGCGTCCGGCCACAGAGTGGGCGATGTCGGAGGCCGAGCTCCAGAAGCTTCCGGGGTTCGGGAGGGATATCGAGAAGAACCGAGCTGAGGCCCGGCGCCTCCTGGCCGAGGCGGGCTACCCCAACGGCTTCAAGGTCGTCTTGAAGAACCGCAATATCAAGATCCCCTACCAGGACTTCGCGGTGTTCGTCATCCAGGAGTGGCGCAAAATCGGCGTCGAGGCCGAGCACCGACCGCTCGAGACGGCGGCCTGGTTCGCGGATGGGCGGGACACCGCAAGCTTCGATCTCATCATCAACGGCACGTTCAACTACATGGACGACCCCGATCTGTTCCTCGAGCGATACACCACCGGGGACTCCAACAACTGGGGTCGCTTCTCCGACCCCAGGATCGACGACCTGTTCGCGCGCCAGACGAGGGCTCTCGACCCGGCCGAGCGCAAGAAGCTCGTCAACGAGATCGAGAAGATCGTGCTCGAAAACGCCTACCACATCCCGGGCCTCTGGTGGAGGCGGGCCGTGGTGCACTGGGCCAAGGTGAAGAACTACGTGGCGCCGCCCAATCACTATTCCAACCAGAAGCTCCAGGACGTCTGGCTGGCTGAGGACTGACGGCACCGACCCCGTGCCTCCTTTACAGGAGGCACGGATTGACAAGACCCTCCGCCCTTGGTAGCGTCCGCCTGCAAAATCGATATTCTTCATCCTCAAACGTCCACGTCCCGAGGAGGGAGCGAATGGGTTTCGGAGCCCGGGCTCACCGGACGCTGTTCACCGTCGTTGCGCTCGGGGTTCTGGTCGCCCTGGCGACCTCCGCCGCCGGCCAGGCCGCCGAAACCCCGCGCCGCGGCGGCGTACTGCTGGCGGTGATCGGTGCCGACCCGCCGAGCCTCGACCCTCACCAGGAGAGCACCTTCGCGACGCTCCAGCTCGTGGCCCCGCTCTACAGCACGCTGCTGCAGTCGGACCCCTACGCGTACCCGAAGATCATCGGAGACGCGGCCACCGAGTGGAAGATCTCGCCCGACGCGCTGACGTACACGTTCAAGATCCGCCACGGGATCAAGTTTCACGACGGCTCGCCGCTGACCGCGGCTGACGTGAAGGCCACCGACGACAAGCTGATCTTCCCGCCGGACGGGGTCCGCAGCGTCAGGAAAGGCGCCTACTCGGTGGTCGCGAGCGTCGACGCCCCCGACGCGAGCACCGTGGTGTTCAAGCTCAAGCACGCGTCGGCGTCGTTGCTGGAGAACCTCGCCTCGCCGTGGAACGTCATCTACCCAAAGAAGTACCTGGACAAGGACCCGAACTACTTCATGAAGAACGTGGTCGGCTCCGGCCCGTTCAAGTTCAAGAGCTACACGCGCGGCTCGACCTTCGAGGGTGAGCGCAACCCGGATTACTTCGTCAAGGACCGTCCGTTCTTCATCAGCCCGGAGACCACCGTGCGGGCCGCGGCCGTCAGGTCCGGGCGCGCCTACATCGAGTTCCGCGATCTGCCCAACGCCGAGGTGGAGGCGATCAAGAAGCAGCTCGGCGACAAGGTCGTCGTCCAGCAAACGCCCATGACGGGCCAGTTCGGGATCGCCATCAACAACACGGTGAAGCCGTTCACCGACGAGCGCGTGCGCAAAGCCCTCACGCTCGGGCTCGATCGATACACCGCGGGCCGCGTGCTGTTTCCGCTCACGGGCCTGCGGGACGTGGGCGGGCTGCTACGCCCCGGCACCGAGTACGCAATGGCGGACGCCGACCTCCAGAAGCTCCCGGGGTTCGGGAAGGACATCGAGAAGAACCGGGCCGAGGCCAAGCGGCTCCTGGCCGAGGCCGGCTACCCCAACGGATTGAAGGTCGTGCTCAAGAACCGGAACGTGAAGCTCCCGTACCAGGACTTCGCGGTCTTCGCGATCCAGGAGTGGCGGAAGATCGGGATCGAGGCCGAGCACCGGCCGCTCGAGACCGCGGCCTGGTTCGCGGATGGGCGGGACACCGGGAGCTTCGAGCTGATCATCGGACCGACGGTCGAGGCCAGCGATGACGCCGATGTGTTCCTGCGGCGGTATACCACGGGGGATACCCAGAATTGGGGCCGATTCTCCGATCCCGGAGTCGACGACCTGTTCTCGCGGCAGGCGCGGGCTCTCGACCCGGCCGAGCGCAGGAAGCTGATCCTGCAGTTTCAGAAGATCGTGCTCGAACACGCCTATTACATGCCTGGGCTCTGGTGGTCGCGTAACGTCGTCCACTGGGCCAAGGTGAAGAACTACGTGGCCCCGCCCAATCACTACGCCAACCAGAAGCTCCAGGACGTCTGGTTGTCGGAGGATTGAGCCGGACCAAGGAGAGCGCGGGATGCGTACGTACATCGCCAAGCGTCTACTCCTGATCGTCCCGACGCTGCTCGGCGCCGCCGCCCTGGTCTTCGTGATCATGCGGGTCATCCCGGGCGATGTGGCGCTGTTGATCTTCGGCGGCGACGCGGGCGGCCACATCGATCCCAAGCAGCTCGCCGCCATGCGCGAGCGGCTCGGCCTGGATCAGCCCCTGATCGTGCAATTCGGGACATGGCTCTGGGGGGTGCTCCGCTTCGACTTCGGCACCTCGCTGTGGACGGGGCGTCCGGTCATCGAGGAGTTGCTCGTCCGCCTGCCGCTCTCGCTCGAGCTCGCGCTGGCGGCCACGATGGTCTCGGTGATCATCGCGATCCCGTTCGGTATGCTCGCCGCGATCCGCCAGGACACCTGGATCGACTACGCCGTCCGGGTGATCAGCATCGGCGGCCTCGCGATCCCGTCCTTCTGGGTCGGCATCCTCTGCATCCTGCTGCTCGTGATCTTCTTCGGCTGGGGCCCGCCCCTCGAGTTCACGCCGCCGTGGGTCGATCCGTGGGCGAACTTCCAGATGATGATCTGGCCGATCGTCACCGTGGGCTACCGCTACGCCGCCGTCACCACCCGGATGACGCGCTCGACCCTCCTCGAGGTGCTGCGCGAGGACTACATCCGAACGGCGTGGGCGAAGGGCCTACAGGAGCGGGCCGTCGTCATCCGCCACGCGCTCAAGAACTCGATGCTGCCGGTGATCACGCTGGTCGGCACGGAGTTCGCGTTCCTGATCGGCGGCCTGGTGGTCACCGAGACCGTCTTCACGCTGAACGGCGTCGGGCGGTTCGTGGTCGACGCGGTGGCTCACCGGGACTACCCGGTCGTGCAGGCGCTGATCTTCCTCACCGCGTTCAGCTTCGTGATCGTGAACCTGCTGGTCGACTTGACGTATGCCTGGTTCGACCCGCGGATCCGGTACCGCTAGCCATGGCGACGAATCTCGAGCTGGCTCACGCGACCGCGTCGGCAGAGCTGTCACCGCGGCTCACCGCCGCCGAAGAGGTCGTGAAGTTCATCCGGACGAAGCCGCTCGGCGCCGCGGGGGCGCTGATCATCCTGGGGATGA
>QHSL01000104.1 GCA_003220435.1 Candidatus Rokuibacteriota bacterium | reverse complement strand
CGCTCGCGCCTATCAGTTCTCGGCCGCCTCCCACCGGGGTCAGCAGCGCGCCTCCGGCGAGCCGTATCTGAGCCACCCGCTGGAGGTCGCCAACCTCCTCGTCGATTTCAAGATGGACGTCACGACAGTGACGGCCGGTCTCCTGCACGACGTCCTGGAGGACACCACCGCCACCAAGGCCGACCTCGAGCGCGAGTTCGGCGGCGAGATCGCGGAGCTGGTCGACGGGGTCACCAAGATCGGCAAGCTGGCGTTCTCGTCCCGGGAGGAGCGCCAGGCCGAGAATTTCCGGAAGATGCTGGTGGCGATGGCGCGCGACCTGCGCGTGCTCATGATCAAGCTCGCCGACCGCCTCCACAACATGCGCACCCTCGACTACCTGCCGTCGGACAGGGCCAAGAAGATCGCGCAGGAGACGCTCGACATCTACGCGCCGCTGGCCCACCGGCTCGGCATGGCCAAGGTGAAGGCCGAGCTGGAGGATCTGGCGCTCCGCTCGCTCAACCCGGGCGACTACGTCGACCTCCAGAAGCGCGTCGCCAAGCGCCGCCTGGAGCGCGAGGCGGACATCAACCAGGTGATCGCGATCCTCCAGCGGAAGCTCTCCGAGGTCGGGATCGACTCGCAGATCCGGGGTCGGCCCAAGCACTTCTACTCGATCTGGAAGAAGATGCACGACCAGGGTCGCGAGTTCGACGAGATCTACGACCTCACCGCGGTCCGCGTCGTCACCGGCTCGGTAAGAGACTGCTACGGTGCCCTCGGCGTGATCCACTCCTTGTGGAAGCCGGTTCCGGGCCGCTTCAAAGACTTCATCGCGATGCCGAAGGTCAACATGTACCAGTCGCTCCACACGACGGTCATCGGCCCCAAGGGCGACCCGTCGGAGATCCAGATCCGGACCCGCGAGATGCACCGGATCGCCGAGGAAGGCATCGCCGCCCACTGGCTCTACAAGGAGAAGAAGGCCGGGAAGGACAAGCTCGACGAGTCGCTGGTGTGGCTGCGGCAGCTCATCGAGACGCAGCAGGAGACGAAGGATCCGCGCGAGTTCATGGACACTGTGCGGGTCGACCTGTTCCCGGACGAGGTGTACGTCTTCACGCCCAAGGGCGACGTGAAGGCGCTCCCCGACGGGGCGACGCCGCTCGACTTCGCGTACGCGGTGCACACGAAGGTCGGCGAGCACTGCGTGGGCTCGAAGGTGAACGGCAAGCTGGTGCCGCTCCGCTACACCCTGCGGCAGGGCGACATCGTCGAGATCGTCACCTCGCCGAACCAGCACCCGAGCCGCGACTGGCTGAAGATCGTCAAGTCCACCCGCGCCCGGGCGAAGATCAACCAGTGGCTCAAGGTCGAGGAGCGCGCCCGCTCGATCGAGCTGGGGCGTGAGATGTTCGAGCGCGAGGCCAAGAAGTACCACCTGAACCCGACGCCCTTGCTGGGCGGCGAGGACCTCAAGAAGATCGCGGCCGACTTCGGCTTTCCCGGGGCCGACGACCTCCTGGCCGCGATCGGCTACGGCAAGAGCTCGGCCCACCAGGTGCTGAACAAGCTCGCCCCGAACGCGCTGCTGGAGCCGCCGGAGAAGCCGCGGTCGACGGCGACGCGTCCCAAGACCGCCGATGGCGTCCGGATCCGCGGCGTCGACGACCTGCTGGTGCGGTTCGCGCGGTGCTGCAACCCGGTGCCGGGCGATCCGATCGTCGGCTTCATCACGCGGGGACGCGGGCTCACGGTGCACGCGCGCGATTGCCTGACCGTCGCCAAGAGCGTCCTGGACCGGGAGCGGCTGATCGACGTCGAGTGGGACGTCGAGGAGCCCGCCAAGCGGCCGGTCCGGATCGCGGTCTACATCGGGAAGGACCGACCGGGTCTCCTCTCGGAGATCACGGGCGCGATCTCGGCTCGCAACGGCAACATCACGAAGGCCGAGGTCACCGTGACCGACGACCGCCGCGGCATCAACCACTTCGTCGTCGAGGTCGCCGACCTCCGCCAGCTCCAGGACATCATGGCGTCCATCCGCGAAGTCAGAGACGTCATCAACGTCGAGCGCGTCCGAGGGCTCTAGAGGGCAGGCGCCGCTCATGACGCGGCGACAGTTCGAGGGGCTTGTCGAGAAGGCGCTGCGGCGCCTGCCGAAGAAGTTCAAGTCCAAGATCGAGAACATCGCCGTGGTCGTCGAGGACTGGGCCGACGACGAGACCCTGGCGGATCTCGGCATCGAGCCGCCCGACACGCTCTACGGGCTCTACCGCGGGGTTGACCTCACGCGGCGCGATTCGGCCTACGGCAACGTCCTGCCCGACACGATCACGATCTATCAGGGACCGATCGAGGAGGACTGCGCCGACCAGGGGGAGATGGCCGAGCTCGTGCGCGACACGGTCATCCACGAGCTCGGCCACTACTTCGGCCTCGACGACGAGACCATGGAGCGTATCGAGGATTCCGAACCCTGAGCCGCGGCCGCCGCCTGGTCGACGCCCTGGCTGCGGTCGCCTCCCGCTACTCGCCCGAGAGTCGGAAAGAGAAACGCACGCTCCTCGAGGCCCTCGAGCGGTCCGCCGTCGGCGATCCCCCGACGTTCCTGCGCCTCCACGAGACACTCTGTTTCCTGCAGGCCCATCCGGACGACCCTGAGGTCCTGGCCCTCGTCGACCGCGCCCTGGAGGCGATGCCCGCCCGCGTGGGACGTCTCAGCCCCGGCGCGCGTGGTCGCCTCCACGATTCCGGAATCGCGCGCACCACGCTCGACTATCCCTTCGGCCTGCCGATGGCGCGCTGGCTCGCGTCGCGCTTCCCCGGCGACGCCGACGTCGCCTGGCGACGGTTCCACGACGAGGACCGGCTCGACGAGACGCTCTCGGTCCTGGCCACGACGGCGGAGGGCGACGCGTTCAGCGAGGGCGGCATGGGATGGCGCCATTGGCTGCGCGTCGCCAAGGGCGGGCGCCGGCTCACTGACCTGCAGCTCTTGCTCGAAGTGTTCGAGCGGACCGGGCTGCCAGCGGAGGTGCGCGACTGGCTCTTCGAGAGCATAGGCCTCCCCATCCAGTGGCGGCCGCGCGGTCCCGGCGCGTCGCGCACCCTCGCACGCCTCCGGCCGGCGCGCGTCTTCTTCCACGAGGCCGGGCTCGACCGAAGCGCCCCGGACCTCGTCGACGCGCTCAGCCGGCCGCTCCCCGCGCTCGAGCGAGCGCCGCGCGCGCTGGCCGAGTCGCTGATCGACTCCGCGCGCGTCGCGATGGCGACGCGCCAGCGTGAGCTTCACGCCTTCTCCTATCCCAACCCGCACGACGTCCTTGTGGTCCGCCCCGGGCGCGGGCTCACGCTCGCCTTCATCGGGATCGAGCCGGACTTTCGGCTTCCGCTCGAGGCCTATTATGGCTTCCTGGCGCTGAAGAACGGCGTGCCGGTGAGCTATGGCGGCGGCTGGGAGCTGTTCGGCACCCTGGATTTCGCCGTCAACGTCTTCGCGTCGTTCCGCCAGGGCGAGTCGGCGTACCTCGCGACTCAATTGCTGCGCGCGTACCGTCGGATCTTCGGCATGCGGACCGTCGTCGTCGATCGCTACCAGCTGGGCCACCAGAGCACCGAGGCCCTCCGATCCGGCTCGTTCTACTTCTATCACCGCCTCGGGTTCCGACCGCGGAATCCCGAGGTCCTCCGGGTGCTCGAGACGGAGCGGGCGAAGATCGTCGCCGACGCGGCGTATCGCTCGCCCCTCCGTATCCTCGAGCAGCTGGCCGGCGACGAGGTGTTCCTGTCGCTCGCCGGGGGACTCACCGCGCCAGAGCAGCGTCTCCGCGCGACGGAGGTCTCGGCGCTGGTCGCGCGCTTCGTCGCTCGGGAGTACGGCGGCGACCGCGTGGCGGCCGTCAGGGAATCGGCCGCGCGGGTCGGGCGGATCCTCGGCGCGTCCCGTCGCGGGTCGTGGCCTCCGAGCGAGCGCCGTGCCTTCGAACGGATGTCGCTCGTCGCCGCTCTCATCGAGGATCTCGCTCGATGGCCCGTCGCGGCGCAGCGGGCGCTGGTCGCGGTGATGCGTGCGAAGGGCGGAACCAGCGACATGCGGTACGCGCACATGCTGGACGGTCACCGGCGTCTGCGCCGCAGCCTCGAATCGCTCGCTAGCGCCTGAACCCAGCTTCTTCTCGATCACTGGGTGGGTCTTCTAGGCGGGGCCGTAAGTTTAGGCGGGGCCGTAAGTTTTCTCTTGACAGCATGTTTCAACGTTCCTTATGTTTTCAGCAGATGCTGAAAGAGGTGGACTCAGAGAAACATGCTGAAATCCGCGGAGGTTCGGCGCCAGGTAGTGCAACGGCTTCGGGAGCTCCTCCCGAAAGCCAGCGACTGGCAGGAGAGCGCCGACGCCAAGATAGGCCATCAGACCGCGGACTTACTGGCGAAGTTCCGGCTCGCCGGCCAGGAGCACACTCTGGTCGTTGAGGTCAGCTCTCTCGGGCAGCCACGCCAGATCCGGGCGTCTGTGACTCGCCTCGACGAGATCCGGCGTGAGCTTCCAGGGGCGTATCCGGTCGCGGCGGCGGTCTACATCGGGCCGCAGAGCGCCCGGATCCTCAAGAACAACAACCTCGGGTTCGTCGATCTGTCGGGCAACTGTTATCTCGCCTTAGAGAACGTGCTGATCGAGAAAGAAGGCAAGCGAAACGTCCGCCCCTCGACCCGGCCCCTCCGCTCGCTCTTCGCGCCGCGCGCCACCCGCGTCGTTCGAGCGCTCCTGGTCGCGCCCGGCCGCGCCTGGCGCCTCGAGGAGCTGGCCAAGGCGGGCGAGGTCAGCCTCGGGCACTCGCACAACGTCGTGAAGCGGCTCGAGGCGCTCGCGTGGGTCGAGCGGGACCACAGCCAGCGCTTCCGGCTGTCGAAGCCGGCGGATCTCCTGGAAGCGTGGTGCGAGTCCTACACGTATCGCGTGAACGAGATCGCGTCGTACTTCGCCCCCGAGCGCGGGACGCGGAAGCTCATGGGCGAGGTGGCCCGTGTCGCGGCCGGCGCGGGGCGGCGGTACGCCTTCACGCTGAACGCGGGCGCCGCGCTGCTGGCGCCAAGCCTCCGGCTGCCCGCGGTGCACTGCTACCTCGAGGGCGATCCCGCGCCGCTCGCCCAGGCGCTCGGGCTGCGCGTCGCCGCCGAGGCGGACGGTGCGCTGCACTTCATGGCGCCCTACGACCTCGGGGTCTTCCACGGCGCGCTCGAGAAGGGCGGACTCCAGGTGGTGTCGCTACCGCAGCTTTACGCCGACCTCGTGCACTACGAGCGTCGTGGGCCCGAGCAAGCCGAGCATCTTCGCCGCGAAGCCATGGGCTACTGAACGATCCACGGAAGGAGGTGACGCGCCGGTGAAGAAGAAGGCGACGAAAAAGAAAAAGGGCAAGTAGGACCGGTGGACGACGCGGGGAATCTCTCCACGGAAGGAGGTGAGACGCTCGATGAAGAAGAAGGCGAAGAAGAAGAAGAAGTAGTAGTAGTGACGCTGTTTCGCGGTGGGCGGTGGCGGCCTCCCACCAGGTACCGTTCGGGAGGGGGCATCCCCCCCTCCCGGCTGTGCTTAAATTACCTTCGTGACCTTGCCCGCCTTGAGGCAGCGGGTACACACGCGCACACGTCGGGCCCGACCGGCGACCAGGGCGCGCATCGACACGAGGTTCGGCAGCCAGCGCCGCTTGGTGAGCTTGTGCGCGTGGCTGATCTTATGACCGACCGAAGGACCCTTGCTGCAGATATCGCAACGCTGAGCCATGAGTGCTCCCTGAGCCTGGATTACCGGCGACTGGACCAATCGGAATCTATAGCACAGGGGCATATGTGACGCAAACCTCCGCGCCCGACCTGCACACGCCGCTCCAGTTCATCAAGGGCGTGGGGCCGCACCGCGCGGCCCAACTCGAGCGCAAAGGGCTCCGCACCGTCGAGGACGCGCTCCACTTCGTCCCCCTCCGCCACGAGGACCGGACCCGGCTGACCCCGTTCCGCTCGCTCGTGCCCGGACAGGCCGCGACATGCTCGGGCGTGGTCGTCGGCTTGAGCCCGCCGCCGCCCGGGCGCTCGCGCCTGCCGTTCACCGTGATGCTGCGGGACCCGAGCGGGTACGCCACCGCCAGCTGGTTCGGCTGGCGTTACTTGGCCCGCGTCCTCAAGCGCGGCCAGCGGCTCGTGCTGCACGGTCGCGTCGCGCGGTACAAGGGCGCGACGGTGATCCAGCAGCCCGACTTCGAGATCGTCGAGAACGACGAGGACGAGCGCCTCCACACTGGCCGGCTGGTACCGGTGTACTCGCTCACCGAGGGGCTTCCGCAGCGCGCGCTCCGCTCGCTCATGTGGCGGCTCGTCGACGCGTTCGCCTCCACCTTGCCGGAGGTCTTGCCCGGCGGCGTGCGCCAGCGGCGCGGGCTCGTCGGCCTCGCTCAAGCGATCCGCGAGGCGCACTTCCCCCAGACCGACGACGCCCTGGCGGCGGCGCGCCACCGGCTCGCGTTCGACGAGGGATTGCTGCTCCAGCTCGGGCTGGCCATCTTGAGATCGCGCGTTGCACGCGCCCGCGGCATCGCCATGAATCCGCGCGGCGACCTGGTCACCCGCTTGCGGGCCGCGCTGCCGTGGAAGCTCACGGCCGCCCAGGAGCGGGTCTGGGACGAAATCCGACGCGACATGGCGGCGCCCTACCCGATGCATCGGCTCCTCCAGGGCGACGTGGGATCGGGCAAGACGATCGTGGCCGCGCTCGCCGTGCTGACCGCGGTCGAGGCCGGTCATCAGGCGGCGGTCATGGCCCCGACCGAGATCCTGGCCGAGCAGCACTTCATGACGTTCCGCCAGCTCCTGGAGCCCCTCGGCATGCCCGTCACGCTGCTGACCTCGTCGCTGAAGCCGAAAGAGCGGGCGGCCCGGCGCGCCGCGCTCGCCGAGGGCGAGATCGGCTGCGTCGTCGGTACCCACGCTCTCGTGCAGGAGGCCGTCGAGTTCCGCCGACTCGGACTCGTGGTCGTCGACGAGCAGCATCGGTTCGGCGTCGAGCAGCGAGCGCGTCTGCGCGGGAAGGGCGAACACCCCGACCTGCTGGTGATGACAGCGACGCCGATCCCGCGCACGCTTGCGCTCACGATCTACGGCGACCTGGACGTCTCGGTGCTCGACGAGCTGCCGCCCGGACGCCGCCCGATCGTCACGGTGGCGCGTCCCGAGTCGAAGCGGCGGGCCATCTACAAGTTCCTGCGGGAGCAGGTCGCGGCCGGTCGCCAGATCTACGTCGTTTACCCGCTGGTCGAGGAGTCCGAGACGCTCGACCTCAAGGCGGCCACCGACATGGCGCGCCATCTGGCCGACGAGGTCTTTCCCGACCTGACGGTCGGGCTGCTGCACGGGCGGCTCGGCTTCGAGGACAAGGACGCGATCATGCGCCGCTTCAAGGCGGGCGAGATCCACGTCCTGGTCTCCACGACGGTGATCGAGGTCGGGATCGACGTGCCGAACGCGTCGGTGATGCTGATCGAGCACGCCGAGCGCTTCGGGCTCTCGCAGCTCCACCAGCTTCGCGGGCGCGTCGGCCGGGGCGAGTGGAAGTCGTACTGCATCCTGCTCACGAGCGGCCGCCTGGGAGAGGAAGCCCAGCGGCGGGTCGACGCGATGACCGCAACGAACGACGGCTTCAAGATCGCCGAGGCCGACCTGGAGCTGCGCGGACCCGGCGAGTTCTTCGGCACGCGCCAGTCGGGGCTCCCGGAGTTCCGTGTGGTCGACCTGCTGCGCGACGCGACCATGCTGGAGGACGCGCGGCGCGAGGCCAGCAGCATCGTCGCCCGCGATCCCGAGCTGAGCGACCTCGCGCACCGTCCGCTGCGGCAGGCGCTGCTGACCCGATGGCGGGGCAAGCTCGCGTTGGCCACGGCCGGCTAGGACGAGCCCATGCGCGTGATCGCGGGAGCGCTGAAGGGCCGCCAGCTCGTGACACCCCGGGGCGCCACGACCCGGCCGACGGCCGACCAGGTGCGGATCGCGCTGATGGACGCGCTGACGCCGTGGCTGCCGGGCGCCCGCCTGCTCGACCTCTTCGCCGGCGCCGGCGCCGTCGGTCTCGAGGCGCTCTCGCGCGGCGCCGCCCACGCGACGTTCGTCGAGCGCGCCGGCCGGGCCGCGGCCGCGCTGCTCCAGAACGTGCGAACGCTGGGCGTGGGGGGGCGCGCGCGCGTGCTGCGCGGCGACGTCGCCCGGCAGCTGACGCGCCTGGCTGGCCTGGGCGAGCGGTTCGAGATCGTCTTCCTCGATCCGCCGTACGCCGAGGACGCCGTCGACCGCACGCTGGCGGCGCTCGGCGCTGGCGAGCTCGTCGCGCCGGAGGGGCTCGTCATCGCCCAGCACTTCACCAAGCGCCGGCCGGCGGACGAATACCGCGCGCTGCGCGCGTTTCGCGACCGGCGATTCGGGGAGACGACCTTGACTTTCTTTCGAGCCGGAGGGTAGCTTACGGGGCGTGGCGAAGCGCGCGGTCTACCCCGGCATGTTCGATCCGATCCACAACGGACACGTGGACGTGATCCAGCGCAGCCTGCAGATCTTCGACGAGCTGATCGTCGCGGTCGTCGCCAACCCCTCGAAGGCGCCGCTCTTCACGGTGAAGGAGCGGCTGGAGATGATCGACGACGCGACCTCGGATTTGAGCAATTTCCGGATCGTCGCGTTCGACGGCCTGCTGATCGACCTGGTGGCCCGCGAGCGCGCCGACTGCATCGTGCGCGGCATCCGCGCCGTGTCGGATTTCGAGTACGAGTTCCAGATGGCGCTGATGAACCGCAAGCTCCGGTCCACCGTCGAGACGGTGTTCCTGATGCCGCACGAGAAGTACACGTACATCTCGTCGCGCCTGATCAAGGAAGTCGCCAGCTTCGGAACGTCGGTGGCCGGCATGGTGCCGCCGATCGTCGAGAAGCGCCTGGCGGAGAAGTACCCTTCCCGCTAACCCGGCGGGCCGCCGCCGAAGGAGCCATTCCGTGCTGGCCGATCGCCTGAAGACGCTTGCCCCTTCGTCGACGCTGGCCGTGCAGGCGAAGGCGAAGGAGCTCAAGCGGCAGGGCGTCGACGTGATCTCGTTCGGAGCCGGCGAGCCCGACTTCGACACGCCCGAGCGCATCAAGGAAGCGGCGATCCAGGCGATGCGGCACGGCCACACGAAATACACCGAGGTCGGCGGCGTGCCGGAGCTGCGGGCGGCGGTGTGCGCCAAGCTCAAGCGCGACAACGGCCTGGCCTACGAGCCGACCGACGTGCTGGTCTCGTGCGGCGCGAAGCACACGCTCTTCAACCTGGCCGTCGCGATGCTCAACCCCGGCGACGAGGTGCTGGTGCCGTGCCCGTTCTGGGTCTCCTATCCGGAGCAGGCGCGGCTCGTCGGCGCCGTCCCCGTCGGCGTCCCGACGCAGGAAGCCACCGGATTCGACCTGGATCCTGAGCAGTTGCGCGCCGCGATCACGCCGCGGACGAAGGTGATCGTCCTGAACAGCCCCAACAATCCCACCGGCGCCGTGTTCTCGCCCGCGTCGCTGGCCGCCGTCGCGAGGCTCGCGGTGGACGCGAACCTGTTCGTCGTCTCCGACGAGTGCTACGAGGCGCTGACCTTCGAGGGGCGCCACGTCTCGATCGCCGGCCTCGGCCCGGAGATCAAGGCGCGGACGCTCACGATCAACACGTGCTCGAAGGCCTACGCGATGACCGGCTGGCGGATCGGCTACGCGGCCGGGCCGCGCGAGCTCATCCGCGCGATGACCGACGTGCAGAGCCAGGTGACGTCGAACCCGTCGTCGGTCGCGCAGTGGGCCGCCATCGAGGCGCTCGTCGGCCCCCAGGACGAGGTGGCCAAGATGGCGGGCGAGTTTGACCGGCGCCGTCGCCTCATCGTGCGCGGGCTCAACGAGTTGCCTGGTGTCTCGTGCATCATGCCGAAGGGCGCGTTCTACGTATTCCCCAACGTCTCGCAGCTGCTCGGGCGCACGTGGAGGTCCGCCGACGGACCGGCGACCATCAGGGGCTCCGTCGCGTCGACTTCGGCTCCGACCATCACGTGCGCCTGTCGTACGCCACCAGCGAGCCGTTGATCGTCGAGGGACTGGCGCGGATGGGGGCGGCGCTGCGCGGGCTCTCTCCCAAGGAGACTCACGGATGAAGCTCGAAGGCTCCTACGACGTGCGGGCGCCCCGGTCCAAGGTCTGGGCCGCCTTCCTCGATCCCGAGATTCTCCGCCAGGCGATTCCCGGTTGCGAGAAGCTCGAGCTGATCGGCAACGACGAGTACAAGGCGACGCTGAAGATCGGCGTCGCCGCCGTGAAGGGAACCTTCGAGGGCAAGGTGCGGCTCTCCGACAAGAACGCGCCCGACTCCTACCGCCTCGCCGCCGAAGGCAGCGGGGGCCCGGGGTTCGTGCGCGCCGACACCCTGATCACGCTGAGCGACGCCGACGGCGGCACCCGCGTCTCCTACAGCGCCGACGTGCAGGTCGGCGGGCTCATCGCCGGCGTTGGACAACGGATGCTGGGCGGCGTGTCGAAGATGATGGCCGACCAGTTCTTCAATCGGATGACCGAGCTGCTCACTTCCTGAACGGATGACCTCGCGCGCTGCGTCCTTTCGTAAGCGTCGTAGGCACGCCTCGGCCGGCGGAGCCCCAGCCCCGCGACGGCCTGCCGCACGCACTGCGCTCGAGCCGTGGCTGGAGCGCGCGTCCCGCGCCGAGTTGACGCGGCTGCAAGCGCGGCGCCTGCGCGAGCAGGTGACCCACGCGGCGGCGCACAGCCCCTTCTACCGGCGCAAGCTCAAGGCGGCGGGCGTCAAGCCGGCGACGATCCGGACGCTCGCCGATCTCGACAAGCTTCCGTTCACGACCAAGGACGAGCTGAAGGAGAACCAGGCGGCGAAGCCGCCGTGGGGCGACGTCCTGGCCGTTCCCCTGGACGACGTGCTCCGCATCCACATGACCTCGGCCACGACGGGTCGTCCGCTCGCGTTCCTCGACACGAAGGATGACTGGTACGGCTTCTATCATTCCTACGCCCGCGCGCTCCACGCCTTCGGCGTGCGCAAGGCCGACATGGTCATGGCGGCCTTCTCGTACGGTCCGTGGATCGGCTACTGGTCCGGCTTCTATGCGGCGCAGGATCTCGGCTGCCTGGTGTTCCCGGTGGGCGGGCTCTCCACCGACCAGCGGATCGATGCGCTCCTGACCTACCCGATCACGGTGCTCGGCTGCACGCCGTCGTACGCGCTCTTCCTCGCCGAGGCGGCGGCCCGCAAGGGCATCGACCTCGCCAAGGACACGAAGGTCCGGATCACCTGGCACACGGGGGAGCCCGGCGCGTCCATCCCGGCGACCCGCGCGAAAATCGAGGCGGCGTTCGGCGCCCAGGCCTACGACCTGCCCGGGCTCACCGAGATCGCGGCCTGGGGGTTCGAGTGCGGCGCGCGCGCGGGGCTGACCCACGCCAACGAGGACTACTGCTATCCCGAGGTGCTCGACGAACGGGATCAGCCGGTGCGTCCCGGCGAGCGCGGCGAGCTAGTCTTCACGAGCCTCTACCGGAAGGCGATGCCGCTCATCCGGTATCGGACCCGCGACGTCGTCCAGCTGGCCGACCGCCGCTGCCCTTGCGGTCGCACACTCGTGGCGTTCGAGGGCGGCGTGCTCGCGCGGCTCGACGACATGAAGAAGATCCGCGGCGTGATCGTCTACCCGCGTCGCGTGGAAGAGCTGGTGCGCCCGCACGCCGACGTCGACGAGTTCCAGATCGTCTTCCGGCGCCACGAGGGCCTCGACGACATCCTGATCCGCGTCGACCCGTCGCCCTCGCTCTCGCTCACCGAGCGCGACGGCCTGCGCACCCGGCTCGCCGACGATCTCCGCACGGGGCTCGGCATCCGGGCCACCGTCGAGATCGGCGAGCCCGGGTCGCTGCCGCGCTGGGACCACAAGGCCCGGCGCGTCCGGGACGAGCGGACGGAGGTGCCCTTTTGAAGGCCGCGTTCTTCAAGGAGCACGGCGGCGCCGAGAAGATCCTCTACGACGAGTACCGCGACCCGACGCTCGGGCCCACCGACGTGCTGGTGCGGGTGAAGGCGTGCGCGCTCAACCACGTCGACATGCTCCTGCTCGACGGTCGATTCCCGCCGCCCGAGGGGCTGCCCCACGTCAACGGCTGTGAGGTGACCGGCACCATCGAGGCGGTCGGCGCCGGCGTGAAGGGGTGGGAGCGCGGGCAGCGCGTGATCATCTTTCCGGGCTTCGCGTGCGGGACCTGCGAGTACTGCCTGCGCGGCGAGCGGACGGTGTGCATCCGCTACGGCTATCTCGGCGCCCACAAGGACGGCGGCTACGCCGAGCTGGTGCGCGCGCCGGCCGCGAACATCCTGCCGCTGCCGGCCTCGATCTCCTTCGAGGCGGGCGCCGCCGTGCCGCTGGCCATGCTCACGTCGTGGCACGCCCTCGTGGCGCAGGCCGAGGTCAAGCCGGGCCAGACCGTGCTCGTGCAGGCGGCGGGCAGCGGCGTGGGAAGCGCGGCGATCCAGATCGCGCGTCTCTGCGGCGCCCGCGTCATCACCACGGTCGGCGCCGACGACAAGATCGAGTTCGCCCGATCGCTCGGCGCCGAGCACGTCGTGAACTACCGGACTCAGGATTTCGTCGAGGAGACGAAGAAGTGGTCGGGCAAGCGGGGTGTCGACGTGGTCGTCGAGCACATCGGCGGCGACACGTTCGAGCGATCGGTCCTGGCACTGACCCGGCTTGGCACGCTCCTCACGATCGGATCGCACGACACTCACTGGGGCCGGCTCGATCTCCGGCACGTGTACTCGAAGAACCTCCGCGTCCTCGGCACCAATCTCGGGTCGATTCTCGAGCTGCAGACGGTGCTCGACCATGTGCTGCAGGGCCGGCTCAAGCCGGTCATCGACCGCTCGTTCCCGTTGAAGGACGCGCGCTCCGCGGTGCAGCACGTGCTCGACCGGAAGAACAAGGGGAAGGTCCTCCTGGTGGATCACTCATGAGCGAATTTGTCAGGGTCGAGCGGGTCGGTGCGGTGGCGACGATCTGGATCGACCGCCAGGCCAAGATGAACACGATGACCGTCGCGATGCGCAACGAGTTCCCGGGGATCTTCGCCTCGCTCGAAGCCGACGAATCCGTGCGGGTGATCGTCGTGCGCGGCGCCGGCGGCAAGGCGTTCAGCGCGGGCGGCGACGTCGCCGAATTCCTGACGCTGGCGCCGGCCGATCTCGAGCTGTGGGGCGACACGCTCACCGCCGCCGAGCGCTGCCGGAAGCCCGTCGTCGCGGCCATCGACGGGTACACGATGGGGGCTGGTCTCGAGCTGGCGGTCGCGTGCGACTTCCGCATCGCCACGTTTCGGTCCGAGTTCGCGTTCCCCGAGGTGAGGTTGGGCATGATCCCCGGCAGCGGCGGAACACAGCGCGCCCTGCGGCTTATGGGCATGACGCGCGGGAAGCTCTTCATGATGACGGGCCAGCGGATCGGCGCCGAGCGCGCCGAAGCGTGGGGGCTCGTCACGCAGGCCGTGCCGAACGACAAGCTCGACGAGGCGGTGACGGCGCTCACCGGCGAGCTGGCGGCGCGCGCGCCGCTGGCGCTCCGCACGCTCAAGATGGTGCTCAACCGCGGCGCGGAGGCGCCCCTCGAGACGGCGCTCGAGCTGGAGCGCAAGGCGTACGCTTGGCTACGCTCCACGCACGACTACGCCGAGGGCGTGACGTCGTTCCTCGAGAAGCGGCCGCCGAACTACACAGGGAGGTAGCCCGGCCATGGCGCAATCCTCGTTCGGACTCATCCTCGCCAATCGCGCCGTCGTCCTGGGTGCGGTCAAGGCGTCCGACCTCCTGGAGCTCACCGTGGAGGCCGAGCGCTCCGGGACCTTCGACGCCGCGTGGGCCGGCGACAGCCTGCTGGCCAAGCCGCGCCTGGAGTCGGTGACGCTGCTGTCCGCGCTGGCCGGGGTCACGTCGCGGCTGCGTCTGGGCGTCGGGTGCATGGCGACCTTCGTCCATCGCCATCCGGTCATGCTCGCGCATCAGTGGGCGAGCCTCGACGTCCTCTCGGGCGGGCGCACGTGGCTCGCGGTGTGCCTCGGCGGGCCCAGCGAGGCGAACGCGGCGCAGGCCGCGGAGCACCAGGTCATGAGCATCCCGTCCGCCGAGCGCGTCGGCCGCCTCGAGGAAGGCATCGTGGTCTTGAGAAAGCTCTTCGCGGAGAAGAACGTCTCGCACCATGGCCGGTTCTACTCGTTCGACCGCGTCACGCTCGAGCCGCCGCCCCTGCAGCAGCCATGTCCCGTGTGGATCGCGTCCAACCCGACCGGTCTCACGTGGAAGGGCGGCGCGTCCGCCTCGGAGCCGGTGATCGAGCGCTCGTTCCGGCGGATCGCGCGCTACGCCGACGGCTGGATGACGAACAAGCTCTCGCCCGAGGAGTTCCGCCAGCAGTGGAGCCGCATCGCGGCGATGGCGCGCGAGGAGGGCCGCGACCCGGCGAAGCTCGGGAGCGCGCTCTACCACAACATCAACATCAACGAGGACCGCCAGAAGGCGCTCGAGGAGACGAAGGCGTTCCTCGACACCTACTACACCGCCAAGTTCAGCCCGGGCTTCGTCGAGCAGTGGACGGTCGCGGGCGATCCGAAGCGGTGCGCCGAGGAGCTGCGCGCGTACTTCGAGGCCGGCGTCGGGCACATGGCGCTCCGCTTGGGCTCGTGGGACCAGCGGGGGCAATTCAAGCGCTTCCTGACCGAGGTGGCGCCGGCGGTCACGCGGCGATGAGCTTCACGGACATGCGGCAGTGGATCGGCCGGCTCGAGAAGGAAAGCGAGCTCCGGCGGATCGCGGCCGAGGTCGACTGGGACCGCGAGCTCGGCGCCATCACGCGCCGCGTGCTCGAGAAGAAGGGCCCGGCGCTCCTGTTCGAGAACATCAAGGGTTACCGAAAGGGACGCTGCACGCGGCTCCTGGCCAACGGGCTCGGCAGCCGCGATCGTCTCGCGCTGGCGCTCGGCTTTCCGCGGGAGGTCTCCAACGGCGACCTGGTCCAGCACGTCATGAAGAAGAACCGCGAGACGATTCCCCCGCGGCTCGTCACCGAAGGGCCGGTGAAAGACGTGATCGTCCGGGGCCGCGACGTGGACCAGACGGAGTTCCCGGTCCCGCGATGGCACTACCTGGAGGGCGGGCGCTACATCCACACGTTCTCCGGCGTCGTCACCCGAGATCCGGAGACACGCGTGATGAACGTCGGCATCTATCGCGGGATGATCGGCAAGAAGAACACGACGCCGTTCCTGCTCATCAAGGGCGGCCAGCACTGGGGCCAGCACTTCCTGAAGTACTCGGCGCGCAAAGAGCCGATGCCGGTCGCGTGCGTGATCGGCTGGGACCCGATCATGCCGTTCCTGGCCGGCTCGCCGATCCCGCCGGGCGTCTGCGAGTGGGACGTGATGGGCGCCTACCGTGGGGAGCCCGCCGAGCTGATCCGCTGCGAGACGGTCGACCTCGAGGTCCCGGCCAGCGCCGAGATCGTGATCGAAGGGGTCATCAGCGACGATCCGGCGACGTACGAGACCGAGGGACCCTTCGGCGAGTTCACCGGCTACGTCTCCGACATCCCGACGCCGCGCCCGTCGATGCAGATCACCTGCATCACGCACCGGCGCGATCCGATCTTCCGCGGCTGCCTCGAGGGCACGCTGCCCGGCTCCTACAGCGAGAACAGCGTGATGTCCTCGGTGCAGCGCGCCGCGATCGCGTGGAACATCCTGACGGCGGCGGGAATTCCAGGGGTGCGCGATGTCTTCGTCCCGCCGATCACCAACGGCGTCAACATCGTCGTGCAGATCAAGAAGGCCTATCAGGGCCAGCCCAAGCAGATCGCCGCGGCGCTGTGGGGTGCCAGCGCTGCCCAGTTCCGCTACAAGCACGTCACCGTGGTCGAGGAGGACATCGACCCGTCCTCCTACGAGCAGGTCGACTGGGCGTTCGCGCACCGGGTGAACGCGGGCCACGAAGGGATCGTGATCTTCCCCGGGATCTTCGGCTCGCCGATCGACCCGAGCACGCCGCTCGAGGAGCGGGACGTCGCGCAGCTCGGCACCGGCCTCTGGAACCGGGTGCTGATCGACGCCACGCGGTCGTGGAAGTTCGAGCGCCGAGAGGCGTGGGGCGGCGAGCGGTTCCCACCGACCGTGCGCCCCGCGCCCGAGGACGAGGCGCGGGTGCGCGACCGCTGGGAGGAGCTGGGGCTCGGAGACCTCTGAGGTGACGATCACCGAGGTCCGCGCGATCCCTCTGGCGATCCCACTCCGTCCAACGACGCCGGCCTCGACGTGGTCGGCCGGCGCCGGCAAGCAGATCCTCGTGCGGGTGACGACCGACGACGGGCTCACCGGCTGGGGTGAGAGCTTCGCCTACGGCGCCACGGTCGCCGTGTGCGACGTGATCGACGACGCGCTCGCAACGATCGTCGTCGGTCAGGACCCGGCGCAGATCGAGAGCCTGGTCGATCGCATGCATCGCGCGTTGATGATCTGGGGACGGCGCGGCCTCGCGATGATGGCCGTGAGCGGCGTCGAGCTTGCGCTCTGGGACCTGGCCGGCAAGGCGCGGGGCGTGCCGGTCTACCAGCTGCTCGGCGGGCTCTGCCAGTCGCGGGCCCGCGTGTACTCGAGCCTGCTGCGCTACGAGACACCGACCCAGGTCCGGCAGGCGGTGTCGGCCGCGCTCGTGCTCGGCCACACGGCGATCAAGCTCCATCAGGTCGACGTCGAGTCGGTGGCCGGCGCAAGGGAAGTCGCCGGCGGGGGCGTGGAGCTGATGCTCGACACGAACTGCGCATGGTCGGTGGAGGACGCGATCCGTTATAGGTCGTCAGCTCGAGCGATTCGATCTGCGCTGGCTCGAGGAGCCCGTGTGGCCGCCCGAGGACTACGCGGGGCTGGCCCGGGTGCGCGCCGCCCTGGAGATTCCGATCGCCGCGGGCGAGAACGACGTGACCGTGTTCGGGTTTCGCGACCTGATCGCCCACGGCGCGGCCGACATCGTCCAGCCGAGCGTCACGAAGGTGGGAGGCATCCTCGAGACCAAGAAGATCGCCGCGCTGGCGGCCGCGGCGAACGTGACCTTCGTCCCGCACTCGTTCTACTACGGCCCCGGGCTGGCCGCGACGATCCACGTGGTCGCCTCGACGCCCGGCGTGCCCTACGTCGAGTTCCCCTCGGTGGACCTCGCGGCGCCGCTCCTGGCCGAGCCGATCCGCCGGAGCGGAGGAGCGATCAGCGTGCCCGAGGGTCCCGGCCTGAGCGCCGACCCCGATCCCGACGTGCTGGCCCGGTTTCCGTACCGGCGCGAAGCGGCCCGGCCCTTCTACCTGACCTGACGCGCGTGACGATCATCCCGGCGGCGTCGCCCTCCGACGTCGAGCAGGCGCGCCGGCTGTTCCGTGAATACGAGACCTCGCTCGATGTCGATCTCTGCTTCCAGGGGTTCGAGCAGGAGCTGGCGGGGCTGCCCGGCAAGTACGCGCCGCCGCGTGGACGCTTGTTGCTCGCGCTCGCCGGCGCGACGCCGGCCGGCTGCGCGCCGCTCCGGCCGCTCGCCGACTCCGTCTGCGAGATGAAGCGTCTCTACGTGCGGCCGGCCGCGCGCGGCACGCGACTCGGCCGGCGCCTCGCCGAGACGATCATCGGCGAGGCGCAGGCGATCGGCTACGCGCGCATGCGGCTCGACACGCTGCCGTTCGTGCGAGAGGCCATCCGTCTCTACCGGTCGCTGGGCTTCGTCGAGATCGCGCCCTACTACGAAAGCCCGGTGGTGGGCGCGCTGTTCATGGAGCTCGTGATCAGCTAGGGATCACCATGTGAAGGCCAACGTCAAAACGCGGAGAGCGATCTCGTTCCGCCGCCCAGTCAGTCCGCCTTTTGAAGAAACTTCAGCGCGTCAATCGCGTTCTCATTCTCCAACGCGGCCTTTACCTCCGCGTAGAAGCCATCGCCCATTTTGTTCACATACAGGTTCGAAATGCGCCGCAGACTCGGTGTTCCGCCTTTCAGATAGCCGACGAGCAGTTGTTTGGCCTTGGCTCTGTCGAGCCTGATCAAAGGGTGGCGTCCCGATTCGTGTGGAAATTCGGAGCGGCTCTTCCGGTCCCCCTTGCCGATGCCCTGTCGAGACGGACAACAATCGTGGACCTGTGTCATTCCGGTTAGTGAACGTTCATTCGCGGATCGCTCTGGCCTGGTCGAAATACATGTAACTCGGGCTACCT
>QHSL01000041.1 GCA_003220435.1 Candidatus Rokuibacteriota bacterium | reverse complement strand
TCGACGGCGCGATGGGCCGCGGCGAGGCCCGTGATGCCGCCGCCGACGACGACGAGCTTCACCTAGGCGCCCGCGGCTCGCACGAGCTCGGCGAGCATCGCGATGAACTCCGGGTGATCGTTGACGGCGGCGGCGCGGTGAAGGGTGAGCCCCTGCGCGCTGGCGCGCTGGCGCGCCTCGACATCGAGGTCGTAGAGCACCTCGACGTGATCGGCCACGAAGCCGATCGGCACCACCACCGCGTGGCGCTCGCCCTCGGCGGCGAGGCGGTCGAGCACGTCGCCGACGTCGGGCTCGAGCCACGGCTCGCGCGGGTTTCCGCTGCGGCTCTGATAAGCGATCCACCAGCGCGTATGCTCGAGGCGCGTCGCCACCGCCCGGGCCGCCGTGGTGAGATCGGCCACGTACGGCGAGGCGTCGGCCATCGCGACGGGGATACTGTGCGCGGTGAAGACCAGCGGCGTCCGCGCCCGCGTCGCCGCCGGGATCTCCCCGAAGGCCGCGCGTGAGCGGTCGGCGACCGCCGCGGCGAAGCGCGGCCGCGCGGACCACGCCGGCGCGAACGTGACGTCGGGCGCGCCCGCGACCTTCGGCCGTGCCTCGGCCACGTCCGTCGCGTAACGATCCCACGCAGCCTCGGTGCGGAGCGGCGAGAGGATGACGCCGAGCGCCCGCCGCACGCCCTGGCCCGCCATCTCGGCCAGCGTCTCGTGGAGGAACGGATGCCAGTTGCGCATCCCCACGAACACGGGCAGCGCGGGCCCGGAACGGGCGAGCGCCTCCTGGAGGCCACGGGCTTGCGCGGCGGTCCGCGCGTTGAGCGGCGAGCGGCCGCTCGGCATCTGCTCGTAGTGATGGGCCACCTCCTCCAGCCGCGCCGCGGGAATGTTGCGGCCGCGCGCGACGATCTCGAGAAAGGGCCGGATCTCGTGCGGCGCCGTCGGGCCGCCGAACGCGATCAGCAGCACCGCGTCGACCGCGCTCATCGCCGCGCCGACATCTCGTGCACCATCTCGACCAGCGCCTTCACGTGGTCGACGGGCGTCTGCGGCAGCACGCCGTGCCCCAGATTGAAGATGTGGCCGGGCCGGCCGCCTGCGCGGTCGAGGATGTCCTTCACGCGCCGGCGGATGTGCGCGGGCTTCGACAGCAGCACCGCCGGATCGAGGTTCCCCTGCACCGCGACGTCGTGACCCACCGTCGCCCACGCGGTGTCGAGGTCGACGCGCCAGTCGAGTCCGATCACGTCGCCGCCGGCCGCGCGCATGTGCGGCAGCAGCGCCGCGGTGCCGGTGCCGAAGTGAATGACGGGCGTCCCCCGGGTCAGCGCGCGGATCAGGGCCTGCGTGTGCGGCATCACAAACGCGCGATAGTCGTCGGGCGCCAGCACGCCGACCCACGAGTCGAAGATCTGCACGGCCTCGGCGCCGGCGGCGATCTGGCCGTTGAGGTAGCGCGCGGTCGCGTCCACCAGGATTCCCATGAGGCGGGCCCAGCCGTCGGGCTCCTCGAACATCAGCCGCTTGGTGTGGAGGTAGTCGCGCGACGGCCCGCCTTCGACGACGTACGACGCGACCGTGAACGGCGCGCCCGCGAAGCCGATGAGCGGAACCTTCCCGCCGAGTGCCTGCTTCACTCGCCGCACCGCCTCGAAGACGAACGGCACCGCACCATCGACGTCGATCGCGCCGAGCCGCGCGACCTGCGCCTCGGTCCGAACGGGACGATGGATGACGGGCCCCTCACCCTTCGCGAACTCGAGGCCGACGCCGAGCGGCTCGACGATCAGGAGGATGTCGGCGAAGAGGATCGCTGCGTCGACGCCGAGGCGGTCGACGGGCTGCAGCGTGACTTCGGCCGCCGCCTCCGGGTTGCGCGCGAGCTGGAGAAACCCGTAGCGCTCGCGCATCGCCCGATACTCCGGTAGATAGCGGCCGGCTTGCCGCATGAGCCAGATGGGAGTGTACGGCGTCGGCGCCCGACGCGCGGCGCGCAGCAGGGGTGCATCTGAAGCCGGCACGCCCGAGAGCGTATCAGATTAGACGGGGCCCCTCGATCTCGCGTGTCTACAGCTTGCGGCCGGCGGCGTAGCCTCGGCCGATCATCACCAGCGCGAAGGCGTGGAAGCCGACGCCAGCCCAGTCCTGGACGAGAAGGAAGATGAGGCCGTCCAGAGCGTACAGAACCATGCCGGTGATGAACGCCCAGCTGCGTCCCTTGACCGCCTGGAATCCGAAGAACGCGAAGAGCCCGATCACGGCCAGGCTCACGAGGCCGGCCGTCACGTCCGCCGACGACGATCCGTACTTCTGCGACAGCTCCTGGACGACCTGCGTGATGCCGAGACCGAGAATGAAGCGCCACTGCTGTCCGGCGAGCATGACGGCGGAATTGATCAGCGAGAGCGCGGCCACCCAGAAGAACCACTGGGCGCCGTTGCGCCGCTGGCTCTCCAACGCCTTGCGCGCCGCGTCGACCGGGCCGATGACCGCACCGGCGGAAGTCGTCGGCGAGTGCGAAGCATCGGCGCCATTGGACCGGGCAACGGTCGGCGCCCCGACCGGAGGACGGTCGTACATCGAAGCCGGCTTCGGCTGAGGCGGGCGGCTGAACGGACTCGGGCCGACACCTGCGCCGACGCCTGCTGCGGTTCCGACCCCAGGTCTGCTATTGGTGGCCCCGCTCGCCATGATGGCCTCCCTGTCACCGCCCGTGTCAATTTGTGCGAGCTCTCCGTTTTTCGGAAGCCCAATGGGCGTTCTGGGAGAGGTAGGGGCAATGTCCGTGCCAGAGAACGAGCACTTGATCCCCCGGCGCCGTGTGCGTTCCGCGGTCACGGCAGGCTCAGCGCGACCAGCTCGGCTGGAAGGTTGGCGCCGCCGACCGGGACGACCACGTACTGCCTGCCATCCGCGAAATACGTCATCAGCGCGCCAGTAGCGTTCTCCGGGAGAGCGATCCTCGTGATCAGATCCCCACTGTTCTTGTCGAAGACCTGCAGCGCGGGATCGTCGCTGACGAGCCGCGGAACGAGGACCCAGGGTCGGTCGGTGGCCGGCTGCGGCGGCCCGGCCGAACCCGACTGCGCGACGAACAGCAACGTCCGTGTCACGAGCGGAAAGCTGCGACGGTTCCAGCCGAGCCTTCCGAGCTGGAGGGGCTCGAGCAGCGGATGGCGCTGCGGCCCTTCGCCGATCGGGATCACCCAGGCGTGCTCGCCCGTGTTCAGATCGACGGCGGTGAGGCGGCCGAACGGAGGCTTGAGCAAGGGCAAGCCCCGAGGTCCCGTCAGACGCGATGAGCGGCCGACGAACCGGTCTTTGATCGGACTACCGGCAGGTGGAGCGGCGAGTCTCACCACGTTGGGAGAGGTGACCGATGTCACGTACAGCCGTCCCGTGTCGGGATCGAAGGCGGCTCCCGCCCAGTTCGCGCCGCCCCCGATACCCGGCACGAGCACGGTCCCTCGCTCGCTCGGCGGTGTGAACAGCGGGCCGTGATCGTACTGAGCGAGGATCGCCAGCGCCTCGGCGCGCAGCTCCGGCGTGAAGTCGATGACGTCGGCCGCCGTGATCCCCTGGCGCTCGAAGGGCGCCGGCTTCGTCGGGAACGGCTGGGTCAGGGCCGTCTTCTCGCCCGCGACCGTGGACTGCGACACCGGACGATCCTCGATGGGCCAGACCGGTCGGCCCGTGGCGCGATCGAACACGTAGACGAACCCCTGCTTGGTGACTTGCGCCACGGCGCGAACACGCCGGCCGTCCACCGTGATGTCGACGAGATTCGGCGCGGCGGGAAGATCGTAATCCCACAGCCCATGACGAACGAGCTGGAAATGCCACACTCGCCGGCCGGTGGCGGCCTCGAGGCAGACGAGGCTCTCCGCGAACAGGTTGCTGCCGGGACGTTCACCGCCATAGTAATCGTTCGCCGCCGGGCCGAACGGCAGATAGACGTAGCCGAGCTCCTCGTCGGCGCTCATGACCGTCCACACGTTCACCCCGCCTACGGTGTCCGCGGAGCCGTCCTGCCACGTGTCGTAGCCCCACTGGCCTCGGCGGGGGATGGAGTGGAACGTCCATCGCAGTGCGCCGGAACGGACGTCGAACGCCCGGACGTGGCCCGGCGGCATGTCGGCGCGCATCGGCCAGCCCTGGATCGAAGAGCCAACGATCACGACGTCGCCGACGACGAGTGGCGGGGACGTCACCGAGTACCAGCGACGATCGACCGGGCGCCCCAGCCCCTCGACGAGGTCGACGCGTCCGTTCTGGCCAAAGCTCGCGATCGGCGCGCCGGTCCGCGCGTCGAGCGAAAGCAGGTAGCCATTCCCGGTACCGATGAAGACGCGCGAGCGGCTTCCCTCGGCCCAGTGGGCCACGCCGCGATGCACGTAACCGAAGTTGGCCGGCGTGCCGTGGATCCAGATCCTCGGGTCGTGAACCCACAGTGTCCGGCCGGTTCTCGCGTCGATGGCGGCGACCTGGCTCGCCGAAGTGCTGACGTACAGGACGCCCGCCACCATCAACGGCGTCGCCTCGTTCGCCCAGGTCTGTATGTCCGGGCGCGAGGCCATCAGCTCGCGATCGGGCGACACCCAGCGCCAGGCGATGCGGAGCTGCTTGACGTTGTCGCGGGTGATCTGATCGAGCGACGAGTAGCGGGCGTTGGCGTGCGTGCCGCCGTACGCCGGCCACTCGCCGCGCGCCGGCAGGGGCGACGCACCGCGGGCGGTCAGCGCCCAGCCGACCGCCCCGACCGTCGCGAGCGCGATGAGCCACGCGACGGCGCGCGCACGGCGGTGGATGATCATGCCGGCGGTTTACGCCGGTCGGCGAGGGTTCAACGCTTCTCGCCCGCCACGACGTAGGCCCAGAGCGCGTCGATCTCGTCGGGTCCGAACAGCCCGCCCAGCGGCGGCATGGCGTTCTTGCCCCGGGTCAGCACGTTCACGAAGCGGGTCTTCTCGTCCGGCGGGAACTTTCTGAGGTCGAAGGCGCTCTGCGGATCGACCATGCGCGGGCCGTGGCACGGCGCGCAGTTCCGCGCGAAGAGGGCCGCTCCTTTGCTGATCTGCTCCGGCTCGAAGCGACGGTCCGTTCCCTGGGCGGCGACGCTCGCGCCGTAGAGCGCGAGCGCGCCGCCGAGGTACAGCAGTCGTTTGGTCAGTCCAGCAGGGCGAACGTCCACACCGATCCGCCCTGGGGAACGTTGCCGAGCTTCTGGCGATTCACGATCTCTCCCAGCCCGCCGAGGCCCGAGAGCACCGTGACGTACTGCTTGCCGTTGAGCGTCCAGGTGATCGGCTGCGCGTTGATGCCCGAGCCCGTCTTGAATTGCCACAGGAGCTTGCCGGTGTCGGCGTCGATGGCCAGGAACTCGCCGGTCATCTTGCCGGTGAACAGGAGCCCGCCGCCGGTCGCCAGCAGCGCGCCCCAGTGGGCGAAGTCCTGCAGCGGCATCCGCCAGCGCGGTTGCGCCGTCACCGGATCGAGCGCGTCGACATGGCCGACCGGCAGGTCCGCCGGACGATTCTCTGGATCCTTGGCCTCCATGAACATATAGCGCTGCCCTGCCTTGAACGGCTCGACCGGCAGGAACCGGTACATGCGCGCCGCGTGCATGGTGTTGGCGTAGAGGAGGCCCGTGTTGGGATTGAATGCGGCGTGCGGCCAGTTCTTGGCGCCGCGGGTCCCCGGCCACTTCTCGATCCATTCGCCCGCCCGCACCTTCTGTCCCAGCTCCGACTCGACGGGCCGTCCGGTGGTCATGTCGACGTGCGTCGCCCAGGTGACCTTTTCGAACGGCTTGGCCGACAGCAGCTTGCCGTTGGCGCGATCGAGCACGTACAGGAAGCCGTTGCGATTGAGCTGCATGACCACCTTGCGGTTCCCTCCGTCGATCTTCAGATCGCCCAGGATCAGCTCCCAGCACGCATCGTAGTCGTACGGGTCGTTTGGCGTCGCCTGATAGTGCCAGACGAGCTCGCCCGTCTTCGGCCTGATCGCCAGGATCGAGGCGACGTACAGATTGTCGCCGGGGCGAGGCTCCGGGTTCCATGGTCCGGCATTGCCGGTGCCCCAGTACACGAGGTCGAGATCGGGATCGTAGGAGCCGGTGATCCACGTCGAAGCGCCGCCGTGCTTGTATGCGTCGCCTGGCCCCCAGGTGTCGCCGCCGGGCTCCCCGGGCGCCGCCGTCGTGTAGCGCCGCCACAGGTGCCGGCCGGTGTCCGGGTCCCAGCCGTCGATGAAGCCGCGGATGCCGAACTCGGCGCCGGAGATTCCAGTGAGCAGAACACCGTTGGCCACGAGCGGGGCGACGGTCATCGAATAGCCTTCCGTCCAGTCGGCGGCCTTGGATTTCCAGAGCTGCTTTCCCGTCTTCTGGTCGAGCGCGACCACGAACGCGTCCAGCGTGGTGCGGAACACCTTGCCGTTATAGAGGGCGGGGCCCTTGTTCGATACGCCGCAGCACACCACCCGCGGCGTCTCGGGCAACCAGTCGACCTCCGTACGCCAGATCTGCTTGCCGGTCGCGACGTCGATCGCCACGGTCCATCTGGCGTTGGTGACGTACATCACGCCGTTGTACACGAGCGGCTGGGCCTGCTCGCCCCAGCGGTTGTCGAGCGACAGGCTCCACACCGGCACCAGGCGCTTCACCGTCGCCTTGTTGATCTGGTCGAGCGCGCTGTAGCGGTTCAGGTGATAGCCCATGCCGTAGGTCAATACGTTGTCCGTGTTCTTGCCGTCGTTCCGGAGGTCTTCCAGCGTCTGCGCCGATACCACGCCGGCGCAGGAGGCGAAGAGCAGGAGCCCGAGACTGAGCAGGGAGCGCGTCATGGTGGCCTCCTCGGTGCGTTGTGCGGGGCGGCGCAGCCTTCGGCCGCCGATATTAGCCCAATCCGAAATCCGTGATCGGAGAAAACGCGCCTTTCCAAGGATGCCGCGGCTCGGCAAGAACTATCCGGCCGAGGTCGCGATCTTCGGCGAGCCGAAGGCGACGCTGCCCGAGATCTCCGAGGCGATCCGTCGCCACACCGGCAAGAGCGGGCACCCGCAGGCCGCGAAGCGCACGGAGGCGGTCGCCGCCGCGTTCGCCGCCGAGCGGGCCCAGCTGGCGACGCGCGCGGAGGCCGACGCCGCGCGCCTGCCGATCTCACCGCTGACGCTCATGCACGAGGTCGCGAAGGCGACGCCCGCCGACGCGGTGGTCGTGGACGAGGCGATCTCCTCCGCACAGGGCATCCGCCACTTCTTCAGGTGCGCCGACGCCAAGAGCTTCTTCGGGCTGCGCGGCGGCGGCATCGGCTGGGGGCTTCCGGCGGCGCTCGGCGTCAAGCTCGCGCTGCCGAAGCGCCCCGTGGTCGCGCTGGTCGGCGACGGCAGCTCGATGTACACCAACCAGGCGCTGTGGACCGCGGCCCGCGAGTCGCTGGCGGTGGTCTACGTGATCTTCAACAACACGTCGTACCGGATCCTCAAGCAGCGGACAAAGGCGCTGAAGGGCTTCTCGGCCGAGGACGATCACTACGTCGCGATGGACCTCGACAAGCCGCTGATCGACTTCGTCGGCCTCGCCCGCTCGCTCGGCGTTCCCGGCGTGCGCGTGGAGAAGTCCTCGGACATCGGGCCGGCGGTCGGACGCGGGCTCGCCAGCGGCGGTCCGTATCTGATCGACGTCAAGATCGATCGCTCGTTCGCGTGAGCCCGGCTCCCTCGTTGGGGGGCCTGGGCCGGCTCCTGGGGATGCGTCCCGGCACCGTCGGCGACGGGCGCTGCTCCTGGGCGGTCACCGTCGGGCCCGAGCATCTGAACCCCTACGGAACGGTCCACGGCGGTGTCGTCTACTCGCTGGTGGATCATGGGCGGCGCGCTCTTCTCGCGGCTCGAGCCCGGCGAGCGCTGCGCCACGCTCGAGATCAAGATCAACTACCTGGCGCCGGTGACCTCGGGCGAGATCACGGCCGAAGCCTCGCTGATCCAGCGCACGAAGCGCACGGCAGCGGTCGAAGCCCGCGTCCACGCCGACGGCAACACGCTGATCGCGCACGCGACCGGAACCTTCTTCATCTCTTCCTAGGGCCGCTCAAATCCTAAGGCCGCTCAAACAGGTCCAGATGCGAGGCGGTGCCCGAGAGCTGCGCGCGAGCCGTACTTCGAGTACGGTGAGTGCGCAGCCGACGGCACCAACGACGCAGATGGGCCTGTTTCAGCGGCCGAGACGCGGGGCGACGTGCTCGGCGAACTGGCGCATCGACGCGAGAACCTTCGCCGGCGGGATGCGCGAGCCGACGTTCATCCAGACGCAGAGCTTCGTGGCGCCGATGCCCTCGCGCAGATCCAGCAGTCGCTCGGTGACCGATTCGGGCGTGCCGTACACGGCGTAGTCGCGAACGACCTCGTCGAAGCTGATGCTTCGGAGCCGCTCGCCGACGGCCCGGCGCGGCCCGGCCAGCAGCGCGTCGCCGACCGAGCGGTAGAAGTGCATCGCGCTGGCCTCGGTGTCTTCGCGGGCCTTCCGATCGGTGTCGGCGACGTAGACCGGCACGATCACGCCGACTTCGCCGCGGCCGGGATGACCGGCCTCCCGCCAGCCGGCGTGATAGCCGCCGACGAAGCGCTTGAGCTCGCTGATGCTCGACGTCCGCACCGCCAGGAAGACCGGCAATCCCATCCGTCCGACCGCGCCGTATGTCTCCTCGGTCACCGCTGCGACGCGGATGGGTGGATGCGGCTTCTGAAGGGGCTTGGGCACCGCGCATACGTCGTGGAACTGGAAGTACTTGCCCTCGTGCGTGAAGCGATCCTCCCGCCACGCCTTGAGGATGATCTCGAGCGTCTCGTTGAACCGCTCCTGGCTCTCCTCGAGCGGGATGTTGAAGCCCGCGTACTGGCCGGGCAGCCCGCTTCGACCGACGCCGAAATCGAGCCGGCCCTTGCTCACGTGATCGAGCGTCGCCACGTCCTCGGCCAGGCGAAGGGGATGGCTCAGCGGCAAGATCTGGACGGCGAGGCCGATCTTCACTCGCTTCGTCCGCGCGGCGACCGCGGCGCCGACGACGAGGGGCGAGGACAGGACGGAGCGCTCCTTCTGGAAGTGCAGCTCGGCGAGCCACACGGCGTCGTAGCCGAGCTCCTCCGCCGCGGTCGTCTGGGCCAGGGAGTCGTCGAAGGCCCGGGCCTCGCCGGCCCCGGGACGCCACTCGAATTCGGTGAAGAGCCCGATTTCCACGACGGCTTCGCGAGCGGTCGCGGGGCGCGACGGCTAGGAGGCCGGCGCGTTCCCCCCGGCCGGCGCCGTGGTGAGGCGACCGAACGTTTTCTGGACCAGCTCGCGCGCGCGCGACGGGTCGACGTTGTTCGCCTGCTGGCACGCCGTCGTCTCCGCCAGCACGCGCTCGGGATCCTCCCAGAGACGGAACTTCTTGTACCGGTCCTCGAACTCGATCCCGAGCCCGCGCGCGAAGACCGAGAGGTAGTGCTCGATGGCGAGCGGACCCTCTGCCTCGAAGCCGCAGATGAGTCGCTGGCACCCGTGGTAGACCGTCGCGAGGATCTCGGCCCCCCCGGCGCGCCCCCGGCCGATCTCGTCGCGGATCAGCGCGTCCCACACGTTCTGGCCGAGCTGCGCCTGCACGTCGACGGTGCAGAGACGCCCGAAGCGAGGCTCCGGCTCGACCTCGACGTAGCGGATTCCGGGCACCGCCTCGAGCAGGCGGCGGGCCGCGGCGCCCTCGCGCCGGCGGGGCTCGCTCTGCGAGTGGTAGTGCAGATCGCGGTGACGGTGCGGACCATGTGCGAGGTGCGCAGGACGTTGCAGCCGAGGTAGAGGACGATCTGGTGAGGCTGCGGCTCCTTCTCGGGCGCCGCCAGGCGCCATCTCACCGAAGTGCTTGCGGTAGTCGTAGCCCATCTCAGGTTCCCTGGCGCCGTTGCCGCTCGAGCTGTCGGAGATCGGCGCGCTTCACCTTGCCCGTCGTGGTCACGGGCAGAGTCTCGATGAATTCTAT
>QHSL01000110.1 GCA_003220435.1 Candidatus Rokuibacteriota bacterium | reverse complement strand
CGCCGTCATGATGCAGGCCTTGCGGTCAGCCGGCGCGGAGTACGTGCTGCTCAACAGCGCGGGCGGACGTCCGACTCTGCGCCGGTTCGCGCGGGAGCTGATGCCAGCGTTCGCCGACGCGGCGGCCGTCCCCGCCGTCTGACCCACGCGATGACGAAGCCGACGCCTCGCATCGGTCTCATCGTCCCGGCCAGCAACACCGCCGCCGAGGTGCAGTTCCAGCGCTATGCGCCTGCGGGAGTCGGCGTGCACACCACGCGCCTGCGCATGACGGGGCAGTGGGCTCGACCGCTGCGCGAGCTCGCCGACGACATCACCCGGGCCGCCGAGGCGCTCTCCGACACGAGCCCGGGCGTGATCGTCTTCCACTGCACGGCCAACTCCATGGCCGAAGGCCAGGCCGGGGAGGCGCGCATCCTCGATCTGGTCGAGAAGGCCTGCGGCTGTCGTGCCCTGACCACGGGGCTGGCCGTCAAGGAAGCCCTCGCGCAGCTTCGGCTCCGGAAGCTCGTGCTCATCAGCCCGTACGTGAAGGCCACCAACGAGCACGAGATCGCATTCCTCGGAGAGGCGGGCTACGAGGTCGTTCACGACCTCGGGCTCGGCCTCACAGGCGGCGGCGACGAGTACCTGGGCATCACCCCGCGGCAGTGGGCCGACCTCACGGTGGAGCACCGTCGGGCCGAGGCCGATGGGTACTTCCTGAGCTGCACGGCCACGACCATGATCGAGGCCATCGACGACGTCGAGCGGCGCCTTGGCAAGCCCGTCGTGAGCAGCAATCAGGCCGTGCTATGGGCCGCCCTTCGCCGGCTCGAAATCACCGAATCCATCAAGGGTCTCGGGCGCCTATTCTCTTCGGCGTGAGGAGTCAGGCTACGGCGTCGGGACGGACGCGGCGGGCCGCCGGCGGCCTCGCGCCAGCGCGCGCAGGCTCGTCGGCTGGAAGGCGGCCCATGGCTTCGGGATCGGCAACCGCTTCACCGCCACCGCCCTCGGCAGATCGCCCGCTATGGTCCGTAGCAGCTCGGCGACACCGCGCGCGTTGCCTTTCTGGATTCGCACGGCCAGCAGCGCCGCCGACGCGCGTCCGAGCGCGGAGATCAGCAGGAGAACGTGAATGGCCGTCCAGCTGAACCCGAACACCACGAACTGGGCCGGTAGCAGCGACGCCAGCAGACCAGCCAGGACGGAGGCGAGGGCGAAGCCAAGCCCGCCGGCGGTGGCGAAGGCAGCCAGGTAGAAGGGCCGGCCGGCGCGTGGCGCCAGCGCGACCGAGAGATCGACCGAGGCGATGCCGTGGCCACCCCAGAGCACACCGGAGACCAGCGCTTCCAGCGCGATCGGCCACAGCCGCTCGGGGGTGGTCAGCATCCAGATCGCGGGAACCGCGGCGACCCCGAACGAACACAGCACCAGGACGGGGCGAGCCCCGAGCCGATCGACCGCTCGTCCCCACAGGGGCGCTGCGGCGATCCGCACGACGGCCACCGCCACGCCGTGAGCAGCCACCAGCGCGAATCCCATCCGGAGGTTCACCAGCATGTGAAAGGAGATGAAGCCGGCGACGCAGGCGACGGCCACGTGCCACCCGAACTGGTACCAGAGGAACGGCCGCACGGCCCGGTCGCGGAGACAGGCGCCGAGGGCCGCCCAGCCTCCGGGCTCGGCATTCGTGTCGGCGGCTGCCGGCTCGTGCTGACGCCGGAGCAGCCAGATACTTGCCAGACCCGCAAGACAGGCCATCGCAGCCAGGCCCGCGAGGGTCTGGCCCTTCCACCCGCGCGGGCTCAGCACGTCGAGCACCAGGCCGGCCGCCAGCGACGTGATGGCGCCGGCCAGCGTCAGGAACACCGTCCGCCGACCGAAGAATTGGCCCCGCACCTGAGCAGGCACGAGATCGCCCATCCACGCGATCCACGCGTTGTTGCCGATCACGGCCAGGACTGATGTGAGCGCGACGAGCGCGATGAAGAGATGAAGACGGGTCGATTCGGCCAGCGGAAGGAATGGAAACGCGACGAGCGGCAGGTACACGAGCCGCGACGCCCCGACGGCGGCAACGGCCAGCCGCTTGCGACCGACGATGTGCGTCACCCATGCCGCCGGCAGGTTGAGCACGTTGCAGGCGACCGGAAGCGCTCCGAGCAGCCCGATGACGAGGGCGCTGGCGCCGAGATGGAGCGCCCACGCCGTGAGGATGCCTCCGCCGGCGCACGCGGCGAAGACCTCGGCGCTGGCGCCCTCGAAGAGCGCGGCCCGGAGCGACGGTCGCAGATGCGCCCATGGCTTGTCGGCCGGCGCGTCGGTCCCGGTCAGTGGCCCCGCCAACAACGCCGGCGTCGAGCCGGGCAGCGATTCGCCGGGCTGCGGTACTGCTGGAGCCACGGCGACTCGGGCAACGCGGTCGAGCAGCGGGTGATCGGCGGCCATGATCTACGCCAACACGGTGCAGGGACCGGGCCAGGCTGGATGGCCCTCGACCGAGGGCTCGGAGACCTGCGATCGGGTCGGCGGCATAGGTACTTACACGGTCGGGAGGGGACCGAACGGAATCGCCAGCACCGGAGGGTGACGAAATATGCCACCGCAGCGTGCGAGACGGCACGACCGGGCGCACGGGCCAGCGAATGCAATATCATAGGCGATCGCGGCAGTGCGAGCCCCAGGCGTCGCGGGGCTGGGGCCCCGCCGTCCGAGGGGAGCGATCTGGTGAAAACGACCTGTGCTCAGGGGGATCCGATGAATACTCTCGCAGCGCTCGATAGGAACACGGCCGGCGCGATCGCCTCCATCACCTTCACCGCGTGCGATCTGCTCGTTGCCGCGCGAGCGCGGGCGCGAGCCCAGGCACGGCCGGCAGCGCGCGGAAGTGCCCGAGCGAAGCCGGCCGAGCGGCGCCGCGAATCGGCGGTGGCCGGCCGTCGCCGCGAAGTCGTGGTGGGCGGTCGCCGCGCGAAGGTGATTGATGTTCACGCGCACTGTGTGATCCCGGAGGCGCAAGCGCTGCTCGGGCTCAAGACGGACGTCGTCCGGGGCCCGGGGATCGACCAGGTCGGGCCCAGACGCATCGGCGAGATGGACGCGCAGGGCATCGACATGGAAGCGATCAGCATCAACCCGGCGTGGTACCGGGCCGAACGCGACGTCGCCACCCAGGTCGTCAAGATCCAGAACGAGCGGCTCGCCGAGTACTGCGCGACGTACCCGGACCGCTTCGTCGGGTTTGCCTCGGTCGCGCTCCAGTTTCCGGACCTGGCGGTCCAGCAGCTCGTGGACGGCGTGAAGAGGCTCGGGCTTCGCGGGGCCGCCGTCGGCGCGAGCGTCGCCGGCGACGAGTTTTCCGATCCGAAGTTTCACCCGTTCTGGGCCAAGGCCGAGGAGCTCGGCGTGCTCATCTTCATCCATCCGCAGAGCACGCCCGATCTCGCCAGGCGATTCAAGGGCAACGGCTGGCTGGCGAACACCATCGGCAACCCGCTGGACACCACCATCGCGCTCTCGCACCTCATCTTCGAGGGCACGCTCGATCGCTTCCCCGGGCTCAAGATCTGCTCGGCCCACGGCGGCGGCTACCTGCCGTCCTACGCGCCGCGCTCCGACAACAGCCTCCGCGTCGCGCCGGACATGGACACCGGCGTCAAGCTGAAGAAGAAGCCGACCGAGTATCTGCGGCAGATGTACTACGACACGCTCGTCTTCACGTCGGAGGCGTTGCGACACCTGGCGGCGGAAGTCGGCTCGAGCCAGCTCGTCGTCGGCACCGACCATCCGATCCCGTGGCAGGACAAGGCGGTGGACCACATCCTCAAGGCGCCGGGCTTCACCGACGCCGAGCGCAGGGCGATGCTCGGTGAGACCGCCGCGAGGTTGTTGCGCATCAAGCTCTAGCCCGGGCCTCGACATGGCTCCGCTCCGCCCGGTGACGGCCGAGGAGATCGAGTCGCTCGCGATCGGCGCCTGGATCCTCGGCACCGGTGGCGGCGGCAGCCCCTACCTGGCGTTGCTGAACATGCGCGCGCTCTACCGGCAGGGCGCGGTCGTGTCGCTCATGGACCCCATGGACCTGGCCGACGACGACCTCGTCGCCGTCGTCTCCAACATGGGCGCGCCGCTGGTCGGCCAGGAACGGCTCACCGACCCCCGCACGATCGCCCGCGCGGTCAGCCTGATGGAGGAATACCTGGGCCGCCGCTTCCGCGCGATCATGTCGCTGGAGATCGGCGGCGGCAACGCCGTGCAGCCTTTCATGGCCGCCGCGCTCCTCGACCGTCCCGTGGTCGACGCCGACTGCATGGGCCGCGCGTTTCCCGAGGCCCAGATGACCTCGTTCGCCGTTCACGATCTCCGCATGTACCCGCTCATGCTCGTCGACGTGCGCGACAACGCGGTCATCGTGGCGCAGGCCGCCTCGTGGAAGTGGATGGAGCGCCTCTCGCGCACCGCCTGCGTGGCGGTCGGATCGATCGCGGCCACGTGCAAGGCGCCCCGCACCGGCAAGGAGGTCAAAGAGTGCGGGATCCTCTACTCCACGAGCAAGGCGATCCGGCTGGGACAGACCGTTCAGGCGGCACGGCATGCGCATCGTGATCCGATCGCGGCGATCATCGAAGCCGAGCGCGGTCAGCTTCTGTTCACGGGCAAGATCGCCGACGTCGCCCGGCGAGCCACCGAGGGCTTCCTGAGGGGAAGAGCGCGGATCGACGGGCTCGGCGACTGTCGTGGCCAGCGCTTCGAACTGGCGTTCCAGAACGAGTTCGCGGTGGGCTGGCTCGACGGCGCGCCCCGAGTCATGACGCCGGATCTGATCTGCGTCATGGACACCGTCTCCGGCGAGGCGATCGGCACCGAGACGCTCCGCTACGGCCAGCGCGTGAGCGTGGTGGCGCTACCGGCGCCGCCCGTGCTGCTGACGCCCAAGGGCTTGGAGCACGTGGGGCCACGAGCCTTCGGCTACGACCTGGAGTTCAAATCGGTGTTCGCGTGAGGCGCGTCCTTTCGTGAGGCGGGTCGGCATCGACGTCGGCGGCACCAACACCGACGCGGTCCTGCTCGACGGCAGCGCCATCGTCCACGCAGTCAAAACGCCGACGACACCCGACGTCACGAGGGGGATCACGACGGCGCTGCGCGAGCTGCTGGCCGGGGTGGGACCGAGCGGGCGGATCGACGCCGTCATGATCGGCACCACGCACTTCACCAACGCGGTGGTCCAGCGGCGCGACCTCACCCGCGTGGCCGCGGTCCGGATCGGCCTGCCGGCGAGCGCCTCGCTTCCCCCCTTCGTCGACTGGCCCGAGGATCTTGCGGCCCTGGTGCGCGCCGAGGTCGTCATGCTCGAGGGCGGACACGAGTACGACGGCCGGCCGATCGTGCCGCTGGACGAAATCGGCGTGCGCGACGCGGCCAGACGGATCCGCGCCGCCGGGATCACGTCGGTGGCGATCGCCTCGGTCTTCTCGCCCCTCAACGCCGAGTGCGAGACGCGGGCCTCCGCGATCCTGCACGAAGAATGTCCCGACGCCTCGGTGACGCTCTCGCACGAGCTCGGCCGCATCGGCCTGCTCGAGCGCGAGAACGCGACGCTGCTCAACGCCGCGCTGGTCGGCCTGGCGCGACGGACCACCAGGGCGTTCACCGAGGCGCTGCGGGCCAGCGGCCTCACCGCACCGCTCTATCTCACCCAGAACGACGGCACCGTGATGCTCGCGGCGACCGCCCAGGCGTTCCCCGTCTACAGCTTCGCGTCCGGCCCCACCAACAGCATGCGCGGCGCCGCATTCCTCTCGGGCCTCAGCGACGCGATCGTCATCGACGTCGGGGGCACGACCACCGACATCGGCAGCTTGCGCCACGGGTTCCCGCGCGAGGCCAACAACGTGGTGGAGATCGGCGGCGTGCGCACGCTGTTCCGGATGCCGGATCTGCTCTCGCTCGGCCTCGGCGGCGGCTCGCTGGTGACCGGCTCGCCGACGGCCTCCGGCGACGGCCTGCGCGTCGGGCCGCGCAGCGTCGGCTACCGGCTGGTGGACGAGAGCCGTGTGTTCGGCGGCGTCACGCTGACCGCCACCGACGTGGCGGTGGCCGCCGGCCTGATCGATCTCGGCGACCGCCATCGCGTGGCCGACCTGCCGGCGGATCTCATCAAGACCGCGCTGGCACGGATCCACGCGACGATCGAAGAAGGTGTGGACCGAATGAAGACCGACGCTCGCGACGAGCCGCTGATCGCGGTGGGCGGCGGCTGCTTCCTGGTGCCCGAGCGCCTCCCGGGCGTCTCGGAGGTCGTCCACGTCCGCCACCAGGCCGTGGCCAACGCGGTCGGTGCCGCCATCGCCCAGGTCAGCGGTGAGGTGGACCAGATCTTCCAGAATCTGACGCGCGACGCCGCCATCGCCGAGGCGCGGCGCCTCGCCGAGCAGCGCGCGGTCAGCGGCGGCGCCAACGCCGCAACGCTGCAGGTCGTCGAGGTCGAGGATCTGCCGCTCGCCTACTTGCCCGGAAACTCGCTCCGGGTCCGGGTGCGCGTCGTGGGCGACATCGCCGAGGTCTGAGCCACGTCGTGAAACTCATCGGCGCCCCGATCAAGCGGCTGGAAGACCCGCGCCTCCTCGTTGGCGGCGGCCGCTACGTGGACGATCTTGTCCGTCCCGGCATGGCTCACGCGGTGATCGTGCGCAGCCCGCACGCTCATGCTCGCGTGCGGCGCGTGGACGCGCGCCGCACCCTCGCGCAGCCGGGCGTACTCGCCTGCCTGACAGGCGCCGATCTCGCTGGCGTGCCGCCGATTCGCATCCGCCAGGGCGAGAAGCCGGCGCATGCGGCCTACCTGCAGCCGCCGCTGGCCGGCGCCCGGGTTCGCTACGTCGGCGAGCCGGTGGCGGTCGTCGTCGCGACCGATCGCGCCCGCGCGGTCGACGCGGGCGAGCTGGTCGAGATCGAGTACGAGGTCCTGCCCGCGCTGGTGGACGCCGCCGACGCGGAACGTGACGGCGGGCCTCGCCTCTTTCCCGAAGGCAACATCGCCGATGCGTGGACGACGGCCATCGGTGACGTCGATGCCGCGCTGCGGGAGGCGGCCTGCGTCGTGCGCGAGCGCTTCTCCGTGGGGCGCCAGACGGCCGCGCCGATGGAGACTCGCGGCCTGCTGGCCGAATGGGACGCTGGCGCCTCGCGCCTGACGGTATGGGGCACGACGAAGGTCCCCTACTTCAATCGACGGACGCTCGGCGCCATGCTGGGCCTCGAGGAATCGCAGATCCACTTCGTGGAATCGGATGTCGGTGGCGGCTTCGGCGCCCGCGGGGAGTTCTATCCCGAGGACTTCCTGGTGCCTTACCTGGCCCGCCGCCTCGATCGCCCGGTGAAGTGGGTGGAGGATCGGCGTGAGCACTTCCTCGCCATCAACCACTCGCGGGAGCAGCAGTGGTCCATCGCGGTCGGCGCCGACCGCCACGGGACACTGGTGGCGCTCGACGCGACTCTCGTCAACGTTCTCGGCGGCTATCTGCGGACGCACGGAGTCTGGGTCGCCGCGCTCACCGCGTCCTACCTCCCCGGACCCTACCGCTGGCCCAACTATCGCTGCCGCGTCTCTTGCGTCATGACGAACAAGACGCCGACCGGCACGGTGCGCTCGCCGGGTTTCTACGAGGGCACCTTTGTGCGGGAGCGCATCCTCGACATGCTCGCCGCGCGGCTCCAGCTGGATCCCGCCGAGATCCGTCGCCGCAACCTCCAGAGGCCCGACGACGCGCCGTACACCGTGAACACCGTCGCCGCAGCGGTCATCGGGCGCGAAGCCGACTTCACGGGCGAGGACTTCGGCTCGACGTTCGAGCAGGCGCTGAAGGCGAGCCGCTACGAGGCGCGGCGAGCCGAGTGTCAGCAACGGAACGCCGCCGGGGGCGACGTGAGGTTCGGAGTCGGGCTCGCGACCCTCGTCGAGACCTCCGGCACCGGTCCGTTCGAGAGCGCGAGGGTGACGCTGACCTCCGAAGGGACGATCGTGCTCGCGGCGGGGGCCACCTCGCTGGGACAGGGGCTCCCGACCACTCTCGCGCAGGTCTGCGCCGAGGTGCTTGAGATCCCTCCCGCCGACATCGTCGTGCATCTCGGGGACACGAGCTGGATGCCCCACGGTGTCGGCACCTCCGCCAGCCGTTCCGCCGTGATGGCCGGCAGCGCCGTCTACGGGGCGTCGACGCAGCTGCGAGAGCGGATCGTGGCGCTCGCCGCCGCGCACTTCGAGGCGAGCCCGGCCGACGTCACGCTCGAGAACGGGGCGGCGCTCGTCCGCGGTGTTCCCGATCGACGGTGCTCGCTGCGGGAGGTGGCGGCGCTGGCCGGCGCGCCGCTCGAGTCGGAATGGCGTCACGAAACGCGGCGCGCCGTCGGGTCCTTCGGCGTGCATCTCGCCGTGGTGGGCGTCGACGTCACGACGGGCGAGGTCCGCCCCGAGACGCATTTCGTCCTGTGCGACGTCGGCCGCGCGATCAACCCGAGCATCGTCCAGGGCCAGCTGGTGGGCGGGGTGATCCAGGGGCTCGGCCACGCGACGCTGGAAGAGCTCGTGTACGATCCGAGCGGCCAGCTCCTGAGCGGCACCTTCATGGACTACGCGATGCCCACGGCGGGCCGGGCGCCACGCGTCGAAGTCCTCCTCCACGAAACGGCGACCCCGTCGAATCCTCTCGGCGTGAAGGGCGCCGGGGAAGCCGGAACCTCGGGGGTCGGCGCGGCGATCGCCAACGCCGTGGCCGACGCCGTTGGCGCCGCTGCCGCCCGCCATCTCCCCCTGACCGCACCACGGGTCAGGACCGCGCTCGAGGCGCCGCTACCCTCCACGACGCGCTCGTGAAGCGCCGCGCCGAACTTCTCGCTTGACGAGCCGCGGTCGTGGCTGTACCTATCCAGCACCTGCCCGATCTCCGACTGACTCCGCGGCCGGTCACACCGACGACCGGCAAAGAGGGCGGCTATCGGATGACGCGTCGCGACCTTCTCAGAGCGGGCCTCATCACCGGCGCCGCGCTGTCGGCCGCGCCGCTGTCCCCGCCAGTCCGACTCCAGGCGCAGGGCAAGCGCGGAGGCATTCTCCGCGTGCGGGGCTACGATCCACCTCACTTCGATCCCCATCTCGCCCTGAACTTCAAGCAGAGCAACACGCTCTCCTTCGTCTACAACAAGCTCGTCCGCTTCAAGGTCGGCCCCGGCGTGCCGCCGGGCTCGTTCACGGTGGAGCCCGACCTCGCCGAACGGTGGGAGGAGCCGGACGATACGACGATGGTCTTCCACCTGCGCCGGGGGGTGCGGTGGCAGAACAAGCCGCCCGTCGCCGGTCGCGAGCTGACGGCGGAGGACGTCAAGTTCACGTTCGAGCGCTTCCTGACCGAGAAGGGGAACCCGCACCGCTACATGCTCGAGCACGTGGACCGCGTAGAAGCCGTGGACCGCTACACGGTCCGGTTCCGCTTGAAGGAACCGTTCGTCTGGCTGCTGCACATGCTGGCCAGCCCGTGGGCCGCCTGGATCCTTCCTCGCGAAGTGCTGGAAAAGCACGGGGACTTCAAGAAACCGGAAGCCACGATCGGCACCGGCCCGTTCCTGCTCGAGCGGTACGAGCCCAACGTGAAGACGGTGTTCCGTCGAAACCCGGACTACTTCCGGTCGGGCCTGCCGTGGGTGGACGGCGTGGACTGGCTCGTGATGGACGACGACGCGGCCGGGCTGGCCGCCTACCGTACGGGAAAGCTGGACTGCGGCCCCTGGCACTGGTGGGCCGTGCGTCAGCAGGACGTGAACGCGATCAAGAAGGGCCATCCCCAGCTCGCGTACCAGGACTTCACGTCCAACGTGACCCAGGTCATCTACATGCGGACCGACAAGCCCCCCTTCAACGACGTGCGCGTGCGCCGCGCGATCTCGCACGCGATCGACCGCCAGGCGATCATCGACTCCGTCTTCCTCAAGGGCGAGCTCACGCCTGCGGTCGCCCGTGGGCTGCCCGAGTGGTCGCTCCGCGTCGATCAGCTCGGTCAGGGCGCGCAGTATTACCGCCACGATCCCAGGGAGGCCAGGCGGCTCCTCGCCGACGCCGGGTTCCCCCAGGGCCTGAAGACCCAGCTGAGCACGACCAGCGGCCTCGGCACCGACCTGGTCGACGCCGTCCAGCTGGCCCAGCGCCAGCTCAAGGAGAGCGGCGTCGACGCCGAGCTGAAAGTCCAGGAGTTCGGCGCATACGCGTCGACCACGGCGCTCGGCAAGTTCGAGGGGATGGCGATGGCCCCGTTCGGCATCGCCTGGGATCCTCACGTCGTGTTCTCGGGCATGTACATGCCCGAGCAGCCCCGGAACTCGAGCCACGTCAGTGATCCGAAGATCATCGCGATGATCAAGGAGCAGGCGCGCACGCGGGACGTCGAAGCGCGCCGCAAGATGATCTTCGACCTCCAGCGGTACGCCGCCGAGCAGCAGTACTACGTCTATCTCTACTCGGTGGGCATCACGGCGTCCTGGCAGCCCTACGTGAAGAACTACGCGCCGGCCCCGAGCTTCGACTACGGAAACCGGGCCGCGCTGCTCTGGCTCGATCGATAGGTAGGCGACGGGCGCGCGACGTGTGACCGTCCAAGGAGGACGCCCATGAACCGTCGAGATCTGTTGAAGGCGGGCCTCGCCGCCGGCGCGGCGGCCACGGCGGAGCCGCTGCTGGCCCCGCGAAGGCTCCACGCGCAGGGTAAGCGCGGAGGAATTCTCCGCGTGCGAGGCTACGATCCGCCCCACTTCGATCCGCATCAGACGTTGAACTTCAAGACCAACAACACGCTGAGCTTCGTCCACAGCAAGCTCGTCCGTCACAAGGTCGGCGTGCCCCCGGGCACCTTCGCGGTGGAGCCCGACCTCGCTGAGCGGTGGGAGGAGCTGGACGATACCACCGTGGTCTTTCACCTGCGGCGTGGAGTGCGGTGGCACAACAAGCCGCCGGTCAACGGGCGTGAGCTGACGGCCGAGGACGTGAAGTTCACGTTCGACCGTTTCCTCACCGAGCAGGCGAATCCGCTCAAGTTCATGCTCGACCCCGTCGACCGAGTCGAAGTCGTCGATCGGTACGCCGTGCGGTTCCGCTTGAAGGAGCCGTTCGTCTGGCTCGTCAACATGCTCGCGAACCCGACCGGCACCTGGATCGTCGCGCGCGAGGTGGTCGAGAAGTACGGCGATCTCAAGAAGCCCGAGTCCG
>QHSL01000018.1 GCA_003220435.1 Candidatus Rokuibacteriota bacterium | reverse complement strand
CACGCGCTACGTCACCGCGTTCAACCAGCTCGTGAAGGCGACCAAGGAGCTCAAGCGAGGCGGCCGGCCGCTGATCGAGGATCCGTCCGTGCGCGCGCGCATGGGGCGCATCTTCGCCGACCTCGAGGTGCAGCGCTACGCGGCGCTGCGCGTGCTGTCGGCGCTGCAGAAAGGTGATACGCCGGGCGCCGCGTCGTCGATCACGAAGCTGTCGTATACCGAGTTCGAGAAACGCTACTACGAACTGGCCCTCGAGATCCTCGGGCCGTTCGGGCAGCTCATGGTCGCCCGCGAAGAGTTCGAAGAGGTCGATACGTCTTCTGGCGAGCCCGGCACGTTCGCGACCGCGTTCCTGTGGTCGCGCGCCGGCACCATCTACTCTGGCTCGTCCGAGATCCAGAAGAACATCATCGGGGAGCGCGTGCTCGGCCTGCCGAAGGAAGTGCGCGCCGACCGCCTGAAGGCCTGACGCCATGGACTTCTCGTTCAGCTCCGACCAGCAATTGTTGAAAAACTCGGCCCGCGCGTTCCTCGACGAGCACTGCAAGCCCGCCACCGTGCGTCTGCTGTGGGACGACCCGCGCGGCGAGAGCGACACGATGTGGAAGGAGATGGCCCAGCTCGGCTGGCACGGCCTCGCGCTGCCCGAGGCGTACGGCGGCAGCGGGCTCGGCATGGTCGAGACCGCAATCCTGCTCGAAGAGCTTGGCCGCGCCGCGTATCCCGGGCCGTACTGGCCGACCGTGCTGGCCGCCGCGGCAATCGAGGCGGCGGGCAACGACGCCCAGAAGAAGCGGTGGCTCTCCGCAATCGCGACCGGCGACGCGCGCGCGACGCTGGCGCTCCTCGACGCGGACCTCGACTGGGATCCGGCGGCGATGACGGCGCGCGCCGAGAAGTCGTCCAACGGCTGGGCGCTCTCGGGGACCAAGCGCTTCGTGCCGTGGGCCCACGTGGCCAACATGCTGCTGATCCCGGCGCGCGCCCCCGAGGGCCCGAGCCTGTTCCTGGTCGATCCGGCGTCGGCTGGTCTCAAGCTCTCGCCGGTCCAGGGCATGGATCTCGCGACGCGCTGGGTGCACCTCGACATGGAGAAGGTCCCCGTCGCGCCCGAGGCGCTGCTCGGCGCGCCGGGTCAGGCGGCGCCGCTGCTGGCGAGCCTGCTTCGCCGCGGCGCGGTCGGCGCGGCCGCCGAGATGCTGGGCGCCGCGCGCCGATGCCTGGACATGGCGGTCGGCTACGCCAAGGTGCGCGAGCAGTTCGGGCAGCCGATCGGCTCGTTCCAGGCGATCCGCCACAAGTGCTCCGAGATGCTCCTCGAGGTGGAGAATTCGCACTCGGCCGTCTACTACGCGGCCTGGGCCCTCGACGCGCAGGCCGACGATCACGAGCTCGCCGCGTCGGTGGCGAAGGCGTACGTGGGCGACGCCTCGCGCAAGGTGTGCGGCGAGGCGATCCAGGTGCACGGCGGCATCGGCTTTACGTGGGAGTACGACCTCCACATCTACTTCAAGCGCGCCAAGGCGCTCGAGTCGATGTACGGGGACGTCGACTATCACCGCGAGCAGATCGTCCGGCGGGCCGCGAGGTAGCGCGGAGCACCGCGCCGGCCCGTGCCCGCGTCCCCGCCCCCGCTCGACGGCGTCCGCGTCGTCGACCTGACCAGCTATATCGCCGGCTCCTACGCCGCGATGCAGCTCGCCGACCTCGGCGCGTCGGTGATCAAGGTCGAGTCCTTCGAGGGCGACTCGTTCCGCGAGCTGCCCGGCTTCTTCGGCTGGAACCGCGGCAAGCGCTCGCTCTCGGTCGATCTGAAGACCGCCGAAGGGCGCGCGATCGTCCACCGGCTGGCCGAGCGCGCCGACGTCGTGATGGAGAACATGCGCCCGGGCGTCGCCGACCGTCTCGGCGTCGGCTACGAGCGGCTGAGCGCGATCAATCCGCGTCTCGTCTATTCTTCGGTCACCGCGTTCGGCTCGACGGGCCCCAACGCCGACCGTCCCGGCTTCGACCCGATCTTCCAGGCGCTCGGCGGCATCATGACGCTCCAGGGCTTCGGCGGGCCGCCGGTGTACCAGCGCACCGCGCCGACCGACTACTACACGGCGGCGCTCGCCACCCAGGGAATCCTCGCGGCGCTGTTCACGCGCGAGCGCACCGGGCGGGGCCAGCGCGTGGAGACGTCGCTGCTCCGGGGTGCCATGGCGTTGCAGGCGGGCGTGGCCATCGACTACCCGACCAAGCCGACGCTGATCCGGGACAACCCGACCTATCGCTTGTACCAGGCGGGCGACGGCGCCTGGTTCTTCCTGGCCGTCGGCAACCAGACGTTCTGGGTCAAGCTCTGCAAGGCGCTCGACCTCGAGGACCTGGCGAACGATCCGCGCTTCGCCTCGTGGCTCGCGCGGCTCGAGAACAACCAGACGCTGCTACCGCTCATCGACGCGAAGTTCAAGTCCAACACGCGCGAGCACTGGCTCGAGCTGCTGGCCAAGCACGACATCCCGGCGGCGCCGGTGCAGACAGTCGCCGAGTTCATGCAGAACCCGGCCGTCCACCACCACGACATGGTCCACGAGTACGACCACCCGGAGGTCGGCCGCCTCCGGATGATGGGTCAGCCCCTCGCGTTCACGGGCACGCCGACGCGCGACCCGGGGCCGCCGCCGACGCTCGGCCAGCACACCGACGCGGTGCTCCGCGAGCTCGGCTATACCGAGGCGGAGATCGATGGGTTCGTCGCGCGTCGAATCTGTCGCCGGCCGCGGCCGGCCTGAGCCGAGGGGGAGACATCCGAGCCATGAAATACGAGGCGATCCGTTACGAGCTGGCCGACGGCGTCGCGACGATCACGCTGAATCGTCCCGAGGTCCACAACGCGATGAACGAGCGGATGCGCGAGGAGCTGACGACCTGTTTCGGCGACCTGGCGCAGGATGCAGACGTTCGCGTTGTGGTGGTCACGGGCGCGGGCGAGCGGTCCTTCTCGGCCGGCGCCGACATCCGCGAGTTCGTCGCGCCGCAGGTGCCCGTGCAGTTCCGCGCGCACCGTCACCGGGTCGACTTCCGCGCGGCGATGGATCGCTGCGGCCAGCCGATCATCGCCGCCATCCGCGGCTTCGCGCTGGGCGGCGGGCTCGAGTTCGCGCTGGCGTGCGACATCCGGATCGCCAGCGAGGACGCGCTGCTGGGTCTCACCGAGGTGAACCTCGCCATTATCCCGGGTGGCGGCGGCACCCAGCGGCTGCCCCGGCTGGTGGGGCGCGGCAAGGCGCTCGAGATGATCCTGACCGGCGCGCGGATCGACGCGCGCGAGGCGCTGCGAATGGGCCTCGTCGAGCGCGTGGTCCCGGCGGCCGAGGTCCTCTCCTCCGCGCAGGCGCTCGCCCGGACGCTCGCCGAGAAGGCGCCGGTCGCGCTCCGCTACGCGAAGGAGGCCGTCGTGAAGGGCCTCGAGCTCCCGCTGGCCGAGGGCGTGCGGCTCGAGAACGATCTGGCCACGCTGCTCCGCACGACCGAGGACCGCATCGAGGGCGCGAAGGCGTTCCTCGAGAAGCGAAAACCCCGCTTCACCGGCAACTAGCGCGGTGCCGTTCGCGTACTACGCGCGGCTCTCGCGCTCGCAGCAGGCCGTCTACCGGAAGAGCGATTCCATCGCCGAGATCCGTCTCGAGGACCCGGCGGCGCTCCGCCCGAGCGTCACGGCGCTCGAGGCGGCGCTCCGGTGCGAGGAGCGGGCCGCGACGGAGCGGGCGAGCCAGGAGCTGGTCGCCCGCCTGGCCGACGCGATGGGGTTGCCCGCCGTGCGGGTCGAGGTGCTCGCCGCGCGGCCTCACTCGCACTGGGGCGAGCTTCACGGCCTCTACACCAACGAGCGCGGCCGGAAGCCGAAGATCCAGCTCTGGATGCGGACCGCGAAGCAGAAGCGCGTCGTGGCGTTCCGCACCTATCTCCGCACGCTGCTCCACGAGGTCGGCCATCACGTCGACTACACGGGGCTGCGCCTGCCGGAGTCGTATCATACGCAGGGGTTCTACAAGCGCGAGTCGAGCCTGTTCCACCAGCTCGTGCCGGACGGCGAAGGGAGAGCCGCGATGCTGACGATGGAAGCGTGGGCCACGCAGCCGCTCGAGGCGCGGATGAAGCATCTGGCGAGGACGCCCGACGAGCTCACCGTCGCGATCCGGGGCCGGGACGACACGACCCTGTCGCGCCGGCCCGACGGCAAGAACTGGGCGGCGAAGGAAGTCGTCTGCCACCTGCGCGACATCGAAGAGATGTTCATGGGCCGCTTCGGGCTGATCCTCGCGATGGACGACCCGAAGCTCGCCTTCGACCCGACCACGCCCGACCGCTGGGCCGAAGAGCGTCAGTACCTCAAGAACGACGCCCAGCAGGCGGCCGGCGCCTTCCGCCGGCGTCGCGAGGAATCGCTCACGCTGCTCAAAACGCTCACGCCCGAGCAGTGGAAGCGGGCCGGCGTCCACGCCACGCGGGGTCGGGTCTCGATCGCGGATTTCGTCACGCTGATGGCGTGGCACGATGAGAACCACCTCGAGCAGCTCAAGCGCGCGCTCGACGGCAAGCCCTGAGCGCGGCTCCGTCGCCTCTCAACGACCGCCGGTCGACGGCTCCCGCGTTCTGAGTCGCCGAGCCCAGCGGTGGAAGGCGACCTCGAGCCCGCCGAAGTGGGCCGCGCGCTTCATCGGGGCCGTCGCCCGGCCCTCGTGAGCGAGCTCGAAGAGAAGCAGCGCCGCCAGGCAGGCGTGGTGCGTCCGCGAGTACTCGCGCAGCCTCTCGTCCGACTTCGCGCGCCAAACCTCCCCGAAGCCGCTGAGCACGGTGGCGACCGCGGGCGCGGCCTCCGTAAACCCCGCGCCTTCGAGAAGCGCTCGCGCTCGCGCCGCAGGCTCTTCGTGAACGAGCACGATCAGCCTGAGCAGCGCGATGTTCGGGAAGTCGGGGCCCGCGGCGAGCTCGAGCCGGTCGTAGACGTCGCCGATGTGCGAGAAGATCGGCGTGGGGAGCGCGTCGCCGAGCTCGCCCGACGCGGCCGCCGACGCGATCGCCGGGTACGAGCCTTCGCGTTCGAGCAGGCGCCGGAGTCGAGTGCGGGCGGCCGCGCGGGCCGCATTCGGCCTGGGGTTCGTCATCGGGTCATCACCGAGCCCGCCGACCGGACGTTACTCCGGCGGCTATCCGCGGCGCTCGCGCGGGGGCGACATCCCCGCCTTCAGGCGCTGGCCGCAGCGCCGCAGCTTCACCCGTCGCTCGAGGGGCGACCGACATCGCCCGGGGCGCGACGCGGCGGACTCTACTGAGAAGTACCCGAACCCGGGCCCGAAAGGAAGTCCCGGAGACGCTGCCGCATCGCCGGCGGCATCTCGACGCGGTTCACTTTCGCGGCAAGCTCCGCCGCGCGCTTGTAGGTGGCGAGGTAGGCGCGGCACGGCGCGCAGTCGCGCAGGTGCAGCTCCAGCTGCTCCAGCACCTCCGGCGTGAGCGTGGACTCGAGGTAGTCGGCGAGGACGTCGATGGCCTCGCGGCAGCGCATCATGCCGGCGTCAGCTCCCGCCCGAGGCGCGCCTGCGTCGCGCGCACGCGGGCGGGATCGCCGAGATCGTCCCAGCCGACCCCGCTCACCGGCAACACGGCCAGGCCTGCCGGCATGGCCTGGAACACCTGACGCGAGAGGTCGGTGGACGCGAGCCGCCGATAGACAAAGTGCGCCGCATCGTCCTCCCGGGGGGTGCCGAGCCGCATCCGGATGAGCTCGAACGCGTCGTGGAGCTCCGGCACCGCACGGCGGATGGCGCCGACGAGCGTCGAGGGCTGCGCCACAATGGCGAAGCTGTTCCAAAGACAGCCCGTTTCCTCGAGGCGCCGCGCGAGCGGCAGCGCCGGCTTCTCCCAGAACCGGCGCACGCGATACACCGGCCACGGCCAGCCCCCCAGGATTAGCTCGCCCGGCTCGATCCAGCCGTACTCGATCTCCGGCCGGTCGGGAGCGATCCCCAGGAGCACGATCAGCTCGGTGCGTGCGCGCACGGCGTCCAGCGCGCCCTCGACGCGCGCCATGAACGCTGCGTCGTCCGAGACGTAGTGGTCGCTCGGCAACACGACCACGGGATCCGCTGGCGTGATCGCGTCGAGACGCATCAGCGCATAGAGGACCGCCGGCGCGGTGCCGCGATTCTCGGGCTGCACGACGGTCTTGTGCGCCGGCATGCGGGCCAGCGCTGAAGCATAGAAGCGCTCGTGGTGGCGCGTGACGACGGTCAGCAACTGCTCGGGCGTGACCAGCATCAGGGCGCGGCGACGCGTTTGCGCGAGCAGCGTCTCGCCGCCGAGGATCCGGCAGAACTGCTTTGGTCGTTCGTCGCCCGCCAGCACCCGCGTGAGCGAGCGAAGCCGCGTACCGTCGCCGCCCGCCATGATGATCGCCGAGTAGCCGCTCATCGCTCGCCGCTCTGCTGGAGGAGCTTCGCGACGAGCCCCGTCCACCCGGTCTGATGGCCGGCGCCGATCCCGGCGCCGTTGTCGCCGTGGAAATACTCGTAGAACAGAATGAGGTCGCGCCAGTGGGGATCGCGCTGGAATTTCTCGGTGCCCCCGTAGACGGGCCGCCGGCCGTCCCCGTCGCGCAGGAAGATGCGGGTCAGTCGCCGCGAGAGCTCGCCGGCAACCTTCCAGAGGTCGAGCGTCGTGCCCGCGCCGGTCGGGAACTCCACCGTGAGCGCGTCGCCGTAGAAGTAATGGAACTTCTGCAGCGACTCGATCAGCAGATAGTTCACCGGGAACCACACCGGCCCGCGCCAGTTGGAGTTGCCGCCGAAGAGCCCGCTCGACGATTCAGCCGGCTCGTAGTCGACCCGATGCTCCATGCCGTCGAGCTGCAGCACGTAGGGATGATCGCGGTGGTACCGCGACACCGCGCGGACGCCGTGGGGCGACAGGAACTCCGACTCGTCCAGCATGAAGCGGAGCACGCGCGGGAGCTGCTGGCGTCCGACGATGGCCAGGAGCCGGCGCGTTCCGCCGTCCGGCCTGGTCGTGGTCTCGATGTGGTCGCGAAGCTCCGGGTGGTTGTCGACGAACCACTGCATGCGTCGCTTGAAGCCGTGGAGCTTGTCGACGACCTCGGGCTCGAGGGTCTCCACCGCGAACAGCGGGATGAGCCCGACCATCGAGCGCACCTTCATCGGATGGGCGGCGCCGTCGCCGTGCAGCACATCGTAGTAGAAGCCGTCCGCCTCGTCCCACAGGCTGATGGACTCCTCGCCGAGGTTGTCCATCGCGTGGGCGATGTAGACGAAGTGCTCGAAGAACTTCGAGGCGACGTCCTCGTACGCCGGATCCTGCTTTGCCAGCTCGAGCGCGATCGCGAGCATGTTGAGGCAGTACATGCCCATCCAGGAGGTGCCGTCCGACTGCTCGATGTGGCCGCCCGTCGGCAGCGGCGCCGATCGGTCGAAGACGCCGATGTTGTCGAGGCCGAGGAACCCGCCCTGGAAGACGTTCTTGCCCTCGGCGTCCTTCCGGTTCACCCACCAGGTGAAGTTCAGCAAGAGCTTGTGGAAGACCTTCTCGAGGAACTCGCGGTCGCCCCTGCCGCGCAGGCGGCGATCGATCCGGTACACGCGCAGCGCCGCCCAGGCGTGGACCGGCGGGTTCACGTCGCCGAACGCCCACTCGTAGGCCGGGATCTGGCCGTTCGGGTGCATGTACCACTCGCGCAGGAACAGGATCAGCTGCGCCTTGGCGAAGTCGGGATCGATCAGCGCCAGCGGGATCGTGTGGAACGCGAGATCCCACGCCGCGTACCACGGGTACTCCCACTTGTCGGGCATCGAGATCACGTCTTCGTTGTAGAGGTGCTGCCACTCGTGGTTGCGGCCCTTCCGCCGCTCCCGCGGAGGCGGCGGGCACCCGGGGTCGCCCTCGAGCCAGCGCCGGACGTCGAACAGGTAGAGCTGCTTGGACCACAGGAGTCCGGCGAAGGCCTGTCGCATCACGTTCTTCGCGTCGTCCGAGAGTGCTTTGGGGATGACCGTCTCGTAGAACGCGTCCGCCTCGCGCTTCCGCTGGCCGAACACCACCTCGAAGTCCCGGCCGAACGGGCCACCCGCGAGCGGCGTGTTCGAAAGCCGGAGCCGCGTCGTCACGCTCTGTTCCGGGGCGAGCGTCAGCCGGTAGCGCGCGGCCGCCTTCGTGCCGACGCGCTCGGGATTGACGGCGTCCTTCCGCCCGGCGACGACGTAGTCGTTGATCGAGTCCTTCACGTACGGCCGCGAGTTGGCGGCGCCGAAAAGTCGCTCGACGTTCGTGTCGTTCTCGGTGAACAGGAGCTCCGGCGCGCCCTCGCAGTAGAGCCACCGGGCGCCGAGCGACGGGTGATCGCCCTCGATCACCGTGTGGCCGACCGTGTCGTCGCCCGCGCGCAGCGCCGGGCGCTCGGCCTCGGGGCCGTTCCACGACCACGTGTTCCGGTACCAGAGGGTCGGGAGCAGGTGGAGCTCGGCCGCCTCGGGACCGCGGTTGGTCGCCGTGATGCGCACGAGGATGTCGTCGGGCGCGGCCTTGGCGTACTCGACGACCACGTCGAAGTACCGATCGCCGTCGAAGACGCCCGTGTCGATCAGCTCGAACTCCGGAGCGCGGCGATCGCGCCGGCGGTTCTCGGCCACGAGCGCTCCGTACGGGAACGCCGCCTGAGGGTACTTGTAGAGGTACTTCATGTAGGAGTGGGTGGGCGTCGCGTCGAGGTAGAAGTAGTACTCCTTCACGTCCTCGCCGTGGTTGCCCTCGCTGCCGGTGAGCCCGAAGAGACGCTCCTTGAGGATCGAGTCGCGTCCGTTCCACAGGGCCAGCGCCAGGCACAGGCGCCCGTGGTTGTCCGTGATCCCCGCGATCCCGTCTTCGCCCCACCGGTACGCCCGCGATCGCGCGTGCTCGTGGGGGAAGAAGTCCCAGGCGGTGCCGTGGGGGCTGTAGTCCTCGCGGACCGTCCCCCACTGCCGCTCCGCCAGGTAGGGCCCCCAGCGCCTCCAGTGGGCCGTCCGGTCCTGCGCTTCCTGGAGCCTCAGCTCTTCCCGTGTCATGGTCTTCCGTCTGCTCACGGGTTAGACACCCCCAGGGGGCTCAAGGGAGCGCACGAGCTACGCCGGGGCGCTTCCAAGCGACCGAGCCACGTCGGCCGCACCCAGGAGGGCGGCGCGCGGCTCGAGCGCCAGATTCACGGGGATCGAGGCCAGGAGCGCCGAGAGCCGGCCCTTATCACGGAAGGCCGAAACGAACGCGCCGTCCTGGAGCTTGGCGCGGATCTTGGGGGCGATGCCGCCCCCGATGAAGACGCCCCCGACGGCGAACGCCTTGAGCGCCAGGTTGCCCGCCTCGGCGCCGTAGATCGAGACGAACAGGTCGAGCGCCTCGACGCAGCATGGATCGCGATCGGCCAGCGCGGTCTCGGAGATCACGGCGCTCGGATCGCCGCCCGCCATGCCCTTCCGGAGCCACTCGGGCTCCGGCGCACCGCTTCGCGCGCGCAGAAACCGATAGAGGTTGAAGAGCCCCGGTCCAGAGAGCACCCGCTCGTAGCTGACGCGGCCGAACTCCCGCCGGAGGAATCGGAGCAGATCTACCTCGACGTCGGTGCGCGGCGCGAAGTCGACGTGCCCCCCCTCGGAGCCGACCGCGCGATGGCGCGCGCCGTCCCAGACGATGAGCGCCTCGCCCAGCCCGGTCCCGGCGGCGACCAGCGCCATGTTCCCCCGTCGAGCCACGCCGGCCTGCAGCACGACCAGGGACGACGGCGGCAGCCCGAGCATCCCGTGGCCCGCCGCCTCGAGGTCGTTCAGCAGCTTCGCACGTTTCGCGCCGACGCGATTGGCCAGCGTCGCCTCGTCGAGCCTCCACGGCAGGTTCGTGGCCTCCCACCGGCCGTCCACGACGGGCCCGGCGACGCCGAGACACGCGGCGTCGATCGATCCGGACGGGCCACCGGCGAGAAACCGCTCGATCGCCGTCTCGAGCGTCGGGAACTCGTGGCTCGTGAGCACCTGCTCGCGCACGACAGCCAGCGCGCCGCCCTGCTCGGCGAAGAGCGCCAGTACCGTCTTCGTCCCGCCGACGTCGCCCGCGAGGATCACGTCGCCGAGCTCGCTAGTCGCCGGCCGGCCGCTCGACATGGCCGCCGAACTTCTGCCGCATCGCCGACAGCACCTTCTCGGCGAAGGTGTGGTCCTGGCGGGAGCGGAAGCGCGTGTAGAGGGCGGCCGAGAGCACGTCGGCCGGGACGCTCTCCTCGATCGCCGTCATGACCGTCCACCGGCCCTCGCCCGAGTCGTCGACGGCGCCCGTGTAATTGGAGAGCGTGGGGTTCTCGACCAGCGCCTGCGCGGTGAGGTCGAGCAGCCAGGAGCTTACCACCGAGCCGCGCCGCCACACCTCGGTGATGTCGGCGACGTCCAGGTCGTAGCGCAGGTCGGTCTCGAGTGCCTCCGCGTTCGCGTTCTTCAGGATGTCGAGCCCCTCGGCGTACGCCTGCATCAGGCCGTACTCGATCCCGTTGTGGATCATCTTCACGAAGTGGCCGGCACCCGAGGGCCCGCAATGGAGATAGCCCTGCTCGGCCGGGGAGCCGACACCCTCGCGTCCCGGCGTGCGCGGGATGCTTCCCCGTCCCGGCGCGAGCGTCTTGAAGATCGGTTCGAGCCGCTCGACGGCGGCCCGCTCGCCGCCGATCATCAGACAGTAGCCGCGCTCCAGCCCCCACACCCCGCCGCTGGTACCGACGTCGACATAGTTGATGTGCCGCGGGGCCAGCGCCTTCATGCGGCGTACATCGTCCTTGTAGTACGCGTTGCCGCCGTCGACGATCGTGTCGTCGGGAGCCATGCGCTTGGCCAGATCGGTCACGACCTGCTCGGTCGCCGCGCCGGCCGGCACCATGACCCACGCGACGCGCGGCTGGCGGAGCCGGGCGACGAATTCGTCGAGCGTGGTGGCGGGCGTCATGCCCTCGCTCGCGAGCTGGGCGATGCTCGGCGGGTCCGCGGCGTAGCCCACGACCTGGTGGCCGCCCTTCATGAGCCGGCGCGCCATGTTGCCACCCATCCTGCCGAGCCCCACGATACCGAGCTGCATGACGGTCTCCTCTGGTAGCCTAGTAGCCGCGCCTCGGCCGGCGGGGCCCCAGCCCCGCGACGGCCTGCAGCGGGCACCTCACGCCTCGAAGGCCCGACGCAGCAGAACCAGTCCGGCCTTCACGTCGCTGGGAAGATGGACGCGCAAGACCCGGCGCCCGCGCTCCTCGAGAACTCGAAGGTCGCCGCGGGCCTGGGCTGCCTTCACCACACCGAACGTGTAGCGCTGCCCCGGCACCGGGAGATCGGCCGCATCGTCGCAGGTGAGCTGCAGGAACACGCCGGAGCTCGGCCCGCCCTTGTATGCCTGGCCTGTCGAATGGAGGAAGCGCGGGCCGAAGCCGAGACACGTCGCGACCTTGAACCGGTCCCGAATCATCATCCGGATCGCCTGCAGCTCGGCCTCGTGCGCCTCGCTCATTTCCACGTACGCGAGTAGGGCCACATAGTCGCCGGGTCGGATCTTCGACAGATGCGCCTTCAGCGTCGGGACCAGCGCCGCGTCGGTCACGCAGAGCGGCGACTCCGCCGGCAAGACGCCCGCCTTCTCGTACTGATCGGTCAGCGCGCGCGTCGCCACCTTGCTCGCCTCCACGTCCGGCTGATCGAAGGGATTGACGCCGAGCACGGCGCCGGCCACCGCGGTCGCGAGCTCCCAGCGGAAGAACTCGGCCCCCAGGTGCTCGGGGTCCGGAAGGGCGATCCGCACGACCGGCTGGCCGGCGCGCTCGAGCGCCGCCAGGCGATCTTCCTGCGCCCGCTCGGGAGTGGAGGTGAGGTGAACGTACACGAAGAGGCGGTCGCTGCCGTAGACGTCTGGTGGGCCGAGTCGCTCACGGTCGACGGGGATCAGACCCTCGCCCACTTTGCCCGTGGACTCGGCCAGGAGCTGCTCGAGCCACGCGCCGAGCGCGCTCACGCCGGGCGAGGTGATCAGTGTGACCTTGTCCCGCCCGCGCCGCGCGAGGGCGCCCATGACGATCCCGAGAAGCGCGCCCGGATTCTCCGCCACGGGTACCGAGACGCCGCAACGTCGGGCCATCGCGGCCGCATGGCCGAGGAGCCGCGACACGTCGAGCCCCATGACCGCCGCCGGCACCACGCCGAAGTTCGAGAGCGCGGAGTAGCGTCCGCCGATCGACGGCACGCCGTAGGTGACGTGGCGAAACCGGGCGGCGGCGGCGACCCGCTCCATCTGCGAGCCCGGGTCGGTGATCGCCACGAAGTGATCGCCGGCCCGGTCGCCGACAGCGCGCCGCACGCGATCGAAGAAATACTGCTTGAAGATGTTCGGCTCGAGCGTGCTGCCGGACTTGCTCGACACGATGAAGAGCGTTCGTGCCGGATCGAGCCGGCGCTCGAGTGCCCGGATCTGTGCCGGGTCGGTCGAGTCGAGCACGAGCAGCTCCGGGTGGCCGGCGATCCGGCCGAAGGTGGCTCGCAGCACGTCGGGGCAGAGGCTCGAGCCGCCCATGCCGAGCACGACCGCGTGCGCGAAGCCGGCGCTATGAATCTCCGCCGCCACGCGGCGAAGCCCGTCGATGCCCGCCAACTGGTGGTCGACGACGTCGAGCCAGCCAAGCCAGACCGCCTCGTCCGCGCCGGTCCACAGGGTTGCGTCACGCGCCCAGAGCCGCTCCATCTTGGCGGCGCGCGTCCACTCGGCGGTCGTGGCGTCCACGGCAGCGGCGAGCTCGGGGGGGAGCCGAACGTCGATCGAGTCGTCGCTCAACCGCGGCCCCTCCGCCCCTCGAGCTCGCGAACCGTCGCGCCGTCGGCCACCAGCACGGTGTCGGCGGTGCCCAGGAAGAGGCCCGTGTCGATGACGCCGGGGATCGCGAGGATCGCCCGCTCGAGCGCGGGGGGATCCTCGATGGGGTCGGTCGCGCAGTCGACGAGCACGTTCCAGTTGTCGGTCACGAACGGGCGGTCCCCCTCCTCGGTTCTCAGCACGGGCTTGAGCCCGAGGGCCTCGAGCCGCCGGCGGCACAGCGGCAGCGCGAACGGAAGGACCTCGACCGGGAGTCGCCCGTGGCTGCCGAGCACCTTCACGAGCTTGTCCGCGGTGACGAGGATCACCTGCCGCGGCGAGGCCGCCGCCACGATCCGCTCGCGCACGAGCGCGCCGCCGTATCCCTTGATGAGATTGAGCTCCGGGTCGACTTCGTCGGCGCCGTCGACGGTCAGGTCGAGGTCGGCTTCCAGGCCGACCAGCGGAACGCCGAGCTCCCGGGCCAGGCGCGCGGTCTCCTCCGAGGTCGGGACCCCTTTGACCCGGAGCCCATCGCGGACGCGCGCGGCCAGCGCGTGGAGGAACGCGGTCGCCGCGCGGCCAGTGCCCAGGCCGACGACGGTCCCGTCCCTGACCAGGCCCAGGGCCCGCTCCGCAAGCGCCTCGAGGGGATCGTGGGTCGCCGCCATTACCGGTCGCCCGAATGCGACGTTGCCACCACATTCCGGCGCGCCCTCAAGGATACCGCGGACGGCTATCGGCTTCGTCCCGCGATCAGCTGCTCGAAAAAGCCGCGGAGCGGCGGCAGATTGGTGAACAGGGCTTGAAACGCGTCGCGGTCCACCGCGAGCAGGTTGACGCTCGAGCGGCTCCGCGCCGTCGCCGAGCGCGCCTGGTCACTGACCAGCGCGATCTCGCCGAAGCATTCACCCGGGCCGAGCGTGCGCAGCGTCACCTCGCCCTGGCCCGGAACGTCGCGGCTGATGGCGACCTCGCCCTCCACCACGACGTAGAGCCAGTCGCCCCGATCACCTTCGCGAAAGATGACCTCGTTCGGCTCGAAGTGCTCGCGGCGGATCGCGAAGCCCTTGTCGGTCTTGAGCTGCACCAGATCCGGCGGCAAGAGCAGATCGAGCGTCCAGTCGGTGGCGACTCGGATCTTCCGGTCGAGTCCCGGCAGCTTCATGAGGTACACCGTCCGCCAGAGCCACCACGCCAGAAATCCAGAAATCTTGAGCCCGAAGACCTCGGCGACTGCCGACCGGTGGCCGAGCGAGCCCATCTTGCCGAGCGCGCTGAACGAGAACTCTTTCTTCGCCCCGCCGCGGAGGTCCGCGACGATGTTAGCGGCCAGGCACCGCGCCTCGCGGATCGCGTGCTGCGCGGTTGGTGGACACGGCTCACCGGTAGCGGCGTCCAGGATCCACGCGCAGTCGCCGACCGCCCACACGCCCGGAAAATCGGGAAGCTGCAGATGGCGGTTGACGACGATGCGCCCCTTCTCCTTCTTGCAGGGCAGCATTGCGACCAGCGGATTGGGCGCCGACGGCACCGTGCTGACGAGGGTGCGGGTGGCGATCCGCTCGCCGCCTACCAGGAGCGCCGCGTCCATCGTGGCGCCGTGGAGCCGGGTGTTAAGGCGGATCTCGACTCCGCGCTTCATCAAGAGCCGCTGGGCGAACTCGGCGAGCGACCGCGGCAGCTCCGGGAGGATCAACCCCTGCGCGTGCAGGAGCACGACCCGGATCTCGTCCGGCCTGACGCGCCGGAAGCTCTTCGCCGCGGCGCGAACGAAGTCGTTCAGCTCGGCGACCGCCTCGACGCCCGAGAAGCCGCCGCCGGCGACGACGAACGTCAAGAGCGCGCGGCGCATCTCGGCGTCGGGCTCGAGATCCGCCTCTTCGAGCGTGTGGATCACACGGTTGCGCAAGGCCAGCGCGTCGCCGAGATACTTGAACGGCAGCGCGTGCTCGGTGAGTCCGGGCTGGCCGGCGAAGCTGGTCACGTTCCCGAGGGCGACGACCAGATGGTCGTAGTCGAGCTCACACTGGCGGGAGCCGAAGCCGGCGGTCGCGATCACTCGGTTGCGCTCGAGGTCGATCTTCTCGACGGTGCGCGTGTAGAGGTTCGTGTTCGGGCACAGCCGCCGGATCGGGCTGATCGTGTCGACGATGCCGATGCTGCCGGAGATCACCTCGGGCAGCATCGGCTGGAACGTGAGGTAGTTCTCCTTACTGACCAGCGCGATCTCCACGCCCGGGTCACGCCCGACAAGTTTCTCGAGCGCGAGGGCGGTGTAGACGCCTCCGAAGCCGCCGCCGACGATCAGGATCCGCTTCATGATCTCTCCATCACGCGAGGGCGCGCGTGAGCGCTTCGCGAAGCACCATCCGGGCGCGGTGCAGGCGAGATTTCACCGAGGCGACGGACTCGTCGAGGATCTCGGCCACCCGCTCGTTCGAGAGCTCCTCGACGTCCCTCAGGACCAGCACCGCGCGGTAGTGCTCCGGCAGGCTGTCGATCGCCCGCTCCAGGATCACGCGGCGCTCACCCGAGAGAAGCTCCGCCTCCGGGTTCTGCGGCCAGTCGGCGAGGACGAACGAGCGCTCGCCGTCACGATGGCCGTCGTCCTTGAACGCCGGCAGAAGATCCTCGAGCGCCGTCTCGACTTCACGCCGCTTGCCCCGGCGCTTGTTCAGCGCCGCATTAGTCGTGATGCGGTAGATCCAGCTCCCCACTGCGGAGCGCCATTGAAACGAGCCGCCCTTGCGCGCCAGCGTGAGCAGAACGTCCTGGACGACCTCCTCGGCATCCGCCTCGTTGCGCGTGATGCCGAAGGCCAGGCGGTAGATCTTCGCGGCGTAGCGGTCGGCGAGGATCTCAAGGGCGCCCCCGTCGCCGTCGCGGATCGCGAGAAGGAGCTCGAGGTCGCCCGGCGCGGATTCGATCGCGCCAATGGGCGCCGATTCGATGGCACCGCTCATCGGCCGCCCTTGAGCTGCTCGGCCACGAACGGCGAGCAGTTGACGAGCGGCACGTGCCGGCCCTGCAAGCGCAGCAGTAGCTCGATCTGGCGCCGGCCGGGAACGTCCCGTCCAGTCGCTCGAGCGCGACCAGGTTGCCGCCGTCGTCCACGACGGCGATGACCGCGCCCGGCGCGCCCAGGCGTCGCGCCTCGCCGACGGCGGTCGCGATGATCTGCTTCGCCGCGCTCAGCGTGAGCCCCTTCTTCTCCACCACCTGGGCCTGGCCCGCTCCCACCCACACCGCCGTGATCGCCACCGCAACGAAGCTCGCCAGCCATCTCATGGTGTCGTCTCCTCCGTCTGGTCCGGCTCTACTTCATCGCGATCGGCGTCGAGAACGATGCCTCGCCGAGAACGACTTCGGCCCACGCGCACCACATCTGCACGTTCGTCACGTCGGCGATGTACGCAGGAAGGGTGATGGAGCGATTGATCTTGTCGTCCTTCAGCTTCAGCCGGTCCAAGAGGTACACGGTGCCCTTCGAGTCGACGATCTGCCAGTGCGGATCCGGGGAGCCGGGCACCTGGAAATCGGCCGAGACCATGAGCACGTGCTTGCCGCCCTGCTGCTTCTCGTGAGTGACCGTGCCGCCGTTGACCGCCTTGCCCGCGAACGGCGTCGTGACGTCGGCCGCGAGGCTGGGCGTCGTCCCGATCAGCGCGAGCCCGACCAGGGCTCCGACCAGCGTGAACAACTTCGAGCGTCGACCTACCATGTCCATTCCTCCTCGAGAGTGTTGGTGCGCGTCTTCGGTCGCGCCGCCGCTGCGGCGTTTCCGGACGCGCGTGACTGTCGATTGGACACGGCGCGCCGAGCGTTCGGTTCAGCGGGAGGTCGAGGCATGAGTCGCTGATCGACAGTCACCGGCGGAGGTGATGCGGATGCTCAACAGCTCAACGGGTGCCGGCGCGCCGCGGACGATCTTGCCGTAGACGTCGCCGCCGTCCTGCCCGAGCGGGGGATAGCTGCCACGAGCGCGGGCGGGTCAGGCGGCCGACAGCGCGTGCCACGCGCGGAGCGTCTCAGCCACGCTCCACGCTTGCGCGATGCACCCGCCCGGGGTGAAGGGCGAGTCGCCGTCGAAGATCTCGGAGATCGAGCCGAGGCCCGCGTCGCCGAGATGGTGGGCCAGGGGCGCCAGGTAGGAGCGTGCCGCCGCGGCGTCGCTATGGACCCGGAAGTGGGCGAGCGCGAACGGGCCGAGGAGCCACGACCACACGGTGCCCTGGTGATACGCGCCGTCGCGCGCCCGCTGGTCACCGCCGTAGTGTCCCTGGTACTCGGGGGCACCCGGCGCCAGGCTCCTGAGCCCGTACGAGGTCAAGAGGTGACGGGCGCAGGCGTCTACGAGGCGCCGCCGGCGATCGGGGGGCAGCGGGCTCTCCGGAAGGGAGACGGCGAAGATCTGGTTGGGCCTGAACGCGGCGTCGTGCCCCGTGGGCCCGTCGATCACGTCATAGCAGTGGCCGCTGGTCTCGTTCCAGAACCGCTCGAAGCCCGCCCGCGTACGATCGGCCAGCGCGTCCCACGAGCCCGCCGACTGCCCCAGGTCCCGGGCGAAGCCAGCCATCGCACGGAGGGCGTTGTACCAGAGCGCGTTGATCTCTACCGCCTTGCCCGCCCGCGGCGTGACGACCCAGTCGCCCACCTTCGCGTCCATCCAGGTGAGCTGAACGCCGGGTTCGCCAGCCGTGACCAGCCCGTCGGCGTCCACCCTGATCCCGTAGCGCGTGCCCTCCCGGTGAAAGCGGACGATCTCGGCGAGCACCGGGAACAGCTCCTTGAGCAAGCCGTCGTCGCGCGTGGCCGCGTGGTACGCGCGAATCGCCTCGACGTACCAGAGCGTTGCGTCCACGGTGTTGTATTCGGGCGGCTCGCCCGCGTCGGGGAACCGGTTCGGCAGCATCCCGCGATCCACGAACCGCGCGAACGTGCGAAGAATCTGCCGCGCGACCTCTGGGCGGCCGGTCGTGAGCGTCAGGCCGGGCAGCGCGATCATCGTGTCGCGGCCCCAGTCGCCGAACCAGTGATAGCCGGCGATCACGGTCATCCCGTCGGCGTCGCCGGCGACCGGGCGGCGGACGACGAACTGGTCGGCGGCGAGCACGAGCTGACCGATCCAGGCGGGCGCCCGCTCCGCCGTGGGCTGGGCGCGCCGCCACGCGGTGAGGACCTCGGCGTCGTGCGCCGTGCGACGGCGCCACGCCTCGTCGCCGTCGAGCGACGGCGCGACTTCGGCCGAGAGCACGAGCGTCAACGTCTCGCCGGGCGCGAGCGACGCTCTGAACGTGGCCGCGTGCAGGTGATCCTCGACCGCGTCCAGGCCTCGTGCGCGCTCGGCGGCCAGATCGAAGCCGCGGTACCAGGTATGCGCGATCGTGGCGTCGCCACGATCGGCGAGCAGGAGCAGGGGCCGGGCGCCGTCGAACGCGACCACGCGCAGCCCGTGAGCCACCGGCGCCACGTCCATCCGCCAGCCGTCGCCGCGCGAGGTGCCATGGTAGTCGCGATAGTCGACGAGGACTCTGAGCTGGAGCGTGAGCGCCGCGTGCGCGCGCCGGACGCGGTAGCGCACGTACGTCGTGTTGGCGCCCTGCTCCATCCAGACGCGCTTCTCGACGAGCGCGTCGCCGACCGCGTAGGTCCACACGGGCGTGGTCCCATCCAGCGCGAAGCTCTCGATCTCGCGGTCGCCGCGCGGGTCGATCGCGCCCCCGGTCCAGCGGTTGGCCGCCAGCGGCCGCACGAGGTCTTCGTTAGCGACGGTCTCGTCGACCTTGGCGACGAGCAGCGTGCGCCCGAGCGGGGGCTGGAGCGCGGCCACGAGCAGGCCATGGTAGCGCCTGGTAGGTAGTCCGGCGACGGTGCCGGATGCGAAGCCGCCGATCCCGTTGGTGCACAGCCACTCGCGCCGCTCCGCGGCCGGGAGGTCGCCGCAGATCTCCCGGCCCCAGCCGATCATGCGAGCCGGCTCTTCAGGTGGTCGCCGACGCGCAGGGCGTTCGCGACGATCGTGAGCGCCGGGTTCACCGCGGCGCTCGAGGGGAAGAAGCTGCCGTCCACGACGTAGAGGTTCTCGACCTCGTGGGCTCGGCAGTTCACGTCGAGCGCCGAGGTTTTCGGATCGCGGCCGAAGCGGATCGTCCCGTTCTGGTGCGCGACGCCGGCGAGCGGGATGCGCTGGCCGAGATAGAGGCTGCGCGCGAAGAGCCCTTCGTGGCACTCGTGCCCGTGCACCCCGCACTTCGTCTGCTGCGTCATGAGGTTCTTGAGCTTGCCGGCGAGGCGCCGGTGAGCCTCGTCGTTGTTGGGCCGGTACGAGAGCACGATCGCGCCGTTGCGGTCGAGCGTGACCCGGTTGTCCGGGTCCGGCAGATCCTCGGAGGTGAGCCAGAAGTCGAGCGAGTGCCGCGCCATCAGATCGAGCGTCCAGCCTGGAGCGATCGCCGGCGCCCCGCCCCGGAGCGTATCGGCGTCGAGCTTGCCCACGAACGAGATGTGCCCCATCGGGAAGCCCCAGTCCTCGGCGCCGAAGTAGAAGTCGTTCAGCGCCAGGGTCTTCTGGAAAACCGTCGGGTTGGGGCACTTGGAGAGCGCCATGAGCACGGAATTCACGTGGCCCATGTAGTGGCGGCCGACCACGTCGGAGCCGTTGGCCAACCCCCGCGGATGACGGTCGCTCGCCGAGCGCAGCAGCAGCGCCGCGGAATTGATCGCGCCGCACGCGACTACGACGACGTCGGCCGCGTATGTCTCGGTTGCGCCACCGCGCTCGACGACGATCCCCGTCACCTCGCGGCCGGAGGCGCTGGTCTCTAGGCGCCTGACGTACGCGCCGGTCATTAGCGTCACATTCGAGTGCTCGAGCGCGGGATCGACGCAGACTACTTGCGCATCGGCCTTGGCGTAGACGAGACAGGGATGACCGTCGCAGGTCTCGCACCGGATACAGCGGCTCTGACGGGGATTCTGCTCGTCGAGCATCACGCCCAGCGGCACGTGAAAGGGGCGACAGCCGAGGCGCGCCCAGTCGTCGGCGAGCTGCTGGATCCGTGGCTCGTGGCTCACCGGCGGATGGGGATAGGGCGCGCCCGCCGGCGGATCGGTGGGGTCGACGCCGCGCTCGCCATGCACGTGATACAGCCGCTCGGCCCGCGTGTAGTACGGCTCGAGATCCTCGTAGGCGATCGGCCACGCCGGCGAGATCCCGTCGTGGTGCTTGAGCTCACCGAAGTCCTCGCGGCGCAGCCGGAAGAGCGCCGCCCCGTAGAACTTGGTGTTGCCGCCGACCCAGTAGTTCGTGTGCGGGTGGAGCGGCTCGCCGCTGGCGTCGCGCCAGACTTCCTTCGTCTGATACTTCCCCTCGAGGTTGACGGCGCGGGTGGACCAGTTGTCCTTCTCTCGCGGCACGTACTCGCCGCGCTCGAGGACCAGGATCCGCTTGCCGGTCGCGGCCAGCGCCCACGCGAGCGTTCCGCCGCCGGCGCCGGTCCCGATGATCGCGATGTCGTAACGGTCCGTCATGGTCTTAGCCCCCCTTCGCGAACTCGGGATAGAGCGTCATCCCACCGTCCACGTAGATCGTCTGGCCGTGGATGTAGTCGGCGTCGTCGGAGGCGAGCCACGCGACCGCCCGGCCGATGTCCTCGGGGACGCCGATGCGTCCGTACGGGATCAGCTCCAGGAGCGCCGCCCGCGCCTCGGGCGTCTCCCAGGCCGAGCGGTTGATCGGGGTCATGATCGCGCCGGGCGCGATCGAGTTCACACGGATCCGGTGCGGCGCCAGCTCCTGGGCCAGCGATTTCATGAACATGCCCACGCCGCCCTTCGACGCGGCGTAGTTGACATGACCGGCCCACGGGATGACCTCGTGCACCGACGAGATGCAGACGATCTTGCCGGCGGCGCGTGAGATCTCCGGACGGATGCCTCGGCGGATCATCGCGCGCGCGGCCGCGCGCGCGCAGAGGAACATGCCGGTCAGGTTGACGCCGAGCACGGTGTTCCACTGCTCGAGGGTCATCTCGGTGACGGGCGCGTCGCGCTGGAGCCCCGCGTTGTTCACGAGGATGTCGATCCCGCCCCACGCCCCAAGCATCGCGGCGAACATGGCTTCCACGTCCACTTCCTTCGACACGTCGGCGCGAAGGGCCATCGCCTCGACCCCGCTCGCCCTGATCTGATCGGCGATGGCCTCCGCAATCTCGGGTTTGGAAACGTAGTTCACGACGACCGACGCGCCGGCCGCGCCGAGCGCGCGCGCCACACCCTCGCCGATGCCGGAGTTGGCGCCCGTGACGAGCGCTTTCTGCCCCCTCAACGGCTGATGGTCCATGCGATCCTCCCTCCGATGTGATCTCGCGGCCTTGAGACACTTCCGTGGTCCGCCGCGGTGCGGCCGGCTCGCCGCCGACGCGAATCTTCCTTCGGCGAAGCCGTTTCCTGCTGGCGCATGATCCGACGCGCGCGCTGGGCGCTGGCGACGATGTTCTTCGTGAACGGCGCCGTCGTCGCCAGCTGGGTTCCGCACATCCCCGCCGTCAAGAGCCGTCATGCGCTGACCGACGGCCAGCTGGGCCTGGTGCTGCTGGCGATGGCCGCCGGCTCAGTGGTGGCGCTTCCGATCGCCGGCCGGCTCGTCGGTCGCTTCGGGAGCCGCTCGATGACGGCGGCAGCCGGTCTCGCCCTGTGTCTGGCGCTTCCCCTACCCATCGTGAGCCCCGACGTCATCGTACTCTCGCTCTGCCTAGCGCTCCTGGGCGCGTGCAACGGAGCGCTCGACGTGTCGATGAACGCGAACGCGCTCGTCGTCGAGCGCTACTACCGTCGTTCGATCATGTCGTCCTTTCATGCGCTCTGGAGTTTGGGAGGGGTGGTGGGCGCGGTGCTCGCCAGCGGGGCGATGTGGTTCGGCGTCGGCGACATGGCGCACGTCGTGGGCGCGTCGGCTGTCTCGACCCTCGCGGCGGCCGCGGCCGCCCGCCGCCTCGTGTCCACGTGTGCCCAGGGCGACGGGCCGGCGGCGGCCTTCGGTCGACCCACCCGCGCGCTGCTCGTCCTCGGCGTGCTGGCGTTTTGCGGTCTGCTCGCCGAGGGCGCGATCGGCGACTGGAGCGCCGTGTACCTCCACGACTCGCTCGCGGCCGGCCCGGCCGTGGCCGCGCTCGGCTTCGGGGCGTTCGCGCTCGCGATGACGGCGGGACGTTTGACCGGCGATCGGCTGGTCGAGCACCTGGGCGCCGGCGTGGTGCTCCGCGCGTCGAGCGCCGTCGCGGCCGCCGGGCTCGGCGCGGTGTTGCTCATCGATGCGCCACTTGCCGCGGTCGTGGGCTTCGCCCTGGTGGGGCTGGGGATCGCGAACGTCGTCCCCGTGCTGTTCGGATCGGCTGGAAAGATCGGTGGCCCAGCCGCGGGCTCGGCTCTCGCGGCGGTCGCGACGCCCGGATATGTCGGCTTTCTTTCTGGGCCACCGCTGATCGGGCTGGTCGCCGAGCAGCTGGGGCTGCGCGCGGCGCTGGCCACCGTGTGCGCGGCCTGCGCGCTGATCGCCCTCGGCGCCGGCCGACTGCCGGGCGCAAACATCCCCTCTCGTTAGATTCGCGCACGCCCCCAAGGGATTCGCGGAATCCCGACACGCCCCGTCACCGTCAGAATCATGGAGGTGATGACTGTGCTCACAGCGATCCTTCCAGTGTTCCTGCTCGTCGTCTTGGTCGCGCTTCCGATGGCCTGGCGAATGCGCGTCGACCGGCGGCGCGAAAAGGCCGATCTCCTGAGCGCCGACATCCGGAGCGCGATCAATCGCCGGCTCCGCGGAGAGTCCCTGCTGACGGTGGACGTCACTCCGGGCACGTTCTGGCAGCCGGGGCGCGTCGTTCTCTGGACGCCCGCGGGTTACGAAGCCCTCGTCGAGACCGTGTGGCGGGACGTCGTCGACCGCCTGCCTCGCGACTACGACCTGGTCGTGAGGCCCGGGCACGCCGCCGCGCCGGCGCCGATGCGTCGAGCCGCGTGACGCCTCGGACCAACGACGCCTGTCGTGATCGTGAGGCACGGGGAACCGCCCCCCGGTATCCCCGTGTCTCACGGCCAGGACCATGAACGACGCGATCCACAATCACTGGCCCGAGTACCTGATGGAGGCGGCCGGCCTCGGAATCTTCATGATGTCGGCCGGGGCCTTCGCGGTCGTCCTCTATCATCCTCAGTCACCGCTCGCGCAGGTCCTCGTGGATCCGCTGCTGAGGCGCGTGCTGATGGGCTGCGCGATGGGGATCACCGCGATCGGCCTGATCTACTCGCCCTGGGGCAAGCGCTCCGGCGCGCACTTCAATCCCGCCGTCACGCTAACGTTCCTTCGCCTCGGTAAGATCGCCCCCTGGGACGGGCTGTTCTACGTGGGGGCGCAGTTCCTGGGAGGCGTGGCGGGCCTCCTGCTGGTCGCGTTGGTCTCGCGCGGGCTCGTCGCCGACCCGTCCGTCAACTACGTCGTGACGATTCCGGGCGCGGGCGGAGCGGCGGCGGCGTTCCTGGCCGAGATCGCGATATCGCTGGGGCTCATGTCCGTCGTGCTCGCCGCCTCCAACACTCCGCGGCTCGCGCCGTTGACCGGTGTCTTCGCCGGCGCCCTGGTCGCGACGTTCATCACCGTCGAGGCGCCGATCTCCGGCATGAGCATGAACCCGGCCCGGAGCTTCGCCTCGGCGCTTCCGGCCGATCTGTGGACCGCGTTCTGGGTCTACCTGACCGCGCCCCTGCTGGGAATGCTGCTGGCCGCCGAGCTGCGCCTACGCCTCTCGCTGAGCCCGGTGATCTGCGCCAAGCTCCATCACGATAATCCGGCGCGCTGCATCTTCCGCTGCGGGTACGCACGATGAGCCGGTGGGTTCGTCTCGGTCTGGCGCTCATGATCGTCGGGCTCGCGCTAGGTGTCGTGCTCCACATGTCGCCGACGCCGCTGGGCTCGGCCGCCGACCTGGCGGCTGCTCGGGCCGTGGCCGGTGTGTCGATCAACGTCGCCGACATGGATCGCTCGGTCGACTTCTACTCGAGCGTGCTCTTCTTCGAGAAGGTGTCGGACGTCGAGGCGTCGGGACCGGGGGTGGACCGACTGCTCGGCGTGCCGGGTGTGCGTGCGCGCGTCGTCACCTTGCGGCTCGGCGCCGAACGCATCGAGCTCGTCCAGTACCTCGCGCCGAAGGGCCGGCCCGTGCCCGAGGACTCCCGGAGCAACGACCGCTGGTTCCAGCACATCGCCATCATCGTCAACGACATGGACCAGGCGTATCTCTGGCTTCGCCGGCACCATGTCGTCCACACGTCGCCGACACCGCAGCGTCTGCCGGACTGGAACCCGAACGCGGGCGGCATCCGGGCTTTCTACTTCAAGGATCCGGACGGCCACGCGCTCGAGATCCTCCAGTTTCCGTCCGGCAAGGGCGACGCGCGCTGGCAGCGTCCGAGCGACCCGGTCTTTCTCGGGATAGATCACACGGCGATCGTCGTCGGGGACACCGAGGCGAGCCTCGCGTTCTATCGAGGCGCTCTCGGGATGCAGGTCGTCGGCGGGAGCGAGAACTACGGGCCGGAGCAGGAACGGCTGAACGATGTCGCGGGCGCGCGCCTTCGCATCACGACGCTCCGCGCTGCCGAAGGTCCGGCGGTCGAGCTGCTGGAATACCTGGCCCCGCGCGGCGGCCGTCCGTATCCAGGAGACGTTCGCGCCAACGACCTGGTTCGCTGGCACACGCTGGTGCTCACCCGCGACGCCGGCGCGGCGGCTGCCGTGCTCGGGGCGCGCGCGCCGGTCGGCCCGCTCGCGACGTCGCTTCCCGACGTCGTCGGCTTCCGCCAGGGCTTCACGCTGCGGGACCCGGACGGTCACGCCCTGCAACTCCGCGCACGTTGAGGTAGCGCCCCACCATCGTTTTGCCGTAGATTCGTGCCTGTCAGCGCCGGCACCGAACCTCGTAGCGGTCTGACGCTCAAGCGGAGGCATCTCATTCCTCCTCCCCCTCGGAAGCGGTTCCGATTCGACGAGCACGGCGCGCGCTTCCTCATCTACCCACAGCCCATGGCGGCACGCGGCTTCGAGATGCCGCGGCTCGCCCGCATCAGCGGCACGATCGGGCCCGGCCCGAGCGACCGCCGTATGTACGTTGTCGACGCGCTCCGCAAGGATCCGTACCGGGATCCCGACAACGGGGACCCCATCTGGTTCCCGCCCTACCCGAAGAGCATGCCGCACAACGATCCCGTCCCGCCGGCGGCGGACGGGCACTTCGATCATCTCGAGCCGGGGACGCGTGAGTTCTCGGCGGCGGCGGCGTTTGCCGCGGCCCACTGCGCGTTCGAGGTGTGGGAGCACTATCTCGGCCGCCGGCTCCGCCTCGTCACCCGCCGCGGACAGCATCGCCTCGAGATCGTGCCACGCGTCACCAAGATCGGCGACGGCGCGTGGTCGGGCGAGGGGTTCATCGAGTGCGGCTTCGCCAACCAGAACCAGCGGCAGCCGTACTGCGAGAACATCGACGTCGTCGCTCACGAGTGCGGCCACATCATCCTCAAGCGCGTGATCGGGCGTCCGCCCAAGGGCCGGCGCGAGTTCGATAGGCGATCCCACGACGAGGCGGGCGCGGACCTGGTGGCGCTGATCTGTGTCCTCCACTTCGACTCGGTAGTAAACGCGGTGATGGCGCAGACGCGCGGCAAGCTCTACTCGCTCAACATCCTGTCGCAGATCGGCGAATACCGGCAGGGCAGCGGTCACCGCGCCATCCGGACGGCGTTTCAGGGCAGGACGATGGCCTCGGTGTCGCGCGCCCGCCGGGCCGACAACAAGCATCTGTACGCCCAGCCCCTCCTCGGCGCCGCGTTCGACATCCTCGTCGAGATGTACGAGGACCACCTGGTCCGGCGCGGGCTCATCGACCGAGATCTGGCGCGGCGCTCGACCCGCGCGGCCGCGAAGCGGCATTCCGGCATCCGGCGGGAATTCGCCGCGCGGTACGCGCTCAACCCCGACGGCTTCGCCGACTCGCTGCGCGACGCCACCGCCGACTTCGCGTACATACTGGCGCTCGCCTGGCGGAAATCGCGTCGCACCGGGGTGACGTTCTCGCGGGTGGCATCGAACATCGCCGCGGCCGACCTGCGCCTCAATCAGGGACGCTACGGCCAGACGATCCGCCGCGCCTTCAAGAAGCGACAGATCGGCGTGAGGCTCAGCCGGCCTTGAAGGCGCGACTGCTCATCACCGGCGCGGGGACGGCCGCGACGAGCAACCTGATCCGGAGCCTCCGGGCCAGCGCCGACTCGCTTTTCATCGTCGGAGCCCACAGTGACCGCTTCTTTCTCCGGAAGTCGTCCGCCGACGCCAACTACCTCCTGCCCGACCTGACTCACCCGCGATTCTTCCCGGCCCTGCGGCGCGTGCTGGCCAGGGAGAAGGTCGACCTGCTGATTCCGACGACCGATGCGGAAGTCCGCGCACTCGTGCGCCCGAGAAGGCGCCTGCCGTGCCGGCTGTTCCTGCCGCGCGAGAGTGTCGTGGACCTGTGCCAGGACAAGTACCGGCTCAACGCCCGGTTGCGCTCGTGCGGCGTGCCGGTGCCCGTCACGCATCCGGTGAGCAGGCTCGGCGCGATCGACAAGATCTTCCGGCGGCTCGCGGGTCACCAGCGCGTCTGGTGCCGGATCCGGGTCGGTAGCGGCTCGATGGGCGCGATCCCGGTCAAGCGCGCGGAGCAGGCCAAGAGCTGGATCGCCTACTGGGGGGAGATGCGCGGCGTCCCCGCCACCGCCTTCACGCTCTCCGAGTTCCTTCCAGGCCGGGACTTCTCGTGTCAGGCCCTGTGGAAGGAGGGCGAGCTCATCCTCACCAAGACCTGCGAGCGCCTCTCCTACTTCGGCGGAGGGGCGCAGCCGAGCGGGATCTCGTCGGTCTCGCAGCTGGCCAAGACGGTCTGCGAGCCGCGGGTCGTCGAGGTGTGCACCGCGGCCATCCGCGCCCTCGACCGCCGCGCCTCCGGCACCTTCAACTTCGACCTGCGCGAGAACGCCCGCGGCGTTCCTTGCATCACCGAGATCAACGTCGGGCGGTTCGCGTCGGGCACGAACGTCTACGACCTCACCGGCAAGCACAACCTGGCGGCGCTGTTCGTCCGCGTCGCGCTCGGCCATCGAGTCGATCTGCACGAGGAGTACGACGCGGCCGAGGGCTACTATACGGTCAGGGACCTCGACACCCTCACCGGAGTCTTCCGAACGGACGACTTGTTCGATAGGATTGTGGACGCACGCGAGTAGAGCGCGATTCCCGGGTTCACCACCACACAGGGAGGAACGTCATGCCCTTCAAACCACCGGTCAAGAAAGGCCAGGCGCGCCGCTTCGTGCTGAAGTTCAAGACCGACCTGACGCCGGCGCAGCGCAGGAGCTTCAAGAAGAGCGTGATGGCGGTCGCGAAAAGGTTCAAGGCGTCCGTCGTCAGGTAGTCACTCCGCGTGGCGAAGCGAAAGCGGCCCGAGCTCGCCGAGCGCGTCGAGATCGTCGGCGAGCTCGATGCCCACGACGCCGAGGCTCTACAGCTCGAGCTCCGTCGGCTCGCGAAGCGCTACGGCGGGGCGATCGCCGAGCTGAGCATCGAGACGTCGACGCTGGAGCGGGACGACAGCTAGGGTAGTGCGGCGAGCGCCGGCTCGGTCTGGGCGAGCCAGAAACGCATGCCGAGCTCGCGGAACATGACGGCGGCTGCGCTCAAATGCTCCGCGGCCTTGGCGCGATCGCCGACCTTCAGCTGCCAGCGGCCGAGGCCCAGCCGGACGCGACCGACGAGCGGCCGCATCTCGAGCTCGGTCGCCAGGGCCAGCGCATGGCTGAACGGGGCCTCCGCCGACGCTCCCGTGGGGTCTTCCCCGCGCAGCGTCATCTCGCCCAGCAGTCGCCATGCCCACGCCTCCCGGCCGCGCTCCTTGTGCTCACGAGCCATGTCGAGAGCGCGCTGGGCCGTATCCGCCGCCTGCCGACTCCGACCCGACAGCAGGAACGTCTCCGCGAGGGACATCAGCACCATCGACTGACCGCCGACCCAGGACATCGCCAACGCCCGCTCGGCCGCCTCCTCCAGCAGAGGGATCGCCTCGGCCGCGCGTCCAGTCTGTGAGAGCCCGATGCCCAGAGCCGACGTGACCGGGAGCATCCACAACGACAGATGCCAGCTCCGGCAAAGGTCGAGCGCCCGCTCGAGCGTCGGGACGGCGGCGTCGAAGTCGCCCATCCGTACTTGAAGACTGCCGATGCCGGCATACGCGGTGACGAGCGTATAGGGATGATCGACGGCTTCGGCGATACGGACTCCTTCGAGGCCGCGCCGTGTGCCCTCCGCGAATTCCCCCAGCTCGGCCAGGCACCACACCAGCGCCGTCCGCGAGTGGACCGCCGGGAGCTGGGGGAAGCCGAGGGACTGGCGCTCGAGCTCGCCGCCAAGCGCCTCGATGTTCCAGTCCAGGAGCGCGGCGGCGCGGCGATAGCTGCCCAGCACGTAGTAGGTCTGCGCCAGGTAGGTGTTCGCCCTGACACGCGTGCTGAACTCGCCCTGCGTCTCGGTGAGCGCCAGCGCCTGGCGGCCGTACTCGATCGCCCGATCCGGATCGCCCATCAGGCGGAAGTAGTCCGTCAGGAACGCCGACACCAGGCCCAGGCGGCGCTGGTCGTCGAGGGGCCGCGCCAGCTGCTCCGCATCGCGAAGGAATTCCAGGATGCGCGGGAATTCGCCGAGCGGCTGGAGGGCGTTGCGAAGATCGAATCTCAGGTCGATGGCATGCTCGGTCCGCTCCCGGCCCTCGGGCAGACGCGCGAGGGCGTCGAGGGCGTGCTCGAAGTACGCGACCGCTTCCCGGTGCGCGCTCCGGCTGTACGACTTCACGCCGGCCTGCCGGAGGTAGCCGTGCGCCTTCGGCCACACGGCGCCCTCGAACGCATGGTGGGCGAGCCGCTCCACGTGCTCGGCGAGCCGCTCGGGATACGCACGCTCGATCGCCTCAACGACCTGCGCATGCAGCCCGCGCCGCGCTTCGCTGAGGAGGCGTCCGTACGCGACTTCGTGGGTGAGCGTGTGCTTGAACGTGTACTCGGTATCCGGTCCCGCGCTGGTCTCGTAGAGGAACTCGGCGCGCTTGAGCCGGTCGAACGCCTGGCGGAGTGCGCCGTCCGGCGCCTTCGTGAGGGCGCGCACGATCGAGAACGGAACGTCCTTGCCGACGACCGCCGCCACTTCGAGCAACCGCCGATCCTCCTCGGCGAGTCGGTCGATCCGACCCAGCACCACCTCCTGGATCGTGTCGGGCACCGAGAGCAACGGTGACCGGCCCACCTGCTCGCGAACGGTCCGGGCCAGCTCCTCGAGGAAGAACGGATTGCCTTCGGCCTTGGAGACGATGAGGTCCACGAGGCCATTCGAGAACTGTTCCGACACGCTGTTGACGTCGAGGACCGATCGCAGCACCCGCTGGCTGTCATCGGGCGCCAGCGGCGGCAAGGCCACCTGGGTCACGTAGGATCTCTCGATCCACGGCGGCCGGTATCCCGAGCGATAGGTTGAGATGAGCAGGACGCGGGCGCCGGCGACGATCTCCGCGAGCGAGGCGAAATACTCCTCCGACGTGCGGTCGATCCAGTGCAGGTCCTCGACGACCAGGATCAGCGGGCGCTGGCGACTGCGCTTGAGCGCGAGCTGGCGGAGCGTCTCGAAGACGCGCACCTTGGTCGCGTCGGCCTCGAGCCCCGACGGCGGCCCGTCCGGCTCGACGCCGAGCAGGTGCAGCAGGTACGGCGCCGTCTCGAGCAGGTCCATGCCGGCCTCGAGCAGGCTCGAGCGCACCTTGTCGGCCACCGCGGCGGGCGTGTCCCCTTCCGCGATCCCGCACATCGCCTTGAGCACATCGAGGACCGGGAGGTACGGAATCGCCGCGCCGTAGGACCGGCACTGCCCTTCCACGTACGTGACGGCGGCGCCGGCGAGGCCGTCGCGGAACTCGAACAGCAGGCGCGACTTGCCGATGCCGGCTTCGCCGCTGATCCCGACGATCTGGCCCTGGCCGCGGATCGCCGACTCGAGGCGCGACTGGAGCAGCTCGAGCTCGCGATAGCGCCCGACGAAGGTCGCGGCGCGATCGCGAGCCCCGCGCCCCGCGGGCCTGCGGCCCACCAGCGCCAGCGCGCGTCCCTGCCCCGACGCGGCGGAGAGCTCGTGCAGCTCGAAGCCGCGCTCGAGGAACGGGGCCGCGGTGTCGCTGACCACGACTCCGTCGGGCTCGGCTCGGGCGATCAGCGCGTCGAGGATCGCCAGCGCCGCCTGCTTGCCCTCGACGTCGAGCTCGGCGGGGCCGGCGCCCTGCCCGACCAGGAACTGACTGGTGTGGATCGCGACCCTGATCGCCGGTCCGGCGCCGGCCTCCTGCTTGGCGCGCTCGACGGCCTTCACGATCGCCATCGCGGCGTGCGCGGCCCGGCTCGGCGCGTCCTCGCTCGGATCGAGACCGAAGGCGGCGACGATTCCGGCAGGGCTGCGGCCTTCGATCCGTCCCTCAAAGCTCCGGATCTTGTCGAGGAGCACCTCGAGCGCGCGGCCCGTCTCGAGCAGCACCTCGGGCGACGAAGGAGCGATCAACGTCGCGCGCAGCAAGGTGACACGCCGCCGCTCCCACCGGAGCGGCGCCGGCGCGGCCGGCGGCACGGGGAGGGCCGGCGACGGCGCCCCCGGCGAGACCTCGGTCGGCGGCGGCGCAGGGCGCGGCCGGCGCCGCTCGGCGAGGCGCGACGGCGTCGGTGTCGGCGCCGACAGCGTCTCCCCCGGCCGGAGCCCGTACTTCTCGATGCGGGCGCGCAGCGTGTTGCGCGAGATCCCGAGGTGGGCCGCGGTCCTCGAGATGTTCCAGCTCGTCTGGCGGAGCACGTCGACGACGCGATCGCGCACGGCGTCGTCGAGCGAGCTCGCCGCCGCGGCGGGCGCCGGCGCCGCGACGACGTCCGGAAGTCCGAGGCCGCCGACGCGCACATGGAGCTCGGACGAGAGCAGGGCGACTCGCTCCATCAGGTTGGCGAGCTCGCGCACGTTGCCCGGCCACGCGTAGGCGAGCAGCGCCGCACGCGCGTCGGCGGCGAGCGTCTTGGACGGCATGCCGTAGTCGGCGCACGCCCGGCTCAGAAAGTGCTCGGCGAGCGTCAGGACGTCGCCGGCGCGCTGACGCAGAGGCGGCAGCGTGAGCGAGAGCACCGCGAGACGGTGGTAGAGATCCTCGCGGAAGCGTCGGCGCTGGATCGCCGCTCTGAGATCTTCATTGGTCGCCGTCAGGATCCACACGTCGACGTGCTCGTCGCGCGTCGCGCCCAGCCGGCGCACCGACCGATCCTCGAGCACCTTGAGCAGCTTCGCCTGGAGCGCCTCGGACAGGAGGCCCACCTCGTCGAGGAAGATCGTCCCGCGGTTCGCCACTTGGAGCAGGCCGGGCTTGGCCCGGCGCGCGTCGGTGAAGGCGCCGCGCTCGAAGCCGAACATCTCCGCCTCGAGCAGTGTCTCGGGGATGGCAGCGCAGTTGACGTCGACGAAGGGACCCTCGGAGCGCGGCCCGGCGCGATGAATCATCCGGGCCAGGAGACCCTTGCCGGTGCCGGTCTCGCCCTCGATCAGCACCGGCGGAAGCCGGCGGAGGTCGCCTTGTCGCTGGAGTAGCCTTGCGACCCTTTCCCGGATCGCCTCGATGCCCGGGCTGTCCCCGATGAGGTCGGCCAGGCGCTTCACCTCACGCATCTTACGGTCGGTCAGTGAAGTGTTCAACTCTTGACCACAGCAGACCAGTCCCGTCGTGGTTGGTGTAGCGCAGCTATTTGTTTTCCCACGCGTCGGCGGTGGTATCCGGCTTGCCTTCCGGTAATGCATGGAGGCGTCATTGAAGGAAACCCGGTCGGTCGGTACGTATACCTCTCTGGTCCTGGCAGTCACCTCGGTGACCACGCTGATGGTCGTCGTGGGCTTGACCATGGATCTGTTCGCCGATCACGCCCTGGGGACCCAGGCGCAGATCGCATGGAGCGCGCATCTCCAGCAGGTCGACGCGGCGCTGGCCCGGAACGACGTCAGGGCCGCGGAGTCGGCGTGGCGCGAGGCGCACGCCGCCGCCTTGAAAAGCCGTCACTGGGAGGGCCCGGTCGCGGTCGGCGATGCCCACCGGCGGCTCGGTGACGTCGGCGGCTTCCGTCAGGCGGCCAGGGCGAAAGCGCGCCAGAGCTACCTCATCGCGCTGTTCCGTGCGCGGGGCGAAGGATCGGTCGAGGGGGTGTTGCGAGTGGCCGAGCGGTTTGCGGAGCTCGGCGATCGCAAGGTCGTCGAACAATGCATCCGGGTCGCGCGGACCGTCGCGGCCCAGGAGAAGGATCCGCTGGCCCAGCAGAGCGTCCGAGTTTTCACCGAGCGCTGGGAGGCACGCGCGCTCGAGGCTGATCCACAGAATCTCACACCGTAGCCGGGGAGGATCTCTCGATGATGATGCCACACATGTTCGGGGCGATCGAGGCGCTCGGTCCATGGACCGCGCACATCCAGGTGATGAACCGGGCGCTGGCCGACAACAATCCAGGCGAGTCGGTACGCGCGTGGCGACAGGCTTACTCGTCGGCGCTCAGCCATCCCGGCTGGCTCGGCCTCCTCACCGTGGCCGCCGCCTCGATGCGGCTGGCTGCGTTCCCGGGTCTCGCGCGCGGCGCCACGGCACGGGCTCGGGAGACGTACTGGATCGCGTTCTTCCGCGCGCGCCAGCAGCGCTCGCTCAACGGCGTCCTTCACGCCGCTGAAGCGTTCGGCCGGCTCGGTGATCGCTCGACCGTCGAGCAGTGCATGCGGGTCGCCGAGGGCCTCGCGGCGCTCAGCGGCGACGGCGCGGACGTGGACCGCGTGCGCGTTCTCGGGACGCGGCTGGCTGGGCAGTCGCTCGTGGAGGAGCACGGAGCGGTCTAGAGGGAGAGACGGTCCGTCTAACGGCGCGGGGCGCGACCGGCAGGCTGCGAGAGCGGGTCTTCCTTTTTCTGCTCGGCCTTGGGAGGAGTCACCGCGACCCAGCCCCGCGCCTTCATGCATTCGTCGTCAAGGGTGCCCTTGACGGTGCACTGGTCGAGGTCGCGACGAAATTCCTCCGTCGTGTATTTTTGATCGACCTTCATCCACTCGCGCTGATCCGACGCGCAGCCGGCCGAGACAACCGCCAGCCCGAGGACGCTCAATGCCACATTTCTCAACATTTGCGCTGCATTGTACCGCAACTCGCGGGCGCAACACCCCTCAGGGGCCGGCCGCCAGGGGCGGCCGAAAGAGCACGTAGCCGACCCCCGCGCGCTCGAGCCAGACGCGACGGAGCTCGTCGAGCCGGTAACGGCGTGAGACCTCGGAGGCCGTCGGCGCCGCCGGGTCGTTGACGAAGACATCGCCGCCGGCATGGCCGGTCAGCACCAGGAGGTGCCCCGCCGTCTCGGCGATCGCGGCACCTGTCAGCTCCCCGGCGGCATAGCGGACCGAGGCGATGACGGGCATCCCCTGCTCGAGACACCATCTGGCCGCGGTCCAGTCGGGAAAGCGCAGCAGGTACCCGGCGATGCCGCGCCGGCCCGCCGCGCGGACCGCCGCCGGCCAGACGCCATAGATGTCGAGGTCCGGATGAAAGATCTCGCGCGCGAGATCCGCGACCGCGACGCGGGTGCCGTAGTACGCAAGGACCATCGCGACGCACGTCGGCGAGCAGATCCGCGACTTGATCGCAGCGTCCTCTTCCATCTGGCTCAGCGCGGGCACGACGAGTCGCGCGCTTCCGCCGACGGGCGGGTCGTCAGGCGTCGGGGGGCTCCACGCCGAGAGAGAGACGAACCAGGGCGAGGCGAGCAGCGCGTCGCTTCCATGGGCGCCGACGCGCAGGATCACGCGTACTCGCTCCGCCGGCGGCGAGGCGATGAACTCGTCGATCTGGGCGACGAGCGAGTCCGTCGCGGCGGCGGCGATGGAAAGGGGGGCCTGCCCTACGGTCGCGCCCGCGACCCAGGGCGACCATGTCCCGGCCGCGAACGCGGACAGCTCGAATCGAAACGAGGGAACGTCGCGGCCGAGCGCGCCGAGCGCCGGGACCAGGCGATGAGCGGGACGCCGCGGGCTCCACTCCGGGAGTTCGACGATCACGCTATCCCCGTCGCGCCGTGGTCGCGGAGCCACGACGACGCCTCGGTAGCACGACGGTGGGACAGCCCGGGCGAGCGAATCCTCCGGCCAGGCGGCGGCGGAGAGAAACAGGTCAGTGGGCAAGCGGGCTTACGACCTCGCGAAACGCCTGGTCGCCATCGGCGGGTATCGGGGGCGTGGGCGAGACGTGCTCGCCCACGACATCCCCCCTTTTTGTGTCGCGCAGGCTCCCCTGCGCGTCCCGGCAACGCCGGGACTGACTTGCTGCAGATCGCGGGCGCCGCTCGAAGCCGCTAGCAGGCTTCGCGGGGCGCGGCTATCAAGTCCGGTGGTGTCTTCTCCATCCACACCTCCTGGAGTTGAGTGGGCCACGACGGTACACGAGCGATGCTCGCGTCACCGTAATTCCTCTCTACTCCCGTGGGATGGTGAACGTCAAGGGGCGAGCTGAAGCCGCTCATCTCGCAAGGCCACGCAAGCGTGGGTCGAGGAGGTCGCGCAGAGCGTCGCCGAGCATGTTGAACCCGAACACCGCGAGCGAGATGGCCACGCCCGGCCAGATCGCCATCCACGGCGCGCGGAACATGTACGTGCGACCGGAGCCTGAGAGCAT
>QHSL01000017.1 GCA_003220435.1 Candidatus Rokuibacteriota bacterium | reverse complement strand
GCCAGCGCCTCGCCCTCCACTTCCTCGGCGATGATCAACAGCGGCTTGCCCGAGCGCGCTACCTGCTCGAGCAGCGGCAGCATGTCCTTCATCACGCTGACCTTCTTCTCGTGGATCAGCACCAGCGCGTCCTCGAGGACGACCTCCATCCGCTCGGCGTCGGTCACGAAGTACGGGGAGAGATACCCGCGGTCGAACTGCATGCCCTCGACCACGTCCAGCACGGTGTCGGCCGACTTCGACTCCTCGACCGTGATGACCCCGTCCTTGCCCACCTTCTCCATCGCCTCGGCGATCAGGTTGCCAATCGTCTTGTCGTTGTTCGACGCGATCGTCGCGACCTGGGCGATCTCCTTCTTGTCCTTCGTGGACTTCGACAGCTTCTTTAGCTCATCGTTCACCGCCGCGACGGCGGCCTCGATGCCGCGCTTGAGCCCCATCGGGTTGGCGCCGGCGGTGACGTTCTTGAGCCCTTCCCGGAAGATCGCCTGCGCCAGCACGGTCGCCGTGGTGGTGCCGTCACCGGCGATGTCGGACGTCTTGGATGCGACTTCCTTCAGCATCTGGGCGCCCATGTCCTCGTACGGGTCCTTGAGCTCGATCTCCTTGGCGACGGTGACGCCGTCCTTGGTGATCGTGGGGCTGCCAAACTTCTTGTCGATGACGACATTGCGGCCCTTGGGGCCCAGCGTAGCCTTCACGGCCTCGGCCATGATGTTGACGCCTCTGAGCAGCGCGCTCCGGGCCTCCTCGTCGAACTTGAGCTGCTTCGGCATGTGTCACGTTCCTCCTTACTCGAGAATGGCGAGGACGTCTTCCTCGCGCAGGATCAGGTACTCCTTGTCGTCGATCTTGACCTCGGAGCCGGAGTACTTGCCGAACAGGATCTTGTCCCCGGTCTTCACGTCGAGGGGGATCTTCTTGCCGTCGTCGCCGACCTTCCCGTTGCCCACGGCGATCACCTTCGCCTCCTGCGGCTTCTCCTTGGCCGTGTCCGGGATGATGATCCCGCCCCGTTTGACCTCCTGCTCCTCGAGTCGCTCGACGAGGATGCGGTCATGCAGCGGACGAATCTTCATGGTGTGTCTGCCTCCTCCGTGCTTTGTTGATGTTGAGCCCCTTCGTGACGGGGCGCTTGGCCATCCGAGCCCTCGCGGGAGGGTTTAGCACTCAACAATTGTGAGTGCTAATATAGCCGCGCTTCTCGGTTAGTATCAAGGGCGAAATTCCGGAAAGGTGCCCATGGCGAAAAGCGTCCTGGTTTCGAACGTTTTGCCCGGCGAAGCGCTCGCGCTGATCCCCGGCGACGTCACGGTCGACTACAACGAGAGCCAGGAGGCACTGTCCAGGCCCGAGCTCATCGCGCGCCTCCAGGGCAAGGAGGGTCTCGTCTGTCACATCATCAGCGCGATCGACGACGAGGTCCTCGCCGCGGCGCCAACCTTGAAGGTCGTCGCCAACGTTGCGGTCGGCTACAACAACATCGACGTGGCCGCGGCCCGCCGACGCGGCGTCGTCGTCACCAATACTCCCGACGTGCTCACGGAGACGACCGCGGACTTCGCGTGGGCCCTCCTCATGGCGAGCGCGCGGCGGGTGCTGGAGGCCGATCGGTTCGTACGCGCGGGCCAGTGGCAGCGCTGGCAGTGGGATCTTCTCTGGGGGGCCGACCTCCACGGCAAGACCCTCGGCGTCGTCGGCTTCGGGCGGATCGGGCGCGCGGTGGCGCGGCGAGCGCTCGGTTTCAACATGCGAGTGCTCTACCAGGACGCGGTGCGGGCCGACATCGCCGTCGAGAGCGAGCTGCGCGCGACCCGTGCGGATCTCGATGAGCTGTTGCGCGAGTCAGACTTCGTGAGCCTCCACACGCCGCTCCTGCCGGAGACGCGTCACCTCATGAATGCCCGCACGCTTCGGCTGATGAAGAAGTCGGCGATCCTCGTCAACGCGGCCCGGGGACCGGTTGTCGACGAGGCGGCGCTCGCCCGGGCGCTCCAGGAGCGCTGGATTGCCGGGGCCGGGCTCGACGTGTTCGAGGACGAGCCAAAGGTCCATCCGGGATTGATTCCGCTCGCGAATGTGATCCTGGCACCGCACATCGCGAGCGCCTCGTCCGACACGCGCGTCGCCATGGCCACGCTCGCCGTCCGCAACTGCCTCGCCGTGCTCTACGGCAAGCCGCCGCTGACGCCGGTGCCGTGACGGAGGTCTGACAGACCTCCGGAACGGGCGCCGGGTCCACACGGGAGGCGCACGTCCTCCAGTGGTCACGTTCCCGGCGGCGTGATCCGGCGGCCGGCGGCGTCACGCGCCACCGCGCGCGCACGCTCTTCCCACACCTCGAGGCGCGGAAAGTACAGGACGAACCCGACCATGGCAAGCGCCGCGAACACGTAGAAATCGCTCGCGCGACCCGCGACCAGGAACAACACGAACCCGTAGATTGCGACTGACTCGCAAAGAGCCAGGCCCACGACGGCGGCGTTCTGAAGGCGCCGGACCGGCGGGAGTGCTGCGTTCGCCAGGATCAACCGCTGGAGAACGCGGACCATGCCCAGGGTCGCGAGCGCGACCGCGGCGAGGATCCAGCGGAGAAGGTCGTGCGGCGCGCCGGGAGCAAAGCCGGTGAAGGGCGCGTTCACTCGCTGGATCTGGTTGACAACGATGGCGTAGAGACCGAGGCTCACGAGCAGCGCGCCGCCGATCATCTGCCCGGCCCGGCAGGCCTTCGCGAGCTCGTCGCGGGGCGGCCGAACCGCCACAGGCGTCAGCCCCGCGCCAGGAGCCGACGGTCGAGGCGCGCGCGGCGGTAGGCGAATGCCTCCCGCACGCGTGAGGACACGCCGGCGCCCTCGGCGAGACCCAGGGCGTCGTCGACGATCGCACGCGCTGTGGCGAAGTCGCGCCGACGGTGCTCGTGGAACTTGGCCAGCTCCTCCCACGGCCGCGGGTCGAACACCATGTGGCGCGCGGCCGCCTCCCAGAGCGAGCGTGCGCTGTCCCAGCGGGCGCGGCGCTTCTCCCACCACGCCAGGCGCATGCGCACCGCCTGGGCGGGCTCGTCCGCCAGCCCGGCGCCGAGCGCCGCGTGATAGCACTCGAGCGATCGTTCGAGATCGACGGGCTCCCAGAGCCGACCGAGGCCGGCCAGGTCCGTGGCGCTCAGCTCCGCCGGGGCGGCGAGCGCGCCACCGAACCAGCCGAGCAGCCCCACCAGCGTGAGGATGTCGTCGCGGTTGTGGGCGAGCACGCGGGCCAGCGGCGCAGCCCGGCGCGAGCGCAGGAACTCGAAGTACAGCGCCGGGATCAGGCCGCCGGCGACGTCGTCCTCACGCTCCACGCCGATCACCTCGCGCTCGAGCGTCGCCAGCCGACAGTCGGCGAAGCACGAGGTCCACATCCGCCGAGCCGGCCGCAGCAAGTCCAGATGGGCCAACGCCACTGGCCAGCGTCGACGGGCCAGGATGAAACGCGTCTCGAGCAGAGGCAGGTCGAACGCTGTCCCGTTGAAGGTCACGACGCCGCTCGCCCGCTCGATGAGCGGTCGCAGCGCCGCCAGCAGCGCGGGCTCGTCGTCGAAGTCGCGCATGAAGTGCTGGATCAGGATCAGGCGGTCTTCCTCGAGCCACCCGGCGCCCACCAGGAACGGGTAGGTGCCGGTGCCGCCGGCGAGGCCAGTCGTCTCCGCGTCGAGGAAGAGGAGCCGGCGCGCGTCCTCGAGGGGCGTTTCCGTCCGCGCCAGCACGCCCAACAGATCGAGCGGCGCTTCGAGGGCGGCCGCGAGCGGCTGGCGCCCGTGTCGGTATGAGAGCGGGAACTCGCGCCGCACCACCACGAGCTGCCCCTCGCCGGTGTCGACCAGCTCGCCGCCCAGGACCTCCTCGACCGGTCGCGGGGCGGCACGCGGAGGTCGTCGCGTCTCGATGCGCCGGATCACGTGGCGGAGATCGTCGAGCGATTGGCGAGTCACGGGATCTCAGTCGGTCAGGGCGCGCAGCAGCGCCTGCGCCGTCGCCTTGGCTCCGCGGCCGACCTCGTTGACGGGGCCGACACAGGAGGGACAGCCCGCCCGGCAGGCGCACGCCTCGAGGGTCTCGAGGCCGCGGCGCAGCAGGTCGGGCAGAATCTCGAAGATGTGCTCGGCGAGGCCAATACCGCCAGCGTGAGAGTCGTAGAGGTAGATCGTGGGATTGAAGTGCTCGGCCTCCATCAGCCGCCGCTTGGCCGACTCACGGGTCGCCGCGACGCCGCTCGTCGCCGGCGTCGTGTCACCGAGCCAGGAGCCGAGGTCGCGGATGTCGCACAAGAGGAAGATCGGGGCCAGGTGGTGGAGCAGGTACGTCACCGCGCGCAGGCCGTCGATCAACTCCTCGCGCGACGGGCTCACTCGCGCCAGCACCTCGGGCGAGAGGGTGAGCCAAGCGGCCGTCGTCTGCTTCTCCTGCTGTGGCAGCTCGACTTCGCCCGAGCCCACGTTCTCGAGCGTTCCCATCTTGATCTTCTTGAACCCGACGACCTTCTCGGCGACCAGCACCTCTCCCTGCTCGGCGAGGTACGCGGGCCGCGGGGCTTCGGCGAGGTGCTGGAGGATCCAGACGCCCTTGGCGCTGATCGCGTCGGTGAAGTAGTCCACCGCCACGCGCTTGACGTAGGCGACCTTCTCCTCGTCCTCGCGGAAGTGGAGCGCCTGCACCTCGTACGGCTCGCTCTCGACCAGGTAGATCGCCTTGGGATAGATCGTCGCGAACGCGCTCCCCCAGTCGACCTCGGCGATGATCTGTCGCCGCTTGGTCTGCTTCTCGTCGCGCGCCGTGGTGTCGATGACGACGAAATTGTCGGTCGTGACGGTGCGCAACGACGTGTGATCGGCCGGATAGGTCTCGGCCGACCAGTGCCAGTTACGCCCGGTGTGGTGCAGCACGCCCTCGTCCTCCAGCGCGGCCAGGAATCGCCGCACGTCGAGGTCGCCGAACCGCTCGGTATCGGCGATCGGCAGCTCGAACGCGGCGCACTTGAGGTGGCTGACGAGGATGAACGGGTTGTCCGGGTTCACCCGCGCGTGCTCGGGCGGCGTGCCGAAGAGGTACTCGGGATGGGTGATCATGAACTGGTCGAGCGGCGCGCTCGTCGCCACGAAGACAGCGACCGAGAAGCCGCTCCGGCGGCCGGCGCGCCCGGCCTGCTGCCAGAGCGACGCGATGCCGCCCGGATAGCCGGCCAGCACCGCGACGTCGAGGTGACCGATGTCGACCCCGAGCTCGAGGGCGTTGGTGGAGACGACCCCGAGGACTTCGCCCGCGCGCAGCCCCTTCTCGACCGCCCGGCGTCGCGTCGGCAGATAGCCACCACGATACCCGCGCACGATCCCGCTATCGCCGGTCTTGTCGGCGACGCCCCCCTTGATCGCGCTCAGCAGCACCTCGGTCGCGAGCCGGCTCTGGGCGAAGACGATCGTCGCGATCTTCTCGCGGAGGAACCGGATCCCGAGCTTCGCAGCTTCGCCGAGATAGGGCGCGCGAATGCCAAGCTCGGGGTTGACGACCGGAGGGTTGTAGCAGACGAAGACCTTGTCCCCGGTCGGGGCGCCGCTCTGCGCGATCTCTTCGACCGGCTCCCCGGTGAGCCGACGGGCCAGCTCACCCGGATTCGCGATCGTCGCCGAGGCCATGATGAACTGGGGCGCCGAGCCATAGTGCCGGCAGATGCGCCGGAGGCGCCGCAGCACGTTGGCCAAGTGGGAGCCGAACACACCCCGGTACGCGTGTAGCTCGTCGATCACGACGTAGCGGAGGTTCTGGAACAGCGTCGCCCATTTCGTGTGGTGCGGCAGGATCCCGGAGTGGAGCATGTCGGGATTGGTGAGGACGAGGTTCGCGCGGGCGCGGACGGCGCGCCGAGCGTCCTGGGGGGTGTCGCCATCGTACGTGAACATGCGCGTCTCGGGCAGCTGCCGGGCGAGCTCCTCCAGCTCCGCCAATTGGTCCTGGGCGAGCGCCTTCGTCGGGAACAGGTAGAGCACGCGCGCGTCGGGCTGTTGCACGAGAGCCTGCAGGGCGGGCAGGTTGTAGCAGAGGGTCTTGCCGGAGGCGGTCGGGGTGACGACGACCACGTGGTGACCCTTCTCGATGAGCTCCCACACGCGCGCCTGGTGCGAGTAGAGCTCGCCGATCCCTCGCGCGCGCAACGCCTCGCCGATGCGCGGGTCGAGCGAGGCCGGGAACGGGACCAGCACGGGAGGACGAGGGGGAAAATGACGGGTCGCTGTGATGCAGGGCCCCGTCGACGGTGAGGTGAGCAGATCGTCGAGGATCCCACCGAGCATCGCGCACCGACTCTAGCACGTCGGCCGGACGCCGAGCGCCTTCTACTTCAGAATCTTCGCGTAGGCCTCCTCGTTGAAACCGACCAGGAGGGTGCGCCCGACCCGAAGGGTGGGCGCCCGGAGGCCGCCGGTCGGGCCCAGCAGGAGCGCCAGCAGCTCGGCCTTCCCCGGCCGCGACGCCTTGAGGTCGAGGTGGACCGCCTTCTTGCCCTTGGCGACGTAGATCTCGTCGACGCCCCGGGTCACCGCCAGGGCCGCCTCCCCGACGATCGGGGACTTCCGCGTGTCGACCTGCTCGGCGACTCCGATCTTCTTCCGCGCAAGAAACTCTTGCGCCCTCGCGCAGGAGTTTCAGCCTTTCCGGTGATAGTTCCAGTCAACTCGCGCCATGGCCCGTATCTGTATCATAACTGGCGCATGCGTTCGACCCCCTGGCTCCCCCCCGTCCTGTGGATGGCGCTGATCATGTGGCTCTCGTCCGACACGGCGAGCGCGGCACACACTGCGAGCTGGCTGTTGCCGATCCTTCACGCGCTCGCGCCGTGGGCGACGCCTGCCCAGCTCGAGGCGATGCACGCGCTCATTCGCAAGGGCGCTCACCTCACCGAGTACGCGATCCTGGCCGCGCTCTGGCTCCGCGCTCTGATCCGCGGGCGCGCCGTGCGGCCATCGGCTGCAGCCGCGATCGCGTTCGCGATCAGCCTCGCGTGGGCGATCCTGGACGAGGTCCACCAGTCGTTCGTCCCGAGTCGGACGGCGAGCCCCACCGACGTGGCGATCGACGGCATGGGCGCGTTGCTGGCGGTCGTCGTCGGGCGCCTGGGGTGGCGGCGGGCGGCGGAACGCGCGACCGTCCTGCTGTTATGGTTGGCGGCCGGTGGCGGGGGGGTGGCGCTCGCCGTGAATGCGCTCACCGGTGTGCCGTCGGGGATGCTCTGGCTGACGACGCCGCTGGCGGCGTTCGGCTTGCTGGGGCGGCGTCTCTGGTGGATCCGGCGGCGGGGCCTCGGGGTCGAAGGCCCGACGGCGCCGCCCTGAGCGCGAGGCTCAGACTTTGAGGCGCGGGTCGAGCGTGTCGCGCAACCCGTCGCCGAAGAGATTGATGCCGAGCACTGACACGAGGATCGCGAGACCGGGGAACGTCGCGAGCCACCACGCGGTCGAGATGTAGACCCGGCCGTCCGCGAGCATCCCGCCCCACGTCGGCGTCGGCGGCTGGACGCCGAGCCCCAGGAACGAGAGCGCCGACTCGATCACGATCACGCGGGCCATGTCGAGCGTCGCGACCACGAGCCACGGCGTGAACGCGTTCGGCAGGATGTGGCGCAGCAGGATCCGAACGTCGCGGCTGCCGAGCGCCAGCGCTGCTTGCACGAACTCGCGCTCGCGCAGTGACAGCACCGCGCCGCGCACCACGCGCGCGTAGACGACCCAGCTCGACACCCCGATCACCACGATGATCACGGGCAGGCTCGGCCCCAATACCCCGATCACGGCGATCGCGAGCAGGATGAACGGGAACGCCAGCTGAACGTCGGCCAGGCGCATGAACACGTCGTCGACTCTTCCGCCGCAATAGCCCGAGAGGAGCCCCACGAGCATGCCGAGCACGCCGGAGATCGCCACCGCGGCGAACCCGACCATGAGCGCGGGGCGGGCGCCGAAGATGATTCGCGCGAGGATGTCGCGACCGAGCTGATCGGTGCCGAGCGGGTGGGCGCGGCCGGAGGCGTCGGGCGACCCGGGCGGCTTCAGCCGGTTCGTGATGTCCTGCTCGGTCGGATCGTAGGCCGAGAGCCACGGGGCGCCGAGCGCCGCGACGGCGACCGATGCCACGACAACCAGGCCGAAGAGCGCCGTCCGCCGCCGGGCGAGACGCCGCGCGAACGCGACCCACTCCCGCCGCGCCGGGCTGCGGTCGGCGGCGAGATCCAGGGTCCGGGCGCTGATCGGAACGCTCATTGTAACGGGGTCCGTGAGGCCGGCTTCCACCGCGGGTGGCCTAAGCAAAATGCGACCCGGCTCCGCACGCCCGTCTCCGGCTTGGTGGCCAGCGAGCCCGGCTCGAGGCGCCGTGAGGCCGGCTTCCACCGCGGGTGGCCTAAGCAAAATGCGACCCGGCTCCGCACGCCCGTCTCCGGCTTGGTGGCCGGCGAGCCCGGCTCGAGGCGCCGTGAGGCCGGCTTCCACCGCGGGTGGCCTAAGCAAAATGCGACCCGGCTCCGCACGCCCGTCTCGGGCTCGGTGACCTGCGAGCCCTGCATGAGGAGAGTCGAGGCCGGCTTGGACCGGGGGTAGCCCGAGACCCTCATCTCAGCCGGATCCGGGGGTCGAGATAGGTGTAGAGCAAGTCCACGACGAGGTTGACGAGCACGAACGTGGACGAGAGAAGGAAGACCGCGGCCTGGACCACCGGGTAGTCGCGGTTGTAGATCGCCTGGACCGAGAGGCGTCCTACCCCCGGCCAGGCGAAGATAGTCTCGGTGATCACGGAGCCGCCCAGCAGCGTCCCAAGCTCGATTCCCACGATCGTCACGATCGGGATCGCCGCGTTCTTGAGCGCGTGCTTCCACACCACCGGCGGGTCGCTCACGCCCTTCGCGCGAGCGGTGCGGATGTAGTCCTGACTCAGGACTTCCAACATGCCCGAGCGTGTCAGACGCGTGATGCGCGCGGTCGTGAAGAGCCCGAGGGTGATCGCCGGCAGGATGAGGTGCTCGAGGGTGCCCCGCCCGGACGAGGGCAGGAGATTGAACTGCACCGAGAAGACGAGGATCAGCATGATCCCGAGCCAGAAGGTCGGCATCGACTGGCCGAGCAGCGCGACCACCGTCGACACGTAATCGAGCGCGCTGTTGCGCCGCACCGCCGACACGATTCCCGCCGGGATCGCCAGACAGAGCGCGACGACCAGCGCGGCGCCGGAGAGCTCGAAGGTCGCCGGCATGCGCTCGATGACCAGATTGAACGCGGGCTCGCCGTGGCGCACCGACTGTCCGAAGTCGCCGCGGAGCGCGCCCACGAGGAAGCGGCCGTACTGGACGATGAACGGATCGTTGAAGCCCATCGCTTGTCTGAACTTCTGCACGTCCTCGGCCGTGGCGTCCGGCGGCAGCAGGATGAGCGCCGGGTCCCCGGTGAGATAGAGGATGAAGAAGACGATGAACGAGACCCCCAGCAGGACGAGCAGCGACTGTCCCAGCCGGCGGGCGAGATAGATCCTCATTGCGCCCGTCGCAGACGGGCGACCGCCTCGATGTGCGGGGTTTGCGGGAACATGTCGACGGGCTCGACCCACTCGAGGCGGTAGCCCTGGCGGACCAGGTCGCCGACGTCGCGTGCCAGCGTCGCCGGGTTACACGAGACGTACACGAGCCGCGCCGGCCCGAGCGTGGCGAGCGCGTGGAGCGCCTTGGGATGGAAGCCCGCGCGCGGCGGATCCGCGACGACGACTTCGGGCCTGACGCCGTCACGCATCAGCGTCGGCAAGACGTAGCGGACCTCGCCCGGCAGGAACGTGCAGTTCTCGATCCCGTTGGCCCGCGCATTGCGAACGGCGTCGGCGATGGCGGCCGCCGAGACCTCGACGCCGTACACCCAGCGGCTGCGGCGCGCGAGCAGCAGGCTGATCGCGCCGGTTCCGGAGTAGAGGTCGAGGAGCGTCTCGTGCCCTTCGAGCTCGCACGCCGCCTCGACGACCGCGAAGAGGCGCTCGGCTTGAACGGTGTTGGTCTGGAAGAACGAATTCGCCGAAACCTGGAACGTGAGACCGCCGAGCGATTCCCGGATGTGATCACGCCCGAGTAGCAGATGCTCCTCGGAGCCCACCGCGACGGAGGCCTTCTTGGCGTTGACGTTCAACACCACGCTCGCCACCGAGGGAACCCGCGTCCGCAGCCCCTCGGCGACGGGGGTCAACGCCTCGACGGCGGGCGCGGCGGCGACGATGTTGACCATGGCCTCGGCGGTGCGCCGGCCCTCGCGCAAGGTCGCGAAGCGCAGCAGCCCGTCGCCGGAAGCCTGGTCGTAGACCGGAAGCCTCCGCGCGCCCGCCTGCACGCGCAGCTCGTCGAGCAGGCCGTTCATCGTCTCCGACTGCAACAGGCATCGTTCGATGTCCAGGACTACGTCGTAGCGATCCGCCTGGTGGAGCCCGATCGCCGGCTTGTCGACGCCGCCGCGCACGATCGTGAATTCCATCTTGTTCCGGTACCCGTAGATGTCGGGCGCGCCGAGGATCGGCCTGAGCTCGAACGGCCCGAGCCCACCGATGCGCGTGAGACAGTCGCGCACTTGCTTTTCCTTGAACGCCAGCTGCGCTGGATAGGAGAGGTGCTGGAGGCGACAACCGCCGCAGCGGCCGAAGTAGGGACACGGCGCTTCGACCCGGTCCGGCGACGGGCTCTCGAGCGACTCAATTGCCGCGCGCCCGAAGCGCGAGCGGGCCTCGACGACCTTGACCCGGACGCGGTCGCCGGGCACCGCGCCGCGTACGAAGAGGACGTAGCCCTCGACCCGCCCGACGCCTTCGCCGCCGAAGGCGAGGTCATCGATCGTCAGATCGAGGGTGTCGCCGCGCCTCGGCTTCGCCATAATTCACGCCACTATATCAGGGTTTTCCGGCGACTCTCGCTGCGCGCGCACCCCAGGATGTATGATACGAGTTAATGGTACGCGCAGCAGCGCCGCGCGCCGTCGCGGACCTCCTGGTGACCGCAGTTCCCGACCTCCGAGACCGGTTGCTCGAATATCGCATCCGGCGGGCCTGGCCGGCCGTGGTCGGCGGCGATGCGGCGCGGCGAGCCCAGCCCGGCAGTTTCGCCGACGGCTGTCTCACCGTGGTGGTCGACAACTCTCCGTGGCTCCACGAGCTCACGCTCCGCAGCGAGGAGCTGACCCGCCGCCTCAACGAGCGGTTCGGCGTGGTTCGCTCCCTGCGATTCGTCTCGGGAAAGGTCGATGCCGAGCCGACGTCCGGTCGTGCGGGCCCCGCCGCGCCCGCGCCGCTCGACGCCCAGGCGCAGCGCGAGATCGACGCGGCGGCGTCGGCCATACCCGACTCGGGGGTCGCCGCGGCCGCGCGACGCCTGCTGACGAAGGCCTGGCGAGGGCTCCCCGCGATCTTCGTCGCCGCGGCGCTCGCGGGATGCGCCGCCGGCGGCGGCGTGAGAGTCGCCATCGACGACGAGCTGCCGCAGCGCGCCGCCGTCACCCCCGATCCCCGTGCCGACGCCTACTACAACTACACCCTCGCCCAGATGCACGTTCAGGCCGGTCGGTTCAAGGACGCGATCCCGTTGATGCAGAAGGCGCTCGAGAAGGATCCGAATTCGGCTGCCCTCTGGACCCAGTTCGCCCAGACCCTCATGCGCGTGGACAGCGTGGACGAGGCCGTGACCGCCGCGCGGCGCGCCGTCGAGCTGGCGCCGGACCAGCCGGTCGCGCACCTGACGCTCGCCGAGCTCTTCCGCGCGAAGGGCAGGATCGCCGAGGCCGAGACCGAGCTGGAGCGGACCATCGCGCTCAACCCGACCGCCGAGGAGCCCTACCTGACGCTCGCGCGGGTCCACGTCGAGCAGAAGGCGTACGACCGCGCCCGGGCCGTCCTCCTGCGCCTCGCCGACAAGCAGCCGCGGCTCGCGCAGGCGCAGTTCCTGCTGGGACGGCTGGCGATCGAGACCGAGTCCTGGGACGAGGCGATCAGCCGCCTCACGACCGCCGTCGAGCTCGACCCCGACCACGACGCCGCCTGGCAGGCGCTCGGCCACGTCTACGAGCGGCGCAACAAGAGCGACGAGGCGATCGAGACTTACCGCCGTGCCGCCAAGGCGAATCCGGACAATCCCACGCACGCGGAGCGGCTCGGCGATCTCTTGATCCGCCTCGGGCGGCTGGCAGAAGCACAGACCGAGATCGAGGCTCTCGTCGAGGCGACGCCTCGGGACTCGCGAGTGTGGATGAAGCTCGGCTTCGTGTACTACGAGCAGAAGATGTGGGATCGCGCCAGCGACGCGTTCCGCCGCGTCGTGATGCTGGAGCCGTCCAACCTGCGCGCCCGCTACTTCCTCGCCACCAGCTACATGGACGGCGGCCGCGACGCGGAGGCGAAGTCGGAGCTCGAGCGGATCCTACGCGCCGACCCGCGCTCCATCGACGCGCGCGTCCAGCTCGGGTTCCTCTACGGGCGCGCCAAGCGGTTCGACGAGTCGATCGCGATCCTCCGCGACGCCGTCAACATGGAGCCCAAGCGGCCCGAGTTGTTCCTCTATCTCGGGACCGCATACTACCGCGCCAAGCAATACGATCGGGCGGCGGAGACCCTCCAGGAGGGTCTAGGCCTGGACGACCGGCAGAAGGACCTCCACTTCCAGCTGGGCGTGGTCTACGAAAAGCAGGCGCGCTTCGACGACGCGGTCGGCGCCTTCCGGCGCGTGATCTCGCTCGATCCGAAGCACGCCGAAGCCTACAACTACGTCGGTTACATGTACGCCGAGCGCGGTCAGAACCTGGACGAGGCGATCCAGCTGATCCGCAAGGCGCTCGATCTCGAACCCGACAACGGCTACTTCATCGACAGCCTCGGCTGGGCCTACTACCAGCAAGGGAAATACCCAGAGGCTCTGAGCGAGCTCAAGCGGGCCGTCGCGCGCACGAAGGAGCCAGATCCCGTGATCTACGAGCACCTGGGCGACGCGTTCGTGAAGAACGGGCTCGACGACGATGCTCTCGCCGCATGGGAGAAGGCTCTGCAGCTCGATCCGGCCGCCGACGCGGTCAAGAAGAAGGTAGACGACCTCAAGGACCGCCAGCGCCGGGTCAAGGGTGGCCCCAAAGCCTCGCAGTAGCTTTCGCCTTTCTCTGACGCTGCTTCTAGTCGCCGGCTGCGCGACCGTGCCCTCGCGAGAGCCCATCGGAGACGACGCCCAACGCGCGCTGACCCGGCTGGCCGAACGCTCGAGCGAGTTCACCGACCTTCGGACCCTCGCGGACATCGATCTGCGCCAAGGCGAGGAACGTCAGCGCCTCCGCGGCGTCCTCCTCGTGAAGGCGCCGACCTCCGTCCGCTTCGAGGCGCTTTCGCCCCTCGGCCAGCCGCTTCTGCTCGTGACCGTCCACGACGGGCGCCTGACCGCGTACGACGCCGGGAAGCACGAGGCCTCGACCGGACCCGCCAACGCCGAGACGATCGCGAAGGCGCTCGGTCTCCCGCTCGAGCCCGGCGATCTCGTCGCGGTCCTCGCCGGACGGGCGGTGCCTCCCAACGACCTGCGTCGCGCCGAGCTCCTGCCGGCCGACGGCGCCGGGCCCTCGCTGCGTCTCGTAGGAGCCCGGGCCCGCGAGCGAGTATGGCTGGACCTCGAGACCGGCGCGGTCCGGCAACTCGAGATCTCCGGGAAGTTCGACGTCCTGATCAAGTACCGGCGCAACACCACCGGGGCGCTCGCTGGATTCGACCTCGACGCGGCGCGGTCGTACGTGACCGGCTCGATCGCGTACCAGGACCCGGTCGAGAACGGCGGAATTGACGAGGAGCGATTCGCGCTGACGATCCCGAAAGGGGCGAAAATACAGACCATCCGTTGAAAGGGCCCCGGGTGCGTGCTATCGTGCGATGTCTTGTCGAAGCAGTCGGGGAGGCCTCGTCGCCTGGTGCTCAACGCCGCGGCAAAGGTCAATCTGGCGTTGGAGGTTCTGGGGCGGCGAGACGATGGCTACCACGAAATCGCCACGGTCATGCAGGCCGTGGATCTCTCGGACCGGCTGGTGCTCGAGGACGCCGATGTCCTGGAGCTTCGAACCACGGCTCGAGACGTTCCGACCGACGGAACGAACCTGGCGCTCAGGGCGGCGCGCGTGCTGCGGGAGGTGGCGGGGTCGAGTCGCGGGGCGCGGATCACGCTCGAGAAGCGGATTCCGGTGGCGGCCGGGCTTGGCGGCGGCTCGACGGACGCGGCGGCGGTGCTGGTCGGATTGAGTCGGTTGTGGGGCCTTCGATGGCCGACGGCACGGCTCGCGGAAGTCGGGGTCACGCTGGGGATGGACGTGCCGTTCTTCCTCCACGGCGGGGCTGCGCTGGGGACGGGACGGGGGGATCGGCTCGAGCCCCTACCCGGCTGCGCGCTCGGGCTCGTGCTGGTGAACCCGGGGGTCGGCGCGAGCACTGCGGAGATCTACGGCGGCGTCGTGCCCACGATGTATTCTGACGGCGGCCGGGCGCGGCGCATGGCCGCGGCGCTCAGGAGCCGGCAGCCCGGACGGGTGGCCGCGAATCTCGGCAACGCGCTCGAGCGCGTCGCGGCGCCCCGGCACCCGGAAGTGGAGCAGATGGAGGCGGCGCTGCTGGCGGCGGGTGCGCTGGGGGCGTCGATGTCGGGCAGCGGGCTCACGGTGCTGGGCGTGGCGCGCTCCTACGACCACGCGCGGCAGATTCGGACGCGCGTGTCGCGCGCGCGCTGGGCGTGCTGGGCAGTGCGGGCCTTGCGCGGCCCGGCGATACGGATGCGGTAGCGGGCGAGCGCTGGGCACCCGCGGGATCCGGAGGCGAACTTGAACACGATGGGGCGTGGCCAAGTGGCAAGGCGCGGGACTTTGGATCCCGTATTCGGAGGTTCGAATCCTCCCGCCCCAACCACACCTTGAACGAGGCGCCGATGGCCTACGAGCTGAAGCTGTTCACGGGCAACGCGAATCGCGCTCTCGCCGAAGAGATCGCGCAGTACCTGCGTGTTCCCGTGTCCGACGCGGAGGTGACGCGCTTCTCGGACGGCGAGGTGTACGTGCAGGTCAACGAGAACGTCCGCGGTGCGGACGTGTTCTTGATCCAGCCGACGTGCCCGCCGGTGAACGACACGCTGATGGAGCTCTTGATCATGGTCGACGCGATGCGCCGCGCGTCGGCGCGGCGGATCACGGCCGTCCTGCCCTACTACGGCTACGCGCGTCAGGATCGCAAGGTGCAGCCGCGCGTCCCGATCTCGGCCAGGCTCGTGGCCGACCTGCTGGAGGCGGCGGGGATCGACCGCTTGCTGGCGCTCGATCTGCACGCCGGGCAGATCCAGGGATTCTTCAACGTCCCGGTCGATCACCTGTTCGCGGCGCCGGTCATCATCGACTATCTGGGCAAGAAGGATCTCCGCGATCCGGTCATCGTCTCGCCCGACGCGGGCGGCGTGGAGCGGGCGCGCGCGATCGCCAAGCGACTGAGCGCCAGCCTGGCCATCATCGACAAGCGGCGCGAGGGCCCGGGTTCGGCGATGGCAATGCACCTGATCGGTGATGTGCGCGGCAAGGACGCCGTCGTCATCGACGACATGATCGACACCGCCGGCACCCTGATCCAGGCCGTGACCGCGCTCGAGCGCGAGGGCGCGCGCCGGATCCTCGCCTGCGGCGTCCACGCCGTCCTGTCGGGCCCGGCGGTGGAGCGGATCGGCAAGTCGGCGCTCGAGGAGATCGTGGTGACCAACTCGGTGCCGGTCTCCGGCGAGAAGCGGGCGGCACGGGTCACGGTGTTGAGCGTGGCGCCCCTGCTGGGCGAGGCGATCCGCCGAATTCACGACGAAGAATCGGTTTCGACCCTGTTCGTGTGAGCCGAGCGCGTCTGGAGGGAGTCTGAGATGGCGATGGCAGAGCTGACGATCAAGCGGCGCGAGGGTACGGGCAAGGAAATCGCGAAGCGCCTGCGCCGCGCGGGCACCGTGCCGGCGATCCTGTACGGCGGGACGAAGACCGAGCCGGTCACGTTGGACCCGAAGGCGGTTCTCCGGATGATCCACGGCCACGAGGGAACGACCCAGCTGCTCACCCTGAAGTTCGAGGGCGAAGCCGGCAACGGCGCACGGCTGGCGATCATCCGCGAGCTGCAGTTCGATCCGGTCAGCGACCAGCTGCTTCACGTGGACCTGCAGGAAGTATCCGCCGACCGCGCGATCACCGTGCGCGTGGCGGTGCGTCCGGTGGGCGAGGCGGCGGGCGTGCGCGACCAGAAGGGCATCTTGAACCTCGTGCTCCACGAGCTCGAGGTGTCCTGTCTGCCGACCGCGATCCCGCAGCGGATCGACGCCGACGTCAGCGCGCTCATGATCGGCGACGTCCTGACCGTGCGCGAGCTCGTGGCACCCGAGGGCGTGAGAATCCTGAACGACCCGGGCCAGGCAGTCGCGACGGTTGCCCCGCCGATGGCCGAGGAAGCGCCCGTGGTCGCGGCGACTGCGACGACGGCGGTCGCCGAGCCGGAGGTGCTCACCGAGCGGAAGCCGAAGGAAGGCGAGGAGGCCCCCGCGGCTGACGACAAGCGGCCGAAGCGACCCGAGAGAGCCGAGAAGACGGAGAAGTAACCGAGCGGAACACGCGTGGCCGGCCGGCAGGTGGTCGTCGGGCTGGGGAACCCGGGGCCTGAATATCGGGACACCCGGCACAACGTCGGCCAGCGTGTCCTGGACTCCCTCGCCCGCACGCTCGGCAAGTCCTGGCGGCGTGACGGCGCCGCGGTGCTGGCGCGGGGGCAGTGGCGAGGCGTGCCGCTGTGCCTCATCAAGCCGCAGGCGTTCATGAACGTCTGCGGTCCGGTCGTCGCCAAGGCGCTCCGCCGGGTAGAGGCGGGGCCCGCCGATCTCATCCTCGTCTACGACGACATCGACCTGCCGCTGGGAACCGTGCGCATCCGGATGAAGGGCAGCCACGGCGGCCACAACGGCGTGCGCTCCGTCATCGAAGCGCTCGGCACTCAGCAGATCCGCCGCGTCAAGGTAGGTGTCGGGCGTCCTGACCGCAGGGACGACGTCCCCGACCACGTGCTCGCCCCGTTCGAGCGCGACGAGCTTCCGACAGTCGACGCCGTCGTCGCCGAAGCCGCTGAGCGCGTCCTCAGCCTCGTCGCCTAGCCAAGACGTTCGATTGTTGCTGAGCCACGGGGGGCATGGGGGGCCCTTCGAGGCCCCCGGGAAGCCGAGCAACATCGAGGCGCGCCACGGCTCCGCCGCGGCGCGTCCGAGCGCTGGGGGCTTTGGGGGGCCCTTCGAGGCCCCCCATCAAAAGAACAACAGGGTCACGAGCCCGAACAACGGTAGCAGAATCGCCCCGCTGTAGCCCATGTAGCCCAGGAAGCTCGGCATCTTCACCCCCTGCTCCTCGGGTCGACGCCGTCGTCGCCGAAGCCGCTGAGCGCGTCCTCAGCCTCGTCGCCTAGCCAAGACGTTCGATTGTTGCTGAGCCACGGGGGGCATGGGGGGCCCTTCGAGGCCCCCGGGAAGCCGAGCAACATCGAGGCGCGCCACGGCTCCGCCGCGGCGCGTCCGAGCGCTGGGGGCTTTGGGGGGCCCTTCGAGGCCCCCCATCAAAAGAACAACAGGGTCACGAGCCCGAACAACGGTAGCAGAATCGCCCCGCTGTAGCCCATGTAGCCCAGGAAGCTCGGCATCTTCACCCCCTGCTCCTCGGCGATCGACTTCACCATGAAGTTGGGCGCGTTGCCAACGTAGCTGTTGGCCCCCATCGACACCGCCCCCACGCTGATCGCCGCCAGGATGACATGAGGAACGTCGACGACCTCGCGGGCCAGGCCGAGGCCCTGCGCCAGCGCCAGGAAGGTCAGGTAGGTCGGCGCATTGTCGAGAAACGACGACAGCATCCCCGTGGCCCAGAAGAACTGCCAGGGCGTGCGTACGCCGAGCTCCCCTCCCCGGAGCCGCAGGAGCTCGAGCGCCGGAATCATCGTCAGGAAGATCCCGAAGAAGAGCACCGCGACCTCCACGATCGGGTAGAACGTGAAGCCGTTGGCCCTACGGATCGCGCGCGGAGTCTTCCACAGGGAGACCGCCGACAACACCACGATCGCGGCCTCGCGCCACGGCTCGCGCAGGAACGCCACCGCCAGGACCACGAGCGCTAGCCCGACGACGTTGGCCGCGCCCTCGACGCGCAACGGCTCGAAGTGCGCGCGATCCCGCCGCTGGGCCTCCGGCGGCTCGTTCTCGTACTGATGCGTATCCCAGACGAAGTACAGCGTCAGCAAGATGAGGACCTGGAATGCCCAGTGCGCCCAGAGCCCGAGGGTCCACGTGAACGGCACGCCCTGCAGATAGCCCAGGAACAGCGGCGGGTCGCCGAGCGGCGTCAGCATGCCGCCGATGTTGGACACGAGGAAGATGAAGAAGACGACGGTGTGCCTGACGCGGGTACGCTCCCGGTTCGTCCGGAGCAGCGGGCGGATCAGGAGCATCGAGGCGCCGGTGGTGCCGATGAACGACGCCAGGAGCGATCCCAGCGCTAGGAACGCGGTGTTGGTGGAGGGCGTCGCGGTGAGATCGCCCTTCAGTAAGATTCCGCCCGAGATCAGGTAGAGGCCGCCGAGCAGGATGATGAACGAGACGTATTCCTCGGCCATGGCGCCGAGCGCTGCCGGCCGCCTGACCATGTACAGCGCGAGGACGGGCAGGCCGAGGGCGGCCGAGACGATCATCTTGTTTCGGTTCGACTCCCACCAGTGCGGCACCCAGAGCGGGCAGACGGCGATCGCCAAGAGCATGACGACGAAGGGGATAACCGCGGAGATCGGAGGGGCGACGGCGGTCATCGACGCGGATAGTCTAGCAAGCCGGGACACTTCGTTGCCCGAGTGTGGGCCGCGTGGTATATAGTTGTTGTTTATCCAGCGAGTGCCCGCATCCGGAGGGGGGAGCAGCGTGACCAAGGTCATCGTCGAGCCCGACGAGTCCTTCGAGAGCGCTCTCAAGCGCTTCAAGAAGCAGTGTGAGAAGGCCGGGCTCTTGTCGGAGTTCAAGAAGCGTCAGCACTACGAGAAGCCCAGCGTTCGGCGGAAGCGCAAAGCCCTCGCCGCCCGCAAGAAGGCCAAGCGGCGCGAACGGATGTCCGATTAGCCGCGGCACTCCTGGATGTACGCCGACACTCCCGTGATCCGGGACGGGAGCGAATGAGGCGAAGGGTGGAGGCAGGCCGAATCTGGGAGCCCGGCACCGAATGGAACGCGGTGCGGGCGCTCCTGGCTCATGAAGCATTGACCGAGATGGGTCGCGAGCGAGCGACGACGGCGGAACCCCTGACGGACGTCGCGGGGGTTCTGGCGGCGATCGACCTGACCCGCCAGGCGCGGGTCGCCCTCTCCACCACCGGCTCGCTCCCCCTCGAAGGCTTCGCCGACATTCGCCCCGTGCTCAGCCGCTGCTGCGCCGACGGCAGCGTCCTCGATGGTCCCGAGCTGGTCCAGATCATTCCGGCGCTCGATGCGAGCCCACGGCTCCACGCCTACGGCAAGGCCGTGCGCGAGACGAGCCCCGACATCGCCGCGATCACCGACGCGCTGCCTCGCTTCGCCGAGCTCGCCGACCGGCTCCGCCGCGCTCTCGGCGCCGACGGCGGCGTGGCCGACGACGCGAGCCCGACGCTCAAGCGCCTGCGCCGCGAGATCCGCGACCGCCGTCGACGGCTCTCGGTCGAGCTCGAGCGCGCCTTGCAGGGCAGCGAGGCCGATCGGCTCTTCGCCGACCGGTACGTGACGCTCCGCCACGGCCGGTACGTCCTTCCCGTGCGCGCAGAGGCGCGCGGCCGCGTGCGCGGCATCGTGCACGACCGCTCGCAGAGCGGCCAGACCCTCTTCATCGAGCCGGAGCACGTCGTCGACGCCAACAACGACCTGGTCCAAGCGACGCGAGAAGAAGAGCACGAGACCGTGCGGATCCTCGCCGAGCTGACCGAGGCGGTGCGGGCGCGGCTCGACGACATCCAGGGGCTGCTGAGCGCCGTAGGCGAGCTCGACTGGGCCTTCGCGCGCGCCCAGGCCGCCGAACGCATGGGGGCCACGGCGCCCGTGATCGACACGGCGCGTACTGTTGCGATCCGCGGCGCGCGCCATCCGCTCCTGCTCGCTCAGAGCTGGAAGGATCCAGCCAGGCCGATCGTGCCCGTCGACCTCGAGCTGAGCCCCGATCGGCCGCTGCTCGTCATCACCGGACCCAACGCCGGCGGCAAGACGATCGCGCTCAAGACGCTCGCGGTCCTGGCCCTGATGGCGCAGGTGGGCTGCCACCTGCCAGCGGACGAGGGCTCGCGGCTGCCGCTGTTCGACGACGTCTTCGCGATCATCGGCGACGATCAGTCGGTTGCCGAGAACCTTTCGACCTTCTCGGCCTTCGTCAAGCAGGTGCGCGAGATCCTCGACACGGCCGACGAGCGCTCGCTGGTGCTGCTGGACGAGCTCGGCGCCGGAACGGATCCGGACGAGGGCGCGGCGCTCGCGCAGGCGATCCTCGAGGAGCTGGCTGGCCGCGGTGCGCTGGTGATCGCGACGACTCACCTCGAGCCCCTCAAGGCGTTCGCGTCCACCTATCCCCGCGCGCGCAACGCCTCGGTCGAGTTCGACACCGCGACGCTGGCGCCGACCTTCCGGCTGCGCTACGACCAGCCCGGCCAGAGCTACGCGCTCACGATCGCTGCCCGGCTCGGCCTCGACGCCGAACTGATTGCGCGAGCGACGGCGCACCGCTCGGAGCACGCCGTCCGGCTCTCGGACCTCCTGTCGACGCTCGACGCCCACGCGCGCTCGGACGCCGAGCGCGCGCGCGAGATCGAGCGCGTTCGGGCTGAGACCGCCGCGCAGCTCGCGAAAGCGTCGGAGACGGCGACCGCGGCCGAGCACCGGGCTCAGGCGATCGTCGCGCGGGCCCGCGCCGAGGCCTCGGCGCTCGTCGCCGACATCCGGCGCGCGCTCGCCGCGGAGTGGGACAAGCTCAAGCGTACCGAGCGCTCGCGCCGATCGCTCGACGAAAGTCGCCGCCGCGTTCGCGAGGCCTCGTCGAGCATCGAGGCCGTCGCTCCCCACGTTCCCGTGGAGATGCCGGCGACCCTCGCACCCGGCGCCACCGTCGCGGCCGAGCATCTCGGTATCCGCGGCGAGCTCCTGGCGATCGCCGGTGGGTCCGCCACCGTTCGCTCCGGCTCCGTCACCGTCCGCGTGCCCCTGCAAGCTCTACGCCCCGCCAGCGCGACCGGGCGTGGGGGAGGCAGGGCGGGGTCCGGGGCGAGTGGGGTTCCGAAGCCCCGCGACCCCGCCCTGCCTCCCCCACGCTCGGTCGCGCCAGAGCTCCTTCTGCTTGGGAAGACGACCGACGAGGCGCGCGACGCGGTCGAGCAATACCTCGACGCCGCGTTTCTCGCCGGCCACGCCAGCGTGCGACTGATTCACGGCAAGGGCACCGGGGCGCTTCGCAAGGCCGTCCGCGGTCTCCTGGCCGGTCATCCGCTGGTGGACACGTTTCGCGACGGCGAGCCCTCCGAGGGCGGCGGCGGCGCCACCGTGGCCACGTTGAAGGTAAGCTAGTGCAATACTCCCAGGCGCTGCTCGACGACGTCCGGGCCGCCGTGGACATCGTCGATCTCGTCGGTCGGTTCGTGAACCTCCGCAAGGCCGGCGTCAACTGGAAGGGCCTCTGTCCCTTCCACGCCGAGAAGACCCCTTCGTTCATGGTCAATCCGCGAAAGGGGATCTTCCACTGCTTCGGCTGCGGTGTGGGCGGCGACGTGTTCGGCTTTCTCATGCGCCAGGACCGTCTCTCGTTCCCCGAAGCGGTCCGCTCTCTCGCCCGGACGGCGGGGATCGCGCTGCCGGAAGAAGGCAGCCGGAGCGGTGATTCCGGCCGCGAGGAGCTCGTCCGGATCGTGGACCTTGCCTGGCGCTTCTACGACGACACGCTCTGGAAGCCCGCCGGGGAGCGGGCGCGCGCATATCTCGAGCAGCGCGGCATCGACGCCGCCGTCGCGAAGCGCTTCGGTCTCGGCTATGCCCCGGAGGGCTGGGACACGCTCCTCACCTTCATGCGCTCGCAGAAGGTCGCCGAAGACGCGCTGGTTACCGCTGGGCTGGCCGTCCAGCGAGAGAACCGCTCCGGCGTCTACGACCGCTTCCGAGGGCGTCTCCTGTTCCCGATCCGCGACCTTCAGGGCCGGGTGGTGGCCTTCGGCGGGCGTGGGTTCGGGGACGAGCAGCCGAAGTACCTCAACTCTCCGGAGACGCCGCTCTACACCAAGGGCAACCTGCTCTACGCCGCCGACCTCGCCCGGCCCACGATCCAGACGAAGAACCGGGCGCTGCTCGTCGAAGGCTACGTCGACTGTCTGATGTCTCACCAGCACGGGTTTACGGAGACGGTAGCGGCGCTCGGCACCGCATTCACCGGGGCGCAGCTCGCCCTCTTGCGCCGCTACTGCGACGAGGTCGTCACCTTCTTCGATGCCGACGCGGCGGGCCAGAAGGCCGCGGAGCGCGCCGAGGAGCTGCTCGAGCCCACCGGCGGCGGCATGGCGTGGGCCGTGAACCGCTCGGGCTCGTTCGAGGGCGGGAGCGCCTTCCGGGTAAAAGTTGCCCTGCTGCCGGCCGGCCACGACCCCGACACCTTCTTGCGCGCGTCGGGTGCCCCGGCCTTCGCGGAGCGGATCGCCGCGTCGCGGAGCCTGCTCGCCTACGCGCTCGACCGCGCCATCGTCGACCCCGACGGTGCGACCGGCGCCCGCGCCCGGACGACCGCTTTCGCCCGTGTGGCCGTGATGCTGGCGAAGGTCGCCGACGGGCAGGAGGCGGCAGCGCTCTCGCGCGAGGCGGCGGCCAAGCTCGGAGTGGACGCGACCCAGCTCTGGATCGAGGCTCAGCGGCTGCAGTCATCGCTGCGCACGCCGCCGGCGCGACCCCGGCCGGCGGCGGCTCCGTCGTCGATGCCGTCGGTCGAGCGCGATCTGGTGACGCTCCTGCTGCACTCCGTCGAGGCCCGCGGGACCCTGCTGGCGATCCTCGACGAGGCCGACGACCTCGCCCACACGCCGCTCCGCTCCATCGTCGCCGCGCTCAAGCGCCGGCCCGACGCCTCCGCGGAGAGCCTGATGACCGATCTCGAGACCGACGAGGCGCGCTCGGTCCTCTCGGCGCTGCTCGTAGAAGATCGCGAGAGCCTTGACGCTCAGGTTAGCATCGGACAGTTCCAGCGACGGCTCGAGCGCAGCCAGCGGTTGCGGCGTGCGCGGGAGGTGAGCCAGACCATCGCCGAGACTCAGGCGAAAACAGGGGTCGCGGCGCCGATGCACACGGAGCTACGCACGCTGCACGAGGAAAGCGCCGTCGTGTACGGGATCACGGGTGGTGTCGCCCAGTCGTTAGAACACGGGACCCCGACGTCCCCAAGGAGCTCAGACGAATGAGCGAAGAGCCAAAGCTGGAGGAGCTCGACCGACTGATCTCGGTGGGGAAGCAGAAGGGCTTCCTCACCTACGACGAAGTCAATGACGCCCTCCCTTCGGACCTCGTCTCGCTCGACCAGCTCGACGACATCATGATGATGTTCGGCGCCATGGACATCGAGGTGGTGGACTCCGCCAAGGCCGGCCGCCTCCCCTCCGAGGTCCGCGAGCGTAAGGCGCCGGCCGAGCCCGACGACAACGACGACGACGGCCCGCCCGAGCCGATCGACCTGACGCCGGGGCCGGTCGGGCGCACCGAAGATCCGGTGCGGCTCTACCTGCGCGAGATGGGCCGCGTCGCGCTGCTCACGCGCGAGGGCGAGATCGCGCTCGCCAAGCGGATCGAAGAAGGCAAGAACCAGGTCACCGCCGCCATCCTCAGCACCAACCTCGCCCTCGAGCGGTTCCGCGAGCTGCGGGACCAGCTCCGTCAGCACGACATCTCCGTGAAGGAAGTCGTGGACGTCAACGAGGAAGAGTTCACCGAGGAGAAAGAGGCGGCCCTGACCCGGCTGGTCATCGCGGCGTTCGCCACGGTCGACCGGCTCCTCCGCGAGCGCGACAAGTTCATCGCCCAGGCCCGGACGCTCCGGATGAAGACGGCGGGCCGGCGGCGCACGAAGAAGGGCAAGGAGCCGGCGTGGAAGCGCCTCGAGGCCCACGCGCAGCAGCGGCAGGCCAAGGTGCTCGAGCGGCTCCGCGCGCTCAATATCGGCAACCAGATCATCGACCGCGAGGACTCGGACCTGAGCCGGCGCGGCCTCGTGCAGCGCCTGCGCGACCTGCTCGACGACGTCGAGCGTGCCGAGCACGTGATCCGCCTGTGGACCAACGGCCGGCGCCCGTCGGCGGACGAGGTCCAGAACCTCATCTACGTCTCGTTCCGCGATCCGGGCGTCAACGGCGGAGTCGCCGCCGGCGGCGATCTGCATCTCAGGGCCGCCAAGAAGTTCCAGTCCCCCAAGCAACAGCAAGTCTGGGTCGCCCAGCAGGAGATCAAGGTCGCGGAGGCACGCGCCAACGCCAAGGCCGACGAGATCAAGCGCGTCATGACCATCATCAAGGCGGGTCAGGTCAAGGCGGCGCAGGCGAAGAAGGAGATGGTCGAGGCCAATCTGCGCCTCGTCATCTCGATCGCGAAGAAGTACACGAATCGTGGCCTGCAGTTCCTGGACTTGATCCAGGAAGGCAATATCGGACTGATGAAAGCCGTCGATAAATTCGAATATCGACGCGGCTACAAGTTCTCGACGTACGCGACCTGGTGGATCCGCCAGGCAATTACCAGAGCGATCGCTGACCAGGCGCGCACGATCCGCATCCCCGTCCACATGATCGAGACCATCAACAAGCTCATCCGGACCTCGCGCCAGCTCGTGCAGGAGCTCGGCCGCGAGCCCACCCCGGAGGAGATCGCGACCAAGATGGACGTGCCGGTCGACAAGGTGCGCAAAGTCCTGAAAATCGCTCAAGAACCAATTTCACTGGAAACGCCCATCGGAGAGGAAGAGGACAGCCACCTGGGCGATTTTATCGAGGACAAGCAGGTCGTGTCGCCTGTGGAGTCGATCATCGGCCTCTCGCTGCGCGAGCAGACGAACAAGGTGCTCAACACGCTCACGCCGCGCGAAGAGAAGGTGCTGCGGCTACGCTTCGGGCTGTCCGACGGCTGCGAGCACACGCTGGAAGAGGTCGGGCAGGACTTCGCCGTCACGCGCGAGCGCATCCGCCAGATCGAGGCCAAGGCCCTGCGCAAGCTCCGACACCCGTCGCGCTCGAAGAAGCTCCGGAGCTTCTTGGAGTCCTGACCGCGTATGATGACCCCGCGGGCCCATAGCTCAATGGCAGAGCAGCCGGCTCATAACCGGTTAGGTCTTGGTTCGAGTCCAGGTGGGCCCACCATTGTAGCGGGTGCCTGGAGGCCGGCTCTGACCGAGGGTGGCCTGATAGAGGGGCGGGTGGCTCCGGTCCGCGGGCAACCCGATTCTTCGGGGCGGGTGGCTCCGGTCTGCGGACAACCCGATTGCTCGGGGCGAGTTGCGCCGCTCCGCGGACAACCCGATTGTTGTTCGGAGCTTGTGGCGCCGGTCCGCGGACAACCCGTGCGGTCGGTGAACGTGGCTGCGATGCGCGAACTCACCATAGCTCGGCGTCGGATAAAATCGGAGGTGGCGTGGATTCTCAGCTCCTGACCCTGATAGATTTACAGGCCTTCGACGCGCGCATCGCCGCGCTCGAGGCCGAAGCCGCCCGCCTGCCGAAACAGATCGACGCCATCCACGCCGCCCTCGCCCAAGCCAAGAAGTCGCTCGACGCGCTCCGGACCAAGGCCGACACGACTCGCAAGGATCTCCGGAGCCGTGAAAAGGACCTGGAGGTCGTCACCGCCAAGCGCGCCAAGGCCGACGCGCGCCTGTGGGAAGTCAAGAACAACACCGAATACTCCGCGGTGCTCGCCGAGATCGAGGCGATCAAGCAGGAGAAGGGGCAAGGTGAGGAAGAGATCCTCGGCCTCATGGAGCTGCAGGAGCGCCTCACCGCGGACATCCGCGAGGGCGAGATCCGCTTCCGGGGCGACGAGCAGCGCGCGCAGCAGGACGAGGTCGTCGTGAAGAAGAAGCTGGAGGCGGTCGAGACCGAGCTGGCCGGCGTGCGCGCCGAGCGCGACTCGCGGGCGCGCGAGCTCCCCCGGCCTCTGCTCACCGACTACGAGAAGATTTTGAAGGCGCGCAGCGGCGTCGCAGTGGCCCGGGTAACCAGCTCCGCCGTGTGCGGCGGCTGCCGCGTCTCGATCCGCCCGCAGGCGATCCAGGAGCTGAAGGCCGCCGACACGCTGATGCTCTGCGAGAGCTGCGGCCGGTATCTGTACTGGCAGGAATCCGCCTGACGGCCCGACGGGCCAGCGCTCCACCGCCCCACTCTCCGTCCGAGATTGTCCTCTACACCGACGGCGCGTGCGCCGGAAATCCCGGGCCCGGGGGCTGGGCCGCGATCATCATCGACGGTGATCAGGAGCGCGTCGTTTCGGGCGCCGAGCCTCAGACCACCAATCAGCGCATGGAGCTCCTGGCGGCGATCGAGGGCCTCGCGGCGATCCCCGGACGTCGACGCGTGCTCCTGCACTCGGACAGCGCCTACGTCGTGAACTGCTTCCGCGAGGGCTGGTGGGAGCGCTGGCAGAAGAACGGCTGGAAGAACGCCCAGAAGCGGCCGGTCGGCAACCGCGATCTCTGGGAGCGGCTGCTGGCCGAGTCGCGGCGCCACGACGTCGTCTGGCGCAAGGTGGCCGGCCACTCGGGCGATCCGCTGAACGAGCGCGTCGACGCGCTCGCGCGCGGCGCGATCGCCTCGCTCGGCGCGCAGCTTGGCCGGGACGCGTAGATCGCTCGGGATCGCGGCCGCGGTCCTTGGCCTGGCGGCGGTGGCCGTCACAGTCCGCTTCGGCTCCGCCGCGACCTTCTCGCTGGTGCTCGCCGTTCCCCCCGCGGGGCGCGTCACCGCGCCCTTCGTCCAGTCGACTCGTAGCGAGCAGACGGCGATTCCCTTCGGCGTGCGTACACTCGCCGCCGACGTCTACCGCCCTGCCCGGCCGCGTGGCTCGATCCTGCTCGTCCACGGCCTCTCGCCGGCTGGGCGCCGGCAGCCGGATCTGGCTCGACTGGCCGAGCTCCTCGCGCGCCACGGTCAGTTGGCCCTCGTCCCTCACTTCGAGGCCCTGGCCGCGTTCAAGCTCGACGGCACCGAGGTCGCAGTCGTGGTCGCGGCGCTGGACCACGCGGCGTTACTCGCGAATCCCGTTGCGATCGCCGGCTTCAGCTTCGGCGCCGGGCCGGCTCTCCTGGCGGCCGCCGAGCGGCCCCACGTTCGTCTCGCCGGGAGCTTCGGCGGTTACGCCGACCTTCGCTCGGTCATCGCCTTCGTCACGACCAGCGCTGCCCCGGAGCCCTACAATCGCTGGAAGCTCCTTCAGCTCCTCGCTGGTTTCGCCGAGGACGCCGACGACCGCTCCCGCCTCGACGCCATCGCGCAGGCGAGGCTCGCCGACCCGTCGGCGGACACGGCCCCTCTCGAGGCGAGGCTCGGTGAGGACGGGCGATCGGTTCTGATGCTCGTCCACAACCGACGCGGGGATGCGCTCGATGGGCTGCTCGCGCGGTTGTCACCAGGCACGCGCGCCGCGCTCGACCGGCTCTCGCCGCTGCCCGCGATGGCCCGCCTCCGTGGCCGCGTGCTGATCGCCCACGGCCGAGTTGACGTCTCCATCCCGTACACGGAGAGCGTTCGTCTCGCCGAGGCGGCTCGGACACGCGCGGTCATCCTGAGCACCTTTCATCACACAGGCCCGCTTTCCCCGCTCGAGTTTGTGCGCTCCGGCGTGCCCGACGCGTGGAAGCTGATCGGGCTGGCCGATGCGCTGCTGAGCGCAGGGAGTCGCTGACTCCCCTCGGTTATACTGTCAGGTGCGCCAGAGAAGGCTGGACGGTCGCCGGTCGTGGCAACACGGCGGGAGGAAAGTCCGGGCTCCGCAGGGCAGGGTGCTGGGTAACGCCCAGGGGGGGTAACCCCACGGACCAGTGCCACAGAAAAGAAACCGCCGTCTCGTCTTTGCCCGCAAGGGTGGCGGGTCGGTAAGGGTGAAACGGTGAGGTAAGAGCTCACCAGCGGGGCGGGTGACCGCACCGGCTAGGTAAACCCCACCCGGAGCAAGACCAAATAGGGGAGCTACGGCGTGGCCCGCGCCGCTCCCGGGTTAGGTCGCTGGAGGCGCCGGGCAACCGGCGCCGTAGAGAAATGACCGTCGCCCCGGTCGGGAAACCGGTTGGGGAGACAGAACCCGGCTTACAGGCCTTCTCTGGCGCTTTTCTTTCGTTCAGCCAACTTAGAGACGACAGCGATTCGTCATTTGTTGGACGGGGTACAGAAGCACTTCTTATCGCCCCCGCCTCTTCGTCGCTGATGTCTTCGCTCCTGGCCGTCTCGCCGCGCACGTCCGGTCGATTCTCATTGTGACGATTCCACTCCCCCCCTGGCGGTGCTGACAGCGTTTCGCGAGCGGCGCGCGTACCTCGAGGAATCGACTCAAACGATCATTCGTGGTGGTAATGGTGAGACCGAGATCGGCGCGCGGAATCCGTCGCAGGAGGTCCACATCGCGTAACACTATGGGCGAACTTGGTCAGAATAGTGACGACGCCCCGGGTAAGGCTCCTGTGCGAGCTCTTCTAGAATTCCGCGGGTTAAGCGGCATTTCTCTTCGATGCCCTGGTACGCGTCGGTACTGAACTCAGTAAGATCGATGGAGCTCGACCAACTCTGTGGACCCTTCCCAGCTCAGCCTTGAACACGGACACCGCGTTGACCTTCGCATAGAGACATAACGGCCCCAGTTGTTGATTGGCTCGCTGACGAAACGCCCGGTGAAGCTCGCGTAGCAGTACTGACAGCCCAACTCACACCCCGTATAGGGGTTCACGACGTACTCCGCGTCCGGGAGCTTCGACCGTACCAGAACTGTCTTGGCCTCAGTCTCCTGACCTTCATGAACCCACCGCCCTTCATCATGGGCCCCTCTCCTCCTTCTGGAGCGCAACTTGTCCGCCGGGAAGATGTCATCGCTTACCCGGCGCAAAGAAGGGGTTGGTCCCCGCACTATGATCGGTCGTGTCGACAACCCCGGCGATCTCAGGGAGACGCGCCCGAAGCAGACGCTCAACACCCTGCCGGATCGTGACCTCCGCTAAGCTGCATCCTTGGCACCCGCCCTCAAGACGGATGTGCACGCGGCCTTCGGCGACATCAACCAGGGTCACTCGTCCGAGGTGTGCGGCGACGGCGGGATTCACCTCGGAGTCGAGGATCCGGCGTACGCGCTCGGTCAGATCAGCGGGACTGCCCGGTGTCAGAGTGGGCCCAGGCCACACGACTCGCACTTCGGCTACTCCGGGCACCTCGGCATGCAGAAGCGCCTCGATATGTGAGGCCGCGGGTAAGACAGCGCCTGGCGATCCACTCGCTTCGAGGGTGACCACATCACCCTCAATGGCGACGAGGCGTACCGAACCTCCCCGAGCGATGATGGACGGCGTCACGCTACGGTCGATCACAGCGACGACCGCCGCGGCCAGGGCTGAACCTGCCAGCGACGTCGGTAAAGGTTCAGGCACTGGCCCGCCAGCGGCACCGGTCTTCGAGACCGTCTCCAGCGCTGCATCGAGGTCTGCGATCAAGTCCTCGGGCGCCTCGAGCCCGATCGACAAACGCAACAGATCATCCGGCACCGGTGACGACGGCCCTTCCGTACTGCGGCGGTGTTCGATGAGACTCTCGACGCCGCCGAGTGACACAGCCCTTTTGAACACGCGTACGGCACCGGCCACGCTCATGGCGTTGGCCTCGCCGCCAGCGACCCGGAGCGACAGCATCCCGCTGAATCCGCCCGTCATCTGGCGCGCCGCAACCTCGTGGTTGGGATGAGACGGCAGTCCAGGGTAGAGCACCGCGGTCAGTGCTTGATGCCCATCGAAATGACGAGCGATGGCGAGAGCGCTCTGGGACGAACGCTGCACCCGGACGAACAGAGTCCGCATCCCGCGCTGCAGCAGCCAGGCCTCGAACGGGCCGAGCACGGCGCCGGCGCTCCGGCGCCACGAGCGGATCCGCTCCCAGAAGGGATCAGCGCGCGCCGTGACCACGGCGCCGGCGAGGACGTCACTGTGGCCATTCAGGTATTTCGTGGCCGAGTGGACCACGAGATCAGCGCCGAACTCGATGGGACGTGTCAAGACGGGGGTTGCCGCAGTGCTGTCGACGGCCACGCGCACATCCACTGCATGGGCAATCTCCGCCACGGCCGCGAGGTCCGTAACGTCCCACATTGGATTGGCGGGCGTCTCGACCCACAAGAGGCGCGTACGACCGGGGCGGATAGCAGCACTTACCTGGGCCAGGTCTGTGGTGTCGACGAACTCGACGTCGAGCCCCCACGAGACCGCGAACTCCGCGAGCCACCGGCGAATGCCCCAGTAGAGAATCCGCGAGACGAGGACATGATCCCCGGGAAGGAGAGACTGAAAGACGGCTGTTGCCGCCGCGCTGCCGGAGGCGAAGAGCATGCACGCGACGCCACCCTCCAGGGCGGCGAGCAGCCGTTCGGCGTGGTCGTAGGTCGGATTGTCCGCACGCGTGTAAGCCAGGCCGGACCTGTAGCTCCCGTCGGGGCGCCGCTCGTATATCGTCGATGGGTAGATCACCGGCGAGAGAGCGCCTGACGCTTGATCGATCTCACCGAGGGCTTGGGCGGCCAGCGTTTCGCGTGACAGTGCGTTTGTCATTGAAACCTCAGGGGTGAGCCAGAGCCGGGCGAGGCCTCGTCTGGCCCATCAACCGTGCGACGACGAGACCAGAGACGAACGTGAGCGCCGCGACGAGGTGAATTGCTGCCGCGATACCGACGAGGTCCGCGACAGCGCCGGAGAGCACTGCTCCGATGGCGTATCCGAGATCGCGCCAGAATCGGTAGACGCCGAGGCTTGTCGCACGCCACGCAGGGTGCGCATGGTCCGTGATCGCGGCCAGGAGCGTCGGGTAGACCATCGCCGTTCCGAGTCCCTGCAACGCGGCCCCGACCAGCCACGCGACATAGGTCGGCATCAGGACCGTCAGCCAAATCCCGCCGGACTGCACGATCATGCCCCACGCGATCAGCTCTTTCCGGCCAACGCGGTCGGACAGCGGCCCGGTCACCACCTGCAGGACACCCCACACGATGGGATAGACCGCTTTGATGGTGCCGATACTGCCGACGCCGAGGCCGTACGCGCCGAAGAAGAGCGGATAGAGCCCCCACGACATCCCGTCGTTCAGGTTGTTCACGAGTCCCGCCTGGCAGGCCGCGAAGAGGCTGACGTTTCCGAGACTCGTCACATAGAAGACGTTCTGTAGCGATGGACGGACGCCGCCGCTAGAGGTCTGAAGTGACGTGGCCGCTTCGAGGTGCGCATAGGGTCGCGTCTCTCTGACAAAAAGGGCGGACATCGTGATGCCGACGATGGCGATGACGATCCCGAGGTAAAAGGGCTGCGGGCGTAACGCGCTGTGAGCGGCGATGTAACCAGTGACCCATGACATCACCCCCACCGCGAAGTACCCCGCGAACTCGTTCAGCCCCAAGGCGAGGCCCCGTCGCTTTGGTCCGACGAGGTCTATTTTCATGATGACCGTCATCGACCACGCCATGGCCTGGTTGGCGCCGAGCAGGACGTTGGCGAGATCGATCAACCACCATGCCGGCGCGTAGATGATCAGGAATGGCACGGGCAGGGCGAAGAGCCAGCCGACCACCAGGATCGGCTTCCGACCGATGCGGTCAGATGCACGGGCCGCAATCAGATTGATGATCGCCTTCGTCACGCCGAAGCTCACGATGAACGAAGTGATCGCAGTCTTCGAGCTGAGACCGAACTCCTGCTCGCCAAGCAGCGGCAGCACGGTCCGCTCCAGGCCCACCATGGCGCCGACAAAGGAATTCAGGACGACGAGCAGCGCGAACTGCGGGAGGTTCTCCCGCAGTCCGAGCCGCATTTCGCTCATGTGCCCGTCAGGTTGCGCCGGCGATTCACCGCGAAGGCCTCGGGCTGGGGGGGAAGGTCCGCCAGGACGAAATCCACGAACTCGGCTCTCGACCTAGCCTGGAGTGCCGGGTTGAAACGACGCTCGAAGCCGATGGTCGAGCCGGGCTTCCCGCTCAGACCTTTGCCGCACGCCGCACCCCCGAAATGCGCGGGAAAGATTTCGAGGTGATCGGGTAGCGTCATGATCTTGCTGTGCAGGCTCTCGTGGAGCTGTTCGGCGAGCATCGCTTCCGAGCGTGCGCCAATGAGGTCTGGGCGGCCGACCCCGCCGGAGAAGAGCGTATCGCCGGTCAGGACGAACCATGGCTCCGAGGCCCGCGTCTTGTCCGTGACCAGGATCGAGAGACTGTCCGGGGTGTGCCCCGGCGTGTGGAGGATCGAGAGCACCACGTTGCCAAGCGCGTGTCGCTCCCCGTCCTCAACATCGAGATGTGGGAACTCGACCGGTGCTGACTTGTGGAAGATCACTGGGGCGCCGGTCGCATCCGAGAGACGGCGAGCCCCGGACAGATGATCGGCCTGGACGTGGGTCTCGAAGATATGCGTGATCCGCATGGACTTCTGAGCGGCGGCTTCGAGGTAGGGCTCGATCTCAAGCTGTGGATCCACCACAGCGCAGCAGGCGGCGCCCCCTCAGCCAAACAGGTAGCTGGCGCAGCCCGTCTTCGGTGACAGGAAGTGGCGGAAGATCATAGCGTCCTCCTTTCAAGTTCTGGGCTTGTGATACGCCAGCCTGTGCTATAGGGTCCAATACGAACTTTGGATTGAGAGCATAGGGAAAACCCGAAATGACGTTGCGCCAGCTCGAGGTGTTTCTCGCCGTCGCTCAAGAAAAAAGCTTCAGCCGTGCCGCGAAGAAAATCCATTCGTCACAGCCGACGCTCTCCGAACACGTCATCGAGCTCGAGGGCGAGCTGGGAAAGGTTCTGTTCTACCGTCGGGGAAAGGAGGTGACCATGACCGAGGCCGGCCGTGTCTTTGAGCGATATGCCGCTAGCGTGGTGTCCTCGGTCGAGGAAGCGCGTCAAGCGGTCTCGGAGCTCGATGGTCTGGCTCACGGATCACTCTTGATCGGCGCCAGCACGACACCAGGGCTCTACGTGATGCCCGGCATCGTCGCCGCGTTTCGCACGAGGTATCCAGGCGTCGATCTGAAGCTCCAAATTGCCAATTCTCAGGTCATCGAGCAGCGCGTCGGAGAGCGCGAACTCGATCTCGGCATTGTGGGAGGGCATAGCGTCAGCCCGGGCCAGGAATGTCTGGCCGCAGGGATGCTTGATGAGCTGGTGCTCATCGTCCCGCCACGACACCAGTGGGCCAGGCGGCGGGACATCGCGCCCGAGGCGCTTGCCGATGAGCCTCTGCTCATGCGGGAGGCAGGATCCGCGACCAGAAGCGTCACGGAACGCGCGCTACAGCGGGCGGGTGTCAAGTTCAGGGTGACGATGGAACTCGACCACACTGAAGCGATCAAGCAAGGCGTGATGGCCGGTCTGGGCGTTGCGTTTGCATCGGTGTATGCGGTACGCGGCGAAACGACTACCGGCCGGCTCCGCGCACTCCGACTCCGTGGCGTTCGGATTCAACGACACTTTCATGTCCTGCACCATGAATCGCGCAGGGTCACCGCGAGCGCCCGCGCCTTCATGGAGCTCCTCGAGCACACGGCACACGGGAGGAAGGACGCACGGCGCCTCAAGAAGAAGACGAGCACGACCTCGAAGGGGTGATCGCGTGTTTTCGAGCTAGTGGTCGTCGACAGTGAGGGTCGGCGAGATGCCCGCAACGATTCATCATTTCGGCTGGACTACCGAGGAAACGATCATCCAGGAGCACGGCATCGGTCCTCTGAGCGTGAACTATCTGACGCCGGCGCACGACTCGCCCCATCGGTAACGAGGTCGGGCCACACCCCCCTTGACCTTCCAGACACTGGAAGGCCTATCGTTGGCCGGGACCCCAACCGAGGGAGGGTAGCCTATGGCCCCCAGCCTTACGATCGGCCAGGTCGCGAAGACGAGCGGCGTAGACGCGAAAACGATCCGCTACTACGAACAGATCGGAGTGTTGCCGGCCCCCAGCCGCGCCGCGTCAGGCTACCGACTCTACGATCAGCCCGGCGTGGAGCGGCTCCGGTTCATCCGTCGAGCCCGTTCCCTGGGCCTGCCGCTTCAACAGCTCAAGACACTGATGGGCACCTTCAACGGAGGCGCGCGCCCCGATCTCCGTCCTCGGCTTCGCACACTGGTTCGGGCGCAGCTCGACGCCGTGACGAATCAGATCACCGAGCTGGAACGACTGCGGCAGCAGCTCGAGCAGATTCACCAACGAATGCGAACCGCGGTACGCCGCCCTCGCGGCCGCGCATGTCAATGCCTGGAGACGAAGAACGGTCCGGTGCGCCGACGTGAATCCGGACCGATTGGAACGTCCGAAGCGACTGCATGACGCTGCCGTCCGAGCGGACGCAGAGGGTGCCGGCGGCCGTACTCGCCGCGGCATTTTTGTTCAATCTCGGCCAAGGCGTTTTGCGCCCCTCGATGCCGCTCTATCTCCAGCGCACGTTCTCCGCGAACTACCGGATGGTGACCTTGATCCCGGTCGTGTTCGGCGCCGGCAAATGGATCGCCAACATCCCGACCGGATACGTATTGAACCATCTCGGACGTCCGCTCATGGTCGGGGGTTTGGTGCTGATTGCATTCATCGATGTCGTCAGCGTCATGACGTCGCGGTTCGATGTGTTCCTGGGGTTGCGCGCGCTGGGCGGAGTTGGTTGGGCGATGTTTGCGACGGTTGCCACGACCGCCACCGTCAGCTTGCCGGCGCCGCAGAGCCGAGGCCAGGCGGTCAGCTTGCTGCTGATGAGTGAAACAGCGGGACTGTTGCTGGGCAGTGCCGCGGGCGGCTGGCTGTATCAGGGGATTGGAGTCGCCAGCCCATTTCTCTTCGAGGCAGCGTGCATGGTCGTGGCGGGGATCACCGTCGGACGCTGGGCGTCACTCGCCGCCGCCCCGTCGCAGCAACGATCACAGGATCGACGCGTTCTGACCACGGTGCTGCGCACACGCGGAGTGGTTCTCATGGGTGTGACGAACGGGCTGTTGACGGCTATTCAGACGGGTGTTCTGGTGTTCTTGTTCCCGCTTTACCTGCTCACCCACGCGGGTCTTGGCCCGGAGGCCGTCGGCACCGTCGTCAGTCTGAGCGTACTCGGGCGACTCATGGCGCTATGGCTGGGAGGCACCGTCTCGGATCGGCGAGGTCGCATGCACGTGCTGATTCCGGGCTTGCTCATCTACGCCGCGTTGCTGGCTGGCGCGTCACGGCTGACGCAGCCGGTCGTCCTCGGCGCTTGTAGCTTCGCGATCGGAGCCACGGCAGGCTTCGTCGCGGCCGTTCCGACAGCGCTGACGAGCGACCAGGTTGAACCTCCACTCCAGGGCATCGCGATCGGCTGGCTTCGCACGATGAGCGATAGTGGCCAGATCCTGGGCCCTCTCGTGATGGGCGTTCTCGCGGACGCCATCGATCTCTCCGCGCCATTCTTGACGGGAGCCGCACTGCTCGCGGGGGCGGCATGGCGGTGCCGCCGTCACGCAAGCACCACGGCGGCGGTCAGTGCAGAAAGAGGAGACGACTCATGACCACCGCCAATGGCCGCGTCTTGGTCGTCGCCGCGCATCCCGACGACCCGGAGTTCTTGGCTGGCGGAACCGTCGGTCGGTTGGCCATGGAAGGCCGTGAGATCGCCTACGTCGTCGTGACCAACGGCAACAAAGGTTCGAGTGACCGCAATATCACGTCGGAGCAACTGATACCGATCCGGGAAGACGAACAGCGACGAGCTGCCCGTGTGCTCGGAGTCCGGAGCGTGGAGTTCCTCGGTTACGAGGACGGCGAGCTCGAGGATACCCGCGACCTGCGGCGCGACATCAGTCGTGAGATTCGACGATGGCGACCAGACCTTGTCATCACGCTCAACCCATACCGCACGTACAACAGCTTTCCCGGCTGGCACCGGGACCATCGAACCACTGCCCGTGTTGTCCTCGATTGTGTCTACCCGCTGGCGCGCGACCATCTCTCCTTTCCGGAGTTGCTGCCCGACCACGAGCCGCACAAGGTGCGTGAGGTGTACCTGGTGCAGTGGGAACAGCCGCGACTCGTTCTCGACATTACGGGCACGATGGAGCTGAAGCTCGAGGCGATCCGCTGCCACAAGAGCCAGGTCGGTGACTTCGAGGCGGTCGAGGCTCGCATGCGGAACCGCGCGGCGACGCTGGGAAAGGAGACGGGGTATTCCTACGCCGAGGGGTTTGACCACATCGTGGTGCCGGGATAAAGACGGGCCGATTTTAACTTCTGGAGGTGTCGATGACCTTGCGCGGGCTTCGGATGGACCTTACGATGAGGACAGGGTAAGCCGTGCAACTCGCTTAAGCTTGGAGGCCATGGACGAGTGCTGTGAAGTCCGGGAAATTCCGCGCGAACAACGGCGGGTGCTCCACGTGGTTCTCTGGATCAACGTCCTGATGTTCCTCGTAGAGAGTATCGCCGGTATCCTCGCCAACTCGACCGCGTTGTTCGCCGATTCCGTCGACATGCTCGGCGACGCCATCGTGTACGGATTCAGCCTGTACGTCATCAGCCGGGGCCTCTTCTGGCAGGCCCGCGCCGCGCTTCTCAAGGGTGTGATTATGGCCGCCTTCGGGATCGGCGTTCTCGTCCAGGTGGCCGTAAAAATCGCCCGCGGGATCACACCAACTGTCGAGGTTATGGGCGCGGTCGGCACACTAGCTTTCGCCGCGAATCTCCTCTGCCTGCTACTCCTCTGGCGGCGGCGAAGCGATGACATCAACATGCGGTCGGCGTGGGTCTGCTCTCGGAACGACGTGGTCGGCAACGCTGGCGTCCTCGTGGCCGCTGCCGCGGTAGCGCTTACGGGCTCGCCTTGGCCTGACATTGTCATCGGACTGCTTGTCGCCGGGGTATTCGGTTACTCGGCGGTCCAGGTGATCCGTGACGCATCGCGCGCGCTCTCGCCGCCCTCATCACCGATCCGAACCTCATGAGCGACCTGAGTGCCTTGTCGCCAAGGTTCCGGCTCCCATCCATCGGTCTGCCGTCTCTCGGGCTTCGCGATGTAGTCCGGGACACCTTGGTGCTCGCGCTCCCGCAAGCCGCCCTGACCCTCGCAACGCGATCATCGCCACCAAAGAGGACAACAACGCCCTCTTCCCAGATAGGCCTATCCCGCCGACACGGTCGAGCGCGTGCGCCTCATCAAGTGGGCCCAGGGACTCGGCTTCACCTTGCGCGAGATCGGGGAACTCGCCCGCATTCCGAGCGATCACGTGCGGGGCACGCCACGCGCGTCCGCGTCAGTGCAGGCACCAAGATTCGAGAGATCGACGAGAAGATCGGTCAGCTTCAAGCAATGAAGCACCGACTGCAGGCGATAACCCTGTGCCGCTGCAACGGCAACTGTCCGATTGTCGCCCAGGCGGCGGCCGGAGGACGGAGGACACGATGACCGACGTGTTGGAGTGCCGGCTTGATATCTTCGAAGGCCCTGAGAAGTTGCGTTACGAGGCATTGCGCGAGGCTATGAAGGCCGCGGTGGAGGAAGTCCGGGAGCTGGCCGAGGGGTACGCCGCCCGCCTCCGGCCCGACCCGGCGCTGTTCAGGCAGGTGGCCGAATGGATCACCGTCGAACGCCGCTGCTGCCCGTTCCTCGGGTTGGGACTCAACTGGTCAGAGGGCGACGCCGTGTGGCTCAGTTGACGGGCGGGCGGCGCGTCAAGGCGTTCCTCGCCGGAATGCTGGCTTCGGGATCCTGAGGCGGCTGCTACAGCGACACCACCTTGTCGGCTGCGGCGGTTTTCTCGGCAAAGATTTTCGGGGTGATGAACTGGGCGTTCTTGCTCTTGAGATCCACATCGGTGACCCCACGGGCCACCGAGCACTTCCCTCAGACGAAGATCGGCACTCTCTGAGCGATGACTGCTGCCAGCATGTCCTTTAGCGGCGGCATCGCGACGGGCATGACCGCCCCGGCAACATCGTCCTTCATCAGGTAGGCGGCTTCGCCAGCGAGAAAGATCATCGGCTGGTGACCGGCCTCGACCGCGCCCAACGCGAAGTTGAACGGCAGTCCCGCTCGCGTGGGATCGTCGCTGCCTGCGGTACCGACGTAGAGAATCGTGGCCATTGCTCTCCCCCTTTTTCTCCTCGATTACATACCCTCTTGAAGTGATTCGCTCAACTTCCTCGTAACCTCTCAGAACAGTGAGAGAACTCGACGACGGAACAGAACCCGGCTTACAGGCCTTCTCTGGCGCTTTTCCTCGCTTTCCATCACTTGGCGCCACTAGCGGAGAGACTGTTCGAGAAATGCATATATCTCACGATACTGCTCATCGATCGGTATGCCATGCCGGGCGCCGGCGAAAATCTTCAGCGTAACCACGATACCGTTTGCTTTGAGTTTCTCGGCAAAGGCTTCTGCCTGCCGGACCGGAATGCGTTCATCCTGCTCGCCGTGTAGCAAAAGCACCGGAGCTTTGATTTTGTCTGCTTGATAGATCGCAGACCGAGCCCTGAACGCCTCGGCTGAGGCGCCCGCCTCCAGCCTGATATTGGTGTCGATTCCGGGTAACGGCGTCGGATACCAGCTGAAAAAGTCGTAAGCTCCTGCACCGAGGACGACAGCGGCCAGCTGCGGGTCTTGCGTTGCCACCATGCTCGCGACGATAGCTCCCCTGCTGTAACCGTAGAGCGCCACTTTCTTCGGATCGACGAATGATTGCTTTCGCAAGAAATCCAAGGCCACCAAGGCCGCCTCTTGGGTAAACGGCCCGCAATAATCTTGCGGGCCGTCGGAGTTGCCGTAACCCGGCTGCGAAAGGGCGGCGGCGACAAAGCCCCGGGCCGCTATGACTCCCAGGCGACCTGTCGCGACGTACGCTTCGCCTCCATTCCTGAGCTGCTCTTGATGCCCGTGAATCAGGAGGAGCGCGGGGTACGGGCCATCTCCCGCCGGTCGAGTCCAGAAGACCTCCACATTTTTGCGGCCGTCTCTGCTATGCGGGAGCGACTCTCTATAGATGACCCGTCCCGCTCGATCAATGAGCAGCCGGTCTTTCGCCGCAGCACACCCGGCGAGCAGGAGAAGAACCGCAACCGCAAAGAGCCTTCGACGTCTCGTGGATCTCGCTAACCGCATCGGGGCGCCCTCCCGGAATCAAGGAAGGTGCATGATGTACCAAGAGTTGGAATTTACTTACGCTGGCCGATCAGCCGCTGCGACCGCGGCCGTCGGGTCCTTCACGGCGACCAGAAAGACCAGGGCCACGAGGGCCATGAAGGCCGCGATCAGCCCGAACGCGGGCGCGTATGAGAGCGAGGCGATCAGCACGCCCGCGAGGATCGGTCCGGCCGCCTCTCCGCAGTCCCAGATTGTGCCGAACACCCCCATCGCTGACCCCATGCGGCCAGCTTTGACGAGGTCCGCCACGAGGGCCGTGGTCGAAGGGGTGACGATGGCGACCCCCAGCCCGAAGAGCGCTGAGATCAGGAAGAGAAGCCAGATTGAAGTGAGCGCGGGAACGGCGGGGAGCATCAGGGCACACAGGAAGAGGCCCGCCAGGATCATGGGCTTTCGCCCGACACGATCGGAGAGCCAGCCCGTGAGTGGCTTGGCGACCATGGTGGTGGCGAGCTGGGCGCCCAGGACCAGGCTGATCTGGGCGTCGTTGAGCCCGATCCCCTGAGCATACGGAGGGAAGAAGCCGAGAAACGCCCCGTACCCCACGTACATGGCCGCTTCGAGCACCGATGCGATCACCACGGCGCGGCTGGACGCGACTTCACGGATCCCCAACCAGAACCGCCGGGAGCTGGCGCCGAGGGTGGAGCTCGCGGGGCGAGGGGGCCGATCCTCTGGCAAGCGGAGGATGATCGCCAGTGGAATCAGGCCGAGAACCCCGACGGCCAGGTAGGTCATCGAGTAGCTGGCCGTGACGAACAGTAAGAGCCCTCCGAGCAAAGGCCCCACGGTCCCTCCGAGGTCATTCGCCGACGCGAACCACCCGAGCTTCTGTCCGCGTCCCCGCGTGGAGAGGTCCGCCACGAAGGCCGAAGCCACCGGCGAGAAAATTGCGGTGGCGAAGCCGTGAAGGAAGCGCAACGCGAGGAGCGCGCCCGGAGAACCGACGAAGGGGTAAAGGAACGGGGGGACGGCGAAGAAGAGACAGCCCAGCAGCATCATGCGCTTGCGGCCGAGTACGTCGGAGAGCGCTCCTGCGGGGAGCTTGATGACCACACCGGTGATCGTCGAGGCAGCGAAGATCAGACCGAGCAACTCGGGCGCGGCGCCGAGGTCCTGGGCAAAGCGCGGGAGCACCGGGCTCCGGGCCATCTGATACCCGAAGCGAGCCAGGAAGCCAGCCAGCACCAGTGTGACGAAAGGTGTCATGTCGGCTCTGTCGACTCCTGTCGACTACTTCTGGCTATTAGTCTGGTCGAGCGCTGCTCTCAGCGCACGGGCGAGCTTCACGGCGTCGTCGTTGCCCCAGAAGTGCATGTAGAAGAGGCGCGGCGTGTCCATGAGCCCGTGGTTATGCAGCGCCGTCACGTCGATGCCGTGCTGCCGAAGGGTCCGGGCCACAGCGTTCACCTCCTTGTCGAGGAGCACAAAGTCCCCGGTGATCGCTGCCTTGCCATCCGCGGTCGGCTGAAAGTTCATCACCGTCACCACGCCCATGGCGGGCAGCAATGGCTGCCCCATCTCGGTGATCGATTCGGCGCGCGGCACCGTCACCTGGAAGACGCCGGCCCCGACCTCCCGGCCCGGGCGGCCGAGGGCTTGCTCGATTTGCTTTGTGTCCAGTCCAGGGCCTTGGGAAGCTGCCGCCGGAGGTGCTCCGCCGGTCCCCAACGGAGTTGCGCTGGCGGACAGCGCTTGCCGCAGCGCTTTCGCCATCTGCACGGCGTCCCCGTGCCCCTCGTAGTGCATGTACATCACGTGGGGCGACATCTCGTTGAGATGGTTATGCACGGCGGTGACCTCGAGACCACCGCTCAGGAGGCCGGACATGACGGCCGGCACCTCCTGATCGAGGAGGACGAGATCGCCCATGACCATGGCGCGATCCCCCACCTGCTTGAACGCCGCGTACGATCCGAGCGCGAACCCAGCCTTGACGGGAACACCCTTCACGCTGACCGCGAGATCAGTTCGAGGCATGCCGATGCGGAAGACGTCGCCCGCCTGGAGCTGGCCCGACTTGCCCAGTGCCTGCTCCACCATCTTCCAGTCGGGATCGGCGGCGCGCGCCGTGACCGGCGCGGCAACGATCGCGACCAGCCCGAGAAGAACAATCGTGTGCTTCAATGCCTGGGATTTCATGGGGCCGTTCCTCCCTTTCATCGCGCGTGCGCCCGATGGAGCCGGGCCACGTTCGTCCAGTTGATGTTCTCCATGAACGCGTCGACGTACTTCGCCGCCGCAGCGCCGTAGTCCAGGTGGTACGAGTGCTCGTACATGTCGAGCGCCAGGATCGGCGTCGCGCCCGCCACGCTATGCGTGTGGTCGGCCGCCCACTGGTTCACCAGTTTGCGGTCGCGGTGCGAGTAGGTGAGGAGCACCCATCCCGAGCCGCCGCCCATCGCCTTGCCCATGGCGACGAATTCGGTCCGCCACCGGTCAATGCTCCCGAAGTCGCGTGCGAGGGCCTCGCGCAGCGCGCGATCGGCTTCGCCGTCGGCGCCGAGGCCGTCGAAGTACTGCTCGTGGAGGATCATCGAATTCATTGCGATGAGCTCTTCGCGCTTGAGCCCGTTGATCACGAACACTGGCGCCTTCGCGAAGTCGAGGTCGGCAAGCTGCGCCGCGATGGCGTTCAGGCGCTTCACGGCGCCGCTGTAGTTGTTCTCCCAGTGGCTGACGATCAGCTGCTCGGACAACCCGTTGAGTTTTTTCGGGTCGCAGTTCAATGGCTTGATGGCATACGTCATGTTCAACCCTCTCTATCCACCGCCGCCCGTGACGCCGCGGATGGTGAGGTCATCGAAGGCCGTGATGGAATCGGCCTTCGTCCACAGGCCGACGCGGCCGGACTTGAACCGTGGGTCACGGTGATCGAGGTACAGCGTGCCGTTGAGCCACGCCTGGATGTGATCGCCAACGGCCACGACCCGGACCGTGTGCCACTCACCGAGTGCCGGGGGCTTCACGCTGGCCGTCGCGAGCTGACGGCGGCCCCGGTCGTAGTAGTACAGCCGGAAATTGTCCTCGAGCGCGTTGGCCCTCACGACGTAGTACTTGCTATCGGTGAAGCGGAACACGACGCCGCCGGAGGCGTCTTCTTGTCCGGAGATCGGCTTGAACTTCAGCGATACGTCGACATTGGTATACGGGCCCGTTGGCGCGACGATCACATTGAATTGGTTTCTCGTTGCTCGCTGGACGAGCACCTTCTTGCCGCTCGGCGCGCCGGCCATCTCTTCCACCGCCCACTGCCCGCCCACCGTGGTCCAGCCTTCGATCCCTTTCGCCTCGAAGTCGAACTTGTCAGTCGGGGCGTTGTCCGGCACTTTGAGCTCCTCCCCAGCGTCCGCCGCGCGAAATCGGGGCCGCCACGCGCCCGCCACGAGCGCCGCCACCGTAGTTTTGAACATCGCTCGTCGCGTGAGATTCATGGATGTGCTCTCCGCTGGCGCGCCTGCCTTCAATCGAGCTTCTCGGAAACCGTCTTCCACTCCGTGCCCTTGATCAGCGTGACGTCGGCGACGGGCTGACCGTCCTTCAGACTCGGCATGACGCTGACCGCGCGGTAGCCCTTGTTCTCCTTCACCGCCTCCGCCGCTGCGGTGTCGAGCGAGCGCTTGGCCTTCGCCATGGCCTCGCTCTGCGCCTTGGCCGCCGTCAGGTCGTCGCCATGCGTGATCGGCTCCGCCTTGGCGACCTTTCCGCTTTTGTGATCGACAATCACCTCGGAAAAGTTGTCGCCCTTCATCGTGTAGACGGAGAGCTGGAGCTTGCCCTCTTCCATCTCGTACTTCGCCGAGATGGGCTTGCCTTCCTTGGCGCTCGCCGCCAGTCCGCGCTGCAGCGAGATCTTCGCGTCCTTCATGCCTTTCGCCAGCTCGGCGTGCTCCTTGTCGCCATAGTTCTGGGCCCATCCGGTTGGCACGGCGAAGAACCACGCCACGAGGAACGCCAGCGCGATCGTCATTTTTCTCATTGTTTCTTCTCCAGTGGTTACGACGTGATGGATGTGCTACGTCTTCTGCTTCAACACCGTGTAGAGCCCATCGAAGATCGCCATCCCGCGCTCGAGCAGCTCGTGATCGTCCGGCGTGGCCTCCACGAGGCCGTTGATCGCCAGGTCCACGCCCGGGGCCTCGTTGCGGGTGAACTTGCCGTCGTGCAGGTCCGCCTCGTGCACGATCTCGGCAATCGCCGTGACCCGTCGATCCTTGACGCGGAACCGCTTGGCCAGGGTCTCGAACGTGCAGTCCTCGCCGTGATGGCCGAAGTCCGCACCGAGAACATCAAACGGGATTCCCTTGCGGGCGGCGTCGGCCGCGTCGGCAAAGGCAAACTTTGCTTCCAGATCGCAGAAGCGCTTGATGAGCCAGGCGGAGGCGATGCGGTCGATGTGGGGTCGCGGCCGCGTGACCCACGTGCTGCCGCGGGGCGGCAGCGACGTTCGGTGCCGCCCGCTCGTTGCGCGCGGGTGCGTCTCCGCGGCGCGCAGCCGCTTGGCCGTCGTCTCCCACAGGGTGCGAGCGCGCTCCCCGGCTGGCGCCCTCATGTAATCGATGGACTGGACGCGGTCCAGCTCACGCCTCAGACCATCGAGCTCGCTACGGAGCTGTGGGATCGCTCGGCGGTGGCTCGGCTGGTAGCGATCGAGGTGCCGGAGGATGTCCCGGCAGCCCTGCACCACCGCCTGATACTCGACGCCCCGGGCGTTGTGGAAGAGGCCGGCGATCTCGTCGTCGGTCATCGGTTCGATCCGATCGACGCGCAGCAACGTGGCCTCGCCGCGGAACGATTGAATTTCTTGCACGAGCCACTGGAACAGCTCCGTAGTCTCCGGAGTTTCGGGCAGGATCCAGCCGGCGCTCCGCAGCCGGACCGCGCCCATCCGCTGGAGCTTGCGCCAGACGCCGACGCGGTGCCGGGTCGGCGTGCGCGGCAGGCTCGTGAGCAGCGTCAGCCAGCGCATCGAGGTCAACGTAACGCTTGCTACACGCTCCGTCAAGGATTACACTCCCCCGCAACCCGGGAGGACCAGCGATGGAAGCGGAGAAGACAACGGAACGCGTGCCGATCCGCGATCTCGTCCGGTATTACTTGCGCCTCGGGGTCCTTGGCTTCGGCGGTCCGGTCGCGCTCGTGGGCCAGATGGAGCGCGAGCTGGTGGCCGACAAGAAGTGGCTCAGCAAGGAGGAGATGCGCGAGGGCATCGCCGTCTGCCAGTCGCTGCCGGGTCCGCTCGCGATCCAGGTCGGCATCTGGATCTCGTACATTCGGGGCGGCTTCTGGGGCGCCTGGGCCGGAGGATGGGCGTTCATCCTGCCGAACTTCGTCATCGTCGCGACCATGGGCGCGCTGTACGTGCACTTCGGCGGGCTGCCTTGGGTCACCGCGATCTTCTACGGCGTGAGTCCGGCCGTGATCGCGTTGATCCTGCACTCCTGCTACCGGCTCACCAAGCTCGGGATGAAGGACTGGCTGGAGTGGGTGCTCGCGGCCGCCGCGTTCGCCATCACCGTCGCGGTGCAAGCCGAAGTGGCCTTGGTCTTCATCGGCTGCGGCTTCGTGGGCGTCATCTACTACGGCTTCATCGTTCGTGCGCGCGCGGGCGTGTCCACCACGCGATCGGTCCTGCTCGGCGTGCCGCTCGTGGCGGCCGCCGCCGCCCCGGCCACGCTGGGCGAGCTCCTCGGCAAGCTGCTCGCCTTCTTCCTGAAGGCCGGCTCGCTCACCTTCGGGAGCGGTCTCGTCATCGTGCCGTTCCTCGAGAAGGGTCTCGTGCAGCAAACGGGCTGGCTCAGCGAGCGGGAATTCCTCGTCGCCGTCGCGATGGGCATGATCAGTCCCGGGCCCGTCGTGATCACCGCGACCTTCGTCGGCTACCTCGTCGCCGCCCGTCTCCACGGCTCCCTCCTCGACGGCTTCTGGGGCTCACTCGTGTCGACGATCGGGATCTTCCTGCCATCGTTTCTGCTGGTCCTGATCGTGGCGCCGATCCTCGTCCGATACCGGACGAACACCCATGTGCAGGGGTTCATCAAGGGCGCCTACGCCGCCGCGATCGGCACGATCCTCGGTGCCTGCGTCTTGCTCGGAAAGATCGCGATCGGCGACTGGCTCACCGCGCTCGTCGCGCTCGGGAGCCTCGTGGTCTTGTTCCGCTGGAAGGTCAGCAATCCCCTGCTCGTGGCCGCCACAGCGATCATCGGGCTCGTCGCGTTCCCGCTGCTCAAACCCGCGTGGGTGTTCGTGAAATAGGAGGAGGACGAGATCGGCCTGATGTTTGCCTTTCTCTGGGAGATGCGGCTGTACTTCCGGCAGGTGGCGGGCCAGCTCGTCCTGGGATCCGTGGCCGGCATCATCATGAATACCGCCGTCGTCCTGCCGGCGATCCTTCTTGGCCGTGCGATTGACCGAGCGCTGGCCCTGGAGCGGGGCGAAGCCACGGCCGCCGATGTCGGCTGGGCGGCGCTGGCATTCATCGGCGGCACGCTGCTGACCGAGGTGCCGCGCATCGCCAAACGCTGGTGGCTCATGACCGCCAACGCGAGGATCCGCGCGAACGTTCGAGCGGATGCGTTCCGCGGAGTGCTGGCGTGGCCCATGGCGGATCTGCAACGGACGCCGTTGGGCGACCTGATGGCCCGCATCGTCGGCGACGTCGAGGTGCTGGGCGTCGGCGTACGAGAATTCACCATCGAGATCTGGGACACCGTGCTCTTCTCGCTGTCCTTCGTGGTGACCATGCTCGTCATCGACCCGAGCCTCACGCTGCTGGCGCTCTCGCCGGTGCCCCTCGCAATGATCCTGGCGCATGCCACGGGGCGCTGGGTGGCGGGTCGCACGACCAGGGCGCGGGAAGCGATCGCCGATCTCACGTCGGCGATTCAAGAGCACCTGGCCGGCATCCGGGTGCTGCGCCTGTTCGGGCGCGCCACCGCCTCCGTGGAACGAGTGGCGGCGCTCTCCCGGCGGTTTGCCGAGCGCAATCTGAGCGTCATCCGGCTCAAGGGTGGTCTGCAGCCCGTCTACACCACGCTCATGACCGGCGGGGTCCTGCTGATTGTTTGGCAGGGGAGCGAGCGGGTCATTGCCGGCGCGATGACGGTGGGCGCGTTCGTGGCCTACCTCGAGCTGTTCTTACGGTTCGTCAACCGCGGCCATCGGATCCCCCAGCTGGTGAACTCCCTGCAGAGCGGCGCCGCAGCCTATGCGCGGTTGCGGCCACTCCTCGCCCCCGCCTTGGCCGTCGAGGGCGAGCCGCCGCGCGCCTCATTTCATGCCGGACATCTGGCCGGCGCCGCGCGTCCAGTTGTCCGTGCGATGACGCGACGCACAGGGCCGTCTACGCTCTCCCTGCGCGACGTGACCTTTCGGTACCCCGGCGCCACGGCGCCGGCGTTGTGCGGCCTCAGTCTCGACGTTCCCGCCGGCGCACTGATCGCCGTCACCGGCCCGGTGGGCTCTGGCAAGAGTGCGCTGACACGGGCGATCCTCGGCATCTATCCGCTGGAGTCGGGCACGGTGCTCATCGATGAGCGGCCGCTCGAGGAATCGACGGATGCTGAGCGCACAGGCTTGATCGGCTACCTGCCTCAGAATTCGCTCTTGTTCTCGGGCTCGCTGCGTGAAAACGTCGCACTCGCACCAGACGGTGCCGGCGCCGCCGACGACTTCCTGATGCGCGCGATACGGTTCGCCGTTCTCGAAGAGGATGTACGCGCTTTCCCGCGCGGTCTCGACACCGAAATCGGGGAGCTGGGAATACGCATCTCCGGCGGCCAGCGCCAGCGGGTCGGTCTGGCGCGCGCCCTCGCGGCGGCTGCGCCCGGCTATCCTGGACTGCTCGTACTGGACGATCCGTTCTCGGCCGTCGACGTCGGCACGGAGGCCCGCATCGTCGCGGCGCTCCGTCACGCGTTCGGCCCTGGCGCTCCTCTCGAACGACGCCTCACGATCGTGGTCTGCTCGCACCGCCTCGCCGCCTTCCCGTATGCGGATGCGGTCGTGGTCCTGGGCGAGGGCAGGATCGTGGAGACCGGAACGCATGCCGAGTTGGTGGCATCCGAGGGCCTGTATGCGCGGATCTACCGGGCCCAGCGTGTGGCCGAGATGACCATTGTGGACGGAGCGCTGAGATGAGCAGCCTCGTGCTCACGCGAAGCGGTGTCGAGGACCAGACGCGGTCTCCGCTGAGAAGCCTCCTCAGCCTGTTGCCGCCGTGGCGCGTCCGAGTCGCGCTCGTGGCCGTGTCGGTGCTGGCGGCGGCCGCCTTCGAGCTGGCGCCGCCCCTCGTCATCCGGACCATCGTCGACGCCCATCTGATCGCTCGGCAGCCGGATGGATTGCTGTTCCTGGCCTTCTTGTACCTGGCCGCTGCCTCCGCGGTGCAGGCGATGACCTTTCTCTATAACTACGCCGCGGCCACGATTGCGCAAGGGGTCTTGAGTGCTTTGCGCGTGCGGCTGTTTGCGCACGTGCTACGACTGCCGACGCGCTACTTCGATCGAGTCCCCATGGGTGACGTCATCAGTCGCTGCACCGCCGATGTCGAAACGCTCGACACCGTCTTTTCCTCGAACGTCGCGCTGCTCTTGGCCAACCTCGTACGGTTGGGGGCGATCACGGTGGCGATGCTCGCGCTCAGCGTTCCGCTCAGCCTGGTCGCCGCTCTGGTCGTGCCGCCGCTGGCCTTCGTCACACGGGTTCTCCAAGTGCGAGTGCGGCAGGCCGAGCGGGAGAACCGCCTGGCCGTGGGAGCGATCAACGCGCGCCTCCAGGAAAATCTCGGCAGCGTCGAGGTCATTCGGGCCTTCGGCCGCGTGCCCGAGTTCGTGGCCGGGTTCCGTCAGATACTCCGTCGCGGCCTGGCCGCTTTCAATCGTTCGTCGTTCTTCTCGGCTGTCTATACGCCGATGACCGCCATCCTCTCGGCGCTCGCGGTCGCAGCGTTGCTGTGGGCCGGGACGCAGCACGTGTTCGCGGCATTCGGCATCTCGCTCGGCACCCTGACGGCGTTCCTCATTCTCACGCAGCGCTTCTTCCAGCCGATTACCGCGCTCGGCGAGGAGTGGCAGACCGTGCAAGGGGCCATGGCCGGTGCCGAACGCATCTTCGGCACACTCGCGCTGTCGCCCGAGGGAACTTTGCCTGTGATCACGGGCGACGGGCTTGGGGTCGGGCAGCGGCCGATCATGCTGAGTCGCGTGGAGTTCGGCTATGCCGAGGGCCAGCCCGTACTGCACAGGATTTCGCTCGAGGTGAAGCGAGGCGAACACGTGGCCCTCGTGGGACGCACCGGGGCTGGCAAGACGAGCGCGCTGCATCTCGTGGCCGGCCTCTACCAACCATGGAGCGGGAGCATTCGTGTCGCCGGGCGCGACCCGGTACGGCTCGATGAATCGGAGCGCCGCCGAGTGCTGGGGGTCGTGCCGCAGGTGGTGCAACTGTTCTCCGGCACGGTCATGGAGAACCTCACGCTCGACGACCCCTCGATATCGGACGCGGCGGTGTACGAGGCCTGTCGTATCGCCGGAGCGGATGCCTTCATTCGCGCGTTGCCGCAGGGCTATCACACAGGGCTGAGCGGAAGCGGGGGCGGCACGGGAACGCATCTCTCGGCGGGACAGCAGCAGCTGCTTGCGCTCGCGCGCGCCCTGGTCGGGAGGCCGCTGGTGCTGCTCTTCGATGAGGCCACCACCGCGAACGATAGCGCCAGCGATGCCAACTTCCGGGCGGCTCTGCGGGTTTCGGTGCTACCACAGGGCTGCGGTGTGTTGACGGTCGCCCATCGACTCTCTACGGCACTGGAAACAGACCGCATCATCGTTCTCGATAAGGGGTACATCGTCGAGGAAGGACAACCCGCCGAGCTCGTTGCCAGCCGGGGACGCTTCGCTGCTCTGTTGGAGTTGGAGGCGGCGGGTTGGGACTGGCGTACCGGCGTCTAGGGTCCGTGGTCGATGAGGAGCACGGCCGCCGTCGCAAATCCGCTTGTCTTCGGCGGCCCGATCGCGGATATTCGCAGCACCGCACAGTGATCCAGGGAGGGAAGAACCTATGGCGCGCCTGACGATCAACGGCAAATCCCTCGAGCTCAAGGTCGATCCCAGCACCCCCCTGCTGTGGGCGATCCGCGAGCAAGCCGGCCTGACCGGCACCAAGTACGGTTGCGGCGTCGCCGTGTGCGGGGCCTGCACGGTGCACCTCGAGGGTAAGGCGGTCCGCTCCTGCGTCGTGCCCGTCAGCGTGGCCGAGGGCAAGCAGGTCACCACGATCGAAGG